>NZ_JACEOL010000009.1 GCF_013868055.1 Thermoactinomyces mirandus | reverse complement strand
ATTTTAAGGGGTGCACATCAGCTTGGTGAGGGGTGTTTTATTCCAAATGCAGGTGGAACATCTCATATATAAATGAATCGGTTTGAATATTTTCCGGAAGAGGACGTTTAATGGTGACGGGAACATTTTCCCGCAATAAAGTCCGATGGATCGCTTTAAACTGGTCGGCATCAAACAGTGGTGAATTGTATCCGTTCAAATTGTATCGGGTTCCGTCTTTAAAGTGAATGTGATACTGAAGGCGAAGTTTTTCCGTCATAAGCGTAAGCTGTTCCGGTTTGTAATCGAGCTCAACGTGGTCAATATCCTGCCACCGATGGAATTGCATATCCTCGATCTGGAAAAAATAGCTGTATCCCATTCCCCGGGGAGTAACCAGCAAATAGTTGTCAAAACTCAGGATTACGAGAATTCCGCTGATCAGATAGAAAAAGGAAAACAGAAAAAAGTGCCGCTTTAATTTGGCCGGACAGTCCCGGTTTTTAATAAATGAAAAGATAAAAAGGATGACTACGCATAAAAAGAAAAAGACAAAGGCATAAGCGATCGGTGTTCCCATCAGATAGACCTGTTCGGGATCCTCATAATTGACCAGTTGCAAATAGACAAACAAAATCCAAAACAAACCTGCAATGGCGAATGCAATCAGCAATTTCAGGGCTATTTTTAATAGTTTATGCAATGAAACATCCTCCACATCTTAAAGCTTGTCGTGATGGAACAGTGAACGCAAATAACCGAGAATATCCTTTAATGCTTCAACCAGCTGGTCGATATCCGACTCGGTTGTTTCTTTCCCGAATGAGATCCGAACGCTCTGGTATGCCGCATCTTCGCTTTTGCCCATGGCAACAAGCACGTGGGAAGGGGCGTGCTTTCCGGCACTGCATGCTGAACCGCTGGAAACATAAATCTGCTTTCGGTTCAGTTCCAGCAAGACGGCCTGGCCTTCTACTCCATGAAAGCTGAGGTTCAGGTTATTGGGCAATCGACTGGAAGGATGCCCGTTCAAATCGACCTGGCCGATTTCCTCTTTAATGCGCTGCCAGCAGTGATCGCGCAAACGACTTAACCGTTTCCTTTCAAAAGTCACTTCTTTCGCGGCCAGATAAGCGGCTGTTCCAAAACCGATAATTGCCGGTGTGTTCAATGTACCGGGACGCAATCCCCTCTCTTGTCCTCCGCCAAACAGGACGGGATCAATGCGCGTACCTTTTTTTACATAAAGGGCACCGATGCCTTTGGGGCCGTAAATCTTGTGTCCGCTGATCGACATCAGGTCTGCGCCGAAATCTTGCACGGAAAGAGGCAACTTTCCAAAAAATTGCATCGCATCCGTGTGGAACAGGATGGGAGTTTCGGCAATCAATCGACCAATTTCAGCAATCGGCTGCAGCGACCCCACTTCATTGTTGGCTGCCATGATGCTTACCAGAATCGTTTGGTCTGTAAGAGCTTTTTTCAGGTCACTGACCGAAACCTGTCCGTATGAATTGACAGGAAGATAGGTGACCTGGAATCCTTCTCTTTCCAAGTGTTTACAAACTTGCAGAACCGATGGATGTTCAATGGAAGAAGTAACGATGTGATTACCACGGTGCCTGTGTTTTCTGGCCGTCCCCAAAATTGCAAGGTTATTCGCTTCACTTCCGCTTCCTGTAAAAATAACTTCTCTGGGTGACGAAGCGCCAATTGCCCTGGCAATCTGTTTGCGGGCCAGTTCAATCGCTTCCCTGTTTCGTTGCCCGAAATCATGCAAACTTCCGGGATTGGCATATTCAGCCTGGAAAAACGGAAGCATTGCTTCAAGTGCTTCAGACCGTACCGGACTTGTTGCTGCGTAGTCCAGATAAATTGCTTTCACATTAAAAAACCTCCGTTCTATAAGGCTTCTTCAACTATTATAGCGAAAAAAAGAGGATGAAAGACCTTTTTTGACAATTCGTTTATAATAAAAAGGAGAAAATTTGTGGTTGACATTCCTTTTTTTATTGAGAAAATAAAAATGAATAATTTGTTAAGATTTTGCGAAAGGAATCCTGAAATTATGAATCGAGTGGTTACCGACTATATTGTAGTAGGCAGTGGGATTGCAGGCTTGACAACAGCGCTTTTTCTGGCAAAAACCGGAAAAGTTGCCGTTTTGACAAAGGCGCGGGAAGTCGAGAGCAATTCTTTTCGGGCCCAGGGTGGCATTGCCGCAGCAGTTGGAGAAAAGGATTCTCCCGAACTTCATTTGCGGGATACGCTGCGGACAGGTGCAGACTTGTGCAATCCGGAGTCCGTCGATTTGATGGTCAGGATGGCCCCCAAAACCATCAAGATGCTGATCGATTGGGGAACTCCTTTTGACAAGAGCGGGAACCAGTATGCACTGGCCAGGGAGGGAGCCCATTCCGTCTCACGGATCCTGCGTGTGCACGGTGATTCTACTGGTGCGGGGATTACCTCGACATTGCTGCGTCAACTTGCTCATCAGCCCGACATAGAGGTAAAGACGCATACCATGGTAGCAGATCTGATTGTTACCGACGGAGTTTGCCGTGGAGTCACGGCACTTGACGCAGACCAGCATCCGACGGTTTATCTGGCGCAGAAAGGCGTTGTGCTGGCTACGGGCGGATGTGGGCAAGTATTTCGTTATACAACGAATGATCTGGTTGCTACCGGTGATGGATTTGCCATAGCGCATCGTGCGGGCGTGTGGCTGATGGATATGGAGTTTGTCCAGTTCCATCCGACAGCGCTTGCGGTGGAAACCAACCCGATGTTCCTGATATCCGAAGCGGTCCGCGGAGAAGGAGCAGTTTTGGTCAATGATTTGGGAGAAGCGTTTATGAAACGTTATCACGAATGGAAAGATCTGGCCCCCCGTGATGTCGTCTCCAAGGCCATTTATGCAGAAATGCAGCAGGGAAGGAATATTTATCTGGACGCGACAAAAATCGGACAGCATTTTAAAAACAGGTTTCCAAAAATTTATGATGCCTGTGGCAAGATGGGGATCGATCCCGTCCATGACCTGATTCCGGTCAGACCGGCTGCTCATTTCATCATGGGAGGAATTCGCACCGATTCCTATGGAAGAACATCTTTGCCCCGTTTGTTTGCTTGTGGGGAGGTTGCCTGCACAGGAGTTCATGGCGCAAACCGGCTGGCAAGCAATTCTCTGTTGGAAGGAGCGGTTTTTGCCCAACGCGTAGCTGCTCGATTGTCTGCTTATGAAGATCAGACTGCGGATGTGGATCCGTCTCTGATCCCTGATGTGTGCACGGACAGACAGGATGAGGAAAAAATCAAGAATAAAATACGGCAGATTGTCTGGGATCATGCAGGGATTATCCGTTCATCAGACGGATTGAAGGAAGGCCTTTCAAAATTGGAACAATTGTCCGCAAAATTATTGCCAGGAATGTTTGAATCCCGTAATATGTTAACAACTGCACAGTTAATCATGAAAGCGGCTCTGTGGCGTGAAGAGAGCAGAGGCGGACATTATCGCTATGATTATCCGGAAACAGTTCCGGCATGGGCTGGAAAACATAAAGTGATATAGGGAGCTTCAGAATGAACTGGATTAAATTGAGAGAATGGATTCGTGAAGTATTGAACGAAGATATTGGTGTTGGTGATCTGACAACGGAAGCGCTGGTGCCGAAAAACCATAAAAGTTCTTTTCTGTTTATCGCCAAACAAAAAGGAGTTATTGCCGGACTTCCCGTGATTCAGGCAGTCTTTCAGGAATTGGACTCCGGGATTGAGTGGGAGTTCTTCATTAACGAGGGAGATCAGGTTGAAAAAGGAACAGCGATTGCCCGGATTACCGGTTCTACCCAGACTATTCTGACGGGTGAACGGGTGGCACTGAACCTCTTGCAAAGAATGTCAGGCATTGCAACAGCAACCAGACGACTGGTGGAGAAGTTGGACGGGCTTTCCTGCCAGGTCCTGGATACCCGGAAAACAACCCCTGGCTTGAGACAGTTGGAAAAATATGCAGTTCGGATCGGTGGCGGTACCAATCACCGTTTGGGATTAAGCCATAGTGTCATGATCAAAGACAATCATATTGCAATGGCTGGAAGTTTGGCCAAGGCGATTGAACTGGCCCGCAAGCGTGTGGGTCCTATGGTTAAAATTGAAGTAGAAGCAGATACATTGGAGCAAGTCCGTGAGATTTTAAAATATGATGTCGATGCCATCTTGCTTGATAATATGGATCTTGATACCTTGCGGGAGGCAGTCCGTCTGATTGACGGCCGCATTTTTACGGAAGCGTCAGGCGGCATTACGCCGGAAACCATTCGCCCGATAGCTGAAACCGGAGTACAGGCGGTATCGCTGGGGTGGATTACCCATTCGATTAAGGCGCTGGATATCAGTCTGGATTTTGAGGAGGGAAGAAAGGGTTGACCAGTGAGGTAATGAATTACATTGATCAGGATCTTCCGGAAATTTACCGGAATATGAGCAGTGAAGAACTGGACAGACGAATTCAGCAGGCCAGGGAAAAACTTGGCTCTGATTTGGTGATATTGGGACATCATTACCAACGGGATGATGTTATCAAATATGCGGATTTCCGCGGTGATTCATTGCGGTTGGCAAAAATCGGGACTGGTCAGAAAGAAGCAAAATATATTGTTTTTTGCGGAGTCCATTTTATGGCCGAAACTGCCGAAACCTTGTCAGAACCGGGACAAACCGTATTCCTGCCGGATCTTCGCGCAGGCTGTTCCATGGCGGATATGGCGGATATTGAAGAAGTGGAAGAAGCCTGGGAAGCGATTCAGGAGAAGTTTGGCGATACGGTGATTCCCCTGACCTATGTCAATTCAACTGCCGCGGTCAAGGCGTTTGTGGGGAAACATGGAGGGACTACATGCACCTCATCCAATGCCCATGAAGTTATGGCGTGGGCCTTTGCACGGAAGAAGCATGTTTTCTTTTTACCGGACCAACACCTGGGTCGCAATACAGCCTATTTTAAAATGGGCATTCCTCTGGAGCAAATGGTGATTTGGGATCCGGTTCAGGGTCAGTTTGGAGATGTGCAAGGTCCTTTCAACCAGATGCGCATGATTTTGTGGAAAGGGCATTGTTCTGTGCATCAAAAGTTCACTCCTGAACAAGTGCGCCGCGTTCGTGAGCGGGATCCGGAAATGAAAGTGATTGTGCATCCGGAATGCTCCTTCGATGTTGTCAAACTGGCTGATGACGCCGGCTCAACCGGTTATATCATCAAAAAAATCGGGGAAGCGCCGGCTGGCAGTCGCTGGGCAATCGGGACAGAAGTCAACCTGGTGCAACGGCTGGCACAGGAACATCCTGAACAGCATATTGAATTGTTAAGCACAACAATGTGCCCATGCCTGACCATGAACCGGATTGACCGGCCGCACTTGTTGTGGACGCTGGAAAGCATCATTGAAGGCAAGCCGGTTCATGTAATGGAAGTGAACGACGAAATCAAACATTGGTCGAAAATAGCGCTTGACCGGATGTTGACCATTAAATAGACAGAAACAGGAGAAGCCCCTTTCTTTACAGGGCTTCTCCTGTATTTTGGCTAATTTGCCACACGATTATGGATAAATCCGGTCCGGCCGTCTTTTAGCCTGATGATCTGCCACTCACCATTGGTTCCAATTTTTTCAAGTTGTGTATTCCGGGCCACCCGCATAATAATGGCTGCATGTCGGGAAGGGGCATTCCGGATATTGGCCAGGAAGAACCGGGTCGTAATCAGTTTTGAATCCGGTTTTTTGCTGATATCTTTTTCAGCGGTGCTTTTATGGACATAAGCGATAAAACCGCTGGGAAGACGGACGCGATACCAGCTCCCGTTTTCTCCAGTCAAAATCAATTCGGTTCCCCTTTTTGCCTTTTGCACAATCGGTGCGGTCAATGACGGATTGGAGCGGATGTTTGTCATCGATCCGGTAACCTTGAGATATCCTGTGGCCTGGATAAACCGGTTTGGCTTCGCAATGGCGGAATTATTGGCGACTGTGGATTTATGGATAAAACCGGTTTTCCCGTCAGGTGTCTCAATTTGATACCATTCATTGACGAAACCGGTCATGTCGAGGGTTGTTCCGGTTTCAGCCTGTTGAATGATAAACGCGCCCAGTGACGGACCTGTACGGATATTGGCCAGGTCGACCGTTACTCTCAGCTGCCCCCTGAGAGGTTGAACGGCATATGAGGGATCACCTGCCCACTTGCCGGTCGATTTTCCACTGTGAATCCATATGGGAGTACCTTCGGGGATGGTTTTATACAATTCGTTAATACCTCTTTTATCCATCCGCACACATCCGTTGGAAACATGATGGCCGATGCTTTCCGGTTCGTTTGTGCCATGAATTCCGTAAGTTCGGCCGCTATCGTCATTTACGCTGAATCCCAGCCATTTTTCGCCCAAAGGATTACGCGGGTTGCCGCCTGGAATATTTTTCCATCCGGGCTGATTGATTTTTACAACCATTGTAAAAGTCCCTTCGGGAGTTAATTCATTGGAACGGCTGGTTGCTATTGAATAGGTTTTTTGCAAGATGCCATCTTTGTACAGGTATAGCTTGTTGGTCGATTTATTGATTTCAATCTGGTAATTTGCGGCAGCCTGAACCGTTCCAAAATAAGCCCCGAAGATCAGAATAATGGCCAAAATGGATGTAAAAATCCATTTCCAGTGTTTCACTTTTTCATGATCCCTCCCGAGCAGGGTTTCATCATGCTTGTTTGAGAATGACCTTCAAATTGTTTTTGAACAACCTGGGAATAAACGTTGCACGTACCTGTAAAAGAAAGGATTGGTTGTTTTTACTATACAGCAAAAATCAGGTAATACTTTGGAATGATTTTAACTATTATTTGAAATCGGGATTAAAAAAACGCCTTGATTAAGGCGTATAAGGCATTTTTGGGGGTGTACCGGAGGTCATTTTCAGGACATGTTTTTCCCGGAAAATGGAAGAACGCCCTGTTTTACAAGGCGTTCTTCCCGGCACTGTTTTCAATCGGTAACACAGGTTTCATGAATATAAGCAGTTGAGCCGTCTTTCAGCCTGATTTGGTAAAAGTCCCCCACTTTCCCGGTTTTGGTCAGGATCATGCCTTTGGGAACCCGTTGCAATACGGTGGAAGAAAGCGAAGGCGCTGACCGGATGTTGGCCAGGTACACGTTGACGACAAGGAAATGATCGGTTTTATGAAAATTCCCACGAATATAGGATTGGTAGACAAAGGCCGTCTGACCGTTCGTAAGCCGGACCTGTACCCAATCGTTTACTGTTCCGGTAATGGCCAAACGGGTACCTTTATTCAATTTGGTAATGATAAATGCACCCAGTGACGGACCTGTCCGGGCATTTACTGCATTGCCGGTGATGGTGCCGGTTCCGGATGCCGGCTGTAATCCCTGTTTATGATTTCCCCGCCACTGGTTGTTGCTTTTTCCGCTATGGATCCAGACCGGGGTGCCTTCAGGGATCAATTTTGCCAGTTCGATCACATCCTGGTTCTGCATCCGCACACAACCGTTGGAAACATGTTTTCCAATTGATGTCGGCTGGTTGGTTCCGTGAATTCCATAGGTTCTTCCCAGGTCTCCGTTAACGGTTAAACCGATCCAGCGGTCGCCAAGCGGATTTTCAGGATCTCCTCCAGCGATGCCTTTCCAGCCCGGCTTGTTGATCTTGACCGCAACGGGAAATGTTCCTTCCGGAGTCAGTTTTGATGTGCGACCGGTAGCAACGGGGTAAACTTTTTTAACGGTGTTTCCTTCATACAGATAAAGCCTGTTGGTTGCCTTGTTCACCTCGATCTTGTAGTCCGCCGGGGCAGCATGGGTGACGGGGGCAGGGATCAACAGCATAGCCAAAGCGAAGGAAAAAGTCAGAATAAAAAAAGATGTCCAATTTAAGCGAATCAATCGATTACCTCCCCTCTTTGAAAGGATAGAAAACAAAGTCACTCTCTCCCTATTTAGATAATACTGGATATTACAGGTTTTGTGAAGAAAACTTGTTGTACCGAAAATTTGGAAGAGACAAACCGATTTTTCCGAAGATAAAGACAAAATTAATGGAAATTCTCTTGCGGGAATAATTTTGCTTTATTACAATGAAGCGAAAGATCATGCGTTTTTAACTGGAGGCGGTATTTATGTATAAAGTGATCTTGTTTGATGTGGATGGTGTTTTTTTGAGTGAGGAGCGCTGTTTTGATGCGTCGGCATTATCGGTCTGGGAACTGCTGAATGCTCCGCATTTTTTGGGGCTGGATCAAAGCAGGCATGTTGTTAAGCCTTCCGAAGACACAATCCGCAAGATTCGCGAACAGGTATTTGTAAAAGATCAGGTTTTGGACTGGATGAAAGAAAGAGGGCTTAATTCAAATTGGGATATGGTTTATCTCACATTTTCAGGACAACTTTTATTGCTGCTCAAGGGATTGTACCGGGATCAGCCGGATCTGGTCAAACGCTTTCTCCTAAAACCGGTAACAGAAGTATCCTTGCGCAACATTAAAAAGGAGGCCGCCGGTTTTGTGCCCCGGTTTGACCGGTTTATTTCGCTTTTTTCGGGACAGGAGCAATTGGACAAGCATGAATTACTCGTTTATTTTAACAAATTGGCCAGCGACTGGTTTGATATTCCTGTTGAGCAGTTTTCCCGGAAATCATTGTTGTGGGAATTGGGTTATTCGGTTTATCAGGAGTGGTATTTGGGAGAATGCCTTTATGAAAAAACTGAAGGCAAGCCAGCCAGACAGCATGGAAAAGAAGGATTTCTCGAGAATGAGATTGCTTTGGCCGATCCGGACCGGATCAAACAACTGCTCATGATGCTGGAAGAAAAAGGGGTTAAAGTGGGGATAGGCACCGGCCGTTCATTCCTGGAGACGAAAGTTCCCTTTCAATCATTTGGCTGGTTTTCCCTGCTGGATGAAAAGCATATTGCCACCGCAACGGATGTGATTGCCGCAGAGAAAGCATACCCGGATCGTGCGCCGCTTGGGAAACCGGAACCATTTACATATTTACGGGCGTTTTTCGGGAAGGATAAATTATTAAAAGAATGCCTGGACCATCCTTTGCCACTCGCAAACGGAAAAGAGATTCTGGTTGTAGGAGATTCTGTAGCCGACTGCTTCGCCGCCCGCAAAATGGGATGTGATTTTGCGGCCACGTTGACAGGACTTGCTGGAGAAGCAGCCAGAACAAAGTTTGAAGATCTGGGGGCGGATTATATTTTGCAAAATATAACCGAATTAGTTTCCATTTTTTCAAAGGTCTCAGTTGACTAATGACACTTGCTCCGACATAATAAATATAGATGTTTATTTTGTATATTATGTTTTGGAAACAAATTTCCCAAGATGACAAGGCTTGTACCAAACACGTTTCAGGAGGGGATACAATGGCAAAATACGAATTACCGCCGCTGCCATATGCAACAGATGCTTTGGAACCTTATTTTGATGCGATGACAATGGAGATTCACCATGATCGCCACCATGCGACTTATGTGAACAATCTGAATGCTGCGATTGAGGGATTGGAAATCGGGAGCAAAAGCGTGGAGGAATTGATTTCCAATTTGCAATCCTTGCCGGAAATCGTCCGTACTGCAGTTCGTAACAATGGTGGGGGACATGCAAACCACTCCCTGTTCTGGCAAGTGCTGAGTCCAAATGGCGGAGGTGCTCCCACGGGCGAAGTGGCTGATGCCATTCATTCCGAATTTGGAAGCTTTGAGGCATTCAGGGAAAAATTTAATGAAGCCGCAGTAAAACGCTTTGGAAGCGGATGGGCATGGCTGGTTGTCAAAAATGGAAGGCTTGAAGTGACCAGCACTCCAAACCAGGACAGCCCGTTAATGGAAGGGACAATCCCCGTTCTGGGGCTGGATGTATGGGAGCATGCTTACTATCTGAAGTATCAAAACAAACGTCCCGATTATGTAAAAGCATTCTGGAACATCGTAAACTGGGATGAAGTGAACAAACGTTATCTCGCTGCCCGCGGATAATGATAAACAGTAGAAAGAACGCCGCTTCTTAACGGGGCGTTCTTTTTTGTTTCAGGCCAATTCCAATTAATTACTATTGTGTTTAAATACCCCTTGTCTTAGAATAACGGGAGAATTTAAAGAAGTTTACCTCACAATAAAATTGGGAGGGTTTTTATGAATATTGCAAAAAGTATATCAGCGATGGGGATTTTTTTCCTGGCGGTGACTGTGTTGTCCATTGCAATCGACAAGGGTTACGCCAAAATGGCTGACCCGCTAATGCCTGAAAGAATCGTTGACAATATTGATTACAGAAGGCATGTTGCAGAGATGGAGCAGGCGGAGTCAGCACGGCTGCTTCGCACCGGCATGATCGTATCGAAAAAAAACAAACCGCAACCGGTTCATTTGTCAACCGGACAGAAACCGGAAAAAGCGGTTCCAAAACATAAAAAAGTGACTGCCAACCAATCAGAAAAAGGAAACACATCTGAATTTTCCGCTTCTGAAAAGAGGCTGCTGGCAAAAGCTGTTTATAGTGAAGCGCGTGGAGAATCCTTTCGCGGACAGGTGGCAGTGGCGGCCGTTATTTTGAATCGGATCGACCATGCCGATTTTCCGGACAGCGTTCATGGAGTTGTTTACCAGGAAAATGCCTTTACGGCCGTAGAGGATGGGCAGATTCACCTGGTACCTGACCGGGAAGCTGTAAAAGCGGTAGAAAAAGCTATTCAGGGAGCAGACCCGACTTATGGGGCGGTTTATTACTATAATCCAGAGATTGCCACTTCCGATTGGATGAAGGAAAAAGCGGTCAAAAGCGCAAAAACACGTATTGGCAAACATGTATTTATGAGGTGACCGTCCGACCGGTATATTTTCGGGCTCTCTTTACGATGAACAGGCTTTTTTATGGTTTTGCCCTCTGTTTTAAAAAAGTGTAGAATAGGAAAATACAGTTGTTTATAACCTGATCTCCTCAAGGCATACTATTTGCGAGGAGGTGGTTCAATTGTCCCGGTCACAAGAAAAACGCAATGAATTAAATCAGTTAAAAAAACTGATAATAAGTGAAGTAACCGGAAGGCATATTCAATATCCGGAAGACGTAAGTATGGAAGTAGCCAAGCAGTTGAATATTCCACTGAAGAAAACGGGAAATGGAGACATCCGGGCTACGGATGCCGGCAAAATAGGCGGTTTTATCGGGGGACATATGGTGAAGGAATTGGTTCGCATGGCACAGGATGAACTGGCAAGAGAACGTTAACCGGATATGAACTTTTTTAATTTTGTTTAATGTAAGTTCGGATTTATATACTGGAATAAATGGGAAAAGTATAATAGGGGTAGACGGGTCAAAAAGGAGGGGAAGTGCCATCGAACGCATATTACTGCTGACTATGGGCTTCGGTACCGGCCATAATTCTGCCGCAAAGGCACTGAAGTATGAATTCGAAAAAATGCCTGCAGTAACAGCGGAGGTGGTTGATTTACTGGAATTGATCCCTAGTACCTTCCATCCCCTGCTGCAATCTGGATATCAGGGAATGCTCAATAAATTTCCAACGGTATATCATTATTTGTATGACTGGACTCATCATAACAAGATGTTTCGGTATGTTTCGAGCGAAGTGATCGAAAAGATGGGATGGTCGATCCGGAAAAAAATGGCACAGCTGTTGGAGGATGTGCGTCCGACAAGAATTGTGACCACCCATCCTTTTGCTTTGATATTGTGCCCTGCACACTGGGAGAAAATACCGACAGTCGGAGTGATTACGGATTATGAACTGCACCCCATTTGGCTGGCGCGGTTACCGCATGCATTGTTCGTTCCGAAATATTTGCTCAATCAAAGCCAGTTGGAACGGATTCAGTGGACAACGGGCTTAACTTTGCATCAGACAGGCATTCCCGTCAATGCCGCATTTTATGAGGAACTCTCGAAAGAGAGAGCACGTCAGGTACTGGGCTTGCCGGAGAACCACCCGGTCGTGTTGATTATGGGCGGAGGTACCGGACTCGGGCCGTTGGAACAACTTGTCGAAGAAATTCGTTATATGCGTTCCCTGCAGTTTGTCGTCTTAACCGGAAACAACCAAAACCTGTATCACCGTCTCCGAAAAAAAGGATATGAATCACATATACGGATTGAATCGTTTCGCCGTGATATGCCTTTGTGGATGGCATCTGCGGATTTACTGGTTACCAAGCCCGGAGGTCTTACCATCAGTGAAGCGATATCCAAACGGTTGCCGATGTTCCTGTTTGAGGCATTCCCAGGACAGGAAAAGGCAAACCAGCAATACTTGCTGCATCATCGGGTAGCGATGGTAACCCGGCCGCAGACCATACGGTTTCAACTGGAGAAGTTTTTCTTGTCAGACCAGCAAAGAAAGCGGATGGCAGAACGGTTTACCCCGTTGATGTCAACACATGCCAGTCAACAGATCGTTCAGGAAACGCTTCGCATGGAAGCGCCGGTCATGCAGACTTTATAGCCTGTTACTGAGCTACAAAGTCTGCTTCTCTTTTATGGCCCCTCGGGCTCACAGATTTTGGAATATTGTTTCTTTAAAGGAGGGTGACTGTTTTGAAGCTGGTTACATATCGTGTGAAAGCCGATGAGCTGAATATTCAGACGGAAGAGATTGCCGGTGCCCGCCTGGGGATCCTGATCGGTTCATCCGTTGTTGATGTGGGCCTTGCCCAGAAGTGGCTGGAAATCGAGAAACGGTTTTTGTTTTCTCATGAAATTGCGACAGATATGAGGCAGTGCCTGACAATAGGGAAGTCGGAGTTTGAAGCGCTGAAAGAAATGGAAAAGTGGTTGCAGTACGAAAATATCGGCTTCTTGCAGATCGAAGGGGAACCGATTGCTATCCCCCTCGAAGAAGCACAATTGTATGCTCCGGTTCCGGTACCTGCAAGCTTTCGCGATTTTTACGCCTTCGAGCAGCATGTGAAAACTTGCCGCCAGAAACGGGGGCTTGCCATGGTCCCCGAATGGTACCAGCTTCCCGTTTTTTATTTTTCCAATCATCATTCCATTAAAGGCCATGATTCCTGTATCAGCAAACCGCAATATACGGATCAGCTTGACTTTGAACTGGAAATCGCATGCGTGATTGGAAAAAAAGGAAAGAATATCCCTCGCCAACAGGCGTTGCAGCATATTGCCGGCTTTATGATTCTGAACGACTGGAGTGCACGGGATGAACAGAGAAGAGAAATGGCGGTTGGCCTGGGACCTGCCAAAGGAAAAGATTTTGCCACCTCGATGGGTCCTTGCCTGGTTACCCTGGATGAATTGGAGGACCGTCGTTGCGGGGAACACTGGGATCTTGAGATGTGCGCCAGGATCAATGGCCGGCAGGTTTCATCCGGCAATGTAAAAACACTCCACTGGAGTTTTGCGCAAATGATTGAACGGGCATCTCAGGATTGCGAGTTGTTTCCGGGAGACGTGATCGGGTCGGGAACCGTGGGAACCGGTTGCATTTTGGAACTGGGAACGGATGTGCACCGCTGGCTGGAGCCTGGGGATATTGTGGAACTGGAAATTGAACGCTTGGGGATCTTGCGGAATCAGATAATTTGAAAAAGGTTCTTGACAAACAAAATTATGAACATGATAATATATAAAAATATTCATCGAAAAATGTAAAATTAATGATTCTTATCCAGAGTGGTGGAGGGACTGGCCCGATGAAACCCGGCAACCTCGGTAAGATTGAACATTTACCGGAAGGTGCCAATTCCTGCAGCGCTTGTTGACCGCTGAAAGATAAGAAGTCGGGTGTGACACAAAAACTCTTCTTATCTGGGAAGAGATTTTTTTATTATGGGATAATTGAGGTGAAATGATGGAAAAAGTAAAAGTGGCGCTGTTGGGTTTGGGAACCGTAGGCAGCGGCGTATGGAAGATGATCAGTGAAAATCGGGATGTCATTGCCCGCAAAACCGGAAAATGGTATCAAATCAGTTCCGTTCTGGTGAAAAATCCTGAAAAAAAGCGGAATCTGGATGGAGTGGAAGAAGTGTTAACCACTGACTTTTCACAGGTGCTCGCCCGGGACCCGGACGTATTGATTGAGGTGATCGGAGGGGTGGAACCTGCTTTTTCATATATCAAAAAAGCGATGGCCAAAGGATGCCATATTGTTACGGCAAACAAGGAACTGATGGCAAAGCGCGGACAGGAACTGGAGGAACTTTCCGGACAATACGGAGTCCAGTTGCGCTATGAAGCGAGTGTTGGAGGAGGCATTCCCGTAATCAGCACCATTCGCCACTTCCTCAAAGCCAATCGTATTTATCGCTTTTACGGGATCCTGAACGGGACAACCAATTACATCCTGACCAGGATGAGCGAAGAAGCATGTTCCTTTGCAGATGTGTTGAAAGATGCCCAGGAGAAAGGATATGCGGAAGCGGACCCGTCTTCGGATGTGGAAGGACTGGATGCGGTATATAAACTGTCGATCCTGATGCGGCTGGCTTTTCAGGTCCATGTTCCGGTTTCCCAAATTCCCTGCCAGGGTATTACCGATCTTTCTCCGCAGGAACTTCAGCTCGCTGAAATGCTTGGTTATTCCGTAAAACTTCTGGCCAGGGCCGAGCAATTTGGCGAAAATGGACCCGTTTCCTGTTCTGTTCTTCCCACATTGGTTCCGCTCCATTATTCATTGGCATCGGTCAGGGATGTGTATAATGCCGTAACGATAGAAGGGGATTATGTCCAGGACCTGACTTTTGTCGGACAGGGAGCGGGGCAAAAGCCCACTGCAAGCGCTGTTGTTGAAGATTTGCTCAATACGGGGATTTCGTTTGAGGAAGAAACAGGTTGCCAGACCAATCCCTGGGTTCTGGCGGGTGAAGATGTGTTTCTAACCCGGTTTATGTGGTTAAAAGTGCGCGGACAAGTGACAAAACCGGCCCTGGAAGCCCAGCTGAAAGAGGTTTTTGCTTCAAAACTGCTGAGATGGGCCATGCTTCCTGAACAGGCACATACCTCAATCGGGCTGATTGTGCAAGGCTGCAATGAACAGGAAAGAAAAGACTGGCTTTCCAGATGGGATGTGGAACAGTCTCAAAACCGACCGGTTTTGGTGGGCAAAACCTTGTTGGACCGCTGTCCCCCGCTGTTCCTGGCCAAAACAAAAGCATAAATCCGAATTGTTTATTTTTTGACCCATGTGCCCTTGCGAGTTGCCAGTGTTCAGCCAGGGAAACAAATGGGTCGTTTTTTAATTATGATACAGTAATTATAAACTATAGCAGTTTTTCTATTGCCATCACAACGACAAAATTCCATCCAGTTTTCCCTGGTTCTTGAAAATCCACACTTCCCGAAATTCCGATTTTCTGTATAAACCTTGCCCTAATTGGTTAAAGGGAAAGGTGAACAGTACCAGTTTATGAAAGCCATTTTCTTTCGCAGTTCTTTCCAAGCCTGAAGTAATTTCGAGCCAAGTCCCTTTTCTGATTGCGGTCTATAATTATCGAAATATCGGCCACTCCTGCGTAAGCACAACGATGAGAATGTGGATTCAAGGATGCCCATCTGAATATCTTGTCTATTCGTTATAACTAAAACAGCATAACGTTCTGAACGTTGTTGAAACCATTGGGACATTTGTTTTAATGGTTTTGCCTGCTTCCCCAGCGTGGATTTTTCATTTTAGTCTTGATTTCAAATGGAAGTCTTTTGGTTATCAAAGAGACCGGAACAGACAGAATGGAAGCTTTGCTTATGTTTGCCTTTTAACACCGACCTTTCATCAAACAGTATGATAAACTATAATAAAAACATATTTCAAAATATTTCAAAGTAATTCACAATATACCTTGCAACCTTAAAAAAGGAGATGAAATGAATGTTCTGTCTGAAAAATTCTATTATAATAGCATTTATATTCAATTGTTATGCGCTTGCCTGATTGTCTGAGACCGAAAGCAGTGTGTGCTTAATCATATCTGGAATCAATAACCATATAAAGAGAAAGTGGGGAGAAGTATTGCAGAAAATTAACTGGAAACACGGTTTGAAATCCGGATGGAAGACAGCGTTGGAGTTGAGCAAGGTTGTTTTTCCCATTGCCTTTCTGGTGCATATTGCAAAACATACTGCAATCCTGGCATGGCTGGCGGAGTTGGTCGCTCCCCTGATGTCCTGGTTTGGGCTCAGCGGCGAAGCGGCTATTCCTCTTGTATTGGGAAATGTGTTAAATCTGTATGCAGCCTTGGGGGCAATTGCCGCTCTCGACTTAACGGTAAAGCAAGCATTCATTTTGGCCATCATGCTGAGTTTCTCACACAATATGTTTATAGAAACGGCCTTGTGCCGGAAGGTAGGGGTGGCCGTCTGGATTCCTGTTCTGGTCCGGGGCGGTCTGGCTGTTTTATCAGGCCTTGTGGTTAACGCTTTTTGGCAGGGAGGCAGCGGTCGGGCGGCAATAGACCTGATCGCAAGCGAACAGGCTTCCTATTCGACGGGATGGTGGGAAATCTTCATATCGGCGATTTGGACAGCTTCGGAAGGAATTCTTCAGTTTGTGGTCATTATTATTCCATTGACGCTTTTCCTGCAAGCTTTAAAAGATCTTCACGTGCTGGACCGGATTGCCGTCTGGATTTCTCCCCTGCTGAAGCCGTTTGAAATCGCCAAAGAAGGCTCCATCACGATGGCGAGCGGATTGCTGGCCGGTCTGTTCCTTGGCGCCGGATTGATTATTCAGCAGGCAAAGGAATATAATTTGTCCAGGCGAGACATTACGCTTATCATTGTTTTCCTGGCGGCATGCCATGCGATTATTGAGGATACCGTCATCTTTATCCCCCTGGGAATTCCTGTTTACTATCTGCTGCTCATCCGTTTTGTCGCAGCAGTACTGCTCACATTTGCCGTGGCACAGATCTGGCGGCGCCCTGCCCCGCGTTATGCGACCAGCCATCATGGATAACCGGTACCAGTCCGAAAGATCGGGTCATTCTTTTTCCACACCGCAAACTGCGGAAAAAGGAATGATTTCCTCATGATGGCCATTGGCAATCTTGAGCCAGTGTTCATCAGGATGAACCTTTTTGATAAATCCGCATGATTGGTGAAGCCGTTTGTTTTTTACATACTTGACCAGTACCGGAAAATCACTGTGCAAGGCTTCCAGAATGATGCGGTTTATTTCTTGCAATTGGTCCTCATCCAGTTCAGGCGGTATGAAATCTTCCTGCTTTTCCCGCTGCCTTGACAGTGCTTCACGATGCTCGGGCAAAAACATGCGGCTCCCTTCCCAAAGGAGATTTTTGCGGTCTAATGTGGAGCTCATCGGTAATGTCCTCCAATCTTCCGGGCGCGGTTCAGTGCCTGCCCGGCACAGGTAAGGGAAACGGCACGTAAAATGGCGGTTGGACCAAAGCGGTCCTTGATTTCATCCATGATATAGCCCAACTGTGCCTTTTTGCCGCGATCTTCAAACAGATTCAGCTGGATATGGCGATCGGGTGTCAACTGGCTCAGGCTGACTCCCAGGGAGCGAACCGGCAGACCATCCCAAAACTGCAAAAAGAGTTGCCAGGCGTATTGAAATATTTCCATTGTCTGGTTGGTGGCTTCAGGCATTTTCAACTGGCGGTGGAATCCGGTGGGAAGCTGGTAATTTGCCCCACGGCATCCAACACTGACCGTTTGTCCGAGAAGCTGATGGTGCCGTGCCCGGCTGCATACTTCTTCACACAGTTCCAGCAAAACCACCCGGATCTCTCCCGCTGTCCGGTAGTCGCGGGGCAGGGTGATATGATGGCCGATTGCCTTTTGCCGTTCAAAGGTATGCGGGGTGACTGGGGACAAATCCTGTCCGTTGGCTGTCATCCATAATACATGCCCGTTTACACCCCACCGTTTTTGCAAACGTTCCAGGGGAAACTGGGCCAGGTCGCCGATCGTGCGAATTCCCATTTTCCTCAGGTGATCCCCCATCCGCTTGCCGACCCCGAACATTTTTTCCACAGGCAAAGGCCACAGGTCTGTCTTCATGTTTTTGTGATCAAGGCGAAAAATGCCGTCTCTGTTTTTCTTGGCGAAATTGTCACAAGCCATTTTGCTCAGCACTTTGTTAGGCCCGATGCCTACCCGGGCATACAGATTCAGTTCATTCCGGATCACGGCCTGGATTTTGCCGGCAATTTGCCGCGGGGAACCGAACAGTTTTTCACTTCCATGAATAGAAACAAACTGTTCGTCAATGGAGTAAGGCTCAACCTGATCACTGAAACGTTCCAGGATTTCGGTAATGCGCAAAGAAATTTGCAGATACAGGCCCATGCGGGGACGGACAACGGCTACTTCCGGGCAGCGTTCCTGCGCTTCCCTCAAGGTGTCCGCATTTTGGATGCCGTAGCTTTTGGCCAGTGGACAAGCCGCAAGGATCACTCCGGTGCGCCGTTCGGGATCGCCTGATACCACAACGGGACGATGGCGCAATTCAGGGCGGAGTGATTTCTCGATATTGGCATAAAAGGATTGCATATCGACTAGGAATATTACAGGTTTCAATGGTTTCATCTCCTTCCCTGTGATGCGAACACGATCATTTGTTTTTATTATATGCGAATACATGTTCTGTTTATACCGCAAAATGTTTCCAGCTGCCGGGATGGATGGCGGATATGTATGATGGAGGTAAAAATTGAATATTTATTATGAAAATAAAGTGAGGGAATGTCATGAAAGAAATCACCATTTTTTACAATGGCCACATCCGTCCGGTTGCCAGCCCGTATGCCCGGGAAGCGGTGGTAGTGAAAAACGGGAAAATTGTGGCAATCGGGGAAAGTGAGTCCATTTTGCTTGATCATGGGCGAAGGGAAGCACAGTTGGTCAATCTGGAGGGAGGATACATTTATCCCGGTCTGACAGACAGCCATTTGCATTTGTCCGGGGTCGGTCAAAAAAGGCGCTGGCTGGATGTCAGCGCGTGCCGCTCCAAAGACGAACTGCTGCAAATGATTCGGATCCGTTCGGGGAAAATCAGGCCGGGGCAATGGGTTTTGGGGATGGGGTGGGATGAAAATGAAATGCGGGGGCAAATCCCCACCCTGGATGAATTGGATGAGGCAAGTGGTAACCATCCGCTTTTTCTGGTGCGCATTTGCCATCATGCTGCACTCGTAAACCGGATGGCGTATCAGCTGGCAGGGGTGAGGGAAGATGAGCCCGATTTGGAACAGGGAGCATGGGGCCGGGATGAGAGAGGGCAACTGAACGGAATCGTTTACGAAGATGCCACCCGAATTTTTTATGACGTCCAACCCAAACCGGACTATGCCGAAAAAAAGGAGACAATTCGTCTGGCAATGCAGGAAGCATTGGCCTGTGGCTTAACCTGTGTCCATACAGAAGATCTCCGCTATATCGAAAGCGTGGCAGAAATGGTTCGCATTTACCGGGAACTGAATGAAGAAGGGGTGATGTTGCGAACACATCATCTGATTTACTATCCTTACTTGGAAGAGCTTGCCGATCGCCCGTGGGCAGCCGGTGCCGGTGATGAATGGTTTCGACCGGGAGCGGTAAAAATTTTTGCGGACGGGTCGTTGGGAGGAAGAACGGCGCTTCTTTCACAACCCTACCTGGATAAGCCGGATCAACGCGGAATTGCGATTCACGACACCGAAGAACTGGCCTGGCTGACAAAAAAAGCAGCAGAATACGGGATGCCGGTGGCGGTGCATGCCATTGGTGACGAAGCGGCAGCCAACGCTCTTCAGGCGATGGAAACGTATCCGTTTATGGCGGCAAAAAACGGCATTTCCCTTCGCCACCGTCTCATTCATGCCCAATTGATGCGTCCGGATCTGATCAGAAAAATGAAAAACATGCCTGTTGTCGCGGATATCCAGTCCCGGTTTGCGGTCAGTGATTTTCCATGGGTCATGGACCGGATCGGGGAAACGTTGATTCCTTATGCCTATGCCTGGAAAACACTGCTTCAGGCGGGAGTCTGTTGTGCAGGGGGGAGCGATGCGCCAATTGAACCGCTGCATCCGGTATGGGGAATTCATGCGGCCGTAACAAGACGGGCACCACATGAACCGTTTCACCCCGGATATTTGCCGGAGCAGAAACTGTCTGTCGCCGGAGCGTTGTCATTGTATACCATTGGCAGTGCTTATGCCGCCGGGGAAGAAAAGGAACGGGGACGCCTGGAAACCGGCTGCTTCGCAGACATGACCATATATGATCAGGATTTGTTTGCGACTGATCCGGATGAATGGGGACAAGTCCAAACATTGATGACGGTGGTAAACGGAAAAATTGCTTATCGAACAGACCGATAAAAACGCCTTCCCGGCAGCTGAACCATTCCGGTTAGGCGTATCAAAAAAGCGAAAATACAGGTTGCTTAACGGGTAAAGGGAAATTTGCCGGTCGCTCCTTTGTTTGTATATTCTGTAATTTCAGAAACGACCTGATCCATCTGTTTTAACAGTCGACGGCGAGAAAAGCGCATTACTCTCCAGCCACGGTTTCTCAAGTCATGTTGCTGCTTTTGGTGATGGGATTGGCTTTTCGGATTGACAAACAGATCTGTTCCGTCACATTCGAGGGCAAGCTTGTATTTTGGAATGGCCAAATCTACCTTGTAGGAACCAATGGTATACTGGGTTTTCAATTCATCACTGTATTTGGAACGTAGCGCATAGTAAAGTCTTCGTTCCAACGGGCTTTCGGTCCGCAGGAGTCTCAGACTGACACAGGGAAACATACCCAAACGGATTTGTTCAATGATATAGGAAATAAACAGGAAAGGGAAGAAAAGCCATTTGTGACGTAGTAAATGACGTTTCAATTTGCGGAATTTCCAGAAAACGAAAGCGGCTTTTTCTCGCCAAGGGCGATGTGGACCCAGGATCAAGGGGAGCACGCCAACCACCTCCTACTTTTAGAATACACCAATCAAAAGGCAGTTCCAAGCAGTTTTTCACCAGAAATTTTTTTAAATCAAAATTGTCAATGAACAAAAAGTGAATTTTTGCCTGCCTGCAGTCATAAAGCCGGTTTTTTCCGATTGAAAAAAAGAACAAAAAAGTACTTTTTCGGGAACAAGGAACATAGTCTGGTGTCAGGGGGGAGAAGGATGGCAGTTATTCAGGCTCCTCAGTCACATGTAAAGCTGTTGGCGAGATTGATGCGGGCGGAGGCAGAAGGGGACGGGCAAATGGGAATGCTCCTGGTTGGAAATGTGGGGGTAAACCGCGTTCTTGGCAACTGTCTTGACTTTGAGGGAATCCGCAATCTGCAGCAGATGGTTTTTCAGTCTCCGGGCGGGTTTGAGGCTGTGCAGAGGCCTTACTTTTACCAACCGGCCCGGCAGCAGGATATCCGATTGGCACGAAAAGTGATTCAGGGACAGCGATATGAGCCTGCCAGAAGAGCATTATGGTTTTTCAGGCCGTCAGGAGCCTGTCCGCCAACCTGGTTTAATCAAAACAATTCCGGGAGGTATAAAAGCCACTGTTTTTATATTCCGATTTCGTCTGATTGCCCGGCTGTGTATAAGTATTAAGCAAGGAGGAGTTCAGATGTATTGGTCTTATCCTTACGGAATGAATTATTCCGGGGCGCAGGTTACCCAGCAAAGGCAGGAACGCAACTTTTCGGAAGACCTGTTGCAGGGGAATACCGGCAAAAGGATTATTGCCTACATGACCTATGATGGAAGCAAGGAATGGCCAAACAAGGTTTTTTACGGGGTTCTGCGTCAGGTGGGAAGGGACTATTTTGTGATCCGGGACCAGGAGACAGGAAAAGATACCATGCTGTTAAATATCAATTTGAATTGGGTTGTGTTTGAAGATACGCCGGCAAGATTGGTAGCACCGCAATAAAGAGATATACATAAAAACGGATTGGAAAAAGGGAGGGGCTGACTGCTTCCCTTTTTCAGTCTTCCAATACATAAGCCAGAGCGTCCAGAGCCTGATCCGGGGTTTCAACCACCACCTGGGCCCGTTGGCTCAATTCTTTCAGTGGATGATGCAGGCTTTCGGGGCGAACCAGGATCAGCGGTTTATTCAGGGCAATGGCTGTTGAAGCGTCCATGGCTGTATTCCATTGCCGATATTTTTCGCCAAACAGGGCAATCACTACGTCCGCTTTTTGCATCCAAATGCGGGTACGCAAATTGTTAAATTCCGATGCCGCATGGTCACGGTAGACCGGATTCGGCTGTTTTCCCTTGATCAGCTCACCAATGTCGTCCGAACGGTCGTGATTTTCCTGGGGTCCTTTGAAAATGATTGGCAATCCGCGTTCTCCCGCTTTTTTGCGCAGCTGGTCTCTCCAATCGTCATGAATTTGTCCGGCAAGATATACAACGAGTCCATGTTTAAGCTCCTCTCCTGTATTCTGTTTTGGTGCAGATATCTGTTCTATGATATTGTAAACCAAATCTCCGCCCGGAAAAAAAGCCGGGCCTTTTGAATGGAGCAGAACCAAATAAACACTCCCTATATGAAAAAAAATGAGGGTTCCATTGGATATTTTTAAAATCGCTGAGCATGTAGCCGCCAGCTTGACCAACCCATGTTGTTTTGATGACGCATGGTCGCTGATTCTTGGTGTCCGGGAGGTTTCAAATCCCGCCCAGGGATAGATACTTCACTTCCAGGTACTCATCCAACCCATACTTGCTGCCTTCCCGGCTCAGGCTGGATTCCTTCAGACCGCCGAAAGGAGCCTGAGCGGTGGAGGGCAATCCGTCATTAGCGCCCAGGATTCCGAATTCCAGGCGTTCGGCCAGTCTGATCACCTGCCCGATATCCCGGGTAAAATAGTACCCCGCCAATCCGTATGGGGTGGCATTGGCTTTGGCGATCACTTCTTCTTCATCTGCAAAAGCCGTGATCCCGGCCACAGGACCAAAGGTTTCTTCCCGGGTGATGAGCATGGAATCGTCTATATTCATCAATACAGTCGGTAAATAAAAGTAGCCACAAGCGTGGGAAACTTTTTCACCGCCTGTTTTTAATATTGCCCCCTTATCGAGGGCGTCGCGGACGTGGCGCTCCACTTTTTCCAGGGACTCTTTGTTGATCAGCGGACCCATCTGGATTCCTTCCTGCAACCCGTCTCCGACCTTCATAGAGGCGAGCCGGTGGGTGAATCGGTCCGTGAATGTGTCGATAATCCCTTCCTGCACAAAAAAACGGTTGGCCGCTACACAGTTTCACCCATGCCTCTCATTTTGGCGACGACGGCTTGCTCCACGGCTGCATCCACGTCTGCATCATTGAAAACGATAAAAGGGCATGGCCTCCCAACTCCAGGGATACCTTTTTCACCGTTGCCGCTGCTTGTCGCATTAACAATTTGCCCACTTCCGTCGAACCCGTAAAGGTGATTTTGTGAACGCAGGGGTTATCCATGGCCACCTGGGTCAATGCAGCTGCATCTTGTCCCGTGACGACGGATAAGACACCCTTGGGCAGTCCTGCCTCCTCAAAAATTTTGGCAATTTCCAGTGCAGATAAAGGGGTCGGTTCCGAAGGTTTTACCACCATCGTACATCCGGAAGCCAGGACAGGCCCCAATTTCCGCGTGATCATCGCTGAGGGGAAATTTCATGGGGTGATTGCCAGGCAAACTCCGACCGGACGTTTGATGACGACGATGCGTTTATCGGGGAAACTGGAGGGAATCGTATCCCCATAGGTCCGTTTCGCCTCCTCGGCAAACCAGTCCAAAAAAGAGATGGCGTAGGCAATTTCCCCTTTTGCCTCGGCAATAGGTTTTCCTTCTTCCAGGGTGAGTATCTTTGCCAGCCGTTCCTGCTTTTCCCGCATCAAACGAGCACTCAAAATACGGCCGCGTTCCGTGGCGGTGGTGTTCGCCCAGATGTTTTGCACCCGGCTGGCACTGTTGATCGCCAGCTTCATATCTTCCGGAGAACCATTGGGGACTGAGGCGAGATTTTCTTGATTTGCCGGGTTCGCTACCATAAACGTCTCATCGCGGTGAACCCATTCACCGCCTGTAAACATAGGGTATTGTCCCAGTTTCAAGTGTTTTCCCTCCCAACCGATTCTTACAAGGTGACGACCAGGCGGGCCGCTTGTCCACGAGCCAGCCGGTCAAAGCCTTCGTTGATATCCTTCAGGGGCAGTGTGTCCGTCAATAAACGGTCCACGGGCAACCGTCCCTGTCTGTACAACTCGATGTAGCGGGGGATGTCCCGGGTGGGAACGCAGCTCCCGATGTAGGAACCCTTGATCGTTCTCTCTTCAGCTGCCAACGTCACCTGAGGAATAGATAATTGTTCTTTCGGATGGGGCAGACCTGAGGCGATGGTAGTCCCTCCCCGGCGGGTGATCTGGTAGGCTGTCTGCATTGCCGGCACCACACCGGCGGTTTCAAAAGCGTATTCAACACCGTCTCCGGTGTTGGAACGGATCTGGTTCACCA
This sequence comes from Thermoactinomyces mirandus, assembly GCF_013868055.1. Taxonomy (GTDB): domain Bacteria; phylum Bacillota; class Bacilli; order Thermoactinomycetales; family Thermoactinomycetaceae; genus Thermoactinomyces; species Thermoactinomyces mirandus. The sequence continues at coordinate 210,617 of NZ_JACEOL010000009.1, read as the reverse complement.
CCTGGGGATCTTTGGCATTGAAAATGTCCGTCGCTCCCAGGGATTTGGCCAGTTCCAATTTATTCGGGTTGATATCGACAGCCACAATTTGCCGGGCTCCGGCGACAACGGTTCCGAGCAAGGCGCTGAGACCGACAATGGCCACGCTGCTTCCAGCTTTGACTTGGGCGGTATTGAGTACCGCTCCTACCCCGGTCATAACCGCACAACCGAAGATGGTTACTTCATGAAAGGGAACAGACGGATCCACCTTGATCAGGGAGTGCTGGTCGATGACCGCATAATCGGAAAATCGGGACACCCCCAGGTGATGATAGATGGTAGTGTCCTCTTTTTTCAACCGGCGTTCCCCACTGAGAAGAACCCCCTTGCTGTTGGCTTCCGCTCCGGGCTCACACAAGGCAGGGCGGCCCTCCCGACAAAGAGCGCAATGACCACAGCTGGAGACAAAGGCGCATACCATATGATCTCCGACGGCGAGATCGTAGACGCTCTCTCCTATCTCAATGACTTCGCCCGCAGCCTCATGCCCGAGCACCATCGGTGTGGGACGGGGGTGGTTACCATTTTTGACCGACAGGTCGGAGTGGCATAAACCAGCTGCCCTGATCCGGACTAATACTTCCCCCATACCCGGTAATTCCAGGTCCAATTGCTCGATGACCAGCGGCTTGCTCTCCTTATAGGGGGCGGGAAGCCCCATTTCATACAATACAGCTGCACGCGTTTTCAATTTGAGGTCCTCCTTATTCGTAGTAGCCTTTTGTGGATTTGATCCGATTTTTGAACTGTTCGGGATCATGACCATACCACACCTGGGCATTGTATCTGGCCGTATATTTTTTGATATACTCTACCGCTTTCACATAGCCGACAGAGTCGCAGATGATTCCCGGAAGCCGGATGGGGGGACCGTAATTTTCTGTGGAATAAACGGCATCGGAAGCCAAAATGATATTACCTGTATCCGGAAGGGTGACATGCAGCCCAAGGAGACCCCAGGCGTATCCGCTGCCAAAGTTTAAGATTTTCACCCCGTTTACTAAGGGGATTTCCTGTTCATCCCGCTTGACGGGGCTCCAGTCCAGTCCGTTTTTGACCCAGGCGTCGATATCGGCCCATATATAAGCCCCCATATCTTTGTTGATGGCGTAACTCTTCATCGTGTTGACCAATTCATCTTTGTGGACAATGATTTTGGCATTGGTGAACATCTCCAGGCAACCGGCATGATCCAGATGAAGGCGGGAAACGACGACGTATCTGATATCTTCGGGGCCAATCTTCAATTGCTCCAGCCGGTTGGGGGGATAACAGGCTTCATCGGCATAGTGAGGGAACATTTTCTGCACCAGCTCCGGCCAGCGGCCTCGCTTGCCTATTCCTTGAGGGTTGCAGGCGGTATCGAACAGGATTTTCCCCTCAGGATGATCGATCAATACTGTGTAGACGGGAAATTCAAAAAATTCAGCCGGCTGATCGGGATTATCCACCGTCGCCGGATTGTGCATGGCGATCATGAAATTTTTGTCCATTTTCATGGTCCCGTTATCCAGGACATACAACTTTGTATTTGCCATTTTAAAACCTACCTTTCTACAGTTATTATTTAAAGCAAAGACCATGCCAACCGAAATCGCGTGAATAAGGAATCTCGTTTGTTGCAAAAATGCGATTGGGGGGTCGTAACAATGCAACTGTTTGAGAGTGTGGTTCGAGCCGCGATGGGTCTGTTTTTCAATCCACATCGTTGGGAGTATATGTGACGGATTACCAAGGGAAAACACTTTACGTCAATGACTCCTGTGAGCGAATCAGCAGTCTCCCCAGGGAAGAAGTGGTGGGAAGGAGTATGGGTGAGCTGGTTAGACAGGGGTATTTCGATCACTCGGCAACACTTCAGGTCTTAAAATCCAACCGACCGGAGAGGGTCCGGCAAACAATTCTTAACCGGGTCCCGGTTATTGCCACTGGATGGATAAAAAAGGCCATATCCATTATGTCATTACTCTGGTCCAACCCGACAGACGGGATGAGGTTGATCACAGGGACTATCTGGGGAACATCATCTGCGAAAGCCAATCCGTTGAAGCATATAAAAAAACGCTGGAAAAGATGAAATAGATCAATTTTTGTTTGGGGTGAAAACGTGGAGACAATGTCATAACAATTTTGTGCATCGTTATGGGCTGTGTGAGAAGTGAAACGGTTCAGGAAAGATAGTGCATTATATGGTATATATTTGTCCGGACAATATTAATGACAAATATTTTTATTTATTATTAACAGTAAGAAGCTATTGACAATTGCCGCTCCCTTCTGATATGATAATTCCAGTTCTTAAATCCAAGTTAGTTTATATGAATTACCATATTTATATTGTCTGTGCAATCCTCATGAAGAGAGGCGGAGGGACTGGCCCTGTGAAACCTCGGCAACCGGCATAAACCCGGTGCCAAATCCAGAGAACAGATACTGTTCGAAGATGGGGAGGAAAAGGTAATCGGATCAGTTCCCTTTTTCTCCACGAAAAAGGGATTTTTTAGTAGGGAGGAAATCAGATTGAAAAAAGTTTGGCCCTGGGCGGAACATCGTGACCGGCTCAATGATTTGGAATTACAGAAGTTGGAACAGGATGGTTTAGACATTATTGATGAAATTGTTCATATTTATTCTAAAGAAGGATTTGAAGCAATTCCTGAAGAGAAATTCAATTTATTCAAGTGGGCGGGGGTGTATCAGCAGCGTCCCAAAGAAGACGGTTATTTTATGATCCGCATCCGCGTTCCTTCCGGAATCCTGAACAGCCGGCAGGTGCGGGTAATGGCCGATTTGTCGAAAGAATACGGCCGCGGGCTGATTGATGTTACCACTCGCCAGGCGATTCAGTACCACTTTATTCGTGTGGAAAACCTTCCTGATATTTTTCGCCGGTTGGGAGAAGTTGACCTTTACAGCTATGAAGCGTGTGGAGATTGCCCGCGCACCATTACCGGCAATCCGCTGGCTGGCATTGATCCCCATGAACTGGTGGACACGCGCCCGATCGTAGCGAGAATCAGCGAAGCGTTGCTCCTTAACCGGGAATTTTCCAACTTGCCCCGCAAATTCAAAATTTCCGTTTCCGCAAGCATTTACAATCCGGGTCATGCCCAGATCAATGACCTGGCTTTTACACCGGCAGTCAAAGTGATTGATGGAGAAGAAGTGACCGGGTTTCATGTCTGGGTGGGAGGGGGGCTGTCCAATCGTCCCCGTTTGGCCGAGAAACTGGACCTGTTTGTCCTGCCTGAACAGGTGGTTGATGTTGCGGTGGGTGTAACCACGGTCTTTCGGGATTACGGTTACCGGCAAAAGCGCCATCGGGCCCGCCTGAAATTTTTGGTGGCAGACTGGGGCCCGGAAAAATTCCTGCAGGTGCTGAAAGAGGTAATCGGGGAATATCCGGGGCAGGGCGAGGATAAAGTGATTGGCTGGAATGCCGGCTATTTCACGGGAGTACATCCACAAAAGCAGGTTGGACTCAACTATGCAGGCTTGAATATCCCGATTGGGCGCACATCTGCAGAAGAATTTTATGCCCTTGCCGATTTGGCCGATCAATATGGATCAGGCTCTTTGCGTACTGTCAACACCCAGAACATCATTATTCCGGACGTGCCGGATGATAAGGTGGAAGCCTTGTTGAAAGAGCCATTACTCAGGAGATTAAGTCCGTTTCCGAAAACGTTTGAAGGTTATACGGTTTCGTGTACAGGCAGCCAGTTTTGCAACCTGGCCCTGACCGAAACCAAAGGATTTGTTGAAGAAGTGATCAGGTATCTGGATCATCATGTGCAACTGGATGAGCCGATTCGCCTTCATGTAAACGGATGTCCCAATTCCTGCGGACACCGGCAAATTGCCGATATAGGCCTGTTGGGGGCAAAAATGAAGACGCCAAATGGCATGGTCGATGCTTTCACAATATCGATTGGCGGTCACCTTTATGGCAGGGGGAAATTTGCTACGCTGTTGAAGGGCTGTATTGCCAAAGATTACGTGGCTCCGGTATTGAAGGAACTGATCCTTTTCTATAAAAGGGAAAGAAAAACGGGTGAAAAATTTCGGGATTTCGCGGAAAGAGTTGGAATAGATGCATTTCAGGCACAGTTGGACCGCAATTGTGAACAGGTGATTCCCACCGAATGAGGCATGGTTTAACAAATGGCCGGATAAAAAAAGGGTTTATCTTGGCCCCGTAACGCAAAAAAGGCAGGAGAAGGAGGGAGCGGTGATGATTCAACCGCGTAAATGGCCGATATTAACAGAAGAGGAGAAAAAAGACGAACAGAAAATAAAAGTTGTTGCAGCCCGGATGAGAGATAAACATCCGCAGGATATAATTCGCTGGGGGATCGAGCAGTTGGGAGTTTCCAGCCTTGCGCTGGCTTGCAGTTTCGGATGTGAAGATATTGCCTTGCTTGATATGGCACTAAAGGTAAATCCGGATCTGGATATCTTTTATCTCGATACGGATCTGCATTTTAAGGAAACTTATGAAGTACGGGACCGGTTGTCTGGAAAATATCAAAAACAGTTTATTCGTGTTTCTCCGGATCTCACGTTGGAAGAACAGGCCGTTAAATATGGAGAAAAACTGTGGAAAAAAGATCCCAACCTCTGTTGCAATCTTCGTAAAGTGGAGCCGTTGAAGAAATATCTGCGAAACTATCAGGGATGGATTACGGGGATTCGCCGTGAGCAGGCTCCCACCCGTGCTCATGCGGAAGTGGTCGAATGGGATCAGGGATTCCAATTAATCAAGCTCAATCCGCTGGCGTTCTGGAACAGCAAACAGGTCTGGAATTATATCTTCAAAAATCAGCTCCCTTACAATCCCTTGCATGACCACCGTTATCCGAGCATTGGCTGTGAACCGTGCACAAGGCCGGTACTGCCGGGGGAAGATCCTCGTGCCGGTCGTTGGTCAGGCACGGACAAAATTGAATGCGGGCTGCATAACAGCCCGGTCAGCTGATAATAATGGTTGTGATTACCGGGTTTATTGTCGGGATGCTGATTGGTTGTTGGACCAGGATGGGGGGAAGGCTTTTAATGCCCCCCGCCGTTGGTTTTACTGTATGGGCTTCCTCCGGCAATGGCCGCGGGAACCGATTTGCACTATGCAAACCGTGACCAAAGCAGTTGGCGCTGGCAATATATTATCAGAAACCGGTGAAACAAAAAATTACGGGAAAATTGATTTTCGGCAATTGTTCCGGTGCCATAACAGGGGTTTTATACATTCTGGCACTGAAAAAGCACACCATGCGGCAGTTGAACATTGGAAATAAAATTAATTGGGTTTAGCTTGTATTTATGTCTATTCTCATGCCGGTGCAAATGATATACTGCAATCAGAAAAAAAACAATATTCTGACTCTGTTTTTCGTCTGGACGGTATTTTTTCGGGGGGCGTTGGAGGGGGCCGCTTCTGTGGGAAGCAGTTTGCTCTTTTTTCTGTTGACCAGCACTTTTCTTCCTGCCTCCATGCTGGTGGGGACCAATGTCGTTCATGCCTTTTTTCTTACTTGACAGCAGGTTTGTTGCACTGATCGCCTGGAAATGTGGATTTATCCTTTGTGCTGTGGCTGTAGCGGTTTGATTCTAACAGGGAACGGTTAGCGTTAAAAAGTGCCAGATCTTTTTGCGTGTGCTGAATAGCGTTGTTTTATTGTTTACAGGTGAAAATGAGATGAGAGGAGCAGAAACATGGGAGATATTATCGCCCCACATGGAGGAACGTTGATCAACCGGGTACTGACAGGTGAAGAGAAAAAAGACTGGATGGAGCGGGCGGCTTATTTTCCAAAGATTTCTGTTTCAGCCCGAATCTTGTCGGATTTATTGTGTATCGCGACTGGAGCTTTTTCGCCATTGACCGGATTTCTGGGAGAAAAGGATTACCGGTCGGTTTTAAAACAGATGAGATTGTCTGATGGAACCGTGTGGAGTATTCCCGTAACGCTGCCTGTTCCAGAGGAACGGGAAACGGAAATTGCCCGGGTGGATTATATCTCGCTGATCAATACCCAGGGTCAAATCATTGCAGTGATGCGCGTTGAAGATCTTTACCGTGTTGAACCCGGAGAGGAGGCCCGATCTGTCTATTTGACCGATGAACTGGCTCATCCGGGAGTAGCCTGGCTCTACAGGCAATCCCCGTTAAATGCCGGAGGAGATATCTGGCTGTTAGAACGGCCGGAACACCCGTTTCAAAACCATCTTTATGATCCGTCAGAGACACGGGAAATCTTCCACCAGCGGGGGTGGAAGAAGGTAGTCGGCTTCCAGACCAGAAACCCCATTCACCGTGCCCATGAATATTTGCAAAAGGCAGCTTTGGAAACCGTGGACGGACTGTTTTTGCATCCGCTGGTCGGACAGACCAAAGCAGATGATATTCCGGCTGACGTGCGAATGAAAAGTTACGAAACCATTCTTGAACACTATTATCCAAAGCAACGTGTCCTGTTGGGGGTTTATCCGGCTGCCATGCGCTATGCGGGGCCGCGTGAAGCGATCTTCCATGCCCTGGTACGCAAGAACTACGGCTGTTCCTATTTTATTGTAGGAAGGGACCATGCGGGAGTTGGCGATTATTACGGAACCTATGATGCGCAAAAGATTTTTGGGCAATTTTCCACGGAAGAATTGGGCATTATACCGCTTTTTTTCGAACACAGCTTCTATTGCAAAAAATGCGGCGGGATGACTTCTTATAAAACATGTCCCCATGATTCAGCATTTCATGTCATTCTTTCCGGGACGAAAGTAAGAAAAATGTTATCCGAAGGAATTGCTCCGCCACCTGAATTTTCGCGTCCGGAAGTAGTTCAGGTTTTGATGGAGGGACTGCGGAAAAAGGTCAATATTTAAAGCGCAGGATGATCCTGGTTGAAAAAAGGATGGTATGGGAGCTTGTGAGAAGAACTCCCGTTTTGCGAAAAATCAAAACACATTATTATGATGTGAAATAATATAGTAAGAAAGGGATGGATATGAGAAAACTTCTGATCCTGACGATGATCGGCTTTGTTGCTCAGCTGATTGACGGCTCATTGGGAATGGCATACGGGGCAACTTCTGCTTCTTTCCTGTTGTTGTTTGGTGTTGCTCCTGCATTGGCATCCGCATCGATTCATCTTGCCGAAATTGCCACCACCGCTGTTGCAGGTGTTTCTCATTGGTGGTTTGGGAATGTAGATCGGAAAATTCTTGTAAAATTGGTCATTCCCGGAGCAGTAAGTGCATTTTTGGGAGCTGCTTTTTTAAGTCATATTCCCGGAGACAGAATCAAACCATTTGTATCGTTCTTCTTGTTGATCATGGGAGTTTATATCGTGTGGCGATTTTTATTTCATGTTCGTCCCGAAACCCCAAAAGAAGTAAAATTGTCAAAAGCTTACCTGATCCCGTTGGGAATCGTCGGTGGATTCTTTGATGCTGTTGGAGGAGGAGGCTGGGGGCCGATTACCACGCCGATGCTCTTAAGCAAAAAGGGGATGAGTCCAAGAGTCGTCATTGGCACAGTGGATACAAGCGAGTTTGTGATAGCTGTTTCGGCCTCACTGGGATTTTTGCTGTTCCTGGGCTGGGAACAATTTAACATTTATTGGGTGGCCGCTCTCGTGATTGGCGGAGTTATTGCTGCACCAATTGCAGCCTGGATCGTCCGGGTGATTCCCTCGTATCTGCTCGGTGTGCTGGTGGGCGGATTCATTGTAATCCTCAATGTCGGGCAGGTGTTAAAAATTTTTCCCGTTCCTTCGCTGGGGATTTGGACGATTTATTCCATGCTCATTGTTTTATGGGGATTTGCCATCTGGTGGCAATTGCAAAGCAGCAGAAAAAGAAAACAGTCGTTGGAGGCATAGAAAAAAGGGGTGCAGACAAATGCATCCCTTTTTTCTGTTTAACCTGACAGGTAGGGTTCAATATGGGGACGAATGTCTTCAATGGGAATGGCAAACCCGATGCACTGTGATGGATAAATGATCAGGGTGTTCATGCCAATTACTTTCCCGAAAATATTGACCAATGGACCGCCGCTGTTTCCCGGATTAATGGCCGCATCCGTCTGGATTACATTTTCATAATACCGTCCCCCGACTTTGAGCGGCCGGTTCTTGCCACTGATAATGCCTGCCGTGACCGTCTGTTCCAAACCAAATGGATTTCCGACGGCCAGAACCCATTCCCCCACCTGCGTGTTTCGGGAAGTTCCCAACTGCAGGGCAGGCAGCGGCCGTGGGGTTTTTACTTTAATGATGGCCAAATCCTTCTGTCTGTCTGCCCATACCGGGACCCCGGTCAAGCTTTTTTTGTAATGGTCCAGTTTCACCTGAATCCGTGATGCATTTTTAATCACATGTTCATTGGTCAGAATGTATCCCTTCGAATTAATGACAAATCCGGAGCCAAAATGATTTCTTACCTGAGCCAGTTTGCGCTGTTCGGGGACGAACAGACTGAACAGGTTTCTCGGGATTGGCACGTAAGGTTGAGGCTTGCTTTCTTCCGTCATGATTGAAGCGATTCCCCGCCGAATGTGGCGATAAACGGAAACAAACACATTCGCCGGATGCTGTGTTGCCTGAGCCACGGAGAGGCGATGTGCCTGTATTTTTCTGTGAGACATGAGTTTCACTCCCAATCGGCTTAACCCGGGTTGTATATCATATGCGGCAACTGACGGCAGGGCAGGGCGAATGCTTAAAAGGAAGCATGTTTTATTGTATACTTTATTTTTTATATAGTTGACAATGAGTCAGGCAATAGATATCTTATAAAATAGAAATTAATTAGGCATTTAATTGAAAAAGCGCGTCAGGAATAGTTTTTCGAATAAATCAAGAAGAAAAGGGGTTCTGCGATGAACAAGTCTGTAATGAAAATTCGCGATATGACGATAATAGCCATGTTTGTGGCCATGCTTGCCGTTAGCGGAACCTTTGCCATTCATGCAGGGCCTGCTCCGGTTACCCTGCAAACCATGGTGGTCATGCTGATGGGATCGGTTCTGGGAGCCAGACGCGGTTTTATCGGCATGATGGTCTATGTTGCCCTGGTCATTGCCGGCGCACCTGTTCTGAGTGAAGGAAAAACCGGAATTGGCGCTTTGCTTGGTCCCACCGGCGGATATATTTTAAGCTGGATATTTGCCGCCGGGCTTATCGGCTGGATGGTTGACCACTGGGCTAAAAAAGAAACGTTGTCAGGATGGAAAATCGGATTTGCCCATGTAGTCGGAGGCGTATTGTTAATTCATCTGGCCGGATTTCCATGGATGATCACTGTGCTTGACCTTCCGCTTAATCAGACGACGCTGATCACATCCCTGCTGATATTTTTGCCGGGAGACCTGACGAAAGCCATTGTTGCTGTTCCGGTGGTTCTGGCGATTCGCAAAGCCCTTCCCCAATTAACCCGTGTAGAGAAAAAAACCTGACCAAAATGGCCAAGCTCTTTTTACCAGCGTAATATTGTAAAATCTGTATATGTTTCTACATAATGCAACAGGCGGGAGTTTAAGGGCACAATCAGATTGGTTGCCCCTTTGGCAAAAACACCATGACGGTTGATCAGAAACAGTTTGCCTGCTGTCAGTTTATAATAACTGTGAGCGTATTTTGCGTGCATCAGGGTGTGATCGCAAACAGGGCCGGTTTCTTTTATCTCGTAAGGCGTCATTCCTATGACATCGCTGAGCAGGATATGATAGGATAAATGAGGTTTTTGAAAAATGAATTCTTTCGTTGTAAGGGTGGCTCCCCAATTATTTCTCTTTTGCGAGATGATTAAATGCCCGATCATGCGTTTTACCGGAATGAAATCGGTGTATACCAAAACAAAACACCTCTTTCTGTGAGGTTACATCCAGTTTAACACAAGAAAAGAGGAGAAGCATCCATGCAAACTATGGCAGATGTCCGCCGGCTTCTGAAAAGGTTTGGCACGATCATCTATACAGGGGACAGGCAGGGGGATATTGAACTGATGCTGGATGAAGTGAAAGAACTGAGGCAGTATGGAATGATTGACAAGGAAACGTATCAAAAAGCCATGGCTGTTCTTCTCCAGCAATCTTCCCGCTTTAAAACGATGGAGCATTGACAGGAAAGTCGGGCATTAACCACTTTCGCAAGTGGTCATGCCCGTTTTTGCGTTGGTCAAGAGTGAATGCGATAAAAGGCAGGCAGTTTTTCTTCGTATTGTTTGATTTTGCTTTCTGACTGCAGGGTAATTCCGATGTCGTCCAGTCCTTCCATCAGGCAGTAACGGCGATACGGGTCAATTTCAAACTTGAAGCGGATTCCCGTATCATCACGAACTTCCTGTTTTTCCAGATCAACTGTCAGCTGATAATTGCCGGTTGTCAGGCTTTTTTCAAACAACTGGTCAATTTGTTCTTCCGGAAGCGTAACAGGGAGCATTCCGTTTTTAAAACAGTTGTTGTAAAAGATATCCGCAAAAGTGGGGGCAATTACCACCTGAAATCCATAATCTTTTAATGCCCAGGGCGCATGTTCCCGGGAAGAACCGCAGCCGAAGTTTTTTCGTGCCAGTATAATGCTGGCATTTTTGTATTGTGGCCGATTCAGGATAAAGGACGGATCGGGCTGGCCGTCGTCTGTAAACCGCCAGTCATAAAAAAGAAACTGGCCAAAGCCGGCGCGTTCAATCCGTTTGAGAAACTGTTTGGGGATAATGGCATCCGTGTCGACGTTGGCTCGATCCAGCGGACATACGATTCCGCGATGCTGTTTAAGTGGTTGCATGAATTTTATCCTCCTGATTGCGATATTGCCAATTACGAACATCTACAAAGTGGCCTGCGATGGCTGTGGCAGCCGCCATAGCCGGGGAAACGAGATGGGTTCTGCCCCCGCGTCCCTGTCTTCCTTCGAAGTTTCGGTTGGAAGTGGAGGCACACCGCTGACCGGGTTGAAGAACATCAGGGTTCATGGCCAGACACATGCTGCAGCCGGACTCGCGCCACTCAAAGCCAGCTTCCTTGAAGATCCGGTCGAGTCCCTCTTTTTCCGCCTGCCGCTTTACCTGTTGTGAACCGGGGACAACCATTCCCTTAACGTGTGGCGCCACTTTGTAGCCCTGGGCCACTTTGGCGGCAGCCCGCAAATCTTCGATGCGCGAGTTGGTGCAGGAACCGATAAACACCTGGTCAATCCGGATTTCCGTCATCGGGGTTCCTGGCTTGAGATCCATGTACTCAAGGGCATATTCAGCGGCTTTCGCCTCTGTTTCGGAAGGAAAGGAGGCTGGATCGGGGACGGTTTGAGTAATGTCGGTACCCATTCCCGGACTGGTCCCCCAGGTTACCTGCGGGGCAATCGAGGCGGCATCTATTTCGACATAGGCGTCATACAGTGCGCCTGGATCGGTGCAAAGCTGTTTCCATTCGTTTACCGCCTGCTCGAAGTCATGGTCTTTGGGGGCGTAAGGGCGTCCTTTCAAATAGGAAAACGTGGTTTCATCGGGAGCGATCATTCCGGCGCGAGCACCTGCTTCAATCGACATATTGCAAACGGTCATTCTTTCTTCCATGGACATTTGCTCAATTGCTTCACCCGTATATTCAATGACATAACCGGTTGCACCGTCTGTGCCGATCTGGGCGATCAACGCCAAGATCACGTCCTTGGCACTGACTCCCGGCTGGAGTTTTCCCCTGAAGTGGACGCGCATCGTTTTCGGCTTGTGCTGTTGCAAACACTGGGTGGCCAGGACATGTTCCACTTCGCTTGTCCCGATTCCAAATGCCAGCGCGCCAAAAGCTCCATGGGTGGAAGTATGGCTGTCACCGCAGACAATTGTTTTTCCGGGGAGGGTAAGCCCAAGTTCCGGGCCGATGACGTGGACAATTCCCTGGTACTCATGATTCAGGTCAAACAGGGGGATACCGGACTCTTTGCAATTTTGGGCCAATGTTTCCATCTGTTTCTGGGCAATGGGGTCTTTGACCGGTATCAGGCGGTCGGTGGTAGGAACATTGTGGTCCATCGTTGCGACCGTCAGATCCGGACGGCGGACTTTCCGCCCCTGAAGGCGTAATCCTTCAAAAGCCTGTGGGGAAGTAACTTCATGAACCAGGTGAAGATCAATATACAAAATCGCCGGTTTTCCCTTTTTCTGCTCAATGACATGGCGATCCCAAACTTTTTCGAAGAAAGTTCGTGGTTTCATTTTGCTCACCTCATCTTTGGTCTCAGCTCGTCGAAAACAAAAAGAAAATCAGAAACATATAATTGAAGAATATTTTAACAAAAGATATGCATCTTGCAACAATCAATTTTCTAACAAATAACTGACGTTATTAAATTTTACTATAATTGTGTTGAACAAGATTTTAAAGAAAGCAGGGAGGAAACTTGGAAACTCTTATAGAAATTCCGTCTGTTTCGGAAGAAATGGCCGACAAAATGAAAAAACATGTGGATCAGTTAACGAAGCCGGTTGGCAGTCTGGGGCAATTGGAGGAAATTATGGTTCGCCTGGCAGCTATTACGGGAGAGATGTTTCCTGAACTTCACCAAAAAGCGGTTGTCATTTTTTGCGGGGATCACGGAGTGGCGGAAGAAGGGGTGAGTGCCTACCCGCAGGAAGCGACAGCATTGATGATTCAGAGTTTCGACCGGGGAAAAGCGGCGATCAACCTGCTGGCAAAAAGGGCGGGGGCGGAACTTTGCGTCGTGGATGTCGGCAGCAAACTGGAGGAAGTGCCTGAGTCAGTCGTTTCAGCCCGTGTCAGAAAGGGAACGCGTAATTTCTGTGTGGAAAAAGCGATGACCGAGGAAGAAGTGATGCAGGCAATTCAAACGGGGAGAAAGACAGTTTGCAAATTGCGGGAAAAGGGTGTACGCCTTTTGGCTGTAGGTGAATTGGGAATTGGCAATACGACTGCGGGTGCCGCTGTTGCCTCAGCGCTGACGGGGATGGAAGTGAAACGGATGACAGGAAGGGGCTCGGGGCTTTCCGATTCCGCTTATGCCCATAAATGCCGGGTGATTGAAAAAGCCCTTCTGAGGCACCGGCCAGATCCGGACCGACCGCTCGAGGTGCTGGCGCAGGTTGGCGGACTGGAAATTGCCGGTATGGCAGGAGCATACATAGGTGCGGCCGAAAACCGGATGCCGGTCATCACGGACGGTTTTATTTCAACCGTGGCCGCATTGGCAGCAGCACGCTGGAAACCGGAGATTAAATCCTATCTGTTTGCATCCCACGCATCGGTTGAACCGGGCCATTCCGTGATTCTCAAACAGCTTGGCCTGAAACCTCTGCTCCATGCGGACATGCGTCTGGGAGAAGGTAGCGGAGCGGCACTGGCAATGCCGATTTTTGAAACAGCCGTTACGCTCGCCAGGGAAATGGCAACTTTTGCTGATTTGGGACTGGCCGGTCCCAGTGCCTGATCCCATCGTGAAAAAGAAAAGAGGGGAGATTTATGGAGCAGGTTGAACAGTTTGGGCATGGCGGAGACTTGCTTTCTGCCAGTGAACTGTATGGAATATCGCCGGGTGACTGGATTGATTTCAGTTCAAATATTTATCCATATGGATCGCCGCCGGTCGTGAAACAGATCATCAGGGAAGCGGTGGAGGAAGCAGGTATGCCTGTTTTCTCCTCTTACCCTGATCCGGCCAGCAGGAAGCTGAAACGGGCGATTGGGGAATTTCACGGGGTATCCCCGGAAATGGCTTTGCCGGGAAATGGAGCAGCGGAGTTGATCGATTTAATCATCCAGGCGTTGCGGCCGGCCCGTGTCGGGGTGATTTCCCCTGCATTTGCGGAATACAGCGAGTGCGCGGAAAAAAGGGGAATTCCCGTAGATCATCTGGTTACGGCATGGGAACAGGATTTTGAGCCGGAAACGGGAGAAATGGTGTCGCTGATCAAGCAGGTTGATCTGCTGTTTATTGGATATCCCAATAATCCGACCGGCCATATGCTGTCTTCCGGCAGGATGGAGGAACTTTTGAAACTGGCGCACCTTTTTAAGACAACGCTTGTTGTGGATGAAGCGTTTATCGATTTTGTTGAAAACGGGGAAGCAAGGTCTCTGATCCCGTTTACGCGGAATTTTCCCAATCTCATCGTCATTCGTTCCATGACCAAGTTTTTTTCGCTCCCGGGGTTGCGCCTGGGATATTTGATCGCGCAGGAAGCGATGGTTTCCCATATCAAAAAACTGCAAATTCCATGGAGTGTGAACGGACTGGCGCAGAAAATCGGTTGTGCGGTGTTGCAGGAAGATATTTATCAGGAGCACGCCAGACAGGTGGAAGACTGGATTCATCAAGAACGGGATTTGATGATCGGGAAAATCGGCAAACTCCGTGGATTTTGCGTGTTTCCGGGCCTGGCCAACTATCTGCTGGTCCGGATTGTTCAGCCAAACGCGGTTCACACGGTCAATGAATTGCAATCCCGCCTGGCTGAAAAAGGTCTGCTGATCCGTAATTGTTCAAACTATAAAGGTCTGGACTCTGCCTGTTTCCGGGCAGCGATCAAAAAACCCGGGCAAAACCGCCTGCTTCTGTCGGCGCTTGCCGAACTTGCTGCTGTGAAAGGGGAGGAGTAAATGGGAATCCGGTTGGTTACTGGAGGTGTCCGTTCCGGCAAAAGCCGTTTTGCCGAATCATTGTGCATGGATGCCGGTAACGTGACGTATATTGCAACAGGCACGGCTGAAGATGAAGAAATGCGTGCGCGTATAGAAATTCATCGCCAAAGACGCCCTGCCCATTGGAATGTAGTGGAGGAGCCCTTTGACCTGGCTCAGGCGATCGGACAGATCCCGCCCGAACATCAGGTATTGCTCGACAGTGTCACAACCTGGGTGAGTTATGGATTGAGTGTATTTGGAGAAAAAGAATGGAGCCGGCGGGTTGAGCGGGAAACAGAATCATGGCTGAAAAGCCTGGAGCAGCGCGAGACGGTGATCGTCACGGATGAAATCGGTTTAGGAGGAGTGGCCATGCATCCGGTAAGCCGCGCTTTTCAGGATACGCTGGGCTGGGTGAATCAGAAAATAGCCGGACAGGCCAATGAAGTGTGGCTGGTTATAGCCGGTATTCCATGGAGGGTGAAAAAATGAATTCTTTTATTCAGGCACTTACTTTTATGACTCGAATTCCGCTGCCTGCCCGGCTTGAGAAGCAAGGTTTTGACGAAAGTCCGATGTGGTATCCGCTGGTAGGCATCATATTAGGTACCATATTGTTTCTGTTTGATGCGGCGGTTGCTGCTTGGTTTCCGTCACCTGTAGAGCCATTGTTGATTTTATCCGCATGGGTTTTTTTGACAGGCGGTCTGCATTTGGACGGATGGATGGATACGGCTGACGGAATGGGTTCCAACAGGGATTCCGATAAAATCAAGGAAATTATGACGGACTCCCGTGTGGGAGCAATGGGGGTATTGGCGGTTGTTTTGCTTCTGATGCTGAAAGCAGGTGCTTTGATTGTATTGGCTGATACGTCTGATCCATATTTTGCTATTGTATTGATCCTGGCCTGTGTGTGGGGAAGAATGGGAGCAGTTGTCGGGATTCGCTTTTTTCCTTATGCCAAAATGGATGGCCTGGGGAAAGGGATGCGCCAACATCTGAACTGGAAACGATTTGGATGGGCTCTTGTTTGTACTATTTTGCCAACTGTGATATGGCTGGGTTTCGCAGGCCTGATTGTTGGGCTGTTTGTACTTGTGGGAACAGGATGGATTGGACGAAAGGCAACCAAGACCATCGGCGGATGCACAGGCGATATTTACGGAGCGATGATTGAAGCGGGTGAACTGGTCTGGCTGCTCTTCTTCACCATTCCGGAGGTGCAGGCATTATGCGTCTGATGTGGATTCGGCACGGAGAGACAGCTGCCAATCGCAAGAAACAGTATATCGGTCATACGGATGAACCCCTCAATGAAATTGGCCAAAAACAGGCGGAAGCGCTGGCGGAAAGATTAATCCGTTTCTCAAAGGTGGATGCAGTCGTTGCCAGTGATTTGCAAAGAGCTTTGCAGACTGCCGCTCCTTTTCTTGAGAGAAGGCCGAACCTTCCGCTTACAGTCACACCAGCCTTGAGAGAGTGCTCGTTTGGGATCTGGGAAGGAAAAACGTATTTGGAAGCGGAGGCTGCCGCCAGGAAAGCCTGGTGGAATTGGGTGAATGATCCTGTCCACTATGCTGCTCCGGGAGGTGAAAGTCTGACAGACCTTCATCAACGGCTGTCGGGCTGGCTGGAAAAGTTGGAACAGAGCCATGATCCGGGGGAAACTGTCGCCATCTTCACCCATGGAGGTCCGATTCGCTGGTTTTTTGTCCGGCACATATACAAAACATGGGATGATTTCTGGAAGGCGATGATCCCGCATGCGGATGGCTGGATTGTGGAGAAAGAAGGGACGAAGTGGGTTGTTTGTGGTTCTGTATGTGAGAAAGGAGCTTGTAAATGAACTGGTTACACTTAACGGGCAATCCTGTTTCATGGTCGGTCGATTCCGAAAAGCTGGTTATTGAATCCACCCAGCCGTTTACCATATTGTCCAGTGCGGTTTTTGGGAGTGACCAGCCTTGTTGCAAACGGATTATCAACCGGCATGTCGATATTGATTATGAGGCTTCTGATCCCGAAAAGGAAATCCGGGCTTGGCTGACAAAGCAAAATCAGCCCCTGGAAGAAACGGTTGTGCTGTTGACAGCGGCCAGGGTGAATCAGGTTTGTTATCGTCACGTTCTGGAAACAACGTTCCAGCTGAGCGTGTTTGTTACAGCAGGTACAGGAAATGCGGCCCGTGCCGGTGAATCTTATCCGGTTTTCTGGACAGCCCAAAAACATATTCCGGGCACCATCAATACAGTGATTCTGGTGGATGGCGCGTTGACTCCTGCGGCGATGGCCGGGGCGATCGTCACCGCAACAGAGGCAAAAACGGCAGCATTACAGGATTTGGCGGTCAAGGAAATTCACGGGAAAACGGCGACCGGAACAGGGACCGATGCGATTGTCATTGCTTCCACGCAAAAAAAAGTGGGAAGCTATCTGCATCTTTATGCGGGCTTATCAAGTCCGCTTGGGAATGCATTGGGAAAAGAAGTGTATCAGGCAGTAAAAAATGCTGTGATCAGGGGGCGAAATGAGGGGGAACGCGGATGACGACAGCCTCTTGTGCAGTTGTGTTTATACTGGCGATTCTGATTGACTGGATTTGGGGCGATCCGCGCAGTTCCTGGCATCCGGTTGCGGGAATGGGAAAAATGATCGGGTGGCTGGACCATCGTTTGCAGGCTTTTTGCAAAAAAAGAAATTGGAATATGACAAGGGACAAATGGAAAGTACGTTGTCTGGGAACGCTTCTTCCGCTGACTGTGGCAGGCAGTGTTTGGGGAGCTGCCTATCTTCTTGTCAGGGTAGCCGGTCAAATCCATCTGGTGCTGGGAATCCTGTGTGAAACCGTTTTGATCTGGCTTGCCATTGCGCCGCGCGGACTGGCGGAATCGGGAGAAGCGATTTACGAAGCGCTGGTAAACAAGGATCTTGAACTGGCGCGGCGGCGTTTGTCGATGGTGGTCGGCAGAGATACATCCAGGTTGAATAAGGAGGAAGTTGTTCGGGGCGGAGTTGAAACAATTGCCGAAAATATTGTCGATGCCATTATCTCTCCCCTGTTTTATGCGGCAATCGGAGGTGCGCCACTGGCGATGGCTTACCGGGCGGTAAATACTCTTGATTCCATGGTAGGGTATAAAAACAGAACCTATTTGCACCTGGGATGGGCTTCTGCCCGGCTGGATGACCTGGCCAACTGGCTTCCGGCCCGGACGATGGTTCCGTTTATGTTGTTTGCCCTGGGCTTGTTGCGTTTAAGTCCGCGGGCGGCCTGGAAAACGGTCAGGGAGGATGCACACAAGCATCCCAGTCCCAATAGCGGGATACCGGAATCGCTGATGGCAGGCGGCCTCCAGATTCAGCTGGGAGGAGTAAATGTTTACCAGGGTGTACGGTCGATCCGTTCCCGAATGGGAAAACCGGTCCAGTCCAGAAGAGCAAAACATCTTCTGCTGGCCATTCGTGTCATGTGGTTTACAACATGGCTTTACCTGCTGGCCATGATTTTCCTGTCCGGATTGATCCATGGGTAAACAGATTTTTTAAATGGAGGCTTGTTTTTTCTGAATTGGGGTAAATACTGTAATAGAATATAATCTGTTAAAAGGGCTTTCGCCCAAGACAAGAACTAGGGGTCAAATACTTGATGAATTTACATACGATCACTGGAACAATCGGGCAGGTCAAGTTCCACGCCAATCCGAACAATCAACTGGTAACCATTGAAAAATTCCCTTCAGAATTAAAACTGATCGGTTTTGGAACAGATGCTGTCGTCGTGCAACATCCGGATCTGCCGGACAAGGTATTTAAAATTTTTGCAGATGACAGGCTGCACAAAATTGATCAGGAATTCAAAGTGTACCAGACGTTGGGCAATTCTCCCTATTTTGCCCGTTGTTATGGCCGGGGAAAAAATTATTTGCTGTTAAGTTATGAACAGGGGCCAACATTGTATGAATGTTTGCGGGAAGGAATCGAAATTCCGGAACAGGCCATTTTGGATGTGGAAAAGGGAAGAGAGGAAGCAAGGCAAAAAGGGTTGAATCCCCGGGATATTCATTTGAAAAATGTGATATTGCAACAGGGCCATGCCAAACTGTTGGACGTTTCTGAATATCTGAAACCCGGAAATGACAAGAGATGGGATTACCTGAAAGAAGGATATTATGAATATTATCCGTTGATCCGGGGACGAAAAATTCCCGCCTGGATCATGGAAAGCGTCAAAATGATATACAACCAGAACCAGTCATCTTTTTCAGTTCGCGAGTTGGGCCGAAAATTTGTAAAATTGCTGGGAAACAGTCAGTCTAAGAGGTGATATGATTGTTTGAAAATCCATCCAATGAAGCACGCAAACGGCTTTTGGCGGAAGCGAGAAATATTGCTGTCGTGGGATTATCCGATCAACCGGCGCGAACAAGTTATATGATTGCTGAAGCTTTGCAAAAAGCGGGCTATCGAATTTTCCCCGTCAACCCCAACCTGACAGAACCGGTGCTTGGCGAAAAGCCTTATGCATCGTTGAGCGACATAGAGGAACCCATTGATATTGTTGATGTTTTTCGCCGCAGTGAATTCGTTTTTCCAATCGCAGAGGAAGCGGTAAAAGTGGGGGCCAAAGCCCTCTGGCTGCAGCAGGGCGTAATAAATGAAGGGGCTGCCAACTATGCGAAGAAACATGGACTGACGGTGATCATGGATCATTGCATCAAGGTGGATCATGCCATTTTATTGGGGAGAACAGGATAGCCATTATTTTTTCGGCAAAGCCTGAGAAAATGATTTTTTAGGTGTAAGTAATGTCACCAGGTGGAAGCAGATGCACAGAATACGGGAATCCTTCCGGGTTGAAAAAGAGTGGAGCGCCTTGCCGTATCTTGTATCCGGTGGAGACGGAACGAAGTTCTGAAAACTTTCATCCTGTATAAGTTTTTACAGTCTGGCAGGAGTCCGGGAATGATCCCGGACTCCTGTTTTTAGGCTTGCAAACGTTTTGTCGAAATATATCGATTTTTAGACCGGTTTATGCCATAATATAAAAAAGGTTGTAAGAAAAGATTCACGGGGTGATGCTCATCATGCAGACCATGAAACTTTCCCAGCTGGTACTTGTTGTGTCCCCAGAACTGTATGACTTGTTAACAGAAACTGAGCGGAACGCCAATGTGATGGTTCACGGAAAGATTTCTGACATAAACAAGGATGACATGAATCGAATTGTGGCACAAACGATTGTTTACCATCATGAATCAGCAATTTATCATTAAACATAGATGAATCAGCCAAGCGGGATGCCTTTCGCTGTTCTTTCAGCAATGAATCCCGCTTTCCCGGATAAAAACTCATTTTTATTTTTATTCTACCGGTGCAGCCGACTCTTCAAAAGAACGGATGATATTCTTCACTTTTTCCGGCAAAGGCTTGCTTTTTCCGGTATGCCGGTCAATATATACAATCGCGCCTCTCCCCACTGCCGACAACTCCCTGCTTTCCCCCGTAACAAGAGCATATTCAAAATCGGCGCTGCTTTTTCCAATGCGGCTGATCCGTACACCGAGTGTAACGTTTTCTCCATAATAGACCTGCCGCAAATAATGACATTCCATATTGGCAGAAACGATCAAACTGTCGGAAGTTTCCGAAGTATCGAGCAGGGAACCGATCAAATTCAATTCTTGCAGATAGGCCAGGCGCCCGTGTTCGAAATAACTGAAATAACTCACATTGTTGATGTGCCCCAGCTGGTCGGTGTCGCAAAACCGTACCTGAATCGGGGTGAAAAAGCGAAAGGATTTGATCCATTCCTGCAGATCCTGTGTAATCCATGGTATTTTCATGTTTTCTCCTCCCTGTTGAGATAGTGTTGATCTGGAACACAACGGAAACAAGAAGTATTCCTTTATTATAACAAAAAAATTGTCTTAAATATTCTGTATTTCCCCTTATTGCTTGTGAAAATTATCTTTATTAATTGCAGAAATAAAATAGGACATATGATATACTATAGAAGGAAAAGTACTGGGGTTGAATTGATCCCGAGGGGGTCATTTGCATGCCGTCTGAACAGACAAAACAGCTTTGCAAATTAACAAAGGATCAATTGCGGGATATCAGGGATGAACTGGATCACTTCCTGAGTTATATCAGTATTCCGCAATTGTTGAAAAATGAACAGGACCAGGCAGAAAAAGTGGAATATGTGCGAGAATTTCTGAGAGATTTGCGCCACTTGAGCGTGGCTTGTGAAATTGGTTATGAAAAGGTCAGTCTAGTGCTGCGCCGGGCACGTTTCAAACCTGAATTTGCGGAAAAAGTACTGAGTGAGATCGTGCATTCCTGCATTTATTCTTTTTACTATCCCAAACATGAGGTATACGAGGAAGACGGACGGTATTCCTATACCAATCAGGATGCAATCAAATTTCGACATTCCCCTCCTGAACCTTTGCGAAAACTGACGATTTCGTTGTCTAAAAAATTTGAGGTCCTGAGAGATGAACTTGACTATTATGAGACGGATTATTTTACCCGGTTGCGGATGCGCGTAAAATAAGATTTTTATCAGACCATGTAAAACCCTGGCTATTCCATGGCTAATATGCTGGGGTTTATTTTCTGTAAAAGTGTGAATCGCTATTCAGCGAGGGTTAATAAATAGAAGAACAGTATTTTGGACCAAGGGAGGAAACTGAGGTGGTTGGGCCGATGATTGATGTTGATTTGATCTGTGAAGGCAAAAAAGGGCATCGGTTTGCTGCTGGAAGCTATAGACGGAATCGTTCACGGATTGAAAAAATGCTGCAAGATGATCCGCATGTGGAAGATTATCTGATGTTGGCGGTTCTGGAGGCAAAGAAAGGATATTGGAATCGTGCCCAAACAGCGGTTGAGAAAGCAATGGAATTGGAACCGGACAACCATGATGCACTGCTCCTTTTAGCACAGATTCTGGAAATCAAAGGGGAATTGCGTGAAGCAGGAATCACCTACCAGACCCTGTTTCACAAACATCCCGACTTTACCAAAGGTTCGCGGGAATATGCGCGTTACCTGATCACACATACGGATGCGATTGCATTGGCACAAAACATATTGTTCCATAATCTGGAATTAGACTCAAAAGATGCGATATCCCATACCCTGCTGGCTGAAATTTATTTAACACGTGGAAAAACTGGACAAGCTTTGTTGCATTTGGAACTGGCAGCTCATTATTATCAGGCCCATCCACTTTATCACCAGCAGAAGGCGAAAGTGTTCATGGAAATGAACAAGTACGAGGAAGCTGCAAGACAATTGAAACTGGCACTCAGAATGGATCCGAAAAACAAAGTGATTCGTTCCCAGTTTGATAAAGCGCTGAAGGCGTCAAAAGTCCCTAAAATATTTCTTTTTTGGAAAAAATGGGTAATATAGGCTTTTTGGAATAAAATTGAAAAAGTATGAAAACATCTCTCGACAGAATATCGACAAATTTCGGGGAGCGTGTTAAAATGTTCGTGTAAGTAAGGTTGACCTTCTTGCTTACGCTACCACGCTTCTTTTAACTCCTTAATCTTGACCCTCTTTCATGTGACCAGGATTTGCCTGGTCTCTTTTCTTTTTGTCTTTATTCCGGGTGCGGATCAGGATAAACCTGACTATTCATATTTTAACATCGGATTTTCACCAATTTCATGCAATCCCTATATCCTTCTTTTTAATAAATTTTGAAGATATTATCAAAAATGATTACCCAATTAAATAATGTTTCGAAAAATTAACATAAAATGACTTGATCCGGACTAAATAAATATTATAAAGCGGTGATTTTAAAAGGAATGTTTGGAAAGGAGGATCGAAGAATGAAAGGCAGGCGATGGACGGCGGAAGAGGACCGGATCCTGAAGGAGCATGTCTTGAAGGCAATTCGGCAAGGAGGAACACAAATCGAGGCATTCAAGAAAGTCGGCCAAACACTGGACCGCACACCGGGTTCCTGTGGCTTTCGCTGGAACGCTGTACTCAGGCAGCAAGACCCCGCCTCATATTTTGAGGCAAAGAAGAAACGCGTTTCCAACCAGTTGAGAAAAAACAGGAGAGAGCAGCTGTCATCAATTTCTGCGATCATTCCATATATAAAGCAGCTGGAACAGGAGGAAAAGCAGTTGAAAGAAAATGTCGAACAATTGAAAAAGAAGCGAAAAAAGCAGTTTGAATATTATGAAACATTAAAAGAAGAAAATCGCCAGTTGCATGATGACCGCAATTCTTATCAATGGTATCAGCAGGAAGTGAAAAACAGGTACCAGCATCTGCTCAATCTGTTATCGGACATGGGGGATTCAACCTTCTCTTCTGCCCTGCAAACGGAAAAACACGTTTCAATCCGGACGGAGGCGGAACACAAAAAAGAACCATCATCATAAAATAATATGGCTCAGATTTTAACGAAAAGAGGTGCAAAATTTGTCCAACCGCCAGGTAAAACCATCTGCTTCACAATTGTCCCGGTTGGAAAAACGGTTGGAACAAATCGAGGCACAGGTAAAAGATTTGCTTCGGGAAAATCATAAAATGAAAATGGACTTGAAATTTTTTGAGTTAATGTTATTGGAAGAGTATCATTTATTGATTCAATTATTGGGTAGGGAGCAGAATAAGCTATATATACAATCGGTCCGCAATCAGCGGAATCATGGCGAGTAGCAGAGAATTGCCAAACAAGTCGGAAAAAGGAAGCGCCTCTGGATTGAGGCGCTTTCCGTTTGCCTGAATTCATTCCGGAGGGTAGGATGGTGCAGGTCAAAAGATGGAAAATGCGGAGCTGCCTCCGGTGGTTGCTCATGAAGACATCTCCATTGCGCAAGTCTTTAATCAGTAATATTTGCCGCCACCAAAACAACCGCCGACAAAGACGAAGATGGTGGCAATGACGAGGAGGAAAATGAGGAGCTGTCTCCAGCCAAACCCGTAGTATCCGCTCATGGAAGTCCCCTCCCTTCACAAATTTAACGATGTGGCGCACCGGGTGTATTAATATCCTTTTCCGAAACCAGTACCGACAAAGACGAAGATGGTGGCAATAACCAGGAGGAAGATGAGAAGCTGTCTCCAGCCAAACCCGTAGTATCCGCTCATGAGAACACCTCCTTTCACAGCCATTCGTTTATGATTTGTGAATTAATATCCTCCTTTTCCAAAACCGGATCCAACAAAGACGAAAATGGTCGCGATCACCAGAAGGAAAATGAGGAGTTGTCTCCAGCCGAAGCCATAATACCCACTCATGATTAAAGATCCTCCTTCAAATATTATTTACCGGTGAAAGAGAAAAGATGGAATTTTAATAGAACCCGGTCTTTCACCAGTAGCTGTTTTAATTTATGCCTTGGGATTGTTATTCGTAAAGGCGGATATCTTTGTCGTGAAAATTAGGGAAATGACTACCAATTCAAGCTCATGACAAAGACGAAAACAGTAGGAATGATGAGCAGAAACAGAAGCAGGCTTTGCAGTGGCGAGAGGTGTGTCATGATCGTCATCCTTTCGGGATCCATGGATATCCGTTTTTATAAGAAATTTATACAGAATGCCTGAAAAAGGTGTCAGGTGAAACAACCAATTTATCGAAGTTGGGCTGTTTTATAGGTATTTTTCATGATCAACCGGGATCAGGGGGTCATATAGTATATGGAGTTGCCTGTAAGGAGGAGGTTCAATGTCCAGGAAAGGCCCATCTCTCAAAGATCTGACACAGATGATCAATTCCGTTATGGGGCAGCCGGTTTTGTCAGAGAAAAAGATGGAGAGAATTATGCAGGGAGCCAAAAAGGCGCATGATCAGGGAGGAATGGATGCGGTTCTGGAATATTTGATGAAAGTGACGCAGGCGGATGTAGAGTTTGGGGAGCTGAAGAAATTTGCCAACCAGATTCAGAAAAATCCGCGTAAGGGGCTGGATATTTTGCAGGGGAAAAAACAGCCTCCACGTAAAAAATAGTTGAGAGAGCCGGGAAAGGCTCTCTCTGTTTTTCTGTAATCTCCCCCTTCTGCCAGGGAGGGAAACTTCATCAAAAACCCTGCAAGGTTGTCCATACTTCCAGCTTTGTCTGGACCTTTTTGATCACTTCATTTGTAAATTCGGTGGTGGTAGAGCTTCCGCCCAGATCAGCGGTTCGGATTCCTTCTCTCACTGATTCAATAACGGCTTCATAAATGGCGCGGGAAGCGGCATTGGCTTTGGTATCATTCATATAGGTGAGCAGGGAAGCCGCTGCCAGGATCATGGCCATGGGATTGGCTACATTTTTTCCGAACAGGGAAGGAGCAGTGCCATGCGGGGCTTCTACCATCACTGTTTTTGTATTAAACGAATCATCAAAGCTCATCAGGATTGATTCAGAACCCGCGATAGAGCCAAACAGCTGCAATACCATATCGCTTAAACAGTCCCCGTCGCGGTTTAAGGCGGGGATGACAAGGGGATCGCCGGAATTGTTGAGAAGAAGGGCATAAGTGGCATCAATCAGTTGCGGTTCATAACGTACTTCCGGATACTGCCTGCTCGCCTTGTCCATTTCTTCCTTCAGCATGCCTTCGTATATGGGACTTACCGTATATTTGGGTCCGCCAAAAACCTTGGCGTTATTTTTTTTGGCATGTCTGAAAGCGAATTCTGCGACGGCACGGCATGTTTTACGGTCAATTTTTTCCGTGCGGTATGCTATCTCATCAATGCCTTCCCCTTCCCGCCATTCTTTGGCACCGTAAGCATCTCCGACCGCCATGCGAATGACAGAGATGGGGGCGTAAGTGCCGGCGAGCGGGCGAACGCCGGGAATCCGCCGCCCTGTGCGGATAATTACTTTTCCGTCAATTTCTTTTCGCAAAATGGCATTGGGGCTGCCGACATCCCCTTTTTCCTCCGGCGTGATCGTTGCCGCTTTCAAGCCAAATCCGTGTTGCTTCATGGCCCGGGCCGCTTCATAAACAATTTCATTTTTCGTTTTTCGTCGATTTTCAAGACTTAAATCAAAAGTTTGAAATTGAAGTTCAAATCCGATCACATTGGAATCCAAAACGCGCAATGCTTCATGGAGCAACTCCTGTCCTGTCTGATCTCCTTTCATGATGACGACGGTTCTATAACTCATTGAATATTCACCTCAAATTGAAAATTTCCCATCTATTATACTCCTACATCCTGTATATCACCAGTGCGGAAAATTTTGATAACTTGAAGGGAAGGTGAAGTTTCTTTAAGTTCTTGCATGAATTCAGTACAATGGAAGAGGGAAAGGTTGGTATAAAGCCTTGATGGGAGAGATGGACTTGCGACCAGGATATTTGAAATACATAGGAATTTGTTTTGTTTGCTTGCTGTTTGTGCAAACCGCTTGTTCAAAACAACCCGAATCCGTTTCCGGTCCGAAGCCGGAAAACCCGCCAAAATGGGTGGATGAGCAATTGGCTTCGATGAGCCTGGACGAAAAGATCGGACAAATGTTCATTGCCGGTTTTAAAGGGGAAGGTTCGGACGAACAGGCACTGTCGGTGAATGAACAGGCCCGGACTCTTGTTACGGATTATCACGTGGGGGGCATCATTTATTTTGACCGAAATGTGGAAAGCCCGTCCCAGATGGCAAAACTGAGCAATGATTTGCAAAAGTTGGCTTTATCGACAGAAAGGAAGATTCCCCTGTTCATTACAGTGGACCAGGAAGGCGGAAAAGTGGCCCGGTTAAAGGAAGGGTTTACCTCTTTTCCCGGCAATATGGCGCTGGGGGCTACCCGCAGTAAAGAACTTGCCTTTCAGACCGGAAAAGAAATGGGCAAAGAGTTGAGAGCTGTTGGCATCAATTTGAATATGGCTCCCGTTATGGATGTGAATAACAATCCGCAAAACCCGGTCATCGGGGTGCGTTCTTTTTCCGAAAACCCGGAGTTGACGGCAGAATTGGGTTCTGATATGATCCGGGGCTTTCATGAAAGCAAAATTTTGACGATTGCCAAGCATTTCCCGGGGCATGGGGACACCGCTGTCGATTCCCATGTGGGACTTCCTGAAATTCCCCATTCCATGGAACGGTTGAATCAAATGGAACTGGTTCCTTTCAAACGGGCGATTGCTGCTGGCACCGACATGGTGATGAGTACCCATATTACCTTTCCGGCGCTTGAGTCTACACCGGGGTTGCCCGCGACCCTGTCCGAAAATGTTTTGACAGGCCTTTTAAGGAAGCAATTGGACTATGACGGGATTATCATTACAGATGATATGGAGATGGGGGCAATTGTTGAAAACTTTGGTACCAGTGAAGCGGCTGTACGTGCCGTGCAGGCTGGAGCCGATATCGTTCTGGTCTGTCATTCGCTCGATCGCCAGACAGAATCGATTGAGGCGGTTAAACAGGCAGTGGAACAGGGGAAGATTGATGAAAAACGGATTGATGCTTCTGTTCGGCGAATTTTAAGTTTGAAGGCAAGCCTGTCTCCTGCCTTTTTGACCGATCCATATGTTGATGTGAAAAAAGCAAACCAGCTTGCCCAACAGCCGGATGCGGCCAAGATTGCCCGGCAAACCTCTGAGCAAGGGGTTACCCTGGTTACCGATACCGATCAGTTGATCCCGCTTGATCCGAAACAGAAACTGGCTGTTTTTACAGTCAACAAACCGAAGGCTATCTCCCGGGTCCTGAAACAGCAGGGTTACGACGTTTCGGTATCCTGGATTGATTCATTGAGCGAATCGCAGATTCCGTCTTTGCTGGCAAAGTCCAGACAGGCCGATGCGGTATTGATCGCCCTAGACCAGGTAAAGGAAAACCGGGCCTGGTTCCGTTTCGTTCAAAAATTGCAATCGGAGCAAATCCCGGTTGTGATTTGGGGGATGGATGTCCCGTACGGATTGAGCGAACTGCCTCCCGGGACGACCTATATTGCTTTATATGGTTCATCAAACCCTCTACTGGAGGCAGGTGCCAAAATTTTATCGGGAGAAATAAAAAGTCAGGGACTGTTGCCGGTGACCATTTCCGACCGCTTTCCTTATGGATGGCCGGCAAATGAAAAAATTGACTGAAGACGAGTTCAGGAAGGAAGTGCGAAAGTGATCCTTGAAATAAGTGTGGCAGCAATCGCCGTTGCTATTGTGACCTTTGTTGTGTTTGCAGTCCGGTTTCTGCTTCGCCTGACAAAAACAGTTGAAACCGTGCAGGCCACATTGGATGAGGTTAAGGGGCAGGTGGCGGCAACGGTTGAAGAAACCCATTCGGCTGTCAAAGAAACGAGAAGTCTGGTGAAAGAAATTCGCGACAAGACTGAAAAAACCGATTCTCTTTTTGAAGCAATTGACGGACTGGGAAAAACCGTGCAGCAAATTTCTGTACGCATTCATCATCAGGTGGAACAGAATCAGGCCAGATACGGGAATCTGGCAAGTTTGATCGGAACAGGAATTGAATTGGCCAAAAGGTGGAAACAGGAACGGAGAAATCCGGAACAAAGCAAGGGAGTGGAAATTCGTGGCTAAGTGCAAATACTTTATTGCGGGAGCATTGATCGGTTCCCTTGTCGGAGCGGCGGTAGCCGTGTTAACCACCCCGCGCAGTGGCAGGGAAATGCGCGAGGAATTGGGGAAAAATCTTGAATTTACCAAGGAAAAGGGAAAAGACTTTTACCATGCACTGATGGAAAGGATTGAACCGGCGGAACCGGATCAGACCAAAAGCGACCAGCTTGATGGTTGGATGGAATTGCCGGTCAGAATGGAAGATCAGGCAGAAAAGCAGGAGAAAGAAAAACAGGAAATCTCACTATAACCGATTAGCAGAAACGGGCCGGCAGAAACAGTGTTGGCTCGTTTCCAGGAAGGAGGATTCCAACATGGAAAATTATGTAAAACTGACTGATGTGGAAACATTGGAAAAAACCCTTGCTGACAATCAGGATCATTTATTGTTATTGTTTAAGCACAGTACGAGATGTCCCATCAGCGCAAAAGCTTTTCGCGAATTTGAATCATTTTTGCAAACAGAGGAAGGAAAAAAAGTGCCGGCAGCTGTTGTGCTTGTTGTGGAAGATCGTCCGGTCTCCAATGCGATTGCGGAACGGTTTGGAATCCGGCATGCATCACCACAGGTTATTTTGTTGAAAAACGGAGAGGTATGCTGGCATACGTCCCATTACAATATCAGGTCGGAAGCGTTACTCGATGCTGTAAAGACAAACCGATAATTCTTTAAGAGAGGTGAAGTTTCTGTCGGGGAGCCTGACAGAAGTTAATTTATGAAAGAGTTGGGAGAGGGCGCGTGGAAGAATGTTGCAGATGAGTTTTTGGAGCGCCTCCAGCATCATCAGCGATATCTGTATCAAATTGCTTACCGTCTGACAGGGAATCGGGAAGATGCCAAAGACCTGATGCAGGAAACGATCTGGCAGGCACACCAGAAATCTGACAAATACGTATATGAGAAGTCTTTGAAAGCCTGGCTCAGAACGTTGATGACAAATCGTTTCCGTGATCAGAAGCGGAAAAAGTGTGTGCCGGTTGTTACCTTGGATGATGACAGTGTTCAGGGAGAAAAGTTTTATGTATCCAATCTGTCGGTAGAAGAGCAGGTGGAACAAAAAATCCTTTTGGAACGGATTAAGCTGGAAATTGGGAAATTGCCGGAAATTTACCAACGGGTGCTTATTTTGCGCCATTTTCACGGGTATACATATCAAGAGGTGAGCAAGAAATTGGAGATTCCCGAGGGGACAGTGAAAACCCAGTTGTTTCGTGCCCGCAAAATGCTTAAAGATCGGCTAGCCAACAAGTTTTAAGGGAGATATCCAAATGAATTCCGACTGTAAAGAAATGGAATTTTTGATCCAGCTTTATGTGGATGGGGAAATGAAAAGGGATGACCGGCAAAGGCTGGAGAAGCACCTGAATGAATGCAAGCGATGCCGGGATGAATTGGTGAAATTGGAGCAGCTTGTCAGTTCGCTGGAACAATTGGGAGAAAGAGAGAGGCTGCTGGCAAGAAGCAGATTGCTCAAAATGGTAAAATGGGCTGTCGTCATCGCTTCCATCATATTGTTTTTCTTTGCGTCCCCTTTCCATGCCAATCTGTTACCACCCCTGCAACCAGACCAAAATGAAAGGAAAATGACCGGCGTTGACTGGCGGCTGAAGGCCTTGACGAAAAATAATGAAGCGTCATACATTCTGCAAAGTCATATCATTCAGCATTTTGAACCAAAACAATGGTCGGGTGTCATTTCCGGCATTTCCGGGACGGCATTCATTTATCCCGGTGCCGTTCCCGTATTTATCAAGCGGGCGTCGGTGATGGTCAAGCAGTTATCCCGGCCGGAGATCATCATATTCCGGATCCCGAATACGGATAAGGAAATTCAGAAATGGTATGACAACTGGACGAACCAAATTTTGCAATCTTCATATTAACAGGTGACAATTGCGTGATTTTTCGATATAATATCGGAAATTATTTTTTAGGCGAGAAGAGAGGAGACAGACGAGTGAGTGAGCAACTGGAATCCTTGCGAAAACAACTGGATGAAATCAACCTGAAATTATTGGACCTGTTAAGCCAGCGGGCTGCTTTGGCCCAGCAGATTGGTGAGGTAAAGAAAAAACAGGGAATTAACAAGTTTGATCCGGAACGGGAAAAAAACATGTTACAAACATTGGTCAAGCTGAATCCCGGTCCTTTCTCAGACGATACGGTAAGTTATCTTTTCAAGCAGATTTTCAAGGCGTCTCTCGATCTGCAACTGGACAATCACAAAAAAGAGTTGCTGGTTAGCCGGAAGAAAAAAGAAGCAGATACGGTTCTTGATATTTCAGGGGCAACTGTCGGGGGAGCCAGGAAGCAGGTGATCGCCGGTCCTTGTGCGGTTGAATCTGAAAAGCAGGTATTTACGGTAGCAAAGGCATTAAAGGAACAAGGGATTGATTTGATGCGGGGCGGAGCTTACAAGCCGCGTACCTCTCCCTATGATTTCCAGGGATTGGGTGAGGAAGGGCTGAAAATCCTGAGAAAAGCGGGAGATACGTTCGGGCTGAAAGTAATCAGCGAAATCGTAAGCCCGACCGATGTGGAAATGGCTGAACGTTATCTGGATGTCATTCAGATCGGAGCACGCAATATGCAAAATTTCGAATTGTTGAAAGAAGTGGGTTCCGCCAAAACCCCTGTCTTGTTGAAAAGGGGATTGTCTGCCACGATGGAGGAGTTCCTGTTTGCAGCTGAATATATTGTTTCCCGCGGGAATCATCAGGTCATTTTATGTGAGCGCGGAATTCGCACTTATGAAAAATGGACGCGCAATACACTGGATATATCAGCCGTGCCGATTCTTAAAAATGAATCCCACTTGCCTGTCGTTGTCGATGTAACCCACTCTACCGGAAGACGCGACATTCTGCTGCCGTGTGCCAAAGCAGCCCTTGCTGCTGGTGCTGATGGTGTCATGCTGGAAGTTCATCCCAATCCAAGTGTAGCTTTGTCTGATGCCAAACAGCAAATTGACGTATCCCGGTTTGAAACCTTTATGAAAGAGTTGCGTAGTTCCGGCCTGCTGGAAGAAAAGCTGGTTTCTGTTAAATAATATTACATTCGGCTTCCTGAAAAAAGCGGATTGACTTCACAGTCTGTCCGCTTTTTTTGATCCTGTTTTTTGATATGATGAACATAAGCATAAAACGTGCCATAATGAAAGAGGAAGTCTGGTCAGGATTCCGACAGACCAGATCCCTTATAAAAAAACAGGTAATGTATTGTTTGGCAAGGGGAGGAACGTTCGTTGGATGTTAGGCATTATCTTAAACGGGCAAATATGGATCAGATTAGCCTGAATCAGTTGTTTCATCTGTTTGCGAAACAGGTCCCGGACTGGGTAGTGGTTTATCAGGCAACAGGAGCAGAGAGAAAACCTTTCTTGGCCAAAGGAGACCGTCCAAACAGTTTTTATGTAGTGGCATATACCGATGAAGAAGCTATAAATGCAATCCATGTGGATTTTCCTCAATATATGGAAGTGGTGAATGAACCGGCGCTTTCTTTTCTGATCAAGGCTTACCGTTCGCCGGCTGATGGGGTCATTCTCAATCCGGGGCATGATGAGCGGCTTTTTTTGATTAAGCCAAATGTCCAGGAATTCATCCGTTCATACGCTGTCGAACAGTTTCGTGACATGCCGGGGCCATGGGTGCCGACCATGGATGGAAACCTGCTGCTGGTGGAATATGAAAAGGATCATTATACGGTAACCGTTTATCTGAGTGAGGAAGATGCAGAGTACGTGGCCCGGAAATCCGGAGGGCAGGCGGTCCGGCATTCCTGGGAAAAAATTGAAGAGCGCTGCAGACAGTTGGGAGCGCCGGCACCTTATTTTCATTTCGGTTTGCCGGAGCAAAGTCCCTTCAGTGAAGAAGAAGCCAATGCCATCTATTCGGGAAACCACGGAAGATACCGGATGGAACCGGAAGAGGAAGAACCGGCTGCTGAACAGGTGTTGCCGATGCCGGCGCCATCCCCTGACTCCCATGCTGTTCAGGTAATGCCTTCTTCTGTACAGCCGTCCCAATCTTCCGGGCCAGGGCAGGTTAAACAGGAAGATTTCAGGCAATCCCAGGTCTCTGATCCGGAGCAGCACGAAATCGCCAGGCGCAATTTTCCAAAAGACAGGCCGGCTGTGCAAAAACAACGTCCCATCGATCCTGATGTTGCCGCTGGACTGAAAAAGTTGGAAAAGGCTACAATTGAAGGACAGGGGATGGGAAATGGCTGGGAAGTCTGCCGTGCGATGGCAGAACTGCGCAGGATTTGGGTCGTGGTTGACCCGGAAGGAAACATGGTGATTCTGGCCGGCCAGGATCAAAGCCCGATTGTCGATTTCTTTACTTCATCTGAGCATGCAAAGCGATTGATTGATGAAGCGCTTGAAAAAAACCCCAATTTGCCGCCGATGGTTCCAAGATTGATTTCCACCAAAAAACTGTATCGCGCTTTGGCGCCGCGGCAGCCGATTGTCTGGATTAACCGGGGCTCGGCGGAAGCCTGGACCAGTATTATGGGAGATACCCTTCCATATGTGTTACAATTGATGTCACAAATGCAGGCTGGGAAGATCTGACTTTGTCAGGGATCTGTTTTTTTTGGACAAATCGGTAAAAATAAGCATATGGTAAGATCTTGATCTGTTCCTGGTACGGAATAATGATAAAAATTTAGAAAGTGGATGTGGAAGAAAAAGATGGGTAAGAAAAAAGAAACGATTACGATTTATGATGTAGCTCGTGAAGCGGGGGTTTCCATGGCTACTGTTTCCCGTGTCGTCAATGGGAACCCGAATGTCAAGCCGGCGACAAGAAAAAAAGTGCTGAATGTAATTCAACAGCTGGGTTACCGTCCAAATGCGGTTGCCCGCGGATTGGCCAGCAAGAAAACGACAACAGTCGGCGTAGTGATTCCTGATATTTCCAATGCTTTTTATGCTGAATTGACAAGGGGTATTGAAGATATTGCCACGATGTATCATTACAACATTATTTTAAGCAATTCAGACTTACAAAAGGAAAAAGAGCTAAAGCTGATTGAAACCCTTTTGGAAAAACAGGTTGATGGCTTGTTGTTTTTGGGCGGGGAACTCACCGAAGCCCATCGGGAAATTTTATCCGCTACCCATGTTCCCGTGGTGCTGGCAGCCAGCCGTGATGAGAAAAAGGAAATGTCTTATGTAACCATTGACCAGATCCAGGCGGCCAAAGAGGCAACCAGTGTCCTGATTCATGAAGGAAACAAACATGTTGCCCTGATTGGCGGCCCGCTGACCGATTCCGTCACCGGGTATCCCCGTTATCTCGGCTATAAGGAAGCATTGCAGGATATGGATGTTCCGTTCGTGGAAGAGTTGGTCCGATTGGGTGATTATCGCTATCGCTCCGGATATGAGGCAATGAAGGAACTGCTCGAGAAGCAGCCGCAGATTACAGCCGTGTTTGCAGCAAGTGATGAAATGGCCGTCGGAGCTATTCATGCGGCATTGGATCTGGGGCGCAAAGTGCCTGAAGATCTGTCGGTAATCGGTTTTGAAAATATTCCCCTGGCCTCCCAGGTGCGACCCCTGTTAAGTACAGTAGGAGTGCCGATGTACGATATCGGGGCAGTCGCGATGCGCCTGCTTACCAAATACATGAATGATGAGCCGGTTGAAACAGGTCAGGTTTATTTGCAATACAATATCATGTTGCGTGAGTCGACCAGGCTGAAAGAGTGGGAAGAGGAGAAATAAACGGAAGAGAGGTCGCAGATGAAAAAGAAAGTTATCGGGATTATTGGGGCAATGGATGAAGAAATTGCATCATTGCTGAACAAGATGGATCAGGTTCGGCCCCATGCCTGTTACGGCATTCGTTTTTACCGTGGAACTTTGGAAGGCACATCTCTGGTGTTGTGTAAATCGGGTGTTGGCAAAGTCAATGCGGCATTATGCACCCAGATTCTGATTGACCGTTTTCAGGTGCAAGCGATTATTTTTACCGGGGTTGCCGGCGCCCTCGATTCTGATCTGGATATCGGGGATCTTGTTGTTTCCACTGAATGTCAGCAGCATGACGTGGATGCCAGTGTTTTAGGCTTTCCAAGAGGAACCATTCCATTCCAGGAGGTTTCCATTTTTCCGGCAGATCCGGACCTGGTTCGCTGGGCTGTGGACGCCGGCAAATCACTGAACCATGTGAAAATTGTCCCGGGAAAAGTTTTGTCAGGGGACCAGTTTATTTCCGACCCGGCAAAAGTGCTTGAATTACGGGAGCAATTAAAGGGTGCGTGTGTTGAAATGGAAGGGGCCGCTGTAGCCCATGTTTCCTGGCTGGCCGGAGTCCCTTATGTGGTAATTCGTTCCATTTCGGATCGTGCGGACCATTCGGCACATGTCAATTTTGCCGAATTTACCCGGTTGGCTGCGAGCCGTTCCAGTGAGATGGTTTGCCGGCTTTTGGCATTGAGACAAAAAGAGATGAAAAAATCGGTTTGATGACGGGATTGAAATGCACCTGATCGTGCGGACTTATGAAAGGCCGCTGATCGGGTGCGTTTTGGTTTTTGGGGAACAATTGGCGGATCAACCTGATAAAGAAAACATAACTGTGCTTGAAACAGGTTAAAACGGATACATGCCAACCAGGAACGGTAATGGCCGATCCGCTTCCGAAATTTCACTTTTTCTTTTATAAAAGAATGAACTATAATGGAAATTGTTTTTATGGATTTTACTCATCAGATGATATGATCTATACGTGATTACCAATTTGAAATATTGAGGTAATAGGGATGAAAAAAGAGTATTTGTATATTTTTTTATCAGTTATTTTTTTTAGTACGATGGAAATCATACTGAAAATTGGATCAGGCGATTTTAACCCCATTCAGCTTAACCTGTTAAGATTCCTGATCGGGGCAATAATCCTGACACCATTGGCGCTGAAACATATGAAACGGAGCGGATTCCATCTAACCAGGGAAAATTTGGCCTTTTTTGCTGTGACTGGCTTTTTATGCGTAGTGATTAGCATGACATTTTACCAATTGGCGATTGTTTATGCCAGTGCATCAACGGTTGCTGTTTTATTCAGCTGCAATCCGCTCATCATTATTCCGCTGGCCCACTTTATGCTGAAAGAACCGCTTTCCAGGCAGACATTATGGGCCCTGGCCATCAGTGCAGCGGGGATCTTGTGCATTGTCAATCCATTTGATATCCAGAATCCTGCGGGAGTTTTTTATGCTCTTTTTTCTGCGGTTACGTTTGCTTTGTACAGTGTTGTCGGGAGAAAAGGAAGCTGGCAATTCAACTGTGACGGGGTGATTTTGACCAGTTTCAGTTTTTATTCAGGCAGTATGCAGCTTCTCGTGTTTGTCCTTTTGTCAAAAATCGATGTAATCTCATCCTGGCTGGTGAAAACCGGACTTGGAACTTTTGCCAGTGTGCCCATCCTCGAAGGTATTACATGGGATACACTGCCGGTCATCATTTATATTGGCATTTTTGTGACAGGCCTGGGATTTGCCTTTTATTTTCTGGCCATGGACAAAACGAATGCTTCTACCGCATCGGTCGTTTTTTTTATCAAGCCGGCTCTGGCGCCAATTCTGGCGTTTCTGTTCCTGGGAGAAACAGTTACTCCCCATATTGCAGCAGGGATTTTATTTATTGTTATCGGTTCCGGCCTGACCCTGTTTAACCAGGACAGCAAACAGGGAAAACTCCGGATCAGCAAGGTCAAAAGCCATTAAAAGGAAGCTTTGTCCATCCGAATGGGTGCCGCTGAATGTTTTTTGAATATTGTGATTGTTGACCGTCCGGTCATGTGACAGCGGGAACATCGCATGTCCCCTGGCCTGTTGGAAGACCGGCAATGGATTTCAATAAACTGACAGTGTAAAAAGAATAAAAGAATACAGACTAAGGCGTAATAAAGGAGGGATGTAAGGTGGCTCGTGATGTGTTGTGCGAAGTCAGAAACTGTGTATTCTGGGAGCAGGGGAATCTTTGCTCAGCAGAAGAAATTTATGTAGTATCCAACCAGGTTGAAGAAGTCTATCACAGCGAGGAAACAGATTGCAAAACCTTTGAACCAAAACAGTGATAAAATAAAAGGGGAGTATTTCATATGCTCTCCTGAAACAATGCCAACTTGATTTAATTATTATCAAAAATTTCTCTATAGTTGGAATTGTGCTATAATACTGAATAATAAATAAGGAAATCGTTAACATAAGGGAGGTACATCTATATATGAAACATGACGAATTGATTGCGGTTCAGACCACGGGAAACAATTTGCAGAACTATGACGAATGCTGCAAAAATTTCCGTTGGGAAGATGTTGAAAAGCAATTTACCTGGTCCAAAACCGGGAAGTTAAATGCTGCCTACGAAGCAATTGACCGGCATGTTGATGAAGGGAAAAAGGATAAAATCGCTCTTTATTATAGTGATTCCACCCGGGATGAATCATATACGTTTTCAGAAATAAAAGAAAAGTCAAACCGGTTTGGCAATGTCTTGCGGAAGATCGGGGTACATAAGGGGGATCGCGTGTTTATTTTCATGCCCCGCTCACCCGAATTGTATTTCAGTTTTTTGGGAGCCATAAAGATTGGTGCCATTGTCGGTCCATTGTTTGAAGCATTTATGGAAGACGCGGTAAAGGACCGTCTGGAAAACAGCGAGGCTGTTGTCCTGGTTACTACTCCCGCTCTTTTGGGACGTGTTCCCGTTCAGAAACTGCCGCATTTGAAACATGTCATTCTGTTAGGCGGAGATGAAAACGTAAAAGAAGGGTTTTACAGTTTTGAAAAGGAAATGGCCCAGGCATCGACTGAATTGGAAATCGAATGGATAGACTGTGAAGATCCGATGCTGATCCACTATACATCCGGCTCAACCGGGAAACCAAAAGGTGTCCTTCATGTTCACAATGCGATGATCCAACATTATCAGACCGGAAAATGGGTACTTGATCTGCAGGAAAATGACGTGTATTGGTGTACGGCCGATCCCGGGTGGATTACGGGAACTTCTTACGGAATCTTTGCACCCTGGCTGCATGGTGTCACCAATGTGATCCGCGGCGGACGTTTTACTCCGGACGACTGGTATCAAACTATTGAAAAGTATAAAGTAACGGTATGGTATAGTGCTCCTACGGCCTTTCGCATGCTGATGGCTGCGGGAGAAGAAAAGGTGGAAGATTACGATCTTTCCTCTGTCCGCCATATTTTGAGCGTGGGCGAACCTTTGAATCCGGAAGTGATCCGCTGGGGTCTCAAGGTATATAAAAAGCGGATTCATGATAACTGGTGGATGACCGAAACCGGCGCCATTTTGATTTCAAACTATCCACAGATGGAAATCAAGCCGGGTTCGATGGGAAAACCGATTCCTGGGGTTCAGGCTGCCATCATTGATGATCAGGGCAACGAACTGCCTCCTTACCAGATGGGGAATCTGGCCATCAAAGCACCATGGCCTTCAATGATGAGAAAAATCTGGAAAAACCCGGAAAAGTATCAGGAGTACTTCAGAATTCCTGGCTGGTATCTTTCCGGCGATTCGGCTTACCGCGATGAAGAAGGATATTTCTGGTTCCAGGGAAGACTCGATGATGTGATAAATACCTCCGGAAAACTGGTCGGTCCTTTTGAAGTCGAAAGCAAACTGGTGGAACATCCTGCAGTTGCGGAAGCAGGAGTGATTGGAAAGCCTGATCCGGTTCGTGGACAAATCATTAAGGCGTTTATTTCACTTCGTACGGGATATGAAGCTACGGAAGAATTAATCGAAAATATCCGGCAATTCGTAAAAAAAGGACTGGCTTCCCATGCTGCGCCACGGGAAATTGAAGTCAAGGAGAAGCTGCCAAAAACACGGAGCGGCAAAATTATGCGGCGTGTACTGAAAGCCTGGGAGCTTGGATTGCCGACCGGGGATTTATCTACCATGGAAGACTGACAAACGGAAAAGACACCACCCATGTTTTACACAGGTGGTGTCTTTTCTTATTGAGGAACGCCAGGATTACCTGTTTGGGGCTGGGCAGGAGCACCAGGTTGCTCGGGTTGTTCAGTGCCCGGTTGTCCGGGTTGCTCAGGATTAACAGGCAATTTGGGTTGCCCCGGCTGCCCTGGTTGTTCCTGTTGTCCTGGTTGACCGGGCTGATCCGGTTGCGTTTGTTGGACTTTGTTACATTCAAAACATTTGGTTTCCACTTTTCCTCCTGGATTATCGAACGAGCTGCCTTGCTTGATGAGATCGGGTCTTGATTTGGCTGCTGCCTTAAAGATTTTCACCCAGGCGCTTTTGGACAATTGCTGGTTGGCAGAGCGGTTGGCATCTGAATAACCTGTCCATACACCAAGTGAAATCTCAGGAGTATAGCCTATAAACCACAGGTCATAATAGTTGGTGGTGGTTCCGGTTTTTCCTGCTATATTATAGCCAGGCAGGCTGGCGCCAATAAAACGCCCCGTTCCTTCAGTAACCACTTTCCTGAGCATACTGGTCAACTCATAGGCAACAGACGGTTTCAGGATTTTTTTCGGTTTTTGGTCCCTGTCGTATTCATATATCACTTGCCCGTTGGCATCAACAATCTTTTCGATCAAATGCGGCGGGTTATGTTGTCCGTTGTTTGCGATCATCGCAAATCCTGCCGTCATTTCTGAAACCGTATAACCGGCGCGCATTCCTCCCAAAGCGGATGCTTCTCCGTCATATTTTGTGGGAGGCATGCCCATTTTGCGCAAATAGTTAAAGCCGGTTTCAATCCCCAGTTTCTTAAAGATTTTGACTGCCGGGATATTGAGCGAATATTGCAGGGCATAGGTAGCATTGACAGGACCTTGGTATCTCCCGTTGGCGTTAACATAGTAATCCGAACTTCCAGCTTTTTTGACCGGTTCGTCAATAATGACAGAGTCAGGGGAAATGATCCCTTTATTCATGGCCGGTCCGTAAACCAACAGCGGCTTGATGGTTGAACCAGGCTGGTTGGTGGCGCTCAAGGCATAGTTGATATTGGACTTCTCAAAACTGGTGCCACCCACAAAAGCCAGAATTGCTCCGGTCTTATTGTCAATAATGGTTGCGCCGATTTGTTCACTGTGACCGTTTTTTGAAGGCATGTCTATTTTGGAGACCGCTTCGTTTACGGCGTCATACATTTTCTGGTCAATTGTGGTGTAAATCTTGTATCCGCCCTGGCGCACTTCATCCAGATAGTTTTTGTAGGATTGGACCTTGTTGCCTTTTTTCTCGTCCATTTCCCTTAGCACTTGCGCAGCTTCCCTTTCAACGGAGGTAATGATATAGGGATAGTTTTCATATGCATTTGGGAAATCGGATGGTTTTGCCAGACTGGACTTGATATCGTATTTTGCTGCCTGATCGTGCTGTTCCTGGGTAATATGACCGGTTTCAAGCATTTTGTCCAACACCAGATTCATCCGTTTAATCCCTTTTTTCAAATGTTTTTCCTGCTCTTTTTCCGTGTTTCCGTAAAAGGGATTATAGTCGTATGGACGTTGCACCATTCCCGCAAGGTAAGCTGACTGTGCAATGTTCAATTTCTTGATGTCTTTATTGAAAAGCCCACGTGCGGCAGATGCGAAACCGACCATGCGCGTGCCATGAGCACCCGGGCCAAACTCTACGCTGTTCAGGTATTTTACAAAGATTTCCTCTTTGCTGTAGAATCGTTCCAAACGCAAGGCGTTGATAATTTCCAGGGTTTTCCGTTCATAGGTTTTCTTTGTGTTATCCAAGATTTCATTTTTAACTAATTGCTGGGTTAATGTGCTTCCCCCTGTTTCAACATCACTATGGATGATTTGCTGCCAGGCAGCCCGGGCAATGGAACGGGGGACGATTCCGTTATGATCGTAGAATTCCCGGTCTTCTGTAGCGATCAGTGCGTCTGCAACATAGGGACTGACTTCATCCATGCTTTTGATCAGTTTCCGGTCAGTTTGTGAAATCATCCGTCCAATTGGCTTGACTTCTCCGTTTTCCGGACGGAAATAGGCATAACTGGTTTGTGACCATCCATTTAGCTCTTTTTCATAAGCCTCTTTGGTGCGGATTTTTTCGTCTTTTGCGAAAGCGGAAACGATTCCAGCACCAACACCAAAAACGCCGACTGTGATGGCGAGTACTGCAGATAAACTGCTGGTTAAAATAAGTTTTGTTCTTTTATTCATCCTGTCTTCTTCCCCACTTTTTTTCACTCTCGATGGGATGTTCTGGCAACCTGTTTATTTAGCATTCATCCTCCCTTCTTCAACGAAAACAATTATAACACAGGGTAGAATCTATCCGGGTATACATAATTTTGACAATCCCGACAAAAGCCCCTGAGACCGTTTACGGTGTCAGGGGCTTTTGTCTATTTTAATCATATTCATGTTGAGTCTTCCTGTCCAGGAGGCTGACCGCCATTATTTGGATTGCCTCCATAACCGGGATCACCGCCATCTTCTCCTCCGCCGCCGGGCAAAGGATCTTCATCTGGCGGGAATATGACAGGCGGCTCATGGGGTTCCGGCTGGTTCGGATCATTGGGATCATTAGGATGTTTTTGCTTGTCTTTCTCGTTTTTCTTCTTCTCTTCTTCTTTAATCTTTTCATCTTCTATGTGTTTTTTAATCCGGTCACACTCCAGACATTCCACTCCATAGAAAAGACCGCCGGGGTTTTTAAAGCGTGCATTTTTATCAAAGTAATGGGGTGCCGCTTTGGCTGCTGCTTTAAAAATGTTTACCCAGGCCCGTTTTGAAAAAGAGTCGTTATGGCTCATCGGGAAATTGTAATCATAACCGCTCCAGACGCCCAGTGAAATTTGGGGAGTATAGCCG
Source organism: Thermoactinomyces mirandus (assembly GCF_013868055.1). Lineage (GTDB taxonomy): Bacteria > Bacillota > Bacilli > Thermoactinomycetales > Thermoactinomycetaceae > Thermoactinomyces > Thermoactinomyces mirandus. The sequence continues at coordinate 169,524 of NZ_JACEOL010000009.1, read as the reverse complement.
ATAAACCACAGATCTCTTTCATCGGAGGTGGTTCCCGTCTTTCCTGCCAGGTCGTATCCGTTAATGCGACTTCCGATATAGGTTCCGGTTCCGCCATTGACAACATCGCGGAGCATATCGGTTACCTGATAAGAGGTTTGCGGTGAAAATATTTTTTGATTTTCGTTCTCATATTCATAGATCACTTTTCCGTCGGCATCTGTTATTTTTGTTACCAGATGCGGAGGATTGTATTTTCCCTGGTTTCCAAAAGTAGCAAATGCCGCAGTCATCCTGGCTACCGAGTAACCTTTTGTTTGCCCGCCGATTGCGGCAGACTCTCCATCATTTGGGTGAGGGGGGATATTCAGCTTGCGCAAATAGTCAAATCCCGTATCATGGCCCAAATGGTTAAAAACCTTGATGGCCGGGATGTTGTATGACCATTTTAATGCCTCGCGAACAGTGACCGGCCCATGGTATTTTTGGCTTGCATTCTGGTAGTAACCCGATCCGTCCCCGCGCGGCATTTTTTCATCCAATACTTTGGTGTTGGGGGAGACCACTTTATTCTCGATTGCCGGGCCGTATACAATGAGCGGTTTGATGGAGGAACCTGGCTGGTTGAGCGAGTTAAAGGCATGATCTTTTTGGTTCCCCTTTCGATCGGTTGAAGAGACGAAAGCCAGTACGGCCCCTGTCTGGTTGTCGAGCAAAACGGCTCCCAATTGTTCATGGTCTTCAAATTTTCCGTATTTACGGGGATGGAAGGACAGAGATTTTGTGGCTTCCTTGTTTACCGCTTCATACATGTTTTTGTCAATCGTACTGTATACATGATATCCTTGTGTTTGCAGACGTTCGATATATTTTTGCAGGGTTGCCCGGTATTTTCCCTGTTCGCTCAGTGCCTTTATATCCAGTCCATCCTTTTTCATCAGCAGTTCGGCCGCTTCTTCTTCCAGTGCATACATGATAAATGGATAATTGACGTAGCTGTTTGATTCGGGGTTCGGCTTTGCGAGAGACTTCTTGATGTCGAATTTAAGCGCTTCATTATACTGCTGTTTCGTAATTTTATCATTTTCCAGCATTTCGTTTAAAACAAGTTTCATCCGTTTTAAACCGCGTTTGAGATTATCGTTTCCACCAAACGGGTTATAGGCATTGGGTCGCTGCACCATACCCGCAATATAAGCAGCCTGCGCCAGATTCAGGTCCTTGGCCTGTACACCGAAAATTCCGTTGGCCGCTGCCTGAACACCATATAAATTTTGATTGTTTGCTCCTTTCCCAAAATAGACACTGTTCATGTAGTAGACCAAAATCTCATTTTTTTCGAGCAGGGAGTCCAGCCGAATCGCCAGGACAATTTCCTTCGATTTGCGTGCGAGGTCTTTGTCAAAGTCTTCAAGGATGACGCGTCTTACCAGCTGCTGGGTAATCGTGCTGCCGCCTGTGGTTACCTCGGCATTGACCAGTTGTTGAAAAGCTGCCCTCAGGATGGAACGGGGGACAATTCCGTTGTGATTGTAAAAATCCTTGTCTTCAGTAGAGATGAAAGCATCAACCAAATGAGGGCCGGCATCATTCACTGATTTAATCAGTTTACGTACATCTCCTTCGTTACGAAAGGCACCAATGCGTATCGGGTTTCCGCTTTCATCCGTGTTTGAAAAATAGGCATAACTGTTTTCAAACAGGCTGTTTAAATCCTTTTTAAAATCTTCTCTGTCCCGGACTTTCTCATCCTTTACCATCGCTGACACAATACCGGCCCCAACTCCAACCGTACCAAAAGCAATAATCAGTATAAAGACGAACAAAGAATAAAAGGCAAGCCGTGTCCATTTTATCAGCTTACTTCGGTTGGAGTCTTTTGCATATCTCGCTGATCTACTTTTCATTCACTTGATACCCTCCTCATTCTAGGGTAATATTATAGCATAATCCGGTTATTGAATTGACTGAATTGAAATAATGAAAATATCAAAATGCTGTGAACAAGCCGAGTAGTTGGAAGGATTGTCCTTTCAGAAAGCTGGTGGTTGTTGCGAACCAGCAGGACCCTTTCGATGAATTACACTTGGGAGCATTGCGTTTATACGCACGGTCATTATGTCCGTTATAAAATGAAGCGGGAAATATCTGTTTCCAACAAGGGTGGTACCGCGGAACCTGACTCCGTCCCTTTTTGAGGGATGGGGTTTTTTATTATCGTATATCTCTATTTTATTACAGGAGGTAAAATCAATGTCGACAGAAAAAAAATTGTCTGAGGAAGTAAAAGCGGAGATCGAGCGCCAATTGCGCATCATCAAGCGGGGAGCCGCTGAAGTTTTGCCGCTCCCGGATTTGTACAGAAAACTGGTACGTTCCATTGAACAAAAGCAACCGTTAAGAGTAAAACTCGGGCTGGACCCGACTGCTCCTGATTTGCATATCGGACATACAGTTGTCTTTCACAAATTGCGCGATTTTCAGGAACTGGGCCATATCGTGCAACTGGTTATCGGCGATTTTACGGCACAGATCGGGGATCCGACCGGCAAATCGGAAACGCGCAAACAGCTGTCAGAGGAAGAAGTAAAGAAAAATGCCAAAACCTATACAGACCAGCTGTTTAAAGTGCTGGATCCGGACAAGACCGAAATCTATTTTAACAGCCACTGGTTAAGCCCGCTCACCTTTGCCGATGTAACCCATTTGGCTTCGAAATGTACGGTTGCCCGCATGCTGGAACGGGATGATTTTGCCAACCGTTACCGGAATGGGCAGGCAATCAGCATTCATGAGTTTTTTTACCCCCTTATGCAGGGATATGACTCGGTTGCCCTGAAAAGTGACATTGAATTGGGAGGAACAGACCAGAAATTCAACCTGCTGATGGGTCGGCAATTGCAAAAAGAGTATAGCCAGGAAGAGCAGGTGATCCTGACCATGCCGCTTTTGGAAGGGCTGGATGGCGTGAAAAAAATGAGCAAAAGCCTGGGCAACTATATTGGTGTGGATGAAGAACCCAATGATATGTACGGGAAAGCCATGTCGATTCCGGATGAGCTGATGATCAAGTATTTCGAGCTGGCGACAGACCTGTCGATCGATGAACTGGAAAAATTGCAGGCAGGGCTGGAGAACGGGCAGATTCATCCGCGCGATGCCAAAATGCGTCTGGCTCATACCCTGGTACGAATGTATCGTGGAGAAGCGGCAGCTGATGAAGCGGAGAAACATTTTCAAACCGTGTTCCAGAAAGGGGCATTGCCCAATGATATTCCCGAAGCCGAAATTGCTCCATCTGACATCAATGACGGGAAAATATGGGTTGTTGCTCTCCTGTCCAGGCTGGGACTGGTGGCCAGCAACGGAGAAGGCCGCCGCATGATCCGGCAGGGCGGTGTGCGGATCAATCAGGAGAAAGTGACCAACGTGGACGAACAGGTTGAAGTGCAGGAAGGCATGATCGTTCAGGTTGGGAAACGGAAATTTGCCAAAGTGAAATGGAAATAAGGAAAACAGCGGACCCTTTTTGCAGGTCCGCTGCCATTTGTAGCTTTTTTCCTGTTTACTTGAACAGGATTGGTAACATTAATATTCAACAATGAAAGGCTGTCTTTTCTCATTGAGACAATACATGATCTGCTGTTTGATAATTCGTTGGGAAATCAGCCTCATCGCTGTTTCTGCCGGAAAATAGCCGGCGTCCCCAATCTCATCGCTGGTTGTGATTCGTCCGCCGATGGGCTTGCCAATAAAAAGCAGATCGCATTTATGTGAACGCAAATTTTGGAAAATTCCGCAATACTTGACCAGTTTAATATTAAGTCCGGTTTTTTCCCTTACTTCACGAATGGCAGCCAAGCGTACGGACTCTTCTTCTTCCACCCATCCGCCGGGAATTTCCCAACCCCGTTTCGGGTGTTTGACAAGCAGAATCTCCGAGCTGTAATTGAACACCAAAACATGGGAACTCAACATAAATTTTGGAGGGGTCATCATACTCACCTAACCTTTTGGAAAATGAGGTCCAGGTGTATGAAACTTATATGAAATAAGGAGAAATACCTTAATCAGACAAATAGTACCTATATTTATATTTTAACAAAAATTAGGAAACATTAGTATATTTTATTGGTATAAAGTAATATAAAAATATGTTTAGATTTATTTATATTCTATTAATATTATGTTGATTGTGCTGGTAGGATCAGAAAAAGGCGTTATAGTCAAATTATGTTCTGATCTTTGAATATAACGCCTGGAGATAGGAGAATATGTTTACTGGATGAAAGATTTCGTTACTTGTTTTTTGTTGTACTCATATGCCTGTTTGTATTTAAGTCATAGATTTTTATTCCAGGTATAAAGCTTTAAGAAGGTTCCTCCGTGAAATCCATATGGAAGGGATCCATGCTGCGGCCAAGCTGATCAAAGGGCTTATGATTAATTGGATGAAAACGATTTGCCCCGGAAATAGATATTCGTTTGCATCCAAACCTGCAAGTATATGGTAACCAAACACAAGGCCTGATATGATTCCAATGAGCCCTCCGGCTAATGAAATGATGATTCCTTCTAACAAGGCTAATCCCACAACTTGATTTGGCCGGTTTCCCAATGCTCTCAGTACGGCAAATTCCCTGTTTCTTTCTCTTAAACTGCTGGCCATGTTATTCATCAATTCTATGATATTGAGAAAAATTGTTAAATAAAATCACAGCCGCTAATAAAATGAACAACCTTTGTTGTACCTGTTGGTGTAATTTGGAAATATCCTTTTGGCGGTCATATAGGATGACATTTGAAAAATCGGGACTGTTTAATAATTGGTCAATCTTTTTTTGAATCTTGCTACTTAAGGATGGTTTATTAATATTGAATTGAATTTGGTCGATTGTGTTGATGTGGAAATATTATTCAAGATTTTCCCTGTCCGTGTAAGCCGTATATTCATCAAATGGCAAACAGGCATCTTGCCAATAATCCCGACAGTTTTAAATCGATGTCCGGAATTTTTGCCTTTCATCACTTCGTTAAATCGTCCTATTTGGATATCATCTCCTAACTGATACCCAAGTTTTTTCAAATTTTTTGTGATGATTGCGTCGTAATTACGCAGTGCTTCCTGATCAATGGTTCCTTCCAGCATCTTGATGAAGGAAATTTTGCCACTTCATGGATATCTATTCCTCCTTCTTGCCATTTACATCAAATAGCATTGATTTGGCATCATAATATCCAACAGGATACAATGAACAACTTGTTTTTTTTAGAATAGCCAGGGCTTCCAAACCATTTGAAGGGAAGGAGAGTCGAACTAACCCCAAAGGAGTTCTGGGGGGTAGGTTACAAGTTTGAAGATAAGAACTAAACCATTAACAATCAAAAAGTGGTTATTTCTTCTTTTATTTTGTGTCAGTTTTATTCCTGTACTTTTAACATTTATAATCAGTACATTCTTAGTTGAAGATCCGCAAGTTCTTCCTGCAGATAATTACTATTTAGGAACCAGAAATGAAAATTTGAATAACGTTTCCAAATGGTCCGATCCAGAGTAGCAAAAGAAAATTACGCCAAAACTGGTCAAAGCGGTACACAAGTGAGATTATTCAACTAACCTCAGAAGATATACAAGATTCTCCTGATGCAGCAGGGTACACCAATCCAGCTCGAAAATTTACAGTCACTGAACTTTTGAAGTTTTGGGTGTCATCTGCTCTTGGAAAATAGTCCAGTTTTCGTGAAAGTGAAGAACAAATGAAAGCTTGTAAAGGTCTTTACTCGACGTTATCAAAGAAAGTATCAGAAACTCCGCATGAGTTTTTCAAAATGCTTTTCCATCGCACGGTAGAAAAGTGCAATCGCCAACTACGCAGGAAATTAGCTCTTCCCTTGATCGCTGTCGATTCCACTGCCTTCACAGCGGGGGCCGGAAAACTCCATTGGGCTTACCTTCGTGGAGAAAAGACTGGAGTAAGGCTGCATGTTCAGTTTGACATTTATTCCCAACTGCTTAGACAAGCAGAAGAGTTCGTTGCTTTGAAACGATTCTCTTTTTCAAGGATTTGATTATAGAAAAACCCACACCTCTATCTATATATGTGATCGGGATTATGAAAAATATACCCGCCTGGATGACATGTACGAAAAACAACAGTTTTTCGTGATCCGCTTAAAGAAGAATGCTTTGGTGTGGAATGAACAACCATTCACACTTCATTATCATCCACATTCACATGTTTTGGAAGATTTTGTAGCCCATCTGGGCTTTAGATCTTCCATGATACAATATCATTATCATATTGTAAGCTTTATGGATCTTGAAGGGAATCGAATTCACGTTGCTACGAATTTATTTAGACTTAAACCGGAAGTAATTGCCGAATTATATTGTGCACGCTGACAAATGGAGCTTTTCTTTCGCTGGATCAAACAACAACGACTCTTTGGAACGACTCCTAATTCCGTGTATGGTCAGCTTTTTGCTTCTCTGGTCGTCTATGTTCTTATTCAATGGATGTTTTTTTACTCGTCCATTTCATTTTTCTACGACTCGAATCCAATTTTTGCGCAAGCTTTGCCTTGCGCAACTTCCTATGGAATGGCTAATAACATTTATAACTTTCTTCGACATCAAAGGACAAGGTTATGATTTTCAATTTCCATTTTTGTGCAAATCTATACTCCTGATATACTCAAGAAAAGTTCCTTTGTTTAAGAAAAATTTTTGAAATGATACCATTTTTGTAATAATACCTATAACCTGTGATGAGCTTGTCGAAAAAGTGTGAGGAAGCGGGTTTAAGTAATTCGGAACCGCTATAAAGAGGAAACGAAAAACGGGTGAAACTGTCCTAAGCGCAAGCAAGTTTGCAGCTCGCCTGAAGCGCTTTGGTGGTTCACTTAATGTTTTTTGTCTGTTTTTTACAAGCGCTTGGAAAATGTTTCCTGAATAAAAAACCTCCTGTATCCGTACAATTTTGCACATAAAAGCGTGTGTTATTTGGTCTTAAGGAATACGTCTGAAACATTTATATTAAAACTAAGCAATAGTCTAATAGCCTGGTTTGGACAAGGATTTATTGCTAGGGGTGATGGCATGTCACTGGATAAACGCAGTACGGCTGTTTTGCTTCAATTAGTTAACTCAGATTCTTATGTATCCATCAGTGAATTGTCCAAGAGGTTCAATGTATCGAGAAGGACCATATATTACGATATTGATAAAATTAATGACTGGCTTAAAAATTCAGGACTAACCCAAATTAAACAGGTACGGTTTGCGGGGTTGATTCTTAAAGAAGAAACGAAAAAATTGGTTTTTCAGAAATTAGGGGAAATGGAGCCATGGTATTACGAATGGTCACCTACCGAACGAAAAGCGTGGTTAGCCTTATATTTATTAACCAGCGAGAAACCGCTTTATCTGGAAATTTTAAGTGAAAAATTAAGAGTTAGCAGAAATACCACTATTGAAGATATAAAATCCCTAAAAACGGAAATCGAAAGGTTCATTTTATATCTGAAATTTGAACGAAAAACAGGCTACATCATCTTGGGCAAGGAATTAAATATCAGAAAAGCGATTGCTTATTATTTGTCCCTGGCCATCCCGGAACCGATTTGGTCAACATTTTTAGTCAGAATTCGAATGGATGCTAATGCAAATGATAATAGGGAGGATCTCTTCAATATTCACGCATTGAATCTGGTTTATGAGTTATTAATTGAAAGCGAAAAGATATTGAACGTTCAATTTACGGATGATATCCTTCACCAATTAAGCTTAAGACTAGTGCTGTATATTAAAAGAATTTTTCAAGGGAAAAATATCAAACTGGATCAAGTGGAGAAAGCGGTATTAAAGGAATCAAAAGCTTTTATGGCTGCGAAGATGATCTGTCTTAATTTGGAAAAGATGATGGGTCATTCTTTTCCGGAAGATGAGCAGTTTTATATCACCACCCAATTATTAGGCGCAAAAGTAAATTATTCAGCGGATGATTTGGTTTATATTTCTACCTCAGTCAGTTTAAAAGATGTTGCCGTGAAAATTGTAAACGATTTCGAAAAATACGCGTGTATCCAGTTTTATGATAAGGATCTTCTTGTCAAAAATTTGACACTGCATTTAAAGCCGGCTTATTACCGGATTAAATATGGTATTGAGGTCGAAAATCAAATTGTTGATTTGGTAAAAGAAAACTATCAGGAGATCTTTTTTTTAACGAAAAAAGCAGTTCACCATTTTGAAAAGGTTTTGGGAAAACCGATCCACGAAAATGAAATTGCCTATATCGCTTTGCATTTAGGCGGAAGGATAAGTGCAACCCAGATTGTCAGAAAAAGAGTTTTGGTTGTTTGCGCCAACGGGTTGGGAACTTCTCAAATGTTACGGCAACAACTGGAAGGATTGATTCCTGCGATTGATATTGTTGGTACCATTTCTGCCAGAGAATATGAAGAAAGCCAATTTGATGTGGACTTTGTCATTTCCACCATACCGTTGCCCATCTCCAGGAATGATTGTCCGGTATTTATTGTTCACCCCATATTGAATGAAAATGAAAAAGAGAGCCTGTTAAAGAAAGTAACCCAACTTTTTCACCATACCAAGCAAAATACTTATATTACGGATGGTTTGATGGAAATCATCAAACAAAACGCAGAGATTCATAACCAAGAAAAGTTGCTCAGGGAATTGAAACAGTTTATATATCGCCCTGAAATTGCCTTAAACGAAAAATATAAACCAAACTTAACCGAGCTAATTACAGAGGATACGGTTCAGCTGGCTGATTCAGTCGCAGATTGGAAAGAAGCCATTCGCATAACGGCGGATCCGCTTCTTAAAAATGGATCCATCACAAAAGCCTATGTAAAGGAAATGATTGATCATGTTGAAAAGATGGGTCCATATATTGTAATTGCTCCTAAAATTGCTGTCCCGCATGCTAAACCTGAAAATGGTGTAAAAAAACTCGGAATGAGTTTGCTCAGGATACAACATCCTGTTTCTTTTTCCAAGCAAAGAAACCATGATGTTCAATTTGTAGTGATTCTAGCGGCAATTGATAATGAATCGCATTTAAAAGCTTTATCCCAGCTTACCCAACTTTTTTCTACTGAAGAAAATACGCAAAAGTTGTTGAAAGCCAAAACAAAGCTGGAGTTTAACCAATTGATGCAAGAGCTTGTTGCATGTGATGATTAATCCGTTTTTCGACTAGTAGGGGGTATGGTTTTTGAAGTATTTGAAAAGGCCACTGATCGCACTGGATGTTCTGGTTCAATCTCCTGAAGAAGCGATTCGGGAGGCTGGAAAACTTTTAGTTGAATCTGAATTAGTTGAACCATCCTATGTAGATGCGATGGTCAATTCCTTTAAAAAAAATGGACCTTATTTTGTAATTGCACCAAATATTGCTTTACCGCATGCAAGGCCGGAAGATGGTGTAAATGAAGCATGTGTATCGTTGATCCGCTTGGCGCATCCCATCCATTTCGGCCATTTTGCTAATGATCCTGTACAGCTTGTATTTGCCTTGGGAGCTTCATCCAGTGAAGAGCACTTGAAAATTTTGCAGAATTTAACAGCATTATTGGGAGATACTAAAAATGTAGACAGGCTGCTGCGTGTTCAAAGTTATGAAGAGATCCATCAATTATTGGAGGTGTAAGGGAATGAAAATTTTGTGTGTTTGCGGATTGGGTCAAGGAACGAGTTTGATTTTAAGAATTAATGTAGAAAGCGTGCTGCGTGAGATAGGGATTCAGGCGGATGTGGAGAATACCGATGTTTCAAGCGCATCAAGTGAACATCCGGATTACATTATTACCAACAAGGAACTGGCCAAAAACTTAGAAGGGCATCCTTCAAAAATCATATTGGTCAATAATTACTTTGATAAAGACGAAATTAAGAATGCCTTAGAGGCGAATCTTGGCAAATAAAGGCTGTCGAATAGGAATTTAGGGGGGAGATCTTAACATGCAAATTATTACATGGATTGCGACCAATATCTTTGGCGTACCTGCAATTTTATTAGGTTCTATTGTTCTATTAGGTTTGCTTTTACAAAAGAAGACGACGAGCCAGGTAATTAGCGGCACTTTTAAAGCGATGATTGGATTTTTGATTATTAATGCCGGTTCTACGATCATTGTTGGAGCCTTAGACATATTTGAACCCATGTGGAAAGAAGTATTTGGGTTAAAAGGAACGACTTTAGGAAAGTTTATGGGGCAAGAAGCTTTTAATAACCAATATGGTTCAGCAGTTACATTAGCCATGTTTTTGGGATTTATTATTAATGTATTGCTGGCCAGATTTACACGGTTTAAATATATTTATTTAACCGGTCATATGATGTTTTGGACAACATTGATCTTTGCGGGCATTATCGTCAATACCGTTGGAAATGTTTCATTTTTACAACTGGTCATTTTCTTATCGATTTTTATGGGGTTGTATTGGACTTTCCAACCGGCCATTGTGCAACCGTTTATGCGTAAGGTGACCGGGAATGACAAGATCGCTTTAGGCCACACTTCCGCCATTGTCGCCCTGCTTTCGGCATGGTTGGGCAAATTTATTGGCAATAAGAACAATGACTCAGAAAAAATCAAATTGCCAAAGGGACTTGAATTCTTAAGGGATTCTAACGTCATTACGGCGATTACCATGGCAATCTTATTTTTAATCGGTGCCATCATTTTAACAATGAAGGGAACACCGGGTGCTGACGAGTTAATTGCAAATGCCGGCAATCAAAACTTTATCGTCAACTCTGTTGTGCAAGCCTTTACATTTGCTGCAGGGATTGCTGTCGTCTTATTCGGGGTTAAGATGTTCATTGGTGAAATTGTTCCCGCGTTTAATGGAATTGCCACCAAACTTGTGCCAGGAGCAAGACCGGCTCTCGATTGCCCGATCGTATTTACCTTTGCGCCGAATGCGGTAATTTTGGGGTTCTTAGGTGCATTCGCCGGTGCATTGTTATGGTTGGTGGTCATTGGGAAAACAGTAGGCTATGTATTTGTTCCGACGATGATTGTTCTGTTCTTCCATGGTGCCACAGCGGGTGTATTTGGAAATGCCACTGGCGGGGTTCGCGGGGCATTGTTTGGAGGATTCCTAACGGCGACAGTGGTTGCCTGGGGACAATATTTCATGGTCGAAACACTGATTACCTCTACTATTCCTGATACGGCTATGTGGGCTGCAGATTCGGATATGTTTACCCTTGGACCAATCATCAGATTTTTAAGCCAACTGTTTTTCTAGTATCAAAAATGACGTGTTCACAGTGATTTTGATTTATCTGAAAATCCATCTAAAAATTATTAGGGAGTTTGGTTAAATATGACTTTTATTAGAACTTTAAAGGGAGACATTGCTCCAGAACAGTTGGGTTTTACCTATTCGCACGAGCACATTGTTTGCCGGCCGCCTTATTGGCAGGAACACGGAGCCGATGATTTGCTTTTAGATGATCCGGCAAAATCAAAAAAAGATGTAGAGGATTTTAAAAGACATGGCGGCCAGGCCATTGTTGATGCAACAGCAGTAGATTATGGCCGTGATGTTCAGGCTGTCAAAGAGATTTCTGATGAATTGGGGATTCATATTATTGGTACGGCCGGGTTTAATAAGAGTTTCTTATGGGATGCAAAATTAAAAGAGGAGTTAAAACCGATTGTAGGCAATTATCCGACTTATCGGGAATGGATTGATCGTGCATCCATTCATGAATTGACTGAATTTGTTATCCGGGAAGTTGAAGAAGGGTTGGAAGGTACCCCTTTTAAAGCAGGACAGGTAAAATTCGGTTCTGCCTATAACCGTATTACTCCTTTAGAAGAAAAGACGATTCGTGCTGTTGCCCGGGCACATCATGAAACAAAGGCACCAATTCATGCCCATACGGAAGCCGGGACCATGGCTTTGGAACAAATAGAACTTCTTAAGTCCGAAAATATCCATATGGCATATGTAAGCATCGGCCATATGGATCGTAATCTCGATCCTTATTATCATGAACAGATTGCGAAAACAGGTGCGTTTTTAAGCTTTGATGGCATAGCCAAACTGAAATATGCTCCGGAATCACAGAGAATTGAATGCATTTTAGCGTTAGTTGATAAAGGGTACGAAGATCAAATATTGATTTCCGGAGATACGGCCCGCAAAACCTATTATAAACATTACGAGTATGGATTAGGGCTTGTGTACATCATTTCCAAATGGGTACCGAGATTTATTGACCAAGCGAATCAAAAGGGTTTTGATGGCGAAAAGCTGATTCATAAATTTTTTATTGATAACCCGGCACGGTGTTTTTCCTTTAAAAAATAGTTTTGCTGAGGTGGCAAAATTGAAATTTCAATTTGAAAATTCCTTTGAAGTGAAGGAAAAAATTTTAGAAAAACTGGTAGCGATCCTGCCCATTGGAGCGGTTGAGGCGCATGGTCCACATCTCCCGCTGGGGACAGACAATTTGTTAGCCGAACGATTAAGTGAGAAGCTGGCGGAACGAGTCAATGCTTTTGTGCTTCCGACATTGCCATACGGTCAAGTGTGGAGTTTAAAAGATTTTCCGGGAAGTATCAATGTGTCTAATCAATCACTCATCCGCTTCATCGTAGATATCGGCAAAAGTTTATACCATCAGGGATTTAAAGTTTTTGTTATGGTGAATGGCCATTTGGGAAATTCGGTGGCGATGAAGGAAGCTGCCAGAGAGTTATATGAATGGAATCCGGAATTAAAAGTCATGTACTTATTTTATCCGGGGACGGATCAAGTGGTTTCAGAAATAAGAGAAACCCCGCCAAGCCATCGTTCGTATTTTCATGCTTGTGAAATTGAAACATCTTATATGCTCTATTTGGCACCCGAATTTGTAAATATGAAAAAAGCGATTTCAGATCTTCCGAAGATCCCGTTCCGCGCAGATTTTACTCCAACACCATGGAGAGAATTTACGCAGTCAGCGGTATTGGGTGATGCGACACTGGCTTCAGCGGAAAAAGGCGAGAAGGTTATTCGTGTCGCATTGGATCATATGGTTAAGCTGATTGAACAAGCGAAAGAAGGAAACTGAATTGGTTACTGGAAAGCTATATGACTTTGTTCTTTTCAACTTTTTGGTGAAAGATAAAAAAAATGCAGAAGAAGTGATAAATGCGGGGCGGGGTTTTGTTATCCCCGGTATTATTGCTTCTGAATTTGATGATATTCATGCTGGTGCCAGACGAGTGAAAGAAATAAAAGAAGTAGCCGAATTGGTTTCGATCGGTCTGGGTGGAGGGGGCAATCCCGAATTTGCCGGCAGAGTGGTGGAAATAGCAGCCTTATCCAATCCTGGTCATATCAATCAGCCTTTTGAACGATCTTCGTTTGCAAGGGGATATCTGGAGGGCATAGGGAATCCGCAATTGGTGAATGCGCTTGTGGTACCAAGCGGTCACGTTGGCTGCATCAAGCTTTATTCCGGGTTGGAAATGAAAGTGGAAGACTTTGTTGAAATGGCTAAAGCAATGGGGATTGAGTCAGTTAAGTTCATGCCTTTAAAAGGGATAACCCATTTGGATGAGTTGGTCTATCTAACAAAAATTGCGGCAAAAAATGGGCTTCGGGGAATTGAACCGGCTGGCGGAATCAACCACACCAATATCAAGCGCGTGATCAATGCAGTTAAAGATATCGATATTGAATTTTTTATGCCACATATATTTGGGTCTACGATAGATAAAGAATCAGGCAGAACGATTCCAGCTGAAGTTAAAAAAATTTTACTCGCTTTGGAGGGTAAACCATGCTGACCACATATTTTAACAAGATTGAAGAAAGGCTCAACCTTGTGTTACAAAATGAATTGGATAACTTAAACAAAGCAGCGGAAATGGTTGCAAAAAGCATTATCAATGGTGGCATTATTCAACTGTTCGGATGTGGGCATTCCCATATTTTAACGGAAGAAGTTTTTTATCGGGCGGGTGGATTGGTTCCGATTAATCCGATCTTGATCGAACCGTTAATGCTTCATGAAGGAGCGTTGCGTTCCTCGCAATTGGAAAGAAAAAATGACTATGCCAAGTCTTTTATGGAAAATCAGAATATAACTCCCGATGATACGGTAGTGGTTTTGTCAACATCAGGCAGAAATCCGGTTCCGGTCGATGTTGCATTATATGCAAAAGAAAAAGGGGCTTATGTTATTGGGATTACTTCCCTGGAATACTCAAGAAGCCAACATTCACGACATAGGAGCGGAAAACATCTTTATGATTCCGTAGATCTGGTGATTAATAATTTTTCCGTTAAGGGAGACGCAATTTTATCCTATGAGAAAGTAAATGTTTCCTTTGCGCCTACTTCCACGGTTATTGGCGCAACGATATTAAATGCCATTTTTGCCGAGGCCATTAAAATCATGGCGGATGCCAATTTTGCTCCCCCCATATTTTTAAGTGGCAATATTGAAGGTTCCGACGAGCATAATATAGCTTTAATAAAAAAATATAAAAAACGTATTCCTTTGCTTTCTTTAAATGCAAAAGAAGAATAAGCGGCGGTTTTGATCATAATGAGAAACTGCATCCGCAAGTGGTTTTCTTTTCCTGGTTGAAATCCGTGAGAAAAAAGGGTCAAATCTTTTTTATCAGAGATTTGACCTGTTTTTATTAACAAAAAAACCCTTAAATCCTTTATGAAAAGGTTAAGGGTTTTTGAATGCCCGATGTGATATCGCCATTTATTAACGGGAATAGAACTCAACAATCATCGTTTCGTTAATCTCAGATGGCAATTCCGAACGCTCCGGAAGACGGGTATAGGTTCCTTCCATTTTGTTTTCGTCAAAGGTGAGATATTCCGGAAGGTATTGGCGTTCTTCCAGGGCTTCTTTAATTACTTGCAAGTTGCGGCTTTTTTCGCGTACACCGATAACATCACCCGGTTTGACCTGGTAAGAAGGACGGTCAACTTTTTTGTCGTTTACAAGAATGTGGCCATGCACAACCAATTGACGGGCTTGTGCACGGGTGCGGGCCAATCCCAGGCGATAGACAAGATTGTCCAGGCGGGATTCCAGCAGTTTCATGAAGTTTTCGCCATGGACACCTTTCATTTTGCCTGCGCGTTTGAACAGGTTGCGGAATTGCTTTTCGTTAACGCCGTACATCAGACGAAGTTTTTGTTTTTCCTGAAGCTGCATCCCATATTCGGACAGCTTTCTGCGTTGGGTTGGTCCATGCAGTCCGGGCGCATATGGGCGTTTGGCCAGTTCCTTGCCTGTGCCGGAAAGAGAAATTCCCAGACGACGACTCAATTTCCATCTTGGTCCTGTGTAACGTGCCATAATTATTGGCTCCTTTCATCATTTGCACAGATTTTCGCAAATGACAGGGTGCTGATTCGCGAATTACCCAGGTTTTCCGGATAGCGGCGAAAAACCGGATACCCATCGCTTTCCGATGGGGCGAATCAGTGAGGGTGATCCCTTCACCTATCGTTTGCTTGCTATCCTCAAATTCCTTTTTAGGCTTGAGCCATACAAAAATTAATTATATCGGTTTCAGCACAAAAGTCAATCATCTGTCTGCGAGAATGACCGAACCGGTTTGACCCGGACATAATGGATGGGCAAGCCGCGGGAAACAAATTTTTCTTCATATTCTGTTGCAATGTTTTCCTTTTTAAAAGGACTGTTATAAAGATCCCGCGTTTTCTCCAGCAGTTCCCAGCCGTGATCGGCAAATTCCTGCAAGGAAAAATCAAACAGGGAAACACTGTCTGTTTTCAGGATCAGGTCACCGTCAGGCGCCAGCACTTTCCGGTAAAGTTTCAAAAAAAAGTGATGGGTCAGGCGCCTTTTTGCATGTCTTTTTTTAGGCCACGGATCACTGAAATGGAGATAGATCCGCTTGATTTCCCCTGGTTCAAAAACTTCGTCCAGCCATTTGGCATCCATCCAGATAAAACGGAGATTGGCATTTTCCGTTTCTTCTCCTTTTCTTACAGCTTTGAGCAGCGGTTCCTGGATTCTTTCAATGCCAATCCAGTTGATCTCTGGATACTTTGTGGAAGCTTCTGCCAGAAATTGCCCTTTTCCGGTGCCAAGTTCCACATAAACCGGATTTTCTGCATCGGGAAAGAGTGTATGCCATCTTCCCCGCCACTGACTTTTGTTTTCTTCTGTGACCCGAAAGACCATCGGATGACCGGACAGGATTTTTGAAGCTTCTGGATTTCTTCTTAGTCGCATTTCACTCAACCATTCCTCCAATATGATTCGTGTCAATTATAACGATTGCCCGCCAAAAAACAAAGGATTTGAGAAAAATTGCCCAGTTTTCTATTGTTGGGTGATTACCCGAACCAAGTGATTCCGAATGGAATAGGAAAAGTATGAATAACTATGGAAGGGAGAAGGTTGGATGTACGATTATCCCTATGGATATGGTTGGATGGATGGGGAAGGCCAAATCGGACAGAGGAGACCTGATCAGCAACCCCAAAGACCGCCAGCGCAGCAGCCCAGACTCGCTCCGCAAACCTTGCGCCAGTATGTCGGCCGGGTGATTCGTGTGATCATTCGCGGCGTTTATTCTTATCCCGTCTATGTATATGTTTGCCAGGTCAACCGCTGGGGTGACGCAACACTGATTGCCTGTGCTGGTGGTATCCCCAGCCCGATCATTGTCTCATCCAGACAGGTGACGATTGTCTGATTTGTAACCAAACAATTATTTCGGGCTTGTGAGAAGCGATGAAACTTACAGGTCCGTGTTTTATTCCGGAAGTCATGTCCTTTCATACCGGCAGATTCATGTTATTTGAAGGGCAATTTAAGATAAAATAGATAAGCATAAGAATACTTTTTGACGGGGTGTCAGTGTGCCTATTAAACATGCCAGGATGATGATTCTGTTGGGACTGGTTTTCTTGTTTTGTGCTGGCTGCCAGGGATTTTCCTTTGATTTGAACTCTGAATCGGCGATTGACTCATATCTGGATACAAAATTGTTTGATCAGGTGCCGTCTGTGAAAGATCTGCTTTTGGATGAAAGAGTACAGGCTTACCTGCAAAAGCAGCCGTACATTTATGGACGGAGTATGGATGGCAGAACCCTGGCCATTTTGAGTTATGTCGGGCAAAAACAGAGTTGCCGCCTCGACTTTTACCGGCTGTCTACAGGGGAAAGTATCCAGACGTTATACCTGCCAAGCCAGGCAGAGCTGGAAGCCCGAATGCATTCGGAAAACGGAGATGAGATTCTGGAGTACATCGGGATTGTGCAGGAAACGGTTGAGCGCGGTTATCAGATTAAAAGGCCGGTCAAACCGATTCTGCTGGTTCCGCAGACCAGATATATCCTGAACAAGGACAAAGGTTGGTATGTACGTCCCGTTCAGGAAGAAGGCCACTTTCATCTGACGATTGAAAACAGTCGTGGAGAGCACTGGACCATATTCCGGCAGGATTTGGGAAAAATCGGGCCCGAACAGGTATTTGCTTATCTGCTGCCCTTTGATGAAAATAACTCCGTCTGGACTTTTGTGGTCTTTATGATGGGGGAAAATGCTGAAACTAATGTGGTTCAGCATTTTGACGACAAAACCCTGTCTTCCGTGCCTTTTGACCAGGAATTGGAACAGGTATGCAACCGAATGCTTGCCGAAGGAAAAAAGGACTGCAGGCTGGCGTTCCGGCATGAAGAACAGGACCATTGGTATCTGCTGGTGAAAGGAAAGCAAAAAGAAAGAAATGATTCACGGATTTCTTATCAGGGGCGGGTTGGCCAGTTCCTGATTTTGAATGATAAAAAAGAGGTTCTGATTAAAGGAACCCGGCAGAACCTGATTTCCGCCGGGAAAACATTCCGCTTCTCCAGACAGTTTCATGGCTACCGGGTGCATCTTTCCAAGACCGGACAGGAGTCAGCAGAAAAGATTGTCATTGATGTGCTTGATCACAAACAGCAAGTGATGCAAACAATTGTTTTGCGTTGGAATGATCGGCAAAAACAGTTTCAACAAATGGAGGAGAATTAGAATGAACACCAGAATATTCCTGATTCGTCACGGGGAAACCGAGTGGAACAAGGAACGCCGGTACCAGGGACATCAAAATGTACCACTGAGTGAGTTGGGGAGAAAGCAGGCCGGGCAATTGGCAGTACAGATGCAAACCGTAAAATTTGACGCGATTTATGCAAGCGATTTGTGGCGGGCCCGGGAAACGGCACGGATTATTGCGGACAAGCATCAGTTGCCGGTCAACTGTAGTGTGGATTTTCGGGAACGGTATTGCGGAGAATGGGAAGGACAGACGCATGAGGAACTGGTTCGCAAATATCCGGACTGGGCGATCGTTAACCCTGTCGGCGGCAAGTATGGAATTGAACCCACTGGGCAGGTCCAGAAACGGTTTCTGCGCAAATGCGAGGCCCTGGCCAGGCAACATCTGGGCGGGCAAATCGCCATTGTAGCCCATGGATTTTGCATAACCGTTTTTTTGCAGGCCATTACAATGGGAGAGTATGGGACGAAAGGAGAGCAACTGCTCAATACCAGCTGCACGTGTCTGATCTATCACGAGGACGGCAAGTGGCAGATAGAAAAATATAATGATGTTTCGCATCTGAAATAGCGAAAATTTTGCTTTAAAACCGAAAAAATCTGACAGATTTGTGCAGGAACGGTAAAGGATTTTTTGTGTTTACATATTGTAAAAATCTTGTTGATTTTGTGAAGTGCCTGATTCAAGTTGCGATGGATAAATCGTTTGGTTAAGATAATAAAAGAATATTAATAAAGATTGAAGAGCTGAGGAACGTGCAGTCATGTTACCGGAAACTTTGCAACAGGAAATGGAAGGCTTGAATGTCGATGAAATCAAGACAATAGACAAACTTGTAAAAGCCTTGAAACAATTGAGCGTTGATCCGCTTGCTTTTATTGAAGAAGTGATAAATTTTCAGGAATTGGGTAATGATACCAGTCAAGATGTATATATTTATCGCATGCGCATTGCTGAGGAATTGAAAAATAACTATAAAATCCTTCATGGCGGCATTACATCGACCTTTATCGATACAGCGATGGCCAAAACCATTTTTCAGATGGAAGGAACGGATGCCAGGATCGTCACCCTGGATTTGCATGTTCATTTTGCAGCCCCGCAGAAGAAGGCTGGCTTACGGCTGAAACCGAAGTGATCAAGAAAGGTAAGAAGACGTTCCTGATGGAAGCCAAAGTACTGGATGAGCGGAAAAAGCTGATTGCCAAAGCTTCCTCAACCTTTTTTCGCTTGAAGTAGGTGGAGGATTATATGACCAAACCTTATAAAATCGTGGCAAAAGCGATTATTTTTGATCAGGACTATGTGCTCATTTTGCGAAAGTCGTTGGAGGAACGTGTGGCCAAGGATACGCATGGCTGGGATTTTCCGGGAGGAGGCCTGGAACCGTGCGAACCGCTGATGGATGCTTTGGCCCGGGAAGTGATGGAGGAAACCGGCCTGGAAGTAAAGGTGGTGGCACCGGCCTATATTTATGACGAAATTCAGGAGGAGAAACACCTGATTATTATCAAATTTGCCTGCTGCCGACCGATGGGAACCTTGAAATTAAGCTCTGAACATGATTACCATTGCTGGGTTCATCTGAATGAACTTGAGCAAGGGGAATTTCCGGATTGGATGAAAGAGGAAATCCGGCGGGCTTACCGGATTTTCTGTGACTTTCGCGGAAAATGACAGAACAATGCCGTATAGATGGGAGAGAACCAACCCTCTGGTTTGAAAGGCCAGGGGTTTTTTTATCAAACAATAAGGGGGGCAAAATGTGATTCGTGTGATTCGCGGACTGATCATCATATGTATCGGGTTTGTTTTGTTCATGAACGGATGTCAGGGTCATGAGGAACTGGGAACAGGAACCGTGGTTGGTAACGAAAAGAAAGTCACCTTGATGGAAGAAACAGATTTTCTCGTTCTTAGTGAAGATGAACAGAAAATCTATCACACATGCAAGGCAGACGAAAAGGAAAACTGCTTGAGAAAAGTAGACCCGATCGTGGTGGCCAAACTGTATCTGTATGCTGTTTTAACCCGGGACCAGGTGATGGAAAAGGCGTTATCGGTTCAGGGAATGGCAGAAGCCAGGGCGTATAATAAAGCCCAAAGTATGAAAACGATTTTGACCGGTGTGACAAAGGTGAAGTTCATCCAGACGGATCAGCAATCCGGCTACATAGAGTATCCCATGCTGGGAGAAAACAGTGCCCGCTTTCAAATGTTTAAAGATGAACGTGGTGTCTGGAAAGTGGATGTAAACAGTTTTATCCAATAATCCGGATTCGTGTTAATAAGGAGAACCCGTGCTGCCGGGCTTGCACTGGTTTCGAATCATTATGTTGGCCGGCTGGGTTGCCCGGCTGACGGGCAGCTCTTTTTTAAAAAATCAACGGTAAATAAATAAAAATGAATCTCAATATACATAAAAACAAATTATTACAGCAGAATTTTTTGCATTTAATACAAATTTATACGTTTACTGTCTATTGAAAACGGGAAACACCACTTGCGAATAAAAATAAGAGATTTTTTTCTTTTTCAAATGATTAAAAAGGAGGTTTTTGCAATTCGGTTGGCTCGAATAACTTTTGTCTGTATACTTGTCCTGTCTTTCCTGGCATTAACTGCTTGTTCTCCGGTGAAGCCGGAAGGACAGCTCACCTTGCAAAGAGGAACCTTTACCTTTGCCATGAGTGGATTGTACAAACCTTTTAATTATCACGAAACGGAAAAAGGCAGCCGGCTGACGGGATTTGACGTGGACATCGGCAAGGCGCTGGCAAAGGAGATGGGGCTTAGGCCCAATCCTGTGGCTGTCCCCTGGGAGACAATTATCGCTGGTTTGCAGATGAGAAAGTATGACGCCATTATTGGAAGCATGGGCATTACGAATAAGCGAAAAAAAGCCGTTAATTTCACAGACCCGTATTATCGGTCGGGAGCCCAGATTTTTGTGGCCAAAGAAAATTTATCCATTCGTTCGGCAGATGACCTGAAAGGCAAAACAATCGGGGTGGTCAAAGCAACGACGTTCAAGGATGTTGCTTTGGAATATAGTTCTGATATTGTGGAGTACACCAGCGATATCACAGCTTTGCAGGATCTGCCTACAGGCCGGGTTGATGCGGTGATAACGGACCGGGCTGTCGGATTATATGCGATGTCGAAAATGAATTTTCTCATAAAGGATATCGACACTCCTCTTACAGAAGATGAAATGGGAATCGCGATTCATAAAGGAGATCGGGAACTGCGGCAGAAATTGAATCAGGCCCTTGAACAGATTATTAAAGACGGGACATATGAAAAAATCAGCTACAGGTATTTTAATCGCAATATTTTGAGAACAACTACGGATGAAAACAACAAGGAGTGATCTTGCAGGAAAATGGATATAATTGAAATTTTTCAAGCGACGTTACCCGGCTTTACCAGAGCTGCCTGGCAAACTGTCCAGTTAACTTTCTGGTCTTTGCTTCTGGGGACTGTGATCGGATTGATTATTGCGTTTTTCAAGATTTCCCGCAATGTTGTTTTAAAGGGAATCGCAACTGTCTATATTACGGTAATCCGCGGGACTCCCCTGATTGTGCAGATTTTTGCGATTTACTTTGGTTTGTCACACATGGTGGTACTGGATTCCTTTATGGCGGGAATACATGCACTGGCGATCCATGCAGGGGCGTATATTGCGGAAATATTCCGGGGTGCGATCCAGTCAATCGATAAAGGTCAGATGGAAGCTGCCCGTTCCCTGGGAATGAAGTATTCGTTGGCAATGCGGCGGATTATATTGCCGCAGGCTTTTCGCCGTTCCATCCCTTCACTGGGAAACCAGTTTATCATCGGGCTGAAAGATTCCTCTTTGGTGGCTTATATTGGCGGGACAGAGTTGTGGGCATCGGCTTTGGGAGCAGCAGCTGACAATTTTGCACAGTTTGAGACATATTTTATTAACGGTTTGTATTATTTAGCATTGGTTTTGATATTTACTTTCCTGTTGCAGTGGATTGAAAAACATTTGAATGTTGAAAAAAGGAGTGTCAGCGCTTGATTGAAGTAAAAAAGCTGAAAAAATCATACGGTAGCGTTCACGTATTAAAAGGCATTGATTTGAAAGTTGAAAAAAGTGAAGTGGTTGTGTTGATCGGTGCCAGTGGTTCGGGCAAAAGCACTTTGCTCAGATGTCTGAATTTTTTGGAAATGCCTGATTCCGGAGAAATCTGTTTTGAAGGCAAAAAAGTTAATCCGCAATATAACGATCTTAATCAGATGCGGCAGGAAATCGGCATGGTATTTCAGCATTTTCACTTGTTCCCGCACCGGACAGTAATGGAAAATTTAATTGAGGCTCCAGTGTATGTAAAAAAGATGAAGAAGGAAAAAGCCAGACAGTTGGCGCTGGAGTTGTTGGAAAAAGTTGGACTGGGCGATAAAGCCCATGTTTACCCGCATTCCTTGTCGGGTGGGCAAAAACAGCGGGTGGCGATCGCCCGTGCGCTGGCCATGCGGCCAAAAGTCATGCTGTTTGACGAACCGACCTCGGCGCTTGATCCGGAACTGGTCGGGGAAGTATTGGCTGTGATGAAGGAATTGGCCCAGGAAGGAATGACAATGGTCATTGTTACCCATGAAATGGGATTTGCACGCGAGGTGGCCGATCAGGTCATGTTTTTGGATGAAGGAGCCATTATTGAATCAGGTTCTCCGGAGCAAATTTTCGAGTCACCCAGAGAAGAACGGACAAGGCAATTTTTAAGCCAGGTGTACAGTTAGATAGGGTAAGGCCCGGCAGGTTACATCGGGCCTTGAACACGAAACAAAGTGTGAGGATACATAAGTGATGAGCAGATATTTCCGGGAAAAAACAGGTAAAACTGTTTGCGTGCAGTAAATGGAAAGCCGCCTGGAAATGGATACCGGAGCAACATAATTGCCTGTTATCCCCGGCAGAAGCGAAACGGAGTCCTGAAAATCACCTGGCAAGGGGGTTAGCTTTGCCTGGACAACAGCGGGCTCCAATCGGTTTTTTTCAGCAGAATCCCGGCGTATTTCTCCAGATTTGCCACATCTTCCTCATCGAAGCGTGCCTGTTTGGGGCTGTCTATATCCAGCACCCCGATAATTTGCCTGTTCACATACAGGGGGATCACCACTTCTGAACGGCTGTCCGCATCACAAGCGATATGCCCGGGAAAGGTTGTCACATCTTTTACCAGCAGTGTCCGTTTCTCCTTTACGGCAGTTCCGCATACCCCCTTGCTGACAGGAATGCGCACACAAGCCGGTTTGCCCATGAAGGGACCCAAAACAAGTTCTTCGTCTTTTAGCAGGTAAAAACCGGCCCAGTTAAGATCCGGCAGGGAGTGGATCAAATGGGAGGCGGTATTGGACAGGTTGGCCAGCCAGTCCGTTTCCCCTTCCAGCAAGCCGGATAACTGGTTTAACATCGTTTCGTAACCTGTTTTTTTGTCAGCCTGAATATGTTTAAACACAAACATGGAATACCCCCTTTTTGTTTATTATTTTAAAAATAGAATAATAATAAACAATAACGGTGAAAAAATTCTATTTTAAAGCATATTTTACATCTAATGAAGAATAAAGAAAAGAAAAAGTGCTTTCTTTGTAAAAATGATAAAATAAAAGCGTAATGGATGAATGAAATATAATCATCCTAAAAATAATATTGGTCATGGACATAAAAGGAGATGACGTTATGCGTGACTTGCGCGTTTCAAAACTGGCCAAAATATTGGTAGAGCATTCCTGCAACGTACAATCGGGAGAACGTGTCCTGATTGATGTGTTCGGAAAAGAGAGAGAACTGGCACGTGCTGTTGTGGCAGCGGTTTATGATGCGGGAGGGTATCCATATGTTCAGCTGAACGATCATTTCATCACCCGTGCTCTGCTCCTGGGAACCTCTGAGGCGCATATGGAGACCTGGACCCATCACGCCCTGGAGCAAATGAAGTCAATGGATTGTTACATCGGCATTCGCGGCAGCGACAATGTCAGCGAGT
Source organism: Thermoactinomyces mirandus (assembly GCF_013868055.1). Classification (GTDB taxonomy): domain Bacteria; phylum Bacillota; class Bacilli; order Thermoactinomycetales; family Thermoactinomycetaceae; genus Thermoactinomyces; species Thermoactinomyces mirandus. The sequence goes on along the minus strand of NZ_JACEOL010000009.1, from coordinate 145,433 downwards.
TAAGTGATATTCCGGAAGAAAAAATGAAATTATTCACCAGCGAGTTTAATCATCCCGTACATAGCGAACAACGGGTAAAGCATACAAAATGGGTTGTACTTCGCTATCCCAATCCATCCATGGCCCAGTTGGCAAACATGAGTACGGAAGCCTTTGAAGACTTTTATTTTCAGGTATGCAATGTGGATTACAAAAAAATGTCCAAAGCGATGGAACCGCTTGTAAAACGGATGGAACAGACGGATCAGGTGCGGATTGTCAGCCCGGGAACCGATCTTACTTTTTCTATTAAAGGAATTCCCGTTATAAAATGTGCCGGGGAAATGAATATTCCGGATGGAGAAGTATACACTGCCCCAGTGCGCGATTCGGTCAACGGAGTGATTACCTTCAATACCCCGTCGGTAAACCAGGGAGTCACCTTTGAAAAAATTTCCTTTGAACTGGAGAATGGAAAAATTGCCAAAGCAACGGCCAATCATACCGAACGCCTGAACCAGATTCTGGATACCGATGAGGGTGCCCGCTATATTGGCGAATTCAGCCTTGGCATCAATCCGTATATCAATCATCCCATGAAAGATACGCTGTTTGACGAAAAAATCAACGGAAGTTTCCACTTTACTCCGGGTCAGGCATATGAAAACGCTGATAATGGAAACCGGTCCTCCATCCACTGGGATCTGGTGCTGATCCAACGACCGGAATACGGTGGTGGAGAAATTTATTTTGACGGTGAATTGATTCGCAAAGACGGTCTCTTTGTGGTTGATGACCTGATTCCGCTTAATCCGGAAAACCTGAAGCAGAGCTGACAGGAGAAGATGGGGGAATTTGACATGTTTTTTTGGAAAAAACGAAAGAAAAGTGTGGAGGTGTTTGCCCCGCTTACCGGTCGGCTGCTGTCATTGGAAGAGGTGCCTGACCAGGTTTTTTCCCGGAAGATGATGGGGGAAGGCTTTGCCATTGATCCGGCACAGGGAGAAGTGCTGGCTCCGGTTGACGGCGAAGTGATTCATGTTTTCCCGACAAAGCATGCGATTGGCCTTAAAACTTCCGATGACATCGAACTGTTGATCCACATTGGTATCGATACGGTTGATTTAAACGGGGAAGGATTTGAGGTGTTCATCGGTGAGGGCGATACGGTCAAGATCGGGCAAAAATTGCTTCAATTTGATATGAACCGCATAAAAGAGCAAGGAAAATCTCTGATCACACCAGTTGTTTTTCCACAGTCTGCCGAATGGAAGATTGAGCTGAAGGCAAGCAAGGATTTGCATGCCGGAGAAAGCCTGGTAGCAACGGTAGGCAAAAAATAAGCTATTAATCAAGTCCTGTAAGGGCTTCCTTCTCATGAGCCAGATGAAAGGAAGCCTTTTCTTTTGAAAATATAAGGAGGGAACAGTTTATGGTGCATTTTCCGGAACAGAAAGTGATTCAGACACTTTTGGAGTTGCTGAGTATATAGAGTCCAGCCGGACATGCCGAACAGGCCATTCAATATGTGGATCGCCGTTTGAAGCAGGCCGGATTGCAGACGGTATTTGCCAATAAAGGGGGATTGCGTGTTGTGGTACCGGGTGAAGACCAAAGGCAGCACCGGTTTGTAACGGTTCACGTGGATACCCTGGGGGCGATGGTTAAGGAAATCAAGCCCAATGGACGCTTGAAACTGAGCAAAATCGGCGGATTTGGCTGGTTTTCCGTTGACGGGGTTTATTGTTATGTGGAGACAAGAAAAGGAGAGCTTATTCCTGGCACGATCCTGTCCTCTCATACTTCGGTTCATGTTTATGATAATGCGGAAACGCAGAAACGTTCGGATGAAACCATGGAAATCCGTCTTGATGCACGTGTCCGATCCTCCGATGAAGCAAAGGCTTTGGGAATATCAGTCGGTGATTTTGTATCCTTTGATCCCTGGATCATGAAGACGGAAACCGGTTTTATCAAAGCACGCCATCTTGATGACAAAGCCAGTGCGGCCGTCCTGATTGAATTGTTGGCAGCCATCAGAGAAATGAGTGTAGTCCTTCCATATACGACTCATTTTTATTTCAGCAATTTTGAAGAGGTTGGCTTCGGGGCAAATTCCAATATTCCCGCTCTTGTACGCGAATATGTGGCCGTTGATATAGGCGCGGTGGGTGAAGGGCAGGTAACGAATGAATACGGCGTTTCCATCTGCGCTAAAGATGGAACAGGGCCCTATCTTATGGCCTTACCAACCAATTGATCGGGCTGGCTGAAGAAAACGGCCTCAATTATCAGGTGGATATTTACCCGCATTATGCTTCTGATGCCAGCGCTGCCGTACGGGCCGGATATGATGTGAAGCACGCCCTGATTGGTCCAGGGGTGGACGCTTCCCATGCTTATGAGCGGACACACCGGGATGCATTGGAAAATACGTATCATTTGCTCTATTATTATCTGACTTCCAAAACCATGTAAAAAGATGGCGGAACTTCCGGTTTAATGGGACAGATTGCGAAAAACCGATTTATTTTTTATAGTTTTAATTATCACAATCATCCTGTTATTAAGTGTTGACAAGGAGTGGAAAAATTGGATTTGCAGACAGAACTGGATTTCATAATCAGTGAGGGAAATGATGAGGAAAAGCAGGTCTTGTCCCTTGCCGTTCAGGCGATTAAACAGAAAAGAGAGAGAAACAGTGCTTATATGTCGGGATTTTTGGGATTAAAGGGGAGTTTTGTCGGAGAAGATGAATATGAATTTTCCATTCCCATCACTCCTTTTATGATGAACGGGGCAGGGATGGTCCATGGAGGAATTACGGCCACTCTGGCAGATTCAGTGATGGGTTCGCTGATCTATAAACGGATGCCGGAAGATGCCAAAGGTGTGGTCACAGCTGATATGAACGTAAGGTATTTGGCTCCGGGCAGAGGCAAACAACTGATTTCACGAGCAAAACTGCTAAGAATGGGCAGCAGTCTCGCTTCGGCTTCGTGTGAGATCCGAAATGAGAAAAACCACCTGATTACTCACGCGACCGCTACATTTTTTATTATCAGGTGAAGAGTGAAACGGTCCTATTGGCAGGGACCGTTTCAGATGCAGGGATTTTTTTCCGGGCGTAAAGTCAGCGTCAGGAGCCGCAAGACAATTAACACCAAAATGTGCGGGACCGGCTTAAAATAACCGGGAAATAATCGGACAAGATAATGAATAGAACATCAATGAGAAAGAAGGATTGATGATGAAGGAATTGCTGGAAAGGCTTGTTGAAAAGCATCAATTCAAAACAAGGGAAGGAAAGTGCGCCGATTATATCCCCCTGTTGGCTGAACAGGACCCGTCACAGCTGGGAATTACCGTGGTTACACGGAACCGGGGAATTTACAAGGCGGGCCGGTTTCCGGAACGTTTTACGATGCAAAGCATATCCAAAGTGATTGCGTTAATCCTGGCAATTATGGATTGTGGTGAACGTAAGGTATTTTCCATGGTAGGAATGGAACCGACGGGAGATCCCTTCAACTCCATCTACAAAATGGAAATCTTCCAGACGCAAAAGCCTTTAAACCCTATGATTAACGCCGGGGCGTTGGTTGTGACTTCACTGATCAAGGGGCAAACTGTCGAAGAAAAAGTAGGCCGGATGATTCACCTGATTGAGGAAATGACCGGAAACATCAACATTAAAGTAAATGAGGATGTTTTCCGGTCCGAATATGAGACTTCGCATCGCAATCGTGCGTTGGCCCACTTTTTGAAGGAGTTGCATTTGATTGATCGGGTGGAAGAAACGCTGGAAGCCTATCTGCGCCAATGCGCCATTCAGATAACCTGTGAAGACCTGGCCAAAATCGGCCTCTGCCTTGCGCAATACGGAAAAACCTTCGACAACCGGATGGTTGTTCCGGCCTGTGTCTCTCGACTGGCCAAAACATTTATGGTAACATGTGGAATGTATAACGCATCCGGGGAATTTGCCATCAAAGTGGGAATTCCGGCAAAAAGCGGAGTATCGGGAGGGATCATGGCCTCTGTGCCGATGCGCATGGGGATCGGAGTGTTCGGGCCTGCCCTGGATCAAAAAGGGAACAGCATTGCAGGAACCGCTTTATTGGAGGATTTATCAAGGCAGTTGGATCTCAGTATCTTTTAATGATCTTATTCAGTATTTTACAAACAAAGGCGGATCATGGTAAACTAACATTAACGCATAATGGGCCGTTTCAAGCAAACCAATTGCGATTATGGCGGTCGATGGAGGGGTTTGCTTTGACCATGCCAGCACAGACCGAAATGAATTTTAAAGCATTGCAGTTGTTAAGAGAAGATGCAGATAAAATTGCTCAGCTCATTTCCGTTCAGCTGGACAATCTTACCTTGCCTAAATGTCCTTTATACGAGGAAGTTTTAGATACACAAATGTTTGGTTTATCAAGGGAAATTGATTTTGCCGTTCGTGCGGGGATGATTACCAGAGAGCAAGGTCAGCAAATCATGCACGATCTGGAACGGAAACTTGAAGATCTTTATTCAAAGGTTCTCTTGAAGTCTTTGGATGAGTAAGAGTTATATCAATAAATCCGTAGACTCCCTTTTTTGAAAAGGGGTCTTTTGTTTTTAGCAAGCTTTAGGAAAGGTCATCGTTGGAGACAATCCGGTTTTCCATAAAGGGAAACAGTCCGGTTGAATAAATGCAAGTGCCCATTTCCGGAGACGGCACAGTTTGCATTCGAATACATCCGCTTCGCCTCATTCAGGCTGGTCACCCAATAGCGAGGAGTGTTGTGTAACAGTTTGTCAAATATTTTGTCATATTTATGATCATATTAGGGAATAAATAATAGAAATGATGCCCGATGGGGGCAAAAATCTGCAGCAAGAATAAAGAAAACACGGAAAAATGTCAAATCTTATCAAAGCATCTGAACGATGATTTTGACAAATTTTTGGCAGGAAAACACTGTAAGAGATCGAAATAATTGAATATGCTTAATTATGTGAAAGGAGGGATAAAGATGCCCCCTATGCCAAAAGATACAGCGATATTTATTGACCTTGAAAATGTATATTACGGACTAAAAAAATATCATATCGACCCTGACCATCCGGATGAAACGCATAACCTGTTCTTGCGCCTGCAGGAACACTATGGCAGAGAATCAATTCGGCTTATGGAAGCTTATGCCGATTTTGAACAACTAGATTTGTCCATGATGAGTTTGCAGAAAAAACGTGTGCATATCCATCAGGTGTATGGTAACGGCCGTGATGGGAAAGAGCGGAAAAACGCAGCTGACATCCAGCTCTGCCTGGATGCGATGGAAGTTTTATATGAAATTCCTGAAATCAATACCTTTGTCATCGTAAGCGCAGACCAGGATATGATTCCGCTTTTGGATCGCCTGTGGTCCAGAGGGAAACGTGTGGAGCTGTTTTGCCTTTGTGATGAAAGCTTGTCCCGGACTGCGCAATTGCATGAATTCTGCGACCAAACACACAATCTGTTCGAATTTTTGAATATTAACGGGTTTCAGAACTTAACCAGCCTGGATCGTTTGATTCATAATGCTGTCGTGCAAATTTATGAATGGTATCATGATCCCAATAATATTGGCAAAAGTTATGGAAGTACATGGATTAAAAATGACTTTATGCGCAAATTCCATCTGGATGAAATTGAAGCAAACCAATTGTTTGCAAAGCTGTTAAAAGGGAAATTTATTATCCCCGTGGAAATTGAAATGGATGATAAGACGTATTATGGATATAAGGTGAACCTCAATCATTCCCAGGTTCAAACGATGGTGAAAATTGCCGGCTATAAAGTGAGTTAATCGCAAAGGAAAATATTATTTGAAATCCAGGTTATGATAAACTAAGCGAGAGGGGTATTTTTCTTTAGCGATGAGGGGGTGAAACCGTGGCTGAACAGAGGAATCAGGGAACTGTTCGGATTGCTGATGACGTGGTGGCAGTGATCGCAGGACTGGCTGCAGGTAAAACCAAGGGAATCTCCGGCATGTCAGGCGGGGTGGCAGAAGGTTTTGCCAAACGCGTGAGCGGCAAGAACGTGACACGGGGGGTCCATGTAGAAGTAGGGAACCTCGAAGCGGCGATTGATTTGAAGGTAATCGTGGAGTACGGTGAAAAGATTCATAATGTTTGCAGAGAGCTGCAACATAATGTCAAAGAAGCGGTTGAAACCATGACAGGCTTGTCTGTCGTGGAAGTAAATGTCAAGGTCGAAGGAGTAGCGTTGAAGGAATCCGCTGAGGAAAGCACAGAATCACAGCGTGTCCGTTGAAATAGAGGGTGACAGGCCATCACCCTCTTTTTGGTTTGTTCAGTCTCCAATACATAATTTCCGGCTTGGTGAATAAAGGTATAACAATTTCATAATATTCAGTCTTCAAAAACTTCAGGGAAAAGAGGGAGAAAGATGACTGCAATTAAAAACAGATTGAATCATCTTTTTCCGAAAATGAGAGAATGGAGAAGGCACTTCCATCAATTTCCGGAGTTGTCCTTTCAGGAACAAAAAACTGCGCAGATCGTTGCCGACCATTTGCGGCAGTTGCAGCTTGAGGTGCAAACGGGGGTAGGCGGACATGGAGTGACCGGCCTGCTCAAAGGGAAAAAACCGGGCGTAACCGTGGCCCTTCGCGCCGATATGGATGCACTGCCGATTCAGGACCAGAAGACCTGTGCCTATCGCTCAAAAGTGCCCGGTGTGATGCACGCCTGCGGGCATGATGGACACATGGCGATGATGATGGGGGTTGCCGAATTGCTGGCGGAATTTCGTGAACAGTTATCCGGCACTGTGCTGTTTATTTTCCAACCGGCTGAAGAATTGGTTCCGGGAGGAGCCAATGCCATGATTGAAGACGGAGTCCTGGAGGATGTCGATCTCATTTATGGTGTCCACTTGTGGACCCCCTTGCCATATGGGGTGATCGGTACCCGACCGGGTGAATTGATGGCTGCCGCCGATTCATTTGAAATCAGGATCAAGGGGCGTGGCGGCCATGGCGGTCTGCCGCACGAAGCTGTCGATGCGGTCCAGATCGCCGCCCAGCTTGTTGTCAATTTGCAATCGATCATCAGCCGGCAGATCGATCCCCTGGATTCCGGGGTTCTTACGGTGGGCACAATTCACGCCGGGCAAGCGTTTAACGTCATTGCCGAAAGTTGCCATTTGCAGGGAACTGTCAGAACATTCAAGGAAGAGGTACGCCGGCATATTCAATACCGGCTGGAGGAAATCACCAAAGCGACTTGCCGGATGTATGGTGCCAGCCATGAATGTCGTTATCAGCAGGGTTACCCCGCGCTTGCAAATGAAGAAAAAGCGGTTTCGCGGATCAGGGAGGCAGCCCGCAAAATAGTGGGAAAAAAGAACGTATGGGATATAAATCCTCTTATGGCCAGCGAAGACTTTAGCTATTATCTCCAGAAACGTCCCGGCGCCTTTTGTTTCGTTGGAGCCGGGAATAAAGAAAATTTTGGCTATCCTCATCATCATCCGCTGTTTGATTTTGACGAGCAGGCCATGAGGGTAGGGGCAGAATTGCTGATACGGCTGGTGCTTGCGGAGGCAGTACCATATGTTTGCTCTTCCTTGTTTTTCACGGAACTTCCTTCATAGGCGGGCACAGGATTCCCGTTTTATGGGCTGGCAGATATTGCGATTACATGCAATCAGTGTCAGGAATGAGAAGGCTCTCCCCGGCAAAAGATAGTGCATAAGGAGGGATTCTTGATGCATACCTTGCGCGATATTATGTCAACCAATGTTTACTCTGTCACTCCCCGGGACAATGTGTTTGAAGTAGCTGAAAGAATGCGCCAGGCAAATATCGGAATGGTGCCGGTTGTTGAAAACGGCCAGTTAGTCGGAGTTGTGACAGACCGTGACCTTGTTACGCGTGGAATTGCCAACAAGATGCCGAATTCCGGTTCTGTCAGTGACATTATGTCAACCGATCTGGTGTATGGCACTCCGGACATGTCGGTGGACGAAGCAGCCCGGTTAATGGCGCAGGCCCAGGTCCGCCGTTTGCCTGTTGTAGAAAATAACCGGATTGTCGGGGTCGTTTCCATAGGGGATTTGGCCGTTCGTCAACCTTATCAGGATGAAGCGGGTCAAGCCTTGAACAAGATTTCTGAAAAGCACAATCCAAATGCATCAAATGACCTCCAATAACTGTATCGGCCGCTAGTTATTTCTAGCGGCATTTTTCACGCCGTTGATTTGCCGAAATCCCTTGATGTTACTGTGAAAAGGGGTTACAATGAGTTTCAAATCGGGTAGGAGGTTACATAATGAATAAATCTTATATCATCCGCAGGGATGAACAAAACTCAATCCAGATGGGTGATGGCGTATATTTGACCTATTTGCGCAAGTCAGCAGATAAATACAGCGTGTTTGTCAAAATGCTCCCCGGTGGAGTATTTCCAGTGCATGAACATGCTGGAGGAGAAGAAATTTTTGTGGTTGATGGAGAAGTAAGTTACGGACAGGAAAAATTGTACCAGGGAGACTATTTCTACTGTTCCCGCGGATTGAGCCATTCCATAACTACTGATAAAGGTTGTTCGTTATTGATCAGTTCCGTCACTGAACTGGAAGCCAAAACATTTTCTGAACAAATTCAAAACAGAAAATGAGATTTGTCCATGCAACAGGTTTTCATAAAATTCGCTATTTGTAGACAGCACTCATTTCCAGTTATCAAGTAAAGGTTAAAGAAGCGGTTTTTTGAAAATGGCGGGGAATCGCCTGGAACTGCGCAGTTCTCACACAGACGGCTCTTCTTAAAATCGCTTTGCCATATTTTTAACGGTCTCGGGCATTCCATCAGGAATGCTTTTCTTGTGCATAAAGAAACGGGAAAGACCACACTCTAAGAAGAGATAAAAGATGGGGAAAGGAGAGAATCAGCATGAACGGAAATTCGGCAAACAATGAGAAAGAACAGGCAAAAGCCTATCAGAAATTGGCCAAAAAGCACCAGCCGCGACCCAAGGTGTTCATAAACTGTCTGAAAGCCTTTGTAGTTGGCGGAGCGATTTGCATGCTTGGCCAGGCACTCTCTTTAATGTATGTTCATTGGTTTGGCTTTAAGCCTGAAAAAGCAGGAGATCCGACGGTGGCTACATTGATTTTTCTGTCATGTCTTCTGACAGGCCTTGGGGTATATGATCGTTTTGGGCAATGGGCCGGTGCAGGAACGGCTGTGCCGGTAACCGGCTTTGCCAATTCAATAGCGTCAGCCGCTTTGGAACACAGGGCGGAAGGTTTTGTGCTGGGGGTAGGCGGCAAAATGTTTAAACTGGCAGGTTCCGTGATTGTGTTTGGAACCGTTGCCGCTTTTGCTGTGGGAATTATCCATATGCTCCTGCACTTAGTCAAATAATCCGGGGGAGATGAAATTGAAAGGTAAAAAATTACTTGGCCGGAGCACCTGGGGATTTTCGGAAGATGTATGCGTCCTTGCCAGTGCCGCAACTGCAGGGCCCATGGAAGGGAAAGGACAGTTAAAAGACCGTTATGACAAAATTTATCCGGACCTGTATATGGGTCAGGACACTTGGGAAAAAGCAGAGCGCAAGATGTTGGAAGACGCAGTACAAATTGCCATTCAGAAGGCAAACCTGACCCCGCAGCAGATTGATTTCTACCTGGCCGGGGATTTGCTCAACCAAAACATTTCTGCTTCCTTTTCCGCCAAAACCAATCAGATTCCTTTGCTGGGCGTTTATGGCGCCTGTTCTACTTCCATGCTTTCACTGTCCCTGGCGGCTGTTCTGGTGGATGGCGGATATGCCAATTATGCCGTTGCCGGTGTCAGCAGCCACAATTGTACTGCTGAAAAACAATACCGTTACCCGACCGAATACGGCGGGCAAAAACCGGACACCGCCCAATGGACCGTAACCGGTGCCGGGGCTTGTGTGCTTGGAAAAGGCGGTGGCGATATTGCGGTCAGGTACGCCACGATTGGCAAAGTTACCGATTTGGGAATAAAAAATCCGTTTGATATGGGATCGGCCATGGCTCCGGCTGCTGCCAAAACGATTCAAACCCATTTTGCAGATACCGGACGAACGGTGAAAGATTATGACCTCATCGTAACTGGAGACCTGGCGTCGGTCGGATTGCCGATAGCAAGAGAGCTGTTGGAAAATGAAGGTTATAACATGGGCCAGAAATTCAAGGATTGTGGTTTGCTGATCTATACCTCGGATCAGGAAACATTTGCCGGAGGGAGCGGTTGTGCCAGCAGTGCGATTGTCACATATGGCCATCTGCTGAAGGAAATGGAAGAAGGCCATTATGACCGTATTCTGGTGGTGGCGACGGGTGCTTTGCTCAGCCCGATATCTTACCAGCAGGGAGAAGCTATCCCCTGCATAGCGCACGCTGTTTCATTTGAAAAACGACAACAGAAGGGAGGATCTTGATGCGTAATCAACCGCCTGTTCCAGTATCCTATTTGGCGATCGGGGATTCCTTGACGGAAGGGATCGGGGCCAACAGCCCGGATCAGCATTTTGTAGCGCAATTTTTCCGTTATCTGCAACACTCTGAAAATTGCCATCTACGCAATTGGGGAATCTCGGGAATGACTTCATCCGAATTGCTTCATTTTGTGCAAAATCCGGCCTTGCAGCGCCTTTTCCCCCGACTGACCCACTTGACACTCACGACGGGAGGATGCGATTTTATCCGGCTTTATGATCAGGGTAAGCTTTCCTTAAAAGAGATATTGAAATCCACAAAAAAGGTTCAGGAAAACGTTCGTCGCATTTTTTCCCTGATTCGTGATAAAAACCCGGATTTGACCGTTTATCTGCTCGGTTTCTATATCCCTTTGCCCGCTTACGAACTGGGAATTGAACAGGCAAAGATTCTGGTACAGTCCCTTAACCGGCTTTATACCAGATTGTGCCGTACATTTGGTGTCCATTTGGTCAACCCGTATCACTGTTTCCTGAACCGAACCGAATATTTTTGCGACGAAGTCCATCCGAATCAGATGGGATATGACCAACTGGCGCAGTTGTTTATTCAGTCTGTTGAACAAAGTGAACCTTCCCGATCGGCATTATAAGGATCGATTCAGACTGCAGAAAAACATATCCAGGAAAGCGATTTTCAGGACTCCGTTCCCGCCTTGCAAGAAAGTAGTGCTTTCCCAGACTCTGTCGACAAACCCAACCATTTCCTGATTAGGGAAATGGTTTTTTACTTGACTCATTTCCTTTAAAGTTAAGGGTGGTTTTTTATTTATCAAAGTGATATCATAAAGATAATAAAATGATAAGGAGTGAGCTTATGAATCAATCACAAGAAACTCCGGCCTGGAAGATGAATGGTTTCCTGATCCTGCTTTTGGATCTGGTTTTGCTGGTTGCAGGGGCTTATCTGATCATCATGGAAAATTTGTTAGGTGTTCTTTTTGTGCTTGTTTTTCTGATTTCCTTGCCGGGATTTACATTGATTCAGCCGAACGAAGCCCGTGTATTGCTGTTTTTCGGGAAATATGTGGGCAGTGTTTGCGAGGATGGTTTGTTCTGGACCAATCCATTCACTTTGAAAAAGAAAGTTTCTTTGCGTGTCCGCAACTTTCAAAGCGATAAATTGAAAGTGAATGACGCTGACGGAAATCCGGTATTGATTGGCGCTGTTATTGTCTGGCGTGTGGTGGATTCGGCCAAGGCGTTGTTGGATGTGGAAAATTACGGTTCCTTTGTCGCTGTGCAGAGCGAAACGGCCATCCGGACGATCACCGGCCGTTATCCTTATGATCGTCAGGATGAAAAAGACATTTCCCTGAGGACGTCTCCGGAAGAAGTGACAGACAATCTCCGTCTGGAATTGCAACAACGGTTGAAAATCGCCGGGGTCGAAGTGCTGGAAGCCCGGATCAGCCATTTGGCTTATGCACCTGAAATTGCTCAGGCGATGTTAAGACGCCAGCAGGCACAGGCGATCATCGCGGCACGAAAACAGATTGTCGAAGGTGCCATGAGCATGGTGGAAATGACGCTGTCCCATTTGGAAAAGCAAGGTGTGGTCCAATTAGATGAAGAAAGAAAGGCCTCCATGGCGAACAATCTGATGGTTGCTTTGGTATCGGAAAGAGAATCACAGCCTGTGATCAATACGGGCACCCTTTATACATGAGCAAGGAAAAAAAGCGTTTCTTGCTTCGCATTGACCATGCTCTCTATTCCTCACTGGAAAAATGGGCAGCCGATGAGTTTCGCAGTGTGAATGCACAAATCGAATTTATTCTCAAACAGGCTGTTAAAAAAGCGTGTCGCTATCCAAAGCAATCCGAAGATGATCACAAGGGAAAATGAGCAAAAATCTATCAATCTCGTCCAAACCAAATCACCCTTTTATTCATAACTAGAATAAAGGGGTGATTTTTCATGAGAACCAAATATCATTTTTTGTTCAAGTCAACAGTCCATCCGGAAAAAATAAAGGCACTGGGAGGTAATATTCAATATATTGGAAAATATTCGCCGGCTGTAATTGCTACCTTCAGACATCCGAAACAAATTCAAAAACTCCGCAAGGACCCCGAGTTAATCGGAATTTCCAGGGACCGTCCGTTAACCCTCCCTTACTATAAAGTAGAGAAGGTGTTTAAAGCATCGGTTCCCAAAAATGTTCCGACGAATGTGAGTAAACAGGTACTTCCCTGGAATATCGCCCGTGTGATCGGTAAACGGCGTTTAAACAGCGGCAGCGGTGTACGGGTGGGAGTAATTGATACGGGGATAGATTTCCATCACCCCGACCTGAAGGCCAATATCAAAGGCGGGGTGAACATTCTTTCCCCGTATGCCTCCCCGCAGGACGACAACGGACATGGTACGCATATCGCGGGGATTATTGGTGCACTGAATAATCAGTTTGGGGTAGTCGGCATTGCGCCAAGGGTATCTCTTTATGCCATTAAAGTGTTAAACTCGGCGGGAAACGGGACCATTTCCAACCTGATTCGTGGCATTGAATGGGCGATTGCCAACCGTATGCACGTTTTGAATATAAGTATCAGCGGTGGCAAAATGACAACGCCGTTACTGGAATATGTGATTCAATCGGCCGTAAAACGGGGAGTTATTGTGGTTGCAGCAGCAGGAAACACAGGAACGCCTGCCGGAAGCGGAGATACCGTTTCCATCCCGGCCCGGATTGAACCGGTCATTTCCGTTGCGGCCCTGAACCGGAATAACAGGCGCGAACCATATTCGGCAACAGGAAAAGTGGATCTTTCCGCCCCGGGTTCCCAGATTTTGAGCACCTATTCATATCGCCGGTTTGCTATTTTGAGCGGCACATCCATGGCCGCTGCCCATGTGAGCGGTGCGCTTGCCATTTACCGGGCTGCTTATCCGCGCATGGGATCACAGGAATTAAAAAACATGTTGTTTGCGCGGGCGATCGATTTACCGCCGGAAGGACGGGATTCATTAACAGGGGCAGGGCTGGTTCAGGCCCTGTAACCTACAGGAAATAATGCACCAGCAGTGTGGCAAACCCGAAATAGATCATCAAAGAAAGGACATCATTCAAGGTGGTGATGAGCGGGCCGGAAGCGGTGGTCGGGTCAATGTGAATTTTTTCGAGAAGAATAGGGATTATGGTTCCAACAAGGGTTCCCAGAATCAGGGTGAAGAAAAGGGAGCCCCCGATTACCAGTCCGAGATGGAAGTTTTTCCAGAATCCAATCGCGACAAAAATGACACCGCTGCATACGATCCCGATAATTGTGCCGGCTATTCCTTCATGGCGGATCACTTTCCCATAGTTTTTCGGGGTTAATTGGTCGCTGGATAATCCCTGAATGGTTAACGCCAGGGATTGGGTTGCCGCATTTCCTGTCATCCCGGCGATCATTGGCATGAATACGGTCAGGATGGGCAGCAGGTGAATGGTGTTTTCAAACAGGCTGATCAAATCGGCAGTAACGATGCCGATGGCCAGCAGAACAACCAGCCAGGGAATCCGTTTTTTTGCCGAACGGAGAGGATGTACAAACAGTTTTTTGTCCGGATGGATGGCTGACAGCTGTTGAATGTCTTCCTGGGCTTCTTCAATCAGCACATCAATGATATCGTCAACCGTTACGATTCCCAGCAACCGTTTTTTGTTGTTGACCACGGGAAGGGCCAGGAAATCATACCGGCTGAGAATTTTTGCTACTTCTTCCTGGTCCATTTCAGCGGGAACGGAGATCACCCGCTTATACATGAGTTCGGAAATTTTGTCTTCCGGTTGGGCAACCAAAAGGTCACGCAGTGACAGAACCCCCACCAGGCGCTGGTTTGGATCTGTCACATACAGATAGTAAATGGTTTCCGCAGAGGGGGCTGTTTTTCGCAGGATCCGGATTGTTTTCTCAACCGTATAGTGGTCAAGGATGCTGATAAATTCGGTGGTCATCAATCCCCCTGCCGTATCTTTTGGGTAATGGAGCAAGGTACGAACCTTGTCGGCTTCCAGATTTCTCATATTCCCGAGAAGAGCTGTCGTTTGGGTTTCCTCCAGTTCACTGAGCAGATCGGCTACATCGTCGTTGGGCATATGGTTCAACACTTGTGCCGACTTTTGGGAACCGAGGGATGCAATGATTTCTTTTTGTTCATGAAGGTCCAATTCTTCCATGAGCATGGCAATTTCCAGCGGCTCGAGGAATGTAAGCAAACGCTGCCGGTTAATTTTGCTTAATCGAAAAAAGAGCCTGGCCAGGTCATAGGAATGCAATTCCCCGATAAATTCCCGAAACGCCTGATTGTTTTGGGCCTGCAAATAAGTTAATAATTTCTTGTATTCCTTGTCACCGGTTTTTTGTTTGTTCATATAAATTACCCCTTGAATTTTGAAAAAGAGATCATAAGCCAAGCATGGTTTTACATATATTAGACTAACTGGTTGAAATAGGAGGTTTTAATAAAATGCACCATTTATTCTATCCCGCGTATGGTTGGCCTTATGGCTTCAGATATGGGCAGGTTTCATATACACCCGGTTATTTACCTTATTATTTCCCTTATGGTTTCAGTGTTCCGTTTTATCCGCCCTACCCTTCCGGCACATGTAGAGGTTTGCAGGGGAATGTCATGCATTGGCCCGGTTACGGGGCCCCTTATGCTCCGCCCTATCCCGGGATGTCATCTCCTATGGTACCACCAGAATCCCAAGGATATCAGTCACAAAAGCCAGTGATCGGCAGCAATCCGGCCTGGGAATCCCCGGAGTCACCAGAATCCCCATGGATGCGTGCTTACCAGAATCATGTGGAAAAAAACAAGGAGGAAGAAGAAAAATAAATTCTTGCAAGCGGAGGCGAACGCTGAAGTGTCTTGATCGCATCCTTGCAAGAAGACAGAACGGAGCCCTGAAAATCGACTTTCTATATTATTATCTCACCCTTTGTTCAAGACAAAGGGTTTTTTACTGGAAAAAACATACTTTATAAAAAGAATAGAGGCGGACAGACTACATGGAAAGAAGGAGGGAAGAGAATCATGCGAATTCCTGATGTTATTCGTGAACCTGAAATTAACCAGCCCCGTCAGCCGGAAATCATGACTCCCCGTGATCCGGAGCCGGCCCGCAGGGAAGAACCGCACACCCCTGACGGTGATCGTTCTGAACGCATCAAAAAGCCTGTCTGATTCCGACAGGCTCAAGCTGCACAAAGGCAACATGCTTCACGTTAAATCCATGCTTAAAGCCATTTCACTTCAGCATGCTTCACTTTGGGAACCGGTTGGATAACGAGAATGACAGCAGGATAAGTTATGACCTGTGCCACAAAATCATTTTCAGCAGGAGCTTTTTTGCTGGCATGAATGATCAGTTTGCTTCCCTGCTGCTCCGCTTTTTTGACAATAATTTCGTATCCGGCCATTCTTTTTTCACCCAAACTCAAAATTACATACATCTTTTTGCCAGCGGAAAGTAGCTGAATCTGTTCCTTGACGGAGTAAATCGCCTGTTGCGCCTGTTTGGCAAGGGATGGCGGAAGTTGATCGATGGCAATGACTTGATAAGGAATCTCCATTTTGTTTCCTCCTGGTTCAGGATCCGGAGCAGAAGCGGAGCAGGCTGCCAGCAATGGCAGAAGACAGAGAAGAAAAAGCCCTTTCCGGTTTTTCATCGTTGAACCTCCTGGAAAAGCTTTTATTGAACAGACGGGTTTCCATTATACCGGGTTTCAATTATTTTATCTCATAAATGATCAATAGTTACAGCCTTTACGGGTGAAAATAGATGTCAAGGGGTGGTGAATTTGCATGCAAAACCATTGATGGTCATGCGGAACGGAACCATTCTGGTTGAAAAGTGGAATACCGGCCCGGCGTCTGTTTTGCAAATGCTGGATTACTTTGCCAGACGGTTAAAAGAGACAGATCATCTGTATACCTATCAGTTGGATGAATATACTTTATGGCAGGCCGCCGCCAGCGGAATCCACCCGGATTTCCTGGTCGGGTGGCTGAAAAAGTACGCCAGATTTCCGTTGGATTCAGGATTTGTACAACAGATCAGAAAGAATATGGAACGGTTTGGCATGGTCCGGCTGGAAAAATACAACGAACAGTCTTTTCTCCTCCACAGCATGAAGAAATCCATTATTGAACGGATCAGCCAGATCCCCGGCCTGATGGAAGAAGTTCTTCATTTGGACAGGAATAACCTTGTTCTCCCGATGAAATACCGGGGGCGAATTAAAGAACAATGTGTCAAATGGGGCTATCCTCCCGTTGATGAAATTGGATATAGCGAAGGGGAATATCTTCATTTCCGGTTAAGAAAGCACTCTTCCTTTTCCGGTTTGCGCACCTATCAGCAAAAAGCGGTACAGACCTTTTGCCATCCGGCACAAAGATGGCTGTCCAGCGGTGTGATTCTGCTTCCGTGCGGATCGGGGAAAACCGTTGTCGCAATTGCCATTATGGGGAAAATTGGCAAAGAGACCCTCATCTTGACTCCCAATACGATTTCCTGTAAACAATGGGTGCGGGAATTGAGGGACAAAACCGATCTGCCCCGGGAATCAATCGGGGAATATACGGCAGAAAAGAAACAGATTGCCCCGGTAACCGTCACCACCTATCAAATGATGACCAAACGGGATTCCAAAACCGGAATTTTTCCGCATTTGCGGGTATTCGGGGAAAGAAACTGGGGATTGATTATTTATGATGAAGTTCATTTGCTGCCTGCTCCCATTTTCCGGGTAACGGCCGATTTGCAGGCAAAAAGGAGACTTGGTCTGACCGCTGCGCTGGTGCGCGAAGATGGTCGGGAAAAAGATGTGTTTACATTAATCGGACCTGTCATCTTTTCATCGCTTTGGAAGGAAATGGAGTCAGCAGGCTGGATCGCGGAAGCAGTCTGTCAGGAAGTGCGGGTTTCATTTCCTGCTGGACAGAAAGAAATTTACCAGGCGGCGGAAAAACGCCATCAATACCGGCTGGCTGCGGAAAACCCGCTCAAGATGGAGGTGCTTGAAGAGTTATTGGCCCGGCATCGGGGTGAACAAATCCTGGTGATTGGCCAATATATTGATCAACTGAAAAAGATTGCTGCCCGTTTAGGTTATCCGCTGATAACCGGAGCCACACCGCAAGCCGAACGCGAAAAATGGTATCAGCAGTTTCGGGAGAAAAAAATCTCCGTTTTGCTGGTGTCCAAGGTGGCCAATATGGCTGTAGATTTGCCGGATGCTTCGGTTGCAATCCAGGTGTCGGGAACCTTTGGTTCAAGGCAGGAAGAAGCACAACGCCTGGGGCGTGTTTTAAGGCCAAAGCAGACCGGACACAAGGCGTATTTCTATCAATTGGTGACAAAGGAATCAGTTGACCAGGAGTATGCCTGGCGAAGGCAGGCTTTCCTGAGAGAGCAGGGATACCGATACCAGGTTTTGGAGTGGGGAGGATAACTTTTATGCGCATCAATGAACTGGAGTATTGTTTAAGCCGGTTGCCTGACGAGGCGCGCCGTCATTTTGCTGCTCAGCTGGGTCTGAAGGGAAAAGTGTCGCCAGCAGAATTGGAGCAGACACTGATGGACCCAAACTATTATGCCCATGCTTTGAAACAAATGGACAATCAGGAACGAAAATGGCTGTGGTTTATCCTGTTCCAGAGCGAATTCGGCAAAATAAAGAAACAGGAACTGTATCCGCCGAAAAACCTTTCCCTTTCGTCGGTGGTGTTTCGGCAGCTCATGGGGAAGGCCTGCCGCAGGGGCTGGATAGTTGGTCTCAGGAACAGACAGCTGGAATTGGTGTATTATTGTCCAAAAGAAGTGCGGACAGGCTGGGCAAAAGCTCTTCTCAGGGAACAATCCCGGCAACCCCTGGATGAGGATGCGGTTACAACCCTTCACGCCAACGCCTTTATGGTCGGGCAAGCATTTTTCCACCTTTTGTCTTCGTTAAGCCATGAACCCTGGTTATTGAACAAAACAGGCAAAATTCCCCAAAAAGAACTCAGGAAAATGGATGTGGAGCTTGAACTGGAAGACATCCACCTATCCTGGTCCGGCTGGACCCATTTTTTGCTCGATGTTGCCCGTTCGTTGCAATTAATCGTTGAGACAGGGAAATATGCAAGGGTAAATAAAACCAGATGGATGAGCTGGTTGTGGCAATCATGGGAAGACTCGATCTCAATCTTATATGAAGCAGTTTGCCATGTCCTGCTGGAAAATCACCCCCGGGTGGAAGGATACCGGTTGATCCTGGAACAATTGCCAACGGGCAAGTGGTATGGGATAGAGCAGATTTGCCGCCAGGTGCAGATCTTGCTGGGGGTCAGGGATAGTCCGGGAACCGTTGAAGAGTTGCGGGACCATTGGCTGATCCCCATGGCCTGCATGGGATGGCTCGAGTTTGGGATGACAGAGGCGGGAGAACATTGCCTGAAGTGGCTCGCCTATCCGCCGCGGTCATGGGAAGACCCCGGCAATATTCCCGCATATCCGGAGTCGGAACTGGAAATTTATGTACCTTATCATTTCCCGTGGAACAGGCGATATGAGCTTTCCCAGTGGGCAGATTATATGGGTGGCGATTATATCCTGGTCTATGAAATCAACGAACGTTCGCTGAGAAGGTCTTTTCAATATGGGTGGACAATAGAAAAAATGACGGGACGGCTGGAAGCATGGGCAAACGGGGAACTGCCTCCGGTCTTTTCAGAAAGGCTCCGCGATCTGTGGGGGAGAATGGACGCGGTTTATTTGTCCACATGGACTTACCTGAAGCAATCAGGCAAAGCAGACGCTGAATGGGCGGAACGTTTGTCCGAAACGGATTGGGAAATAAGAAAATGCAGCAAATCGGAATGCTTTATCAATGCAACCCCGTCCCAAATCGCCGCATGGCTTCAGGCGCGGGGGAAGGATGTTTGCCTTGGGGAAAGGCGGCTGCCTGCTGAAGAAAAAATAAAAAGTGTCAACTGGGCCATCGATTTCCAGGGGTTAAAAGATTGTCGCGTTGAAACCCCCGATCTTGGGCGGACAAACAACTCTTTATCATTGCCAAAAGCCTGGTTTTCCGGTCCCAGACGATATGGCCCGGAGATGACCAGGGAAGTAGTCCGGCAAAGCGTTGCCCATCAGATTCCCCTGTTGCTGGTTCAGGATGGGCAAAAATTGGAAGTCTGTCCGGAAGATTTGTGTTATGAACAGGGAGAATGGGTGTTTGAGGCCATGGTCGGAAATGAGCAGAAAAAAGTGAAATTGGCCCGAATTCAGGCTCTCCAGCTGCTTTCCCCTTCTTCCTCATAAAATCAGGGAAAAACAGGCAAAAAATTTTCATCTGCGCTACAATAAGGAGGAGGGGGATCATTATGGCAACACTGGATATGTCAACCATATTGCTGGAAGCTTACCAATTGGCTGACGAAATTAATGAATCGCAGGAAGTGAAAGAATACCTGAAGGCTAAAGAGAATCTGGATAATGATCCTGAAGCGCAAAAGATGATTCAGGAATTTTATAAAGCGAACGACCGGTTTGAAGAAGCAAAACGATTCGGCAATTTCCATCCCGATTACAAAAAGGCGAAAGAGCAGGCACTTGCTTTGGAAAAAAAGATTCATGAATACCCGTCTGTCCATGCATATCTGGAAGCGGAGAAACGGTTGGATCAATTGTTGCATCAGGTCTCTTTAATCATCGCCCGTTCTGTTTCAAAATCAGTAAAGGTACCGGGAAATGACTGAGAAAGGAGCCAGATCCCTTTGGATATTTTGCCTATCCTTTTTTTGGTATACCTGGTATATTGAATAAGTTGAAGCAGAATGGTACGATATTATTATAGGCTGTTTGAACAATTGAATACTGCTGAAGCAATGAGATGGACCCTCCGGACACGTTCTGAAGAAAAGGAGTCACATAGAATGAATATGGTGGAAAGGTTAGGTTTGGCTGTTTGGGTCAAAGATCTGAAGTCAGCCCGTTCGTTGGGTCGCATGGGAAATATTCATTATATCTCCAAACGATTGAAGTATGTTTATCTTTATGTTGATGGGAAGACAGCAGACCAGATCATACATCGAATCGAAAGATTGCCTTATGTAAAGCGTGTGGAGAGATCACAACGAATGAACATTTGTTTTGACTTTAATCAACGGATAAATTCACAACAAATCTAGATACGAATATTTCTGTCACTTAGGTGACAGTTTTTTTGTTTTGATATTTCGATAACCGAAATTTATAATGTAGTGAAGGGAGAAGGAGTGACCGAAATGCCGGTTTGGAAACGGAACATGTATATTTTAATGGTATCGCAGTTCCTGGTGCTTGGAGCCATGAACATGATTATGCCATTTTTGCCTTTGTACCTGAAAGATATAGGCATGACAGATCCGGAGCAAGTCCAACTGTGGACTGGCTTAATTTTTGGGATCAACTTTTTCTCCCAAATCATTGTACAGCCCATTTGGGGGAATCTGGCAGATCGATTTGGCCGAAAAATGATGATATTGCGTTCAGGATTTGGCATGGTTATCGCAACATTTTTCATGGGACTTGTTACATCGCATTGGCAACTCTTTATTCTTCGCATGCTTAACGGGATTGTTTCAGGATTTATTCCTGCTTCAATCTCTTTGATGGCCACCAGTTCACCGAAAGAAAAAGTGGGTTATATACTGGGAATGATGCAGTCAGGAGCAGTAGCCGGCACAATATTGGGACCCTTTTTCGGCGGGATTCTGGCTGAATGGGTTGGCTACCGCAATAATTTTATTTTGACATCTGTCTTTTTATTTATAGCAACTCTGGTCGTTCTGTTTTTTGTGCAGGAAGAGAAAAAACCCGACCCCAAAGCCCGGAAAACATCTATCATTGAAGATGGGGCGTTTGTATTTCACCAACGCACTTTGTTGATTCTCTTTTCCGTCGGATTGTTGCTGCAATTTGCCAATGTCGGGCCCACACCTTTGATGTCCCTGTTTGTGGAGGAGTTGGGGGCAAGTGGACATGTCGCATTTCTGGCCGGCCTGGTAACAGCCATGACCGGTTTCGCGAATATGTTGTCTTCTCCAGTGCTGGGAAAAACTTCCGACCGTTACGGATCGGCGCGTGTATTGTTTATTGCCTTGATTGCTTCAGGTCTGTTCTTTATTCCGCATGCGGTCGTCCAAACCGTTTGGCAGCTTTTAATTCTTCGCTTCCTGTTGGGGCTTTGCATCGGCGGCTTGCTGCCATCCATTAATTCCCTGATCCGCCGTCACGCGCCAGCAGGGAAAGAAAGTACCGCTTACGGCTTTTATACCAGTGCCATGAGCGTGGGCAACATGTTAGGTCCGATCTGTTACGGAGCCATGGCCGGATTGTTTGGAATTCGCGGCATTTTCCCGATTACCGGGATCCTGCTCATCATCAATGCATTCTGGTTAAAGTTTGCCTTGCGAAAAAACCATCAGTATGACGGAGCACATAAACCGGTGAAATCTTCAGCTTGACAGGAAAACAGTTCCGAAAAAAGTTTTGGCTTGTTTCTTACCTCGCAACTTCCATACAATATAAAGTGATGAAGATTTGTGAGGAGAGATTCCGTTGAATTTTTTTCAGGACCTGAAACAGAAACTGGAGAAAAGTGTTGAGCAGGCTGGCCAAAAATCACAAAAAATGTTGGAAATCAGCCGCTTAACACTGAGAATCAAAGGGAAAAGAGAAGATATCGATCATCAAATCGGCAAATTGGGATGGCAATTATACCGGTATTGGGAAAAGAACGGGAAAATTGAATTGACGGATACGCTGCGCTTTTCCCTGGAAGCGATTCGCAGCCAGGAGGAGCAATTGAAGATTCTGACCAAGGAACTGGAAGAGTTGAAGAATAAGGAAGTGGTTCCCCGCAAGACTGCAGAACGGGTTCAATTGGACGATTTTCCACAGGAAGGGATGGTTCTGGAAGAGAAGCCGGGCGATTCGGTGGGGATCATTCCTTCAGTTGTTTATATTTGCCCTTTCTGCGCGCATCAGGTTGTTCCAAATGCTTCCGGTTGTCCCCATTGCCATAAACGCTTCTATTGAGGAGGGATCGTCAATGAAGCAATCCGATCACCGCAAGATGGTTGCCATGCTGAGTGATTTGAAGGAACGGGCACTGACAAGGGAAGGAGAGAAAACAATCATTGACCAGTTTAATGACAAGATTGCCCGCGTGGGAGGAATTCAGGCTGTCATCCATAAGCTGAAAGTGATGTACAACTATTTTCGTGATCCGCGTGTCAGCAAGATGAAAAAAGGATTGGCCGGAGCGGCCTTGCTCTATTTCATCCTGCCAACTGATATCATATTTGACTGGGTGCCCCTGATGGGGTATGTGGATGATATGACTGCGGTTCTGTTTGTTTGGCGTCTCCTTTCCAAAGAACTGGATCAATTTGAACGCGACTGTGAACAAACGAGATAAAACAAGGTCGAAGTAAGAAATCAAAAGAAGTCATTTTTTGGAAAATGGCTGATTTCTTACTTTTTTTATTCCTGCAGTTTTGCTACAATAAATGAAGAATCTTGCAGAACTTTGGGTGTCGGCAGCTGTTTTTTTCGACAAAAACAACCAATTCTTTCTATCATACGGATCGGCATAAAAACAGGATGAGCAGAGTTTTTTGAAAAAAATGGAGGCTTGAGTACATATGAGGGTGAGGAAAGGGGAATCAGGATGAACAGATCTGTTTCCATTACCGTAACAAGCGGAAAAGGTGGCGTAGGCAAGTCAACCACAGTTGCATCACTTGGTTTGGGATTGGCCCAGTTGGGTTACAGAGTCTGCCTGGTGGATACGGATATCGGGTTGAGGAAACTCGATTTGATGCTGGGACTGGAAAATCGCATTGTCTACGATTTGGTTGATGTGATCGAAGGGGTAAGCACAATACGGCAGTCGCTTGTCCGGCATAAGGAATATAATGATCTCGCACTGTTGCCTGCAGCACAGACAAGATACAAGGAAGAGGTTTCGCCATCGCAGGTTCAGGCTATTGTGGACCAGTTACGATCAGAATTTGATTATATTCTGATTGACTCACCCGCCGGAATTGAAGGGGGATTTCGCAACGCTATCGCTGCCGCGGACCGGGCCATTCTTGTAGTAAACCCGGAAATTCCCTCTGTCAGGGACTCAGACCGGGTAATCGGTTTATTGGAATCTGCCAATATTCAGCGAATCGATTTGATTGTAAATCGCGTTCAGCCCGGGATGGTAAGAGATGGGGACATGTTGAGTGTCGAACGGGTGCAAAGCCATCTGGCAATCAATCTGTTGGGTGTCGTTCCGGAGGACAAACGCATTATCCGTTCGTCCAATACCGGTGAACCTGTAATCCTGGACAGCAAATCCTTGGCCGGCAAAGCATTCAGCAACATTTCGCGCAGATTGATCGGTGAGGATGTACCGTTTATGGAATTGGAATCTTCCACAATCATTACGAGAATCAAGCGGTTGTTTCATATCGCTTGATCAGAATAGGGGCGATCAGGATGGCTTTTTTAAATATGTTTAGCCGGGACAAAGACGAGCCGACTGCCATGACAGCTGATGATCGTTTATCGCTGGTGCTTAGCTATCAAAGATCCGATATTGATGAGAAAAAAATAAAGCAATTTCGTGTTCGTCTTATCGAATTGTGCGATGACTTCGGTTATGATGTGGTCGGTCAGGTAGAAGTCATTCCACAGTCAAAAGATAGAAAGACAATTATTAATGCAACCATTCCCGTAAAATTGAAGGAACCGATATAAAAGCACGGACCAATATGGGTTCGTGCTTTTATGTTTTCATAAAATTTTATTTAATAAACGCCGTTCCAAAAAATCAACGATATGGGAGGGAAATGCCTTATCTTCCGTTAAGGTAAACATGGCGATGGAAACACGTGTCGTACCGTATTTTCGCATGATCGCGATCAGTCTTGACCGTGCATCATTATTGGGCCGTCCAAATTTTTTTTCGAAAGCTTTCAGAACCATTTCTTCTTCTTCCTCAGCCGTAAGCATTTGATCGGAACCGGAGTTTGAAGAGGAAATAAGGGGCTGGGGATATGTATTTATACTGTCTTCAGTTGTCAGCCGCTGTTGATCCGTTGCGGATATTTGCTCCCCGGTATGATTGGATGGCACGGGGTACAGGCTGTTTATTGAAGTCTGGTTAAATGGCCAGTCCTGCAGGCTTCGGCGGCGTCGGGGCCTATGTACAGGGAGATGTTTAAACTTTTCAGGCTGTTTCCGCCTTAACGTGTAGATCCGTTGATAAATGGCTCCCTGGGTACGGGAAAGCTTTTTCTCCAATTCGCTGATCGCATTGGAAAGCGATTTGCCTTCTTCAAGAAACTTGTTTACAGTATTGATGACAAGTGCTTCCTCTTCTGGATCCCAGCTGTTCAGACGATGGGAGTTGTCCGCCGAATTTTCGTAACAGTGGAAACGATCTGGATATTCGGATCTCAGCTTCCGAACATGAGACATAATCCCTGAATATCCACGGTTTAATTGTTCAGACAGTTCTTTGAGGATTTCCCGTTCTTTTTTTGTTGATCGCTTCTATAATCAGTTCGTTTTCCTTGTCGGTATATTTCCCTTTTTTTGTTTCAAAGAACATTCGGTGCAAACTCCTTCCGAAGCATAATTCTTCTTAAAATCTTTACTTATAAATATAACAGAAAAGACATAATCTTTTCCACTACTCATTTTGGAAACATTCCTGTAAAGTGAGATCTACAGAGAGAATAAGCTGTTTTCTTTTTTTATAACAGGAAAATTTAAGAGATTG
This sequence comes from Thermoactinomyces mirandus, assembly GCF_013868055.1. Lineage (GTDB taxonomy): Bacteria > Bacillota > Bacilli > Thermoactinomycetales > Thermoactinomycetaceae > Thermoactinomyces > Thermoactinomyces mirandus. The sequence continues at coordinate 120,114 of NZ_JACEOL010000009.1, read as the reverse complement.
CTCGTGAAATTATATTTTAAAATCATTTTCTTTATGACGAGGTATGAAATAGGAAAGTTTTGCCTATAACCCTTATTAAGAGAGAAAAAAAGTTAACATGATTTGATATTCTGTGAAAGGGGCGAAACGATGAATCAAATGTCGATCCAGGAAATGAGTTCTCTTTTGTTTTCTCGCATTCCAGCCAAAAAAGAGAAACCGGTTCGCAGGGATCAGGAGCCCCCTCATCGCCATTGGAACGAAACGGAGCGTGCAGCACTGGTAATTTTGTGGGGACTGCTCGTTTATCCGAAATTGGACCCCGATTTAAGAGAAGAACATCCTTCGGATGCAGTATATATTGATCAGTTGGTCCATATGTTTCAGGATGTTTTGGGTAACAAAAATCAATGCCATAAAATTTTGGCGAAACTGCAGGCGCATGACTATATTCGCTTTCGTGACGAAACGCGGGTTATTCCTGGAACAGGTTTGTTTGCAGCAGTTGATGCGGCGAAAATGTATAAATATTTTCGCTCATCCGTTTTATCCCGAAAAATATTTCAACTCATTTATTCAAACGATTATCATCCTGAAAAAAATTGAACACATCAGGCATCTCTTCCCGAAACATGCAGGGAGGTCCTGCCCGAAAAAATGACCCCAGTAATTACTTCAAAGTAATTCTGGGGTCATTCCTGTTTTAATGATTCAAGGAACAGACGCAGGGTTTTCCGCTGGTCCGGTGATAATTCCAGGGCAACGTGAATAAGATGTTGAATGTCTTCAGGCAAATGGTGAATAAATGGTGTTTGTTGCCCAAGCTGGTTGATGAGCTGTTCGATCAGGTTGCGCGATTCATTAATGTGTTTGTAGGTCTGGATCAATATTTTTTCTGTCGGTTGATTCATCACAATTCATCCTACTCTGTTTCAGAATGAAGTAAATCATCAATTTCCTTCTTGATACACATCAATTCATCGTGACTCAGTTTATGCAGGTCACGGATCATCATTTCAAGTTTCATAGAGCGGAATTCTTCGAGAAAGGATGGCATATATTGGGGGTTGATGGACATCACATATACTCCTTTCATGTTTGTATAAAGTGATCAGATTATCATTTTATCAAAAAATCGACGCAGGTCAACGTTGGTTTTTAGCCGTATCCTTTATTTTTTGTCAACTCTTGCAAACTTCTTCGCTGTTTTTCGGTGAATCGGACAAACTCTTTCTTGATTTAGACAAATTTTTTGGTTTACTTTTTTTAACCGCTGGGTAATTAAAAAATGATAACTTCTAATACTTGAATTCTAAATGAAAAGAATTGAGGTGCTTCGCATGATCGAACAGTTAAAAGCACTGGAAGAGCGTCTCTATTCCATTCAGCAAGAATATTTATTGGCTAAGGAACGACATGAATTTTTGGCACAATATGACCTTTATGAAGAATGGAAACAATTGAAAAAGCAGCAAAGTGAACTGAAATCACACTTGGGGCTCAATTAAACAATAAACGTTTGAAAATAGTCAGCCAAAAAGAGCTGGCTATTTTTCATGGGATTTCTCAAAATTTGATTGCACGAAATTTATTGACAAACAAATAAGATCATATTATTATGGCATAAGATATTTATTAAAACTAATAAAAAACCGATCTTCTTATCCAGAGAGGTGGAGGGACTGGCCCTGTGAATCCTCGGCAACGGGCTCATTTTGAGTACTGTGCCAATTCCAGCAAGCGCTTGTGCTTGGAAGATAAGAAGAGGTTTTCAACGATATGAACATGAAGACCTCTTCGCTGGAATGAAGAGGTCTTTTTCTATTCAAAAAGGAGCGAATGAAATTGAAAAACAAAGGAAATCCATGGGCTTTGTTGCCTTTCGTCATATTTTTGGCTCTGTTTATCGGTGTCGGCGTTTATACCCGTGATTTTACAAAAATGCCTGCCATCATTGCCGTTTTGATTGCATCGATGCTGGCACTCTTGATGAACAGGCAAATCTCCCTGTCCGACAAAATGAAATTGTTTTACCGCGGTGCGGGACATCCGAACATTATCATGATGGTATTGATTTTTCTGTTATCCGGGGCATTTACCGCAATGGCCAAAGGAATGGGCGCCGTTGAATCAACCGTAAATCTGGCGCTCTCTGTCCTGCCGCCTAACTTACTGATGGTTGGGCTGTTTGTGATCGCCTGCTTCATTTCCCTGTCGATGGGAACATCGATGGGAACGATTGTTGCCCTGGCCCCGATTGGCGTGGGCCTCAGCCAGCAGGCGGATATTTCTCTTGCCTTGTCCATGGCTGTAGTTGTCGGGGGAGCGATGTTTGGAGACAATCTGTCTTTTATTTCCGATACGACCATCGCTGCCGTAAGCACACAAAATATCAGAATGAAAGACAAGTTCAAGGTCAACTTTCTGACCGTTTTGCCAGCCGCTGTCGTCACCGCAGTCATTCTTTACTTTATATCCGGAGGAAGCGTGGCAAATGTGGCCAGCCATCCTTTCTCCTTGATTGAAACCTTGCCGTATATTGCCGTTTTGGTTACAGCGTTGGTCGGTGTCAATGTATTTGTTGTCCTGGTTCTGGGGATCGTTTGCGCCGGATTGATCGGCTTCTGGGAAGGGAACTATACCTGGCTTACTTTGGTGCAAAAAGCGGAAGAAGGAATTACGGGAATGCAATCCCTCTCCATATTGGTTCTGCTGATCGGAGGAATGGTGGAACTGATCCGTTCGTATGGAGGAATCCAGTTTCTGCTCGATTTCCTTACACGCCGGACACGCAGCAGGAAAGGGGCCCAATTCAGCATTGCCGGGCTGATCAGTGTAACCAATCTGTGCGTTGCCAACAATACGATTTCCATTATCATAGCCGGACCTTTGGCCAGGGAAATTTCCACAAGGTTTGGGATTGACAGCCGGAAAACGGCCAGCCTGCTTGATATCTTTTCATGCAGCGTACAAGGGCTGATTCCGTATGGACCGCAAATTTTGCTGGCGGCCAGTGTAGCTTCCATTTCTCCGGTAAGCATTCTGAGTTATTCTTATTACCCGATTCTGATTGCCGTTTGCGCCGTATTGTCTATTTTGTTCCGTTTTCCCCGGCTTCGTGCCGTCCCGGCCAAACAGGAAGTAGCCAGAGCAAATTAATATGGTTTGATGTGAGCCAGTCCTCCATCTCTTGGACTGGCTTTTTTGTTTGGAGCGAACAGCCAGATTCTTGATTTCCAAGGATTTAACGCAATGTTTTACAAACTATGATAATTAAGTGTTTATTTTATTTTTAGAATAAAAAGTACTAAAAAAATAATAAAATCAACATATTAATTTGTATATTTTGAATTAACAGTAAGTTAATATATGAATACGTTCATCATCTATTAACAAACACAAGGGAGTGATGAGATGGGGATCCTGCGAATTGGCCGAATTGAACTGAAAGTTTTGGATCTGGAAAAGTCAGTTGACTACTATACCAACCTGATCGGTCTGGATGAAGTCGGTCGGGAAGAAAACCGGGTTTATTTGAAAGCCTGGGATGAATGGGATCACCACAGTGTGATTCTGCGGGAAGCAGACTCACCGGGAGTTGATCATATTGCGTTTAAAGTTGAATTCGCCAATGACATGGAGCAATTTGAAAAAAGAATAGAACAGTTTGGCTGTTCGGTTACCAGGGTTCCAAAAGGCAACCGGTTGGGAGAAGGAGAAACGCTGCGCTTTGAAATTCCGACAGGCCATATTGTGGAACTTTACCATGAGATCGAGTGCGTGGGTACAAAAGTGGGCACCTTGAATCCCCATCCCTGGCCGGATGATACAAGAGGAATCGCACCGCACTGTTTTGATCACTGCCTGTTAGCCGGCGAAGACGTAGAAACGGCTACCCGTTTCTTTACGGACGTACTGAACCTCCATATAAGTGAAAAAATTGTCTCCACAGATGGCAAGGAGCTGTTGGCAAGCTGGTTGCACGCCCCTAACGGTAAGCCCCATGACCTCGCGTTTATCAAAGGCCCCGATAAAAAGCTCCATCATGCCGGTTTTTTTGTTGACAATTGGTATGAAGTACTGCGGGCTGCCGATCTTCTGAGCCGGAACAATGTACCGGTTGAAATCTCTCCGACCCGCCACGGGGTGACCAGAGGCCAAACCATTTATTTCTTCGACCCGTCCGGAAATCGCAATGAAACCTATACAGGCGGTTACACAGCCTACTATGATCAACCGACGATCACGTGGACAGAAGACAAGATTGAACAGGGCATCTTCTATCACCTCAGACAAATGGTTGATTCTTTTGGAAAAGCATTAACTTAATCTCCGGAAAAAGGGGGAAACACTGTGCCACTGATTCAGGTGCATATTCTTGAAGGACGTACGGCGGAGCAAAAGGAAGAACTGATTGAAAAAATGACCAATCTGGCTGCGGAAGTCTTGGATTCCCCGATCGAAAATGTACGGGTGTTAATTCATGAGATGCCTTGGGAGCACTGGGGCATTGCCGGGCAATCTGTCAAAAAAAGAAGGGGCTCTCGATAGAAAGGAGGATGGTTATGTCAGCGGAATCTGCTGTCCGGAAAACGATTCGGAAACAGCCATTTGACTGGAAGACGAAAAATGAATATGAAGAAGTGACACTCAGGCAGCAAACCTATCTGCACTTTCAATACAGAAGCAATTATGATGACCGGGATTATGAACTTTATGACCCGCGCTATACCCGTTTGAAAAGTTCCGACTGGGAGGGTTTTCGCGATCCGAAACGGTTCTGGTACACCACTTATGTCAGCAATCGGAGAAAAATGGCGGAAGAAGTCGAAAACGGATTTTCCTACGCCACCCAGCTCGGGATTGTCAAAAATCTCCCGGAACATTGGGTGAATGCGTTAAGAGACCTGTATACGCCTTTGCGTCATCTGGAATATGGTGAAAACCTCCAGATGCAGCATGTGGTACGTTATGCCCTGGGAACTCCAATCGAACAGTGTGCCACTTTCCAGGCTTTTGACAAGACCGGACGGGCCCAGTGGATTTCACTCTGGGCGATGAACATGGAGGAGCATCACGGGGATTTTCTGAAGCACGGAAAACAGATCCTGATGAATGAACCGGCCTTCCAGCCGCTGAAAAAATACGTAGAAGAGATTCTGGTTACCGATGATTGGGCCGAAGTGATCCTGGCTGAAAACCTGACCCTGGATGTCTTGCTCGGCAATCTGATGTATCAGGAATTAAACAATGAAGCGGTCAAGGTTGGGGATACCCATCTGTCCATTCTGAATCTGGTCATCAATAAACAGATGGACTGGCATCGGGACTGGGCCTTTGCCCTGTTCAGCTATCTGGCGAAAGACCAGGCCAAAAGCCGTTGGGATTATTTGAAATCACTGGGCTATGGTGACTGGCAGGGAGATTATCGCTGGGGACTTATCATCAGCGATCCGCGGGAAACGCCGGAAGAAGAATTGTCCAATGTGGAAATCATCGGCGAATGGGTAAACAAATGGTATCCCAAAGCATACGGGGCAGTTCTTTCTTTGTCCCCGTTGTTTGAAAAACACAACATCGGGATTGATCTGGAATCGGCCCTGAAGAAAATTGAAAGCGATATTGTTGCCAGAACTTACAAAAAATATGGATTGCCATTTAAGCCCGTGAATCATTGATCAAGAAGGAGTCGAGAGGTATGGAAACCAAAGCGGCTTATGTGGGGATGGACTTGGATACCAGCGGTGGTGATGTGGTAGAGGCCATCATTGAAGCAGTGGAAAGAGACAATGAAGGCGTCGTAGTAGAGGATTTTACCGTTTATAAGAAGGTAAAGGCTCCCGGAAAACTGTTGGTGCGCCGCGAGACGGTGGAAGAATGTCTCGGCAGGGAGTGGGAAATGGATTCACTCCAGCTCTTTATGTCATCGTATTTTGGATTTATCAGTGATTGGGATGAAGATCAATTGATTATCCATTGGGAAAATGTATAGCAAAGGAGGCAGGATGGATGGCGGCCAGGATGGGGTTAAAGCAGAAATATCACGCCATGACCAGGGATCTGATGTGGGATTCCCAGGAGTTTGACATGAAACGCGTCTATCCTTTGATTGAAAAAGAGGGGATCATACTCAAGGACCCCAGCCGGTGGGAAGATCCGTTTCGCATGGCCTACAACCAGTATGTGAAAGTGCAGGCGGAAAAAGACCTTCTGTATCACGCGGTGCGAAACGCCTTTGAAGCTAACGAGGGACATGCCAAAGTCGTCGATGCCCGCTGGTATGAAGGGGTAAAGGCTTTTGCCATCGCTGTCCAGCCGGCTGAATATCAGGCCCACCGCCTGATGGCCTATATCGGGCGCAACATCCCGATTGAAGCAATTCGTTTTGCTACCATCAACCAGTGTCTGGACGAGCTGCGCCACGCGCAAATTGAAATCAAGCATTATGCCCATATGAGCAAGAAAATTGACGGTTTGCACGCTTATGCCCAAACCAACGAAAATCTGTGGTTTAACACGGTTACCAAGTCTTTCTTTGAAGATGCGCTGTCAGCAGGACCCTTTGAAGCCCTGGTGGCGATTGCCTTCTCGTTTGAGTATGTATTTACAAATATTCTGTTTCTGCCTTTTGCTACATCCGCAGCAGCAGTGGGGGATGATAACTTCGTTGCTGTGGGAAAAAGCGTACAGTCGGATGAATCCCGCCATATGGCGCTCGGAATGTCGGCATTGAAAATGCTGTTGGAAGAGGACGATCGCAATGTGCCAATTATTCAGAGATGGCTGGATAAATGGTATTGGAGAGCATATCGCATCTTCTCGGTGGTAGCCACTCTGATTGATTATTATCCGCGGATCCGCCCCATTTCCTGGAAGAGAGCGTTCAAAACATATGTAGAAGATCAGGTATTTGAAGGGCTGTTCAAGGACTTCAGAAAATATGGCATCCGTTTGCCGCTTCATGCCGAAGACAGCATTAAGGAAAAAGAACATTATTCCCATGCCGTCATGCGCATTTTAAATCATGCCAAACATGTCAACGCCTTCAGGGGTTTCCGGTTACATCCGGATGATTATGAATGGCTGTCCAGTGAATATCCGGATACGTTTGAACGTTACTATGCCCCGTTCTTCAGGAGGATGGACGATCATGTCCTGGCGGTGGCAACTCCGGGAATTCCTGCCATCTGCACGGTATGCCAGATTCCGCTGGAGTTCCCTGATCCGGATAATCCGACCAGATTCTGGACGCAGTACAGCGAATACAACAACAAAACCTATATGACCTGTTCTCCGGGATGCAAACATATTTTTGAACAGGAGCCGCACAAATATGCGCAAATATGGTGGCCGGCCGAGGCATATGTCAGCGGGGAGTTTGGTGAAAACCTCCCTGACGATCTGTTTAAATACTTTGGCTTCGCTCCGGAAGAGGCAAATGAATATTACTCTTCCAGAGATTATGAACGCTGGCTTCAATACCGTAAACAACTTGGATTGGATCAGATTTTTACAGGAAGATAATCCGGAAGGTGGTGAAATGTATGCCCAATTATCTGAAGGACTCCAATCACTTGTTGATATGGCCTGTATTTAAGGAAGTGACCGAAAACGATCTGTTCATTTGCAATATTGGTGTAAGGGCCCGGTATGACATGACGGGTGAAGAATTGCTTCAGGCATGCGTCGATGCCTGGCAATTGGATAAAGACAAAAAATACCGTCTTCGTTTGATCCGGCCAGATCAACAGGTGGACATTCCACCCGATACAGTCATTAAGGAAATTGGAATCAGAAACGGGGATCCTCTGGAGATCATTTCTTGTTAGTCAGTTCCTACCCTCTTTAAGGGGCAGCACTTAAAGAGGGTAGGAGGTACAAAAATGATCGGAAGGGAGATGTCATAAGATGAGCATCGTCGAAACAGGTCAAAAGACGTATGAAGTAACATTGGAGCCGAGCGGAAAAACCATGTTCGTCAAGGAAGGGCAGACCTTGCTGAATGCGGCGATCAGAAACGGTATCCAGATTCCCTACGGATGTCGGCACGGAAGCTGTTCTGCCTGCAAGGCACAAGTGCTCGAAGGGGAATACCAGCTGATGGGCCGCGTTTCGGAATATTCGCTGATGAGTTTCGAACGGGAGGAAGGTTTTATTCTCCTGTGCAGCACGGTTGCCGAAAGCGATCTGGTCATCGAGGTTGAAGAAGAAAAGTCGGACGAGCCATTCTTTCCGGTTTACGATTTCGAAGCGACGGTAGTGGAAAATGTTGAGTGTACTCCGGACATTCATAAAATCACATTAAAACTGGAGACACCCGAAGAGTTTCCATACGCCGCCGGCCAATTTTGTGAATTTGCCATTCCCGGTTGCGATGAAACCAGGGCTTATTCGCTGGCCAAACCTTATGCGAAAGATGGCATTATGGAATTTCATGTGAAACGGATCAAGGACGGAATCGGCTCCAACTACATGTGTGATCTGAAAACAGGTGATAAGGTGATCGGTTCAGGACCTTACGGAAAAATGCGGCTGCGGGACCGTTCCAAAGATCTGGTCTTTGTGGCCGGCGGTTCCGGAATGGCGCCAATCAAATCCCTGATCGAGGAACTGTTTTCCGATCCTTATGAAGGAAAGGCCTGGTTCTTTTATGGAGCCCGCACGGAAAAAGATCTGTATTTGCTGGATGAATGGAAAGAAATGGAGAGAAAGTATCCCAATTTCCGGTTTATTCCCGCCCTTTCCGATCTGGAGTCCGGGGAAACCTGGGAAGGCGAGAAGGGATATATTGCCGATGTTGTCAAACGAACTCTGACTGATATGAAAAACATGGAAGCTTTCTTGTGCGGACCGCCCATCATGATTGAAACAACGATCGATGTGCTTAACCAGGGAGGGGTAAGAGGAGCTGATATCCATTATGATGAATTTTAAAAATTGATTAAAAATATTGATAAATAAGAGGTTACTATGTTTAAAATAAAAGTGATAGATGATCATCATCGTACTTTTTATTGTCAGAATGGAGAAAGTCTGTTGGATGCGTTGCAAAGGCATGATGTGAAAATCCCTTTTGCCTGTCGGGGCGGGGGATGTGGATTGTGTAAAGTTAAAATAGAGACAGGGGAGTTCGAAAGAGGGCCAAGTTCCAAAGAAGTGTTGCCAGATGAAGAACGGGAGCTGAATTATACACTGGCTTGCAAAACTTATCCCAAAAGCGGGATCCAAGTTCGTATTGGCATCGATTGAAATTGAAATTTCATTGGTGGTGGAAGTATGGAATCTTTCAGACTGGAGTTAAACCAATTATATTCAGATGGAAAAAATGACAATGTCAGCTACGAGCGTGTGATTACCATTCCAATTTCCGCCATGGGAACGTTGCGCACCGAACTGATTGAAACACTTGGTCGTGAGCGCGCCAAAGGTTTTCTTCTCCGGTACGGATGGCATTGCGGCATGTGTGACGGTAACAAGGCAAAGAAGTTAACCTGGAAGAACGATGAAGAACTGGTTCTGGCCGGCCCCCGCCTGCACACGTTGCATGGGCATGTACACGTGGTTCCGGACAGGATTGAGGTGGACATCGGGCAAGGGAGGATTTACCTGGAGGGCTATTGGAAAAATTCGTATGAAGCCAGGGAACAGATCAGACTGTTTGGAGTCAGCAAGAAACCGGTATGCCATTTCCTGTCCGGGTACGCGAGCGGATATCTGTCCACCGTGATGGGCAAAAAAGTGATTGCCTATGAACTTCAGTGCGAGGGGATGGGGGATTCCGAGTGCCACTGGGTTTGCAAAAGCGTGGAAGACTGGGGAGAGGAAATTGCAGAGGAACTCAAGTTTTATGAAGTAAACAATATCATTGATGAGTTGGATCAGACCTATAAAAAATTAAAACATGAGCGTGATAATTTAAGCAAAGCCTATCAGGTTCACCGTAAGTTAATGAAAGAAATTCTTCAGCAAAACCATCTGATTTCCATCGCCAATGTTTTATATCAAAGCATGGGGATCAAGGTATTGATAGAGGACAGCCATTTGGATCTCCTGGCAGCAGGCGGAGTGGCAATGAAAGAAGCGGAAAATTATTCCAAACAATTCAAAAAATCATTTAATACTGACGATTTGGTGCAAACTTCTTTCCTTGTCGTTTCCAAAAATCACCGCAGGCTGATTACACCGATTTATTTGCGGCGAAAAGTGATCGGATACTGTTCTTTTCTATATCAGGACTCCTATCCTCGTGAAGTGGACAAGTTAATCCTGGAACAAGCTGCCCTGACCTGTTCCCTTCATATGCTGAACGAACGAATCCGTGTTCAGGTTGAGAACCGGATGCGGGGAAATCTGCTGGAAGATATATTAAATCATCGCATTACCCAGGCAGAAATGATCAAGAGAACGCGTCTGATCGGTTTCAACTGGAAAAACTCAGGCCTGTTCATGATTGCTTTTAACCAATTCATCAACCATCAGACCATTGAGGATGAACTGGAATTTAACGACCGGTTTATTGTCAATCTGTTAAACTTTTTCAAGCATCGGAACCTGGATGTCCTGATCGGCCAAAAGGCCGGCCATGTGGTAATCCTTCTGGTGGAAAACAAGGAACTGGAGAATCCAGGGAAAAAAGAGGAATTATGCCGGACATTGATCCGCTATTTTTCAAAAAGGTATAAGGGTTGCTGCTTTAAATTGGGTATCAGTTCAAGCTCCTGTGATATCAAGGATGTTTCCAACCTGTATGAGGAAGCGCTGGCGTGCCTGAAAATAGCGGACAATAATGAAGATGTCATTTTTTTTGATTCCCTCGGGATCGTCGGGATTCTCTTCCAGACTAGGAACCTGGACGGACTGCGCCGCTATGCGCATAAGATCCTGGGCAGTCTGATTAAAGAAGACAAGCCCAAAAATATGCAATTGACCAAAACCCTGTATCACTATTTAAACAATGCCTCCAATATTCACAAAACGGCCCGTGCCATGAATTTTTCGGTCAGCGGTTTGAGATACCGCCTGAATCGCATCACGGAAATCCTGCAGGTGGATCTTACCCAGCCGTCCATGATGCATCAGATTTATTTGGCACTTCAATCCCTGATCGTTTTGGGAGAATTGGATATTCGCGAAGGAAAGGCGGGACAGCAATGAAGGCATTTTACAAAAAACTCTCGATTTCTGAAAAAATTGTTACCAAAATGATGGAAGCGGCATGCCGGAAGGCCGAGGAACTGGGGATTAAAATTAATGTGGCCATCACCGATGACGGGGGAAATCTGAAAGGGTTTATGCGAATGGATGATGCCCCCCTGCTCAGCGTGGAAATTTCCCAAAACAAGGCGTATACTGCAGCAGCATTCGGCATTGCCACATCTGAGTGGTATCCGATGATCAAGGATGAACCGGAACTGCTCTATGGCATTGTCCATACGGACAGGCTGACCATATTTGGCGGAGGGATTCCCATTGTCATTGATGGGCAATTGGCGGGAGGAATTGGCGTCTCCGGCGGAACCGCCGAACAGGATGCCCTTTGTGCAGAGAGCGCCTTAAATGTTGTAAAACAGAATCTGTAACCGATCAATTGTTAATCGTCAGCAAGATTGATAGAAAAAGGAGAGATCAGAATGCAACTGACATTTGATGCAATCCGGCAAAAAACTGGCAACCGGTATGATTGCCTGCACTATATTGACGGAAAGTACCAGCCGTCACAAAGCGGAACAACTTTCCGGAATATTAATCCGGCCACCGAAGAAGTGATCGGTTTGGTCGCCGAGGGAAAAAAAGAAGAGATTGATCTGGCGGTTACGGCAGCCAGAAAGGCATTAAACGGCTCGTGGAAAAAAATGACGGCCCATGACCGGGCGGCAGTTATTCGCAGAATTGGCGATATCATTTTGGAAAAGCAAGAAGAATTGGCTTATCTGGAATCGGTTGATACCGGCAAGCCCCTATGGCTGTCCAAAAAAATTGACATCCCCCGCGCTGCCTATAACTTCCATTTCTTTGCAGACTATATCCGTTCATTGGGAACAGAAGCTTTTGAAATGGATGATGTGGCCATCAATTATTCCGTTCGTCGCCCCGTCGGGGTGATCGGATTGATCAATCCATGGAATCTTCCTCTACTGTTGTTAACCTGGAAACTGGCTCCCTGCCTTGCCGGAGGAAATACGGCAGTCATCAAGCCGGCTGAGTCCACTCCGCTGACGGCAACCCTGCTTGGGGAAATTTGCAAAGAAGCCGGTGTTCCCGATGGGGTTGTCAATATTGTGCACGGTTTTGGACCCGATTCTGCCGGTTCGGCCCTGTCGGAACATCCGGATGTAGATGCGATTTCGTTTACGGGAGAAACTACTACCGGAAAAGTAATCATGAGAGCGGCTTCCCAAACCCTGAAAAAGCTTTCTTATGAATTGGGAGGAAAAAATCCGAACATCATTTTTGCCGATTCCGATTTGGACGAAGTGATTGAAACAACCCTGAAATCCAGTTTTATCAATCAGGGGGAAGTATGTCTGTGCGGTTCCCGCATCTATGTAGAGCGTCTTGTTTATGACGAATTTTTGCAAAAATTCGTTGAAAAAACAAAAACATTGAAAGTGGGAAATCCGTTTGATCCTTTGACCAATGTGGGAGCTTTGGTCACGGAGGAACATTATGAACGGGTGAACAGCTACATTCAACTGGCCAGGGAAGAAGGCGGCCAAATCCTGACCGGCGGCAAGAGACCGGAAGGACTGGAGAAAGGTTATTATCTGGAGCCCACTATTATTGTCGGCCTCAATCAAAATTGTCGGGTTGTCAGGGAAGAGATTTTCGGACCGGTGGTGACGGTGCTTCCGTTTGATACGGAAGACGAAGTGATTGAGCGTGCCAACGACACCCATTATGGCTTGAGCGCCACCATCTGGACCAACGATTTGCGCCGGGCCCATCGCGTTGCCGGGCAAATCGAAGCCGGAATCATCTGGGTAAACACCTGGTTCCTGCGTGATCTGCGCACGCCGTTTGGAGGCATGAAACAAAGCGGAATCGGTCGTGAAGGCGGCATGCACAGTTTTGAATTTTATACGGAACTGAAAAACATCTGTATCAAACTTTAAGAAAGGGGATAACGTCTTGAAACCGGCAACGTCCAATCTGGCAACAAAACTGGCTGATCATCTGGCGAAAGCCGAAAAAACAGGAAAAGGCGTTCAGCCGTTAACTGAACTGGAACCGGAACTCACCATTGAACAGGCCTATCAAGTTCAGCTTGTGACTATCGGGCGCAAGATAAAGGCGGGCGCCCGCGTTACCGGAAAGAAAATCGGCCTCACTTCACTGGCCATGCAGCAATTGCTGGGAGTTGACCAGCCCGATTATGGACATCTTTTGGATGACATGGTGGTGAAAAACGGAGGACAGGTTTCTTTTAAGCGTGTCCTCCAGCCGAAAGTGGAAGCGGAAATTGCCTTTGTGCTCAAAAAGGAATTGACCGGTCCGCGTGTCAATGCGATGGATGTGCTTTTGGCGACGGATTATATTTTGCCGGCACTTGAAATTGTCGACAGTCGCGTGTCAAACTGGCAGATCAAATTGCCGGATACCATTGCGGACAATGCTTCTTCCGGTCTGTATGTCCTGGGAGAAAAACCGGTAAAAATTGATTCGGTGGATCTTGCGCAAATCGGCATGGTCCTTTACAAGAACGGGGAAATGATGGACACCGGCGTCGGGGCAGCGGCCCTGGGAAATCCTGCCGTATGCGTTGCCTGGCTGGCCAACAAACTGTATGAATTCGGGATTTCTCTCAAAGCCGGGGAAGTAATTCTTTCCGGTGCTCTGTCTGCAGCGGTTGACGCTGAACCAGGAGACCGTTTTGAAGCCAGACTCGCTCATTTGGGCAATGTCAGTGTCAGGTTTGTACACGAATAAACCATCGTCACATAAAGGAGGGGATTCGGATGTCAAAAGTGAAAGTAGCAATCCTGGGTTCAGGAAATATCGGAACGGATTTGATGATGAAACTGCGGCGCTCCTCTGTTTTGGAGTTGACAGCCGTGATCGGGATCGATCCGGAATCGGAAGGGTTGCAAGTGGCCAGGGAATTTGGATACGAAGCCATTGACAGCGGAATTGACGGTTTCCTTAAACGCCCCGAAATGGCGGATATCGTCTTTGATGCCACTTCCGCAAGAGCCCACTTCGGCCATGCCCAACTTCTGAAAGAAGCGGGAAAAAAAGTGATCGATATGACTCCAGCGGCAATCGGAGATCTGGTGGTTCCACCGGTCAATATGGAAAAGCATCTGGATGTTCCCAACATCAATCTGATCACCTGCGGAGGGCAGGCAACAATTCCGATGGTGCATGCCGTAAGCAGGATAAGTCCCGTGAAGTATGCGGAAATTGTGGCCACCATTTCCAGCGTGAGCGCCGGACCGGGAACACGGGCCAACATTGATGAATTTACACAAACAACCGCGCGTGGAATTGAACAGATCGGGGGAGCCAAAAAAGGAAAGGCGATCATTATCCTGAATCCTGCGGAACCGCCGATCCTGATGCGAAATGCGGTCTACTGCCTGGTTGAATCAGTGGATGAAAGAAAAATGACTGAATCCATTCTGAAAATGGAAAAAACCGTACAATCGTATGTCCCGGGTTATCGTCTGAAAACGGAGCCCATTTTTGACGGCAACAAGGTTACGATATTTCTTGAAGTGGAAGGTGCAGGGGATTACCTGCCAAAATATTCCGGCAATCTGGACATCATGACGGCTGCCGGCGTCAAAGTTGCAGAAGAGTTTGCCAGACATCAGATCAAGAAAAAAGTGATTTAGGAATCCAAAGGAGAGAGCAGAATGAGCGCCAAACGGGACGTTTATATTACGGAAGTAGCGCTGCGGGACGGCAGCCACGCCATCAGGCACCAATTTACCGTCGACCATGTGGTCCAGGTTGCCAGGGCCCTGGATGAAGCAAATGTTCCCTATATCGAAGTGAGCCACGGAGACGGGTTGGCTGGCTCTTCCCTGCAATACGGGTTTTCCCTGACGGACGAAATGGAACTGATCGAGGCGGCGGGATCGGTTTGCCGGCAGGCCAAAGTGTCTGTGCTTCTTTTGCCCGGCATCGGAACGGTCAATGAATTGAAAGAAGCGGCCAAACGGGGGGCAAAAATGGTCCGTGTCGCGACTCATGTCACAGAGGCGGATGTTTCGGCCCAGCATATTTACATGGCCAAGGAATTGGGTATGGAGACGGTTGGCTTCTTAATGATGGCGCATATGGCACCCGTGGAGAAACTGGTCGAGCAGGCCAAACTGATGGAAAGTTACGGAGCGGATATCATCTATGTGACTGATTCGGCCGGAGCTATGCTGCCGCATCAGGTAAGGGGAAAAATTCGCGCGCTGAAAGAGAATCTGGATGTGGAAATAGGTTTCCATGGACATAACAACCTGTCACTTGCCATGGCCAATACACTGGCTGCCATCGAAGAAGGGGCCACCCGCGTTGACGGAAGTGTGCGTTGCTTTGGCGCGGGAGCCGGCAATACCCAAACGGAAGTGCTTGTGGCCGTTCTTGACCGCCTGGGGATCAATACCGGCATTGACATGTATAATATGATGGATTTGGCCGAAGAGACAGTCGCTCCGATCCTGGGCCACCCGCAGGAAATTACGCGGGACGCCATGATCCTCGGTTATACCGGTGTTTACTCCAGCTTCCTGTTGCATGCCAAACAGGCAGCCGAAAAATTCCAGATTGATTCCCGCGATATTCTGCTTGAACTGGGAAAACGCAAACTGGTCGGCGGACAGGAAGACATGATTGTGGATGTTGCCGCAGAAATTGCCAAAGCCGGAACAAAAGCGGCTCGATAAGGAGGAAAACGATGGAAGTAAAGGAACGGAACTATCTGTCTATCGCCAATTATCTGGAACGGGCGGAACAGGAAAAGGTTGAAGTCAAGCGGATTACTTTGGAACATCCCGACCTGTCAATCGAAGAAGGATATAAAATCCAGGAAGAACTGGTCAAGTCCAAGCTGGATAAAGGTTACCGGATCATTGGTCCCAAAATGGGACTGACAAGCCAGGCAAAAATGAAACAGATGAATGTGGATGAACCGGTTTATGGATACATTTTTGATTATATGGTCGTGGAGAATGGAGACAAACTTTCACTCAGGGAATTGATTCATCCCAAAGTGGAAGTGGAGATTGCTTTTGTTCTGAACCGCGATCTGAAAGGCCCGGGAATCACTGAAAAGGACGTTCTGGCGGCGACGGAATACGTTGTTCCGTCGCTTGAAATCATTGACAGCCGATATGAAAACTTTCAATTCACCTTGCCCGACGTCGTTGCCGACAATGCCTCTTCCTCCCGGGTGGTATTTGGAAACCGCCTCGTCAAGCCGGATCAGATCGATCTGGACCTGGTTGGTGCCACCCTTTTTATCAACGGTGAGCTGAAAGCCCTGGGCGCAGGGGCAGCCGTTCTGGGGCACCCTGCCCGTTCTGTTGCCATGCTGGCCAATATGCTTGGCCGGAAGGGAGAAAAAGCAAAAGCCGGCCAGATCATTTTAACCGGCGGCATCACAGAAGCCATTTTGCTGAATGCTGAGGACTGTGTCACCGCCAAACTGGATCAGATCGGTGAAGTCAGTTTTATCCTGACCGAATAGACTTAGGCAAGGAATGACGGACACCCGGTAAATGGCATGTTTCCTTTTCCGGGCTGTCCTTTGTAAAAACAGGCTGCAAGTCACATAGACAAATAAACTGATGGAGGATGTTGCATGGTAGAACAGGGGAAATTTATTGAAGCAGACGGAATACTTACTCATTATCATGAAGCCGGAGAGGGTGAGACGCTTCTTCTCATTCATGGTTCCGGACCCGGAGTTACCGCCTGGGCCAACTGGAAACCGGTTTTTCCGATCCTGTCCCAACACTTTCATTTATATGCTCCCGATGTAGTGGGATTTGGTGATACACAAAGGCCCAAAGGGATTCACTATTCAGTCGATGCATGGGTTCAGCATATGATTTCATTTATCGAGGCACTGAAACTGGAGAAAGTGTCCATCATCGGCAATTCCATGGGAGGAGCCCTGGCGCTTCATCTCGCGTACCAGCGTCCTGATCTGGTTCATAAATTGATCCTGATGGGAAGTGTGGGATGCCGATTTCCCATCACCAGGGAATTGGACAAGGTATGGGGTTATACTCCCAGCTATGAAAATATGAAAAACCTGATTAAAATCTTTGTTTATGACGGGTCGACTGCCGAAAATGAAGATCTGGTCAAAATGCGCTACCAGGCAAGCATCCAGGAAGGGTATCAGGAAGCCTTTTCGCAAATGTTCCCGGTTCCCCGTCAAAGACACGTGGATGCCATGGCCTTGAGCGATGCATCGTTAAGAACCATTTCGGCTCCGGTTTTGCTGGTGCATGGCAGGGAAGACCGCGTGATTCCTTTAAACGAAACCAGCTGGAAAATGGCCCAACTGTTGCCCAATGCCGAATTGCATGTTTTCCCCCGGTGCGGCCACTGGACGCAAATAGAAAAAACAGGCGCGTTCACGGATCTTGTTGTCAGTTTTTTAAACCGATAGCAGGCAATCTATAAAGTTAGCCTGAAAAGAGGGGTGTTTTGAAATGGTCAAGGTTTGTCGGGAGCATATGATTGATGGTTTGAAAATGCTAGATCTCCCCCATGTCGAAATATTGCCGGATACAACAAGAACATGTGCTGTTTTTGCGATGGGAAGGCCAAATACCTGTTGTTTCTTCCATATATCAGACATAAGGCAGATATGAAGAGGATCACAGAATGCAGAAAAGAAAGAGCAGTTTCCAGACATGTTCCGTTGCGGGATGATCGGGCAAGAAAAGGCTGTTTCCAATTCAATGTGGATTCGATTGATCTGCAAGCCACAGGCTTGCTTCTTCTGTTTATTTAACTCGCCAAACCGGTCTCATCATTACCATAAAAGTTCCCCAGGGAATTTCAATCCCTCCTTTTTTCACCATTTTCCCCCTTTTCTGGTGCTTGGTGAATGCTTCATTGAAGTCTGTTGGCCAGTTGTTCATTTTTAAAGCGCTTTCCATGCTTAATCATTGCCTTAATTAATGATATAGTTTTATTTGAAAGCGACAAGAAGAGGATTAGTCGGCTTGTTTGGGATTTGGAACCGGCAGTGTTGACAGGATCGGTTTTGCAGGAAGTGACCGGAGGGCTTTTGTCCTACACATATGTTTTTCGTTTGATTCCTATTGAGAATCGCTATCGATTTTTGTATTGCTTTCAATTTTTTAATATCCATATTTGCTCACTGAAGGAGGGGTTTGACATGGTTAAGATTTGTCCCAAACATATGGTCGACGGTTTGAAAATCATGGATACGCCCCATGTCGAAATATTGCCGGATACAACAAGAAGCTCGTGTTATTTTTGTAACGGGAAGGCCAAATACATATTATTTCTTCCATACATGAAGCACAGACACAGTTGCAAAGAAGATGAACAGATCCGAAAAAGAAAAAGCGGCCCCAAAAAAGGCCGGGAAGAGGAGAATCCATGCATGGCTGATTCGAAGAGTTAACATGGATAATTTATGTTCATCCTTATAAATAATAAAAAGAAATGACATAACTCAATTGATTATTTCAACAGCCGGTACGACGGCTGGAAAAGGGCTGGGGCCAATGGATGCCTGGCTTTTTTTGTATGAAGGTCAGGATGGATTGCTCAGAATTCTTTTCTGGTAAAGTAGATTAACCCGGAAAGCAAAAACAGAAGCAGACTGCCGAGAATAACAACAAAAAGGGTTTCCAGCGAAACATTGAGTGCACCGAAATCATTGTTGGAACTGGGCATCATTGCCAAAAATGGCTGTGCCCATGGATAGTAAGGCCCGAAATCTTTCGAGTTGACAACCAGTATATTGGGCAAGGTCAAGATGACATTCAGTGCCAGAGGAGCAGCAAAGCTGGACCAGGCCACGGACACAAGCATTTGCAATGCAGCCAGCGGCATACAGGCAATCCATCCGCCCGTTATGCTTGTAAAAATGGCCTTCCAGGGGATGTCAGAAGGGTATCCTTCCATCCAGCCGACCAGCAAAAGAGAACATAAGAACAGGATTTGGGTGGCGGCAATCAACAGGAGGACGATCAGGTATTTGACTCCATAAACACTCGCTCTTGGAATCGGTAGCGACAGCAGCTGTTTCCATCCGCCACCTGTATGCTCAAATCGGCAAACAAATGCAGAAAAAACCCCGGTCAAAAGCGGCAAAAATAAAACGGCATGAGTAGAAGTCATGGTAATCAGCATAAGAATCCATTGTTCCTGCTCAGGCGCTTTTAACAACCCGATCAATGCAGCCAGAGCAGGGCTGACAAAAATGAGCAGCCAGATCGATGACTTCCGCAATTTCAGGAATTCAGCACGAAATATTCTCCCCATCTATTTCACATCCTTTCGGTTAAAGTCGATGAGAGCTGTGACTAACAGGATTGTTCCTGTCAGCAGGCCAGCCCAGACGAAATAAAGTGGCTCTCCCCAGCTGTTTTCTAAATAAGGCCATTTCCACGGCAGCCAATCAGGAAACTCGAAGGAATACATCGATAAAATCGTCCCCATAATTCCGACTGTGAGAGGAATCGCCTGGTTTTTCCATGCAATAGAAAGCCAGATTTGTAGAGCAAGGAATGGCATAGCCGCAAAATACGGGAAGAATGATTTTTTCAACAGATAGAGATACGGGATGTCGGGTCCATAGTTCAAAAAAGTTCCGAGTACAATGGTTCCGCCTGCCAATAGTGCACAGAAGACAAAGAGCAAAATCGTTGCCAGAAACCATTTGCCGAGAAAGACTTCAGTTCTTGTTACGGGCAGGGCAAACAATTGTTTCCAGGCATCTGTTTCATGTTCAATATTGGCAATCATCGAGGTGATTATCGTAAGCCCAAGCATCAACGAAGGGGTGAATAGCATGGAAACTTCCCCCATCAGCCCTTTCCATAAATCGTTACGGTAGAGATCGGTGAGGTAATCGTATCTCACTCCAAAATTGATTGCCTCCAGGACAATCACCCCAAGTGGACCGAGAAAGATGAGGAAGAGAATCATTTTTCGCCTGATTTTCAGGAATTCCGAAGCCATCACCTGGAGCATTACTGATTCCCCTTTCCATTTATCAGTCGGAGGAAAATCTCTTCCAGTGATTTTCTCTCTTCTTCCACCCGGTAGACGGAATAATGTTCATGTACCAGTTGCCGAACTATTTCTGCCACTTTCTGGTCAGATCTGTTCTCAATATAGATCCGGTTATCCGAGAAACTGGCTGGATATCCAAGGGACAACAATTTTTTCCGAGCTGACTCTGCTTCGCTTACAGTGAGCCGGATCCTGCTTTTCGCCCGTTTCCTCAATGCTGTAATCGAATCCTGAAAGATCATGGTCCCGTTGGAGATAATGCCAACTTGTGTGGCCATCTGGTCGATCTCCGACAATAAATGGCTGGAAACGACGATAGTGACACCATGTTCTTTTGGCATGCTTTTGATTAGTTCACGAATTTCGATGATTCCGGATGGATCCAGACCATTGGTCGGTTCGTCCAGAATCAATAATTTCGGTTTGCCCAATAAAGCGGCAGCGATTCCGAGCCGCTGTTTCATCCCGAGCGAAAATTTTTTAACCGGACGGTTGGCATCTTTGTCAAGGCGAACCATGGACAGAACTTCTTCGATTCTCGATTTGGGGGCGTTCAGCAGAATCCGGATGGCCTCCAGATTTTCAACTGCTGTCAAATGCCCGTAATACGACGGATTTTCCACCAGTGATCCAACTTTTTTCAAAACGGAAAGCTTTTCTTTCTTAATATCCTTGCCAAAGATATGGATGGATCCTCTGGTGGGTCGGGAAAGTCCAAGCAGCATCCGGATTGTCGTGGTTTTTCCGGCGCCATTGGGACCGAGAAACCCATACACTTCTCCCTGGGTTACTTGTATATCCAGATTATTCACTGCGATCCTGGAACCAAATTGCTTTGTCAAATGATTTGTTTCGATAATAGTTTGGCTCATTTTTCTCACCTCGCCAACTATCTTACCTTCCGCAGGTTAAAATAAAGTTGCCGGAAAGGTTAAAGAGAGGGAAGAAAAAGTTTAAATCTGGTTTAAATGCGTAAAAAAAAACAACCCCGGTTCAGGGCTGTTTTTCTGCTATTCCTTTCTGATGATGTTTTTCGTCCCATGCCCGCCGGTTTCCACTTCCCAGTTCAAGCCCATTTCCTTCACCATCAGCGATACAATAGAAAGTCCGACGCCCGCTCCTTTCTGCATGGAAACTCCGGTCATTCCCGGACCATGATCCTCGATGATGATCGACTCATTTACAACGCGGAGGGCAACAAATTTTCCATCTCTGGCATGGCGGACAATGTTTTGAAACAGGTTATCCAAAATCCGGTTCATCCATTGCGGATCGACTTCCCAGGTGAAAGATTTCTCAGGAAAATCAAGCACAATCTCAAACTGGTGCTCCTCAAAGACTGGATACCATGTCGCAACAGAAGTGCGCAGCAGGCGAAGCATATCCGTTTTTTCCGGCTGGCAGGGATACTTTCCGCCTGTCAATAGAGAATAGGAAAGCAAATTGTCAATCAGTTGCCCGATGTAATCTGTTTTTTCATCGATGATATTTAACGATTCCTGGCCGCTTTTACTCAGCGCCTCTTTTTTCAGGCTATAGGCATGGCCGCGGATTGCCGTAAGGGGAGTTCGCAAATCATGAGAGATGTTGGCCACAAGTTCTTTGCGCAGTTTTTCTTCTTTCCTTTCCCGTTCTTTCCCTAATTTCAATTCCTTGACCATCCGATTGAACGATTTTACCAACCGGCCAATTTCATCGTCTTTTTTTACTGCAAGGCTCGAAGGGATTCCGTCATCGCCGGACATCTCCATTGCCTGTTGAAGATGGACAAGCCGTTTTCGGATATTATAAAAGAAAAGACTGGAAGCCACAATGAACAGAATCAGTACCAGAAAGGTCCCGGTTAACAACCAATAGCCGTATTTGTTAAACCAGTCATTTGACTTCAATTCGGAGCGTGGTATTTGCAAAACCATAAATCCCTCGCCGGGATTTTCACCAATTAATGAAACCACCGTAAAAGGATCAGCCTGATATCCGCGATTTTCCTGGATAAATTGGATGACCGAAGAAGCGGTCCAGACAGTGGGCACCGGGATTGAAGAAGGAATTTTGTCTCTTGTTGTTCCCGTCTCATCAACGCGGAACATCGTCGCTTCAGGATACAGATTCTTAAATTCCAATAACTTGTCCCGAATTTGCCCGTCGGAAGCACCAGTCAGGTTTTTTGCCGCTTCCTTCCATGTTTTCTCGATGCTGGAACTGCTTGATGGGAGCTCCGATCGGATTTCCGGTTCTTCAAGTCTGTAAAAAGAAGCTGATAGCAAAGGAATGCTCAAAGGGAGAATCATGGTAGCGATAAAAATAATCAACAGATACTGTTTTAACAAAGAATTGCGGAATTTTTTCATTGTTTCACCCGGTAACCGATCCCGCGGATCGTTTCAATGATTTTTGGATTGCCGGGATCTTCTTCAATCTTTTCCCTCAAATGGCGGATGTGCACCATTAACGTCTTGTCCCCTTCAATGTAAGGTTCACCCCATACAGCTTCGTAAATCTGCTCCTTGGTTAAAATCTGGTTGGGATGTTTTAGCAAATACATGAAGATCTGGTGTTGCTTACCTGTTAGAATGATCTCTTTCCCGGACCGGTTCAGTACCCTTTTTTCATTCATCCTGACGGTCAGGTGACCAATTTGCAGCTCACCGGATTCCGTATTTTTTCTTCGCAACAGTACCTGGATTCGGGCTGCCAGTTCATCCGGATGGAAAGGCTTGGTCACATAATCATCGGCAAATTGCAGTCCCATTACCTTGTCATCCACAGCTGTCCGCGCCGACAACAGCAGAATCGGGACATCCGGCATTTCCTTTTTCAATCTCTGTCCTACTGTAAACCCGTCCAGCCCTGGCAGCATCACATCCAAAATAACCAAATCCGAATCATGAACCGCTGCTAACGCCCCTTCTCCGGACGGCAGCCAGTGAACCAGATAACCGCGCTGTTCCAGATCCTCCTTTACCATTTTGCCAATCTCGGCGTCATCTTCTATGTACAGCAGTTTCTTCACAATTGTTCCTCCTTTTTTGTGCAAAGAAATCAGGTCAAGCCAGCAACTTGAATCTTGAAGAACGGTTGGAATCTCTTGCTGGCAGAATCGGAATTCCAGTGTTCTCATTCTTTGCTACAGATCATCTACCCTCACATCCGGCAGATCTGCAGCCTTGACCCGGTTAGAAAAACTTTGCGGTTTTACCCCCAGTTGCTCACCAATTCACCCTTGTGGTTTTTGTTTGCATGTTCTTTTTTCGGAAAATCTGCTTAAGGCGCATTTATATTTTCCGCTTCGACATTACTATATTCCTGTATATCTAATGAATCAATTTTGAGTTAAATAAATGAGTTTTGCTTCCTGGGCAGGGTTTCAATTGATCTGGCAGATTCAAATAACTTAACTAATATATATTTTGACCCATGTGACGGATCAAGCCTGTTATTTTTGTTTTTTGTCTTGAATAAAGGGAAAGGGGAAAAAGGAGGGAGAAACACAGGCAAGCAAGGCTGCTGACCAACAGCCAACAGCCTCACTACAAAAGAGACCGTGATATCTTCAAAAATATTTTTTCTGATCCTGATACTCTTTCAGCATTTCTACAGCTTCGCGGAAGCGCTGGGAATGAACCACTTCGCGTTCACGCAGGAATTTCAATGCGTCATTGATATCGGGATCGTCAGACATGTTGATCAGCCACTGGTAGGTGGCACGCGCTTTTTCTTCAGCGGCAATGTCTTCGTACAGATCGGCGATGGGGTCGCCCTTTGCCTGAAAGTATGTTGCGGTAAATGGTACTCCGGCCGCGTTATGGTAGAACAGGGCCTTGTCATGATCGGCATAGTGGCAGCCGAGTCCCGCCTCTTTCATTTCCTCAGGAGTAGCATCTTTTGTCAATTTATTTACGTGTGCACTATGGATACCTTTAAAAAATGCTTATGATTTAGGAGGGCAGAAGTTTTGATAAGAAAAACAGTATGATTTGTTCACTTTTTTTATTAAAATGGTGTGGGAGGGATGAGATATGTGTGATGGTGGCGGTGGAGGAGGAGGTTCCACGCCTTTTGACCGACAACCCATAAGAGAAAAATTAAAGTATAAAGCCTGGCTACATATATTTCTTGGATTTGTTTGTATGGTTACAATTATCGGGATTCCCATCGCTTTTCTTTTTTTTATCCTGGCGAGGCGTACATTCCGAAAAAGAGCAAGTTATCCCGTTATAGAGATAACTTGCAAAGTTTGCGGCAAAAAATATGTGGTTGAACCTTATATTCACGGAATTACATGCGATTATTGTCGGCAATCCGTATATGTAAAGGGATAAGTTTCGTGGGTCTAAGTATTAATACAGGTTTCTTTTTGAATCAAATCCACTGTATTATAAATACCTAAAGTTTGGGATAAACAATTAATGTGAACTCATCGTTTTTTTGGTACTTTTCCTTGTGATACAGGCAATGATCGACGACACTTTTTAGCAGGATGTTTTTTTGTTTCGGGTCATCAATATGATGATATGTATCCAGAATATGATTTATTTTTGGAATGACATTCCGCCTGGCATTTTCCCTTGCTGTTTCCAGGCCCAGTTTCTTTTTGTTTTCTTCGATTTTTTCGCGGACTTCTTCTAACCGTTTGCCGATGTTGTTGGATCGTTCCATGTATGTCTGCACATCATATACGCCTTGTTCAAGCAAGTCATGCAAGTTGCTTTTTTGGGTCAGAAGGTTTTTTTCTTGCTGTTCCAGGTTCTGGATTGCCAGTTCATAAACCTTTGTTTGGTCGTTTGTTGTTTCATCATTCAAATTCAATTTAATCTTGTAGTCCTTCAGCCAATCATGCAAAGCATCCAACAGACGTGATTCAACATAATCGAGCCGGCTGCTCTTGTTTTTGCATCCGCCGCCTCTTTTTTTATTATCACAAATGAGATGGGCCACTTTATACCGCGAATACTTCAAAAGCATGGTACCGCCGCATTGATCGCAAATAATCAGGCCGGCCAAAGGATTCCTGAATACATAACGATAAGGGGAATTTCTTCTATTGGTCCTGATTTCCTGGGCTTTATTAAAAGTATCAACGGAGACAATCGGTTCATGTTTTCCTTCCACGTCGATCCATTCGGTTACAGGCCGTGTTTTGTATTTTTGTCCCTTGTGATCCGGTGCTTTTCTTCTTTCTGTTTTCCTCCACTGTATTCTCCCGACGTAAACCGAATTTTTAATTATGCTGAGAACACCGTTTGCATTCCATTTTGTCTTGTTGTAAGAAGGGATACCCATTTCATTAAGCCGGTTGGCAATAAGACGGGTTCCTATTCTCTCTTCGGTATACCAGTGAAAAATCTGTTTCACAATGGGGGCCTGGTCCGGGTCCTGGACAAGATAGCGTCCGGTGGCATCCTCTTTTATCTGATATCCATACGGCGGTCTGGTGCCTACATAGTTCCCGTCCTGGACAGAGCGGATCCGGCCGCTCTGTAGCCGGCGTGTAATGATTTTCAACTCTTTTCGGGCCATAAACGCTTCAAATTCACTGTACTCTTCATCAAATTCATCCTGAAGATCATAAACTTTGCGGGGGGTAATGATTTTTGTCCTTGATTTTTGGAAGGTTTCCAGAATAATTCCTTGCTCGCGCATATTACCGCGCCCCAGCCGATCCATATCCATGACGAGAACGGCATCATAGCAGCCGTTTTCCACTTCTCTGAGAAGTTCCATCATTTCAGGACGGTTGATCAGGCTCTCACCGGATACAATTTCCTGGCGGATTTTTACAATGTTCAGTCCTTGATGTTTAGCGACCTGTAACAAGGCTTTTTTATGTTTGGCCAGTGTTTCCCCTTCACCACGGGCTTCAGCTTCCAGATCCGCACGGCTCTTGCGAAGATACATGCAAACTCTGTCCATGCCATCTCCCCCTCACAGTAAATATTTATATGCCCGTCCCTCAGTAATTTCTGCATACGATTTACAGAGGTGATCAGGGTGAGGGAAACCGGCTTTGACAAAACTTACCGGATTGGCAATACCACGATTCATATCGTGGCAGCAGAGCAGACGGATGAAGAAAGGCAGGAGCGATTGGCAGAGGTTGTTCGTGTAATTGAGTTGATCTGGTCAGGAGTAAATGATGATCGCAAACAAGAAACACTTTGACTTCCAGGGCTGTCGGTTTGTGTTCATTATGATCATTCCAGGCGCGGCCTGTTCTGAGGCACTTTCATGGAATATCTGGAAAAATAACAGGAAACATATGATATGTAAATGCACAACATTATCCGGAATATGACGGTTAAACCTGGCGGATATGAATTTCCTTGGTTTTTCTCACTTTATCGGACATCACAAGCTAAATGAAACGACCATGTCTTTTCCGGTTTTTATCCCCGGCAACAAAAAATTTAATAGGCAAGCATCTGCAATGCACACAGATTACGCATAAAAACATGCGATAAATAGCATAATAGAACACATCCGACCAGTCCGTTTCCGTCGGAGGAACCAACCACACCCAAGGAAGGTGCTAACATATGGAAAACGTGAAAGATTTGAAACATACATTGTCCTACATCCATTCTGAGCTGAACCGGATCGAAACAATGGCTGGAACCTTGTCCTCCATTGAACGTGAACATTACAACAAACTCACCAACTTTGGCCATCGGGAGTTGGTCGACATTGCGGTTGAAGAGCAAAATGCAGCCCGCCAGCTTGGTTCCATCAAACAAATGTGTTCGGCGATGGCACAAAAGGTGGAAGGCATCAAAAATGCCATCGATCGTGGCGAGCTTGGGGAGAGTGCCAACCGTGCTGAAATTCATTGAGAAATGGATTCGTTCCGTAATCAACGAAACATTGGATCAGACGATTACGCGGTTCATTAAGGACCAGTATATCGAAAACCTGTTTGAAATGGTCCCTGCCACTAAAAAAGTAGGCGTTACCAACCTGATGGAAATCGCCATGAGGGCCCATCTGGGAACCCCGGTTTCCCGTCCCTTGGGAAGTCCCGTT
Organism: Thermoactinomyces mirandus; assembly: GCF_013868055.1. Lineage (GTDB taxonomy): Bacteria > Bacillota > Bacilli > Thermoactinomycetales > Thermoactinomycetaceae > Thermoactinomyces > Thermoactinomyces mirandus. The sequence continues at coordinate 92,889 of NZ_JACEOL010000009.1, read as the reverse complement.
CATTTGTCGCCTTGGGAAAAACTCCTGTTTAATCCCGTCCATCTCTTCCGTTTTCCCACTCCTGAAAACGTCGGAATCTCCACTTCCATTACGATCGGGCACCGCGCGAAAAAGCCGATGACCGTTTCGATTCCCATTATAATCGCAGCCATGTCATTTGGGGGCGCGTTAAGCAAAAGCGCGAAAATCGCCCTGGCCAAAGCAGCCAGCGCGGTCGGCACGGCAACCAACTCCGGTGAGGCGGGACTTTTGAAAGAGGAGCGGCAAGCAGCCAGCCTGTTTATTGGTCAGTATAACCGCGGTGGGTGGATGAATGATCCGGAGAAATACAAACAACTGGATGCGATTGAGATCCAACTGGGCCAGGGAGCCCAGGGATCGGCTCCGCAGCGGACTGCGGCCCATAACATCGGAGAGGACTTCAGGGAGGTTTTTGGCTTGCGCGAGGGGGAAGACGCGTTGATCCATTCCCGGTTGCCCGGAGTCAATTCCAGAGAAGATTTCATCCGTTTGGTCAGGCGGTTGCGAGATGAAACCGGGGTTCCCGTCGGCCTGAAAATCGCCGCCACACATCATTTGGAAAAGGAATTACAAATTGCCGTCGAAGCGGAAGTCGACTTTGTCACGCTGGACGGAGCCGAAGGGGGTACGCATGGGGGAGCACCCACTTTGCAGGATGATGTCGGCTTGCCCACCCTGTTCGCCATCACACGGGCATCGGAGTTCTTGGCGCGAAAAAGGGTCATCCGGGATATCAGCCTGATCGCCACCGGGGGATTGGTTACTCCCGGGCAAATGCTGAAAGCGATCGCTCTGGGCGCCGACTGTGTTTATATCGGCACCGCGGCCCTGATGGCGTTGGTGAGCGAACAAATGGTAAAAGCCGTCCCTTTTGAACCTCCCACTGACCTGGTTGTGTACACCGGAAAAATGACTGATCAATTGGATGTGGACCAGGCAGCCAAAAATTTGGTTCGCTATTTGAACGCTTGTGTGCGTGAAATGGAATTGGTTGCCTTCTCCTTGGGTAAAACCGCCTTGACCGATTTATCCAAATCCGATTTATGCACCATGGATCCTTTTATTGCCAAGGCGACCGGGATTCAGCTGGGTTATGTTTCCCCCGAAAACCAGTCCCGTTTTTTCGAAGAGACACAGCCAATGTTTGCCGGTTATCAACCGGGAGCAGAGGGAGCGGGCGCCGATGTGGGAGCCATGGATTCATTAAATGGAAAAGGACAGTCGATATAAGAGTTGCCTTGAGTGATGATTATAAAATACCAGCCGTTTCTTTTTTTCTGAGAAGTCCTGCGAGTTCGGGAGGGTTGATCAGGCTCTCATCAAACACAATTTCCTGGCGAATTTTTAACGATATTTAATCCTTGTTGTTTGGCGAGATGCAACAAGGGTTTTTTATTTAAGCATGGTTTCCCCTTTCTGACTACACCGGAGTTGCAAAAGAGGGTATTCCTTATTAGGGTAAAAGCGCTAACTCATCGTATGCAATCTTGCATTTGGCCTGGTAGGCGGGAATTCCCGCAGAGACGTGTATCATTGAGATAAATGATGAATGTCCCATGCCCGACAGGTTGCAAAATGTACATGTTACATCTTGTCGCGGAGGCAAAATTGTGGATATTATGGTACCAGGCTGGCTTGTCAATAACAATTGAAAAGATGACAGTGGGATCATCAGTAAGAGGAGAACTATTGAGTAGCGGATGTTTCCGGTGTTGAAAAAAGTGGGATTCATCCAGGGAATGTGAAAACAAAATTTGAGGGACAGATTTTTATGAAAGAATATCATATTATTATTGGACAAAAAAGCAGAGACCGGATTGAGCTGAAAGCTTTTGCCTGTGGTATGGATTACAGTGTTATTATATGTGGGGGAACTCACTATCATATTGGATCAACAGCGCTTGGACATGCCAATACGGGCAAGGATAAACTTCCCGGGAATAAAGCAACTGTCAGTGTAATCTGCGCACCTGGACACAGGGATGATGAAGTGGCAAGATGGGCGGCCAGGTATTTGGCAACAGAATTGAAATGCAATGTCAGTGTTTCTGTTGGAATCCATATAGACAACGCAAGTCAGGAAGAGATAAATGCTTTGATTACAAATTGCAAGAAAGTATGTAAAAAGTTGGTGCAAGATGTTTTCGGAGAATGGAAAACAAAAGCTCATTCCAATAATCAGAGAAAATTTGAATAAAAAGACTTTCCAATAACCGCTGTACAGGCGGATGGTAATCCATTTTCTGCAATTGAACATAAACAAGGCAGGCTCATCGCCAGTTATAGTCTGGAAAAAGATTAACACTTGGCAATAAGTCAGTGCTTTTTATTATTCGATACGGTAAAAATTTGCTAAATTGGCCGCCCGCTGGATGACGGACTGAGGCTGGAGGCGCTGTACGGCTATTCGAGTCTGGGTGACTTCGCACCGATGCCCGTACTAGGCTCGACCGGTTTGTAAAGAATGGAAGATCATGTGATTTTTCAGAAGCAATTGGTGTTGATGAACTGGTGAAAAGTGGAGAATTGGATGACTACTTGGCTGCAGCAAAACCTCTTTTAAAACAGTGGTTGCAGGAACGTTGGAAAGAGGAAAATTGCCGCTTTTAAGCCATTCTAGAAATGACCCATTTTCCTCTTAACTAATTCATTTTTAAGCTGAAAAACAAAAAATCCAGTTATGATGCGGATTTTAAGAATATTTATCAGAATATTCCGTGTTGTCGATCCCCAGGGATTACTCCTCTACTGGAGGTCGACGACAAATTATCAACAACCATCCAGTTGTGGCATATTTTCCTCAGTAGCGATTTTGATTTCACGCGTAAAACCAAAGCTTTGACTATTCGTACTGATCCTCAATTTTCACCCATGTTTTATTTTGCAAATTGAATACATCATTTGCTTCAGTTCTTATATAATATTGAATATGGGATGGTCGACGACTTGCTTTATCAAAACACTCGGAAAAGAAGGGAATAATTAGATCAAACACTATACGATCCAGTTTGTCCATTTTATCCATATACCCGCTACCATTAATAAGATCAAACAATTGTTCAAGTTTGAGTTCTAATTGAATTTCTCTCAGCAATCTTTTTACATCATAATTACACTCTTCACTTTCAGACATTGGAGTAATACTAATGCCGTATAAATTGGGAAAAGCACTGAAAGAGTTAGGGCGAAAACCTAAAAAATAGGAACTGATGGAGCAAGGATTAACCAATCAATACTATTGGGGGACTTGGATGAATTAGAAAAAGATTTGTAAGATAACCTACATGGGAGAGGGATTTTTCCGTCTTTCCAAATAACTTATATTCCTTGATGTTGTGAATAAGCCTCTTCATTATATGTGTTTCAATTCCTCGTTTGTCATACTGGAAAGCTCCATTAATAAAAAAAGCCTAAATTTTTAATTTTCCTCAGGCCTTTTCATTAATTTAAATTAAATCAATGATTTCCTCTCTCTTGATCTTTTTATTTTTATCTGCTGGATAATTTTCAAGGAGATACTGTTTTAAATATTCTACCCATTCTTGCTGATACCCGTTTACTTTTGACATTTCTTGCGTAAAAGCGTCTATCATTTCATCATCAACTATATAAAACATGGATACTCCACCATCATCTTCATTGTCAAATACAATGTAAAGATCACCGCCATCATATTTCTTCTCTTCAACCCATTTCCAACACATGTCTATCGTTTTTGTTGCTTCATTGTAACCTTCAGTTACTTTATCAATAATTTTTTCTGTTAAAACCAATAAATATGCTACTCGAGCCTCTTCATTGATATTCATATACCATTCCATTTAATTTTGTTCCCCTTTATTCATCAATACCATTTTTTAAAATAAAAAATAATCTACCTGTAACCTTTTTGCTTGCCTGGGTTCAAACACCAATTTCTTCTTTTGCTCCAATCCTGATTACCGGGTGTTGTCCGATGACAGGGAAATACTGGCGCAGACGATGCGGAAAATGGTTGGTCAACATGGAGTGTTGCTGCATTTAACTACAGGCGGCATTAGATTTTCACCATGTGATATCACCCCTGAGGCAACAAAAGATGTCATTGAGCGGGAAGTGCCGGGACTGCATGGAACCATGCGCCGGGAAAGCTGCAAGGTCACCCAAGGTCCATGCCAGAGGCAGAGCGGTAGCCGGGATCAGGAGAAACCTTTTATAGGGTTTTACGGGCTGGTCCGTATCCTCCCATAAAGAAAAAGCTTTTTTAGTTTTCTCATTAAACTACTCCGGTAACGTTTACAGACATTAGGGCCTAAAATAAAGATAAGGATAAAGTCTTCCAAATAAACAGGGAGGTGTACCAAATTGAATCATCAACAACTTGATGAATACTTGAGACAACTTGACCCCATCGAGAAAATCCAAATTAAAACAGGTCAGAATATTAGTGACTTTGATGGAAATGAACTGCTCATCGAAGACGAAAGCCAAATTCCAAGAATGCAAGAAGATTATTTTTTTGACAAGGGGCCCATTTTTATCAACAAGCATCACCGGTTTGCAGATATGCCCCTGCATATGCACTCTTTTATTGAAATGAACTATGTATACTCGGGGACTTGCAAACAGTTTATTAATGGAAAGGAACTTATATTGAATCAGGGGGAGGTATGCATATTGGATCTAGACGTACCACACAGCATACCGGCGTTAGGCAAAAATGATATTCTGGTTAATATTATCATGAAAAAAAAGACGCTTTCTGCTGCTTTTTTAGGGCAACTTGGCAATGAAGGCATTGTGTCCAATTTTTTGGCAAATGCTATATCCCGAAATCAGAGACATGATCATTATATTTTGTTTCATTCACAGGACAATAAAAATTTACAGTACATTATCAAAAATATGATGTGTGAGTTTTTTGACGAACAGGATTATTCCATAAAGATGATTCAATTTTATATGCCTGTCATGTTTACAGAGTTGATGCGTGTTTACAAGTTTGACAAGAATTTCGAGCTTGCACATACGTCTGAAAAGACCAATATTATAGAGCTGCTACAATATATTGAGCAGCATTACAAAGATTGCAGTCTTACAGCTCTTGCCAGAGAGTTCAATTTCAACCCCAACTATCTTGGCAATATGTTAAAAGAATGTACGGGCAAAACATTTTCGAAACTTGTGCAAATGCAAAGGATGGTCCATGCTTCTGCACTATTAAAAAATACAAATAAAAGCATTAATGATATTGCTTATGAAATTGGGTATGAAAGCAGCAGTTTTTTTTATCGAAAATTTAAACAGCATTTTGGCTGTACACCAAACCAATTTCGTAAAAATGGAAAAGATTTGTATCAATTGTCATAAGATATATTTGCTTTCCCCTGTAAAAAGAACACTTTTTAACTGTAATCCGGTTATTGTATAAGGACTAAGCAAGCGCTTTAATAAATATAAATACTAGCATCAACTGGGGGAAACAGCATGAGTTCAATGGCCAATGTCTGGCGTCAGCGGATTGGTTACGGTGTTGCAGATCTTTCATGTAATCTGGTTTGGCAAATGATTACGCTTTACTTAATGTTTTATTATACGGACGTCGTTGGCCTGGCAGCCGTTCAAGTCAGTTTGTTATTTTTATTGACCAGGATTCTGGATGGCGTAACAGATATTATTATGGGGATTATAATTGATAAAACCAACACAAAATGGGGAAAATCCCGTCCGTATTTTTTATGGGGAGCCATCCCATTTGCACTTTTGGGGATACTTGCATTTTATGTGCCTGATGTTGGTCCGGCAGCAAAGTTAATATATGCATATATGACTTATATGGGTCTCTCAATGGCTTATACAATGGTTAATATTCCACTTGCCTCGATTTTGCCAAGCTTGACTAGGGATCCTCAAGAACGAACGATCCTGGCAACGGTCCGTATTATTTTTTCATTTGTTGGAGCAACAGTAGTCGGTGTTTTCACCATGCCGTTGGTACGACTGCTTGGAGGCGGTTCGCAAGCAGACGGATTTTTCTGGACGATGGTTATTTTCAGTGTTATTGCCTGTCTGCTATTCTTTTTTACTTTTAAAAATGTTGAAGAGAAGGTAAAGATACAGGTTGAAAAAGTAACTGTAAGACAAGCTTTTTCTGCTTTAAAAGGAAACAAGCCCTATTATATTTTTGCATTGAATATTTTATTTATGTGGGGATCGTATTTTATTCAACAAGCTGCGCTTATTTATTATTTCACATACAATCTTGGTCGTCCTGATCTTGTTAGCGTTATTGCTGGTATTGCTTCTTTTGTTCCATTGGCAGGAACTTTTTTAACGCCATTTATTGCGAAAAAAATGTTAAAGCGTACTGTATTCATGATCGCAAGTGTTGTTAACCTTACAGGCATTTTAATTATACTGTTTGCTGGCTTGAGCATATCCTGGATCATTGTTGGGGCAGTAATTGCAGCAATTGGTTATGGTACCCGCCAAAGTATTTATTTTTCAATGCAGGCAGACCCTGTTGACTATGGTGAGTGGAAAACAGGGATCAATGCTGCAGGAATATTATCTGCAATAAACGGATTTCTTGGAAAAGTAACCATGGCTGTTACCAGTGCCTTGTTCGGTCTTTTGCTTGACTGGAGCCATTATATACCAAATGTGGATCAGACTGAAAATGTTTTGTTTGCAATTAAGTTGGGTTACCTGATCATTCCGGCAGTACTTGTTGTTCTTTCAATCATTACTATGAGTTTCTATAATTTAGATAAAATTTATCCGGATATCCGCGCGGAAATTGACAGACGCATATAATTTTAAAGTGAGAAATAGGGGTTAGGATAATGTGTATTCAGAAACGGGAAAACCAGGTAGTTGTACCAAATGAACAATTTATTAAACAAGCGGAACAGTTAAAACCGCAACTTTATGAAACAGTTGTAAAACCAACTGCAATTGTCGAGATGAAAAGAGATAAAAAAGCAATTTATGGCTGGAAAAAAGAATATTTTGCACCAGCCTCAACTTTGCCAAACCATGAATATTGCAAGACTGATTCAGTTATTCTTGACTTTGGCAACCATCAAGTCGGCTTTCTTACCATTAAAATTCGCCCAGCTGGCAGTCCTCCGGATGCACCGCTCAAACTGAAGCTGACATTTGGCGAAATGCCTGTTGAAATCGCTGAACCATTTGAAAGCTATGATGGCTGGCTAAGCAGTTCATGGCTTCAGGAGGAAACAATTTTTGTTGATGTATTGCCGGCTGTGATTGAATTGCCGAGAAGATACAGCTTCAGATTTGTGAAATTGGAAGTTATTGATACATCACCAAAATACCGGGTTATTTTTGAAAATGTCCAGTGTAGAGCGGTTACATCAGCGAATATAAGTGATGTTCAACCCATTTCCCATCAAGATCCGGAACTTCAAAAAATTGATGAGATCAGTATTAAAACACTTGCTGATTGCATGCAGGACGTGTTCGAAGACGGACCAAAACGGGACCGTAGACTCTGGCTGGGTGACTTGCGATTGCAAGCACTGGCAAATTATGAAACTTTCAAGACTAATAAACTCGTTAAACGCTGTCTTTACCTATTTGCAGGAGTTCCTGATGATAAGGGAATGGTTCCGGCGAGTGTTTTTGTCGCCCCAAAACTTATGGCAGATGATACTTATCTGTTCGATTATTCGTTGTTCTTTGTTTCAACTTTACATGATTACTATTTGGAAACAAAAGATCTGGCAACTTTACAGGAATTATGGCCAACAGCTTATCGCCAGGTTGTACTTGCACTAGAACGCCTGGATAAAAATGATGTCGTGAAGGATTCATCAGATTGGTGGTCATTTATTGACTGGCAAGAGAATTTAAACAAACAGACTCCATCACAGGCAGTTTTAATCTATACCATGAAACAGGCTGTTCGTCTTGCTGAAGAATTGGATACAGCTGAAAAGGATCAATTGAAAGTCAGGTTAACAGAAATTATGAAAGCTGCAAGGACATATTTGTGGGATGAAAAACAACAGGTTTTTATCAGTGGTTCTCATCGCCAAGTATCCTGGGCAAGCCAAATTTGGATGGTACTTGCCGGTGTTTTGTCCAACAAGGAAAATCAACAGCTTATGAAACGCCTTTTTGAATTGAATCCTGCTGTTGGGATTACTACACCTTATATGTATCATCATCTCATTGAAGCACTTATAATTGCCGGAAAAAGAGACCGGGCAATATTGGAAATGAAAACATACTGGGGCGGAATGATAAAGGATGGAGCAGATACATTCTGGGAATTGTATGATCCTTGCAATAAGAACTTCTCTCCTTATGGAAGCCACTTGATCAACAGCTACTGTCATGCATGGAGCTGCACTCCAACCTATTTAATCAGAAAATATCATTTATAATAATAATATGCTGGCTCATTGACAATCCAAGCTCATTAACTTTATTGGCAATTTTATTTGAGCCCGTTTTTCATTCATCAATCCGTATACTTTTTAGTATGCGGTTTTTTTCTTCTCGCAAGGCCGATTTCGTTGATTAGGTAGTTACAGAAATTTTGGAGGTAAACGTTAAAAAATGTAGAATGCAGCAAATCACAAGGTTTGCAGGCTTTGTTTATCAAGTTGAAATCCCGATCACCAACTGCCTGGTTGAAAATCGGGATTTATTATTTTTGGTTTTCGTATTTTCTGTTCCGTTCGCGTTCTTACGTATTGTTAACAATCCTTGCAAAGGTATCCATAATGCACATGTCAATTTATACACCATGGTGGCAATTATTTCCAGATGGGCAAGTTCTTCTGTTCCGATATCGGTAAGCAGTCCTTTTACTTTGTCGGGTAGCGTGTAACGCTGGTTCAGGTAGCGCAGGGCGGCAGCCAGTTCGCCATCGGCTCCGCCGTATTGTTCGATGAGAAATTTTGCCAGCCTGGGATTGCACTGGCTGACTCTTACCGGGTATTGCAGCTTTTTTTCATAAATCCACACAGACTATTTCCCCCCTTATATTTCCCAGGGCCAGGGGCCTTCATTCCACCCGCAGGGATATTGGTTGAAGCTGAGCCCGAAATTGTAGAGCGGACCAAACTGCGATTCGTATGTACGACGCAGTTTGTTGCGTTCCTTGGCGTACCAGTTGTACTGGTCTATGGCCCGCTGGTCATCGGGATGTGTATCGAGATAAAGTTGCAACTCCACTATGACAAAATCGACTTCCTGAAGTTGCGTCAGGAGTTGGAAACGTTTGGCATGATCCATTTTCGGTTCCATCATCAGTCCTCCTTATACCTTTTTCTTTTTTTTGGAGGATAGGGGCTGTAAAGGATGGGCCACAAGGTGCCGCGTTTCAATGCCTTGCGGGGCGGGTATTGTGGCAAATTGGCCGGTTGAAAACCAAGAAACAGATTTGGGGGAACCACATAGTATTTTACTCGTTGCGGTGGGCAGGGATCCAAAGGACTGATATACGGATACCAATACCTCACTTGATCACGATACGGGTTGGGTGTGTCATGGCAGCTTTCCAAAAAAAATCACCCTTTCCTTCGCCAAAATAAGATTGGGTCATAATAACTATATGTTGGAAAAAAAATCTTAGAATGTGAAAAGCAAATTTTGATTTGAAAAATAACTCCGGGAAAGACTGGGTAAAATATGACGGCAGACTGTGAAAAAAGAATGGAAACCGGCGGATTTGTTTTTATGGAGACCGTGGAAACAAACCGGTTTATATACCAAATTTTCCTATGCATGGATCACTCAAAAAAACGCAAGATAGTAACAACCAAGCCAAGGAGGTGAAAAATGCATGGCACAACAAAGTGGTTCACGCAGTTCAAACCAATTGCTGGTTGCAGGTGCAGCTCAGGCAATCGATCAAATGAAGTTTGAGATTGCGCAAGAATTTGGAGTACAATTGGGAGCTGACACAACTTCCCGCGCTAACGGTTCTGTTGGTGGAGAAATTACGAAACGTTTGGTTTCAATGGCGCAACAACAACTTGGAGGCGGAAGCTTCTAATAACAAGTGAACATGATGGTATACAAATGGCGGCTTTCCAGCCGCCGTTTACATAATAGGGGGCAGGAAATCACTGGGTCGGGTAGAGGGTCTTGCCGGCATGATAACCTGTATGGTGTCAAGAGTACAAACAGCTGATTTTAGGTAACTATGTCTATAAATCATAAAGGATATTTTAAAAACATAGCGAATTATTTGAATAATACAATCCAAGGGAGGAGTAGATATTATGGCGAAAATTTACAACATGACACATGATATTGATCGTCATGCAGGTACAGGCAAGGAAGCGATCCGTTGGCTGAGTGCCGAGGGGAAAAGGAAAGTCCTTACATATTCAGAACTAAAGGTTAAATCCGACGGCCTGGCCAAAGCCTTGGTGGAGATGGGACTTAAAAAAGGCGACCGGGTGATGGTCTTGCTGCCGCGGCTTCCTGAGGCATATTTTTCCTATATGGCTTGTCTGAAAGCGGGGCTGGTGGTTATGCCCGGTTCGGAAATGTTGAGAGCAGGGGATATTGCCTATCGCCTGGGCCATGCGCAGGCCAGTGCCGTCATTGCCCATCATCATCTGGCAGACCGTGTGGAAGAAGCCGAAAAACAGGTTACCCCATTACGGGTGAAAATCATATCTGGTGCAAATCGGGCCAACTGGATTCCGCTTTCCGATTTGAATGGACTCGCTTCTACACCTCTCCCGCAAACAACAGAGGATGATATGGCATTTTTGTCCTATACCTCAGGGACCACCGGCAATCCGAAAGGAGTCATCCATCATCACAGTTGGGCGATTGCCCATCAGCAGACGGCAACGGAACATTGGCTGGATATCAGGGCGGACGATGTGGTGTGGGCGACGGCAAGTCCGGGCTGGGCAAAATGGATCTGGAGCCCGTTCATTTCCACACTGGGTGCCGGAGCAACTGCATTTGTGTATCATGGCACCTTTGATGGAGAAAAATATTTGCAATTATTGGAAAAGGAAAAAATTACGGTTCTCTGCTGTACCCCTACCGAATACCGGATTATGGCCAAACAGGATCGGCTTGCAAAATACATACTTCATTTGAGAAGCGCAGTAAGCGCCGGAGAACCATTAAACCGGGAAGTGATCAATGTCTTCCGGAAGTATTTCAATCTCTGTGTCCGCGACGGTTATGGGCAAACAGAGAATACCCTGTTGATCGCGACGATGAAGGATATGAAAGAAAAGCCGGGCTCCATGGGAAAACCGACACCTGGCAATATCGTGACCATTGTGGATGATGACGGAAAAGAAGTTCCAGAAGGAGAAGTGGGCCATATTGCTGTCCACCGTTCTTCACCGGCATTGTTTAAAGGGTATTACCAGGACCCTGAGCGGACGAAACAGGCTTTTAACGGGGACTGGTATCTGACAGGGGACCGGGCCAAAAAAGATGAGGACGGCTATTTCTGGTTTGAAGGGCGTTCGGATGACATTATTATCAGCTCCGGATATACGATCGGTCCCTTTGAGGTGGAAGACGCGCTCGTAAAACATCCGGCTGTCAAAGAGTGTGCGGTTGTGGCCAGTCCGGATGAGATCAGGGGGTCCATTGTCAAGGCATTTGTGATTCTAAGGGATCCTGCCTGGGCTTCCGATGAGTTGGTTCTGGAACTGCAGGAACATGTCAAAAAGACGACTGCTCCTTATAAGTACCCGCGTGAAATCGAATTTGTCGATAACCTTCCCAAAACAGCCAGCGGCAAGATCCGGCGTGTTGAGCTGAGGGATCTCGAATTCCAGCGTAAAAAAGCATTGTCTTGAAACAAACCGGGCTGTTTCGATATAATATTGGAAGCAAAACATAAAAGGAGCCTGTCAATGAAAGTATTTGCGCATGGCTGCAATATCAATTTTCAGGAGTCGGTCAGGGAAATGTTTGTTCCTGATCTGAAGCGTCTTTTTGAAAAAGCTCTTGCTGAATCCGACCAGTTGCTGTTTGGAAAAATTGATCTCGAAAAACAGGAAATCATCGTATATGGCCGATTGAAAGAGATTGTTTTTTCAGAAGGGAAAAATGATTTTGTATTTACTTATCAATTGCAAAACTGCCCGGAAAACAAGGAAGAGCGGCAAAAGCTGGAGGAGCTGTATTTAAGCCATGAGGCCTGTTTCGATATTGTGGATGAAAAACGGGGAACCATTCCATACCGGGTTCTTTATGTCACGTTCATGAACGAGAACTCCGGTGACGAAACGACCTATTTTGTTGCCGATGAACGGGGGGGATCCCAGCCGCTTGCGTGTGTCGCCGAATTTTGGCAGCAAGTTTATGAATTGGGGCGGGATATCGATTTTGAAATGTTTGGCTGCACAGCCCATGACCTGAACAGATATTCAAACCGATTTGAATAGAATCAGATCAACTTGGCAGAAGCCTCAGGGCCTCTGCCTTTTTTTTGTTTTCTGGGTATTTGGCATGTGACTTTTGGCTGACCCTTTCATACAACTAAATAAACCGATGAGAAGACTTGTTTAAAGATGAAGTAAAGTACTTGCAAACCGGTCTTGTAAAGCGGGTGATCATCATTACCATTTTCTTTTATTCTTAAACACTTCTTTAATTATTTCGCTCATGACCGGGGTATTCATCAGTTGAACCAGTTCATCATTTGACTCTGTTTTTGTCACCGATGATTTGGTGTTTTTTTGGCTGGAGGAAGTCTTTTCTTTTTGCTGGTTTGCTTTTAATTGATCCATACTGGCTAGTGCCGAAATCAGTTCCTTCAGTCGCCCTTTATCCAGCACGGCCATATTTATGGATTGGAGAGCCTTGACCACTTCTTCAATTTGTTTTGTCCGCCTGGACAGAAGGCTGGACCAGTTCTGAAGCTCTTTCCAGTATCGGAGAGAGTCCTCCTGATTGTTTTTCATGGATTGCACCGCCTTTCTTCAGATAAAGGGTTTGTTTGAAATATATTCTGAATCATGTTGATCAGTGATTGCGGGGAGTGAAAACAATGGAATATTCCAACCGGATACTCCCTTCTTCAACGAAGTGGAATCACCCGCAGCCCGGACTGCGAAGGATTTTTTACCTGCGGAGAGGTTGTTCGCTGGGACGGTGCCTGCGGGAGATGAAACGTTCGGGTGTAAAACCGATCCGTTACCTGTCTCATCTGGGAATGATCATCGGGGAATACCAAAACCCTTCCACAACATATAAATCAGATGATATCGAATACTGGGAGAGCGATATCCGTATTACCATCACAGAGCCGTATATCGGGACATTGGCAGATCCCGTCAAGCAGGAAAATATCCCCTGGGGAGTAGAAAAAGTGAAGGCACCACAAGCCTGGAAGTGGAGCCAGGGCAGGGGAATCCGGGTTGCGGTGATCGATACGGGAATTGCGGCAGATCATCCTGCCATTCGGGATAATTACCGCGGCGGCATCAATATCCTGTCGCCCTATTTTGCACCAACGGATTACAACGGGCATGGCACTCATGTTGCGGGAATCATTGCAGGGCGAACATTTGAGTCCGGAATTGTCGGGGTGGCGCCGCAAACACACATTTATGCGGTTAAAGCTTTCAACCGGAGAGGAAGTGCTAATCTGTCCGACTTGTTAAGTGCGATCAACTGGTGTATTGAAAACAAAATGCATGTGGTAAACATGAGTTTTGGAATGGACAAATTGAGCGAATCATTGCGGCAGGCGATTCAGGTTGCACACCGGAGAGGGATTTTGATGGTGGCGGCAACTGGCAACCAGGGACGGAAATCCCATATTGATTTTCCAGCCCGTTATCCGGAAACGATTGCGGTGACGTCGATCTCCGAAAACGGAAAACTGTCCGTTTTCAGCAATTTCGGGAAAGGCGTGGATATTGCAGCGCCTGGAGACCGGATTCCCTCGGCGTGGCTGAACCACTCCAAACGGATGATGAGCGGAACTTCAATGGCCGTCCCGCATGTGACCGGAACCATTTCCCTGCTGCTTTATCTCAATCCCTATCTCAATCCGGAGCAGGTTCGTTATATCCTGACACAATCGGCGGTAAAATCTGAACCTCTCAAGGAAGTTGGCATTTTGGATGCGTATCAGGGATTGAGGTTTTATCAAAAAGTATGGAGATATTAATCATTCAAAGAAAGGTTGGAAAAGTAACTTCGTTTTGAGCTGATTTATGTTAAACTTATATTCGTATGTTTGGACAGCACCAATTGAAAAAGGGTTGATCTAAGCGATGAAGAACTTGAAGCAAAGATCAAATGCGTATGGGCCGGTTTCCCATCGCCTGCATACCCTGTGGTTTATTGTTGTCCTGCTCTTTGTCGCTTTGATTTTGCGCTTGGGCTGGATTCAACTGGGCTCAGGAGAGAAATATCAACTTCTGGCTGAAGAAAATAACTTCAAAAAAATCCAGAGTGTTGCTTCACGAGGCAAAATTTTCGACAACAGCGGCAAACTGCTCGTTGGCAACGAATCTTTGTTTGCAGCCATGTATTTGGAACCGGATGTCAGCAAGAAAGAAAAGCTGAAAACAGCCAAAAATCTGGCAAAGACTCTGAAAATGCCGCTGAAGGAAGTCCTTGCAGCCATGGACGTCGGTCTGGATGAACATGGAAAATCGGCTCCACGCAAACAGCCGCCTTATTATCCCAAAAAAATCAAAAGTCCGTTGACGGAGGAGGAAATTGTAAAAATCTCCGAAAACCCCAACCTGTTCCCGGGTGTAAATACATTTGCCCAACCGCTTCGCAAATATCGGGATGATACTTTCGCTGTACAGACAATCGGCTATGTCCGTTCATTTGCCGGAGCGAAATCCTCCCTTTCCAAGTACAGGGAAGAAGCGGAGAAACCGAATGAAGGCGGTTATCTTGACTGGGAGCAAGTAGGGATGGACGGTTTGGAGTATTCATATCAGGATGAATTGCGTGGAAAAAACGGATATCGGTTAGTCCGGGTGAACTCAACCGGGAAACTGGTTGAGGTGCTGAAAGAGGTAGAGCCGCAATCGGGGAACAACCTGTATCTGACACTGAATGAAAAAATGCAGCTGGATGCGGAGCACTTCATAGAACAGCATCTGCGAAATTTACGTACTTCTGCCGGCAAAAATCACGCTCCTTATGCCAAAAATGCGTATGCCGTGGCCATGGAAGTCAAAACCGGAAAAATTCGGACGATGGTCAGTTATCCGGACTATGACCCCAATATATGGAATGGAAATGTTTCGCAAAAGGAATACAGGAACCTGAGTTATTCGATCCGAAATGGAACGATCAGCGAAGCCCCGTTTGATGCAACAGGTTATGCCAATCCGGAAAAAGAGTATCAAAGGCATCCATTGTCTGTTTTGCCTCCCGGTTCCGCTTTTAAGCCGCTGATGGTATGGATGGGGCTGGAAAAAGGGCTGATCAGTCCAAATACTTACTGGTCGGATCCGGGAAAATATTATTATGCCAAAGCGACACCGCCTGTTCGAAATTCAGGAGGGCATAATTATGGTATATTAACTCCTGAAAAAGCTTTGCAGAAATCCTCCAATACCTTTATGGCATGGATGGGAACCAGATGGTACTGGAAGGAAAAATGGGACGCGATCAAAGTTTTTCAAAACATGACTCATCAGTTTGGTCTGGGGGTTAAAACAGGCGTTCCATTAAAAGGAGAACAGGATGGTTCCGAGGATTACCTGACCACAGCCCGAAAACACTCCGGCCTGGGTGCGATGGCGCTCGCTTCGTTTGGCCAAGCCCAGCGTTACACGGCCATGCAGCTGGCACAGTATACGGCAACCTTGGCCAATCAGGGGAAAAGGATGAAACCGCAATTGGTGGAGAAAATTGTGGATCCCAATTCCCGGGAAACCAGGGAAGTCAAACCGGAGGTACTCAATCAGGTCAATATGAATCCGGAGCATTGGAAAACAGTTGTGGACGGAATGGTAAAAGTGACCAAACCCGGAGGAACAGCTGCCCAACTCTTCAATCATCTGCCATTTGATGTCGCCGCCAAAACCGGCACATCCGAGCAGGATATCAACGGCAGGGGCCGCGTGGAAAATTCGGTCTTCATTGCCTTTGCACCTGCCAATGATCCGGAGATTGCCGTGGCCGTCATTGTTCCCGAAGGAGGATATGGCGCGGTTGCAGCCGGACCTATTGCCGAATATTTGATTACTTCCTATTACGAGCAGTTCATGAAAAAGTGACGTAAGCGAACAGGTTGAAGCTAGATGGATTTATCTGTTGATGAAATACATTTAAATAATGGTAAATCCCATCTACAAAACTGTTCCGTAGATGGGATTTATTTTTCTCAAGCGAATTATTGTTGTTGTTGGCCTTTTTTGGATTGAGATTGTTGGTTTTGCTGACGAACTCTTTGTGCATTGGTTTCTGAAGCAAACTCAGTGCCAAAACGGCCAGCATTTGAAGCTGATTGAGCTTGTTGAGCCTGGCGTTGAGCTTGGCGGGCTGCTTGAGAACCAGCTTGGGATGCAAACTCAGTGCCAAAACGACCGGCCCCGGATTGAGCTGATTGCTGGTTTTGTTGGCGAACTTGCTGTGAATTGGTTTTGGACTCTTGTGGCCCAATATTTTTGGTGTTCATTTGTTTCACCTCCCGTTTATAGATTGTCCCCCTTGTGGAGTAAATATGTTTTCCGTTTTTTTCCTTTTTTAGATCAAAATCTGGTTTGACGCAAGGAGGCATCCATGAAACAAATATGGCTTAGAATCGTTTGGAGATGGCTCCCGAAAAGGGTATTGTCAAGATGGATCGGCAAGCTTTGCCGCCAGCACTGGAGCCGGAGACTGATCCCTTATTATGTGCGCCGTTTTGATATAGATCTGAATCCTGTGAAAAGACCGGTAGATGAATTTGAGCATTTGCTCGCTTTTTTTATACGGGAATTGAGACCGGAAACGAGACCGATCGCAGAGGGGGACGATGTGGTTGTCAGTCCTGTCGACGGGACGATTTCCCAGATTGGAATGATTGAAGAAGGAATGTTGTTTCAGGCCAAAGGTATTACCTATTCATTGGAAGAATTACTGGGACAAAGGCAGGAACACGTGTCTCCCTTTTATGGCGGCAGTTTTATGACCATATACTTGAGCCCCAGCGATTATCATCGCATCCATATGCCGCTTGACGGGAAAGTTGTGGCTTGTACGCATATCCCGGGCAATCTGTATCCTGTCAACAAGTTTGGTGTAAACTCTATTACAGGGCTTTTTGTCGCCAATGAGCGCCTTATTTCTTACATCGATTCACGTCATTGCGGAAAAATTGCGTTGGTCAAAGTAGGTGCGACCAATGTTGGCAGCATCAAGGTTTGTTATGATCAGAACATCACAACCAACCAGAAGGTAAAGAAAGTGATGCACCAGATTTATGAACCGGCTCATGATCTTCAAAAGGGGGATGAACTGGGCTGGTTTGAATTTGGGTCCACCGTCATTCTGTTATTTGAACCTGGCCAGATTGAGTGGTTGAATACCTGTGTGCCAGGTACCAAACTTCAGATGGGCCAAGCTGTGGCGTACAAATTGATTAAAAGGAGGGGAGTCAATTGTACCAGAGACAAAAACACAGGTTGATCCCCTTTGGCCCGTTTATGCATATGTTTCCTGTTGTGACTGGAATCCTGTTATTACAAACAGCTGTTTTTCTCTTTTTTTTATTTACGGGAAACACAGACAATCCGGAAGCTTGGGTAAATTTTGGGGCAGTGATCTATTGGCGGATTGCAGAAGGCGAGTTTTGGCGCCTGCTCTTTTCCCTGTTCCTGCACGTGAATTTTTTTCAATTCATTATGGTGGCCTTTTCTGTTTATTTATTATCTCCACAGTTGGAGCGTTTATTTGGCAAAAGTATTTTTTTGTTTATTTTCCTGGTGACCGGCATTGCCGGCAACTGGGGCGTTTATTTGATGGATTTCCAGGGTGTCTATACTGGTGCGGCTGAAGCCGTTTATGGAAACATGGGTGTTTACCTGTATTTATATTTGCGTGGGATTGTTCATCCATTATTGGGCAAATCTATCTGGGCTTTTGTAATCATTACTTTACTGCTGGGCTATCCGTTTCTGTTTGCCCACATCGTAGCTGTAATTACGGGTTTTGTGCTGGCGATGGTCATCATTCAAATCAGGCAAATGATGATAAGAAGGCGATGAGGCCGACGGATAACAAATGTTCCTGGATGTGTTTTTTCTGTTTCACACCTTCGAACTTGACTTTATTACAGTACGAAAGGACAGGAAAGGAAAGGCCTGTCCTTTTTTGCGAATCAAATCCTGTGTTTCTGTTGTAAAAATATATGGGTTGGTTAAGCTAAGACTGGTGATCGACCATGCAAATCTTAGGAAATGTGGATCGACTGGATCGGGAAGCCTGGCTACTCCTTTTGACAAGCAGTCTTTTTTCTATTGCTACTTCGTTGTCCAGCACCTTTGTCAATGTATATCTGTTTAAAATTGAAAATGATTGGATGTTGATCAGTCTCTTCAATGTCATTCACTATCTGACAGCCGGCCTTACCTTTATCATGGGCGGATGGCTGGCCAAAAAATTTGACCGGATTGTGGCGATCCGTCTGGGTGTGGCCATATTGGCCGTGTTTTACCTGAGTGTGTGGTGGCTGGGTGTCCGTTCCGTATCCTATGTCGTTTTGCTGGGCATGGTGATTGGTCTGGGAGCAGGTTTTTACTGGCTGGCATATAATGTGATGTATTTTGAGATAACGGAAAAAGATAACCGGGACATTTTTAACGGGGTTAACGGATTGTGCACATCGGTGGCCGGGATTGCGGCGCCGTTTGTATCCGGCATCATCATCAGCCGAGTGGGTGAATTCCAGGGATACCGGGTGATTTTTGGAATTTCCCTGTCCATTTTTTTATGTGCCGTTTTGGTAAGTTTTTTGTTCAAGGCCCGAAGAGCGCGGGGCCATTACCGTCTTGGATCTATTTTATCCCTGGCCGGGCAGAAAGGGGCTTACTGGTACTGGGTTAACCTGGCCATGATCGGCCAGGGATTGCGTGAGGGAATTTTTGCTTTTTTGCTGGGGCTGCTGTTTTTTATTATCGTGAAGAGCGAACTGGCTCTGGGAAGTTTTTTCACTTTCTCGTCGGCGGTTTCATGCTTTTCATTTTATATCGTAAGCCGGTTCATGCGTCCCAAACTGCGATACCGTTTCATGTTTGTCGGAGTAATGATGATGGGACTGACTGCCATTCCCTTTGCCTTTCGGATCAATGACTGGACCATCTGGATTCTGGGAGTGGGGTCCGCCCTGTTTTATCCTTTATATATGTCTCCGCTGACCTCCACTGTTTTTGATGTAATCGGCGAGTCTCATGAAACAGCGCAATTGCGGATTGAATATGTGGTGGCCAGGGAGCTTGCCTTGAGTACGGGCAGGATCGCGGGAATTTTGTTTTTCATGTGGTGGATTCAGTATTCAACAGATATTTGGCATATCCGATGGTTTGTTCTGATGATCGGCTTTATCCAGATTGTGGCCTGGTTTGCGATTCGCCACATCCCTGTGGCCCGGCTCCTGAAGCTGGATACTGAAAAAAGGGGTTAGGTTGCCATGATATGCTGAGGTGTTTGACACACCTCAGTTATATTCTTCGGGAATTTTATGAATAAACACAATAATTGTTATCTGGTAAAATAATAAATAAGACGGAAAACATATGATTGGATGGACGGCAAGAGGAGGAGAGGAATTGAACCTTAAGCAACTTGTGGAAAGACAGAAAAAATATTTTTATACGGGGAAAACAAAGGACATTTCCTTTCGACTGAAGAGTCTGGAAAAGTTGGCAAACGCCATTGACCAGTTTGAACCGGATCTGCTTGCAGCGTTGAAAAAGGATCTGAACAAATCGGAGTATGAGGCATATGTCGTGGAAATCATGGTGTTAAAAGAAGAAATCAAAGTAATGAAAAAAAATATTGAAAAATGGGCAAAACCCCGCAGGGTCAAAACGCCGCTGGTGCTGTTCGGAGCCCGCAGTTATATCTATCCGGAGCCGGTTGGTGTCAATTTGATTATCGGTCCCTGGAATTATCCCGTGCTGCTGGTGCTCAATCCGTTAATCGGAGCCATTGCCGCCGGGAATTGTGCGGTCATCAAGCCATCGGAACACACTTTTTATACGGCCAGGGTTTTGAAACAGATGATCAGAGACATATTTGACCCGGAGTATGTTGCTGTGGCAGAAGGCGATATAGAAACGGGAAAAGCTCTGCTGGAGCAGCCGTTTGACCATATTTTCTTTACAGGAAGTGTTGCGGTGGGCAAGGCAGTCATGGAAAAGGCGTCTCAGACACTAACGCCTGTCACGTTGGAACTGGGAGGAAAAAGTCCGGTAATTGTTGCCGAAGATGCCAATCTGAAGCTGGCGGCAAGGCGGATTGTGTGGGGAAAGTTCATCAATGCCGGCCAGACCTGTGTAGCTCCTGATTTTGTATATGTTCCCGAACAGATCAGGGACGAACTCCTGCGGCGTATGAAACAGGAGGTAGAACGCTTTTATGGTGAAAAGCCGCTTGCAAATCCCAATTATACCCGTATTGTTTCGTGGAGGCATTTCACCCGTTTGAAATCATTTTTGAAAACGTCCCATATTGTTTTTGGCGGTGAGAGTGACCACTACACCTTGAAAATTGAACCGACGGTGATTGATCGGGTGAGCTGGGAAGATCCCATTATGCAGGAAGAAATTTTCGGCCCGCTATTGCCTGTGCTCACCTACACCCGCCTGGATGATGTCATTTCCACGCTTCGCGAAAAACCAAAGCCGCTGGCGTTATATATCTTTACGGAAAACAGCGGGGTCGAGGAAAAGATAATCACTTCATTGCCATATGGAGGAGGATGTGTCAACGATACCCTCATACACACCGGTTCCCCCTATTTGCCATTTGGGGGGACAGGAACAAGCGGGATCGGGAATTATCACGGCAAATACAGTTTTGACTGCTTTTCCCACAAAAAAAGTGTCGTGAAGCAAACGACCTGGTTTGATCTGCCGTTTCGCTATCCACACGCGAAAAACGGGTTGAAATGGATTCGGAAGTTGACAAAATAGCATAAGAAAAAACATGGAGCAGGTTTTGTTCCTGCTCTCATGCTGAAGAAAGATAAATAAAAGAAGACGATTTTCAGGACTCTGGTGAAGGAAGCCGTAAAGACGAAGACTGGTTAGCACCGATAAGGTGTCTTTTTATTTGCCGTTAAGCCTGGCGTGCGGATTTGATCGGTACCTTCCTATGTTTAGAATATAGGTAACATAGAGAGTAAAATGTTAGTTGGTTGGAGACGCCGGGCACCGAGTTGCACGCTCCTGCGCTTGCCTCCAGTCGATGCCGAGCCAGAAACGGGAAATATCGATGTAGAGGATTTGAAGAAGAAAATAACGAAGCGAACCAAAGCGATTGTAGTTACCCATATATGGGGGTATCCTTGCGAGATGGACGAAATAATGGAAGTCGCTAAAAATCACGGTTTAAAAGTGATCGAGGATTGTTCCCATGCTCATGGAGCCACTTACAAAGGACAGTTGGTTGGTACATTTGGTGATGTTTCTTGTTTCAGCTTACAGGGAAATAAAATTGTTTCTGCGGGAGAAGGCGGCATTTTATTGACCAATTCGCAAGAAATTTATGAACGATCTACCTTGCTTGGTCACTTTCGCGATCGTTCCCAACAATGTGTATGCAGTAATTTTTATAAACAGTTCGCCAAGACGGGATACGGATTAAAGTATCGAATGCATGTACTTGCTGCGGCATTGGCTCGAGTCAGTTTGTGGAAGCTGGATGAACGAATCAAAACACGGACAGAAAATCTAAACTACTTTAGCAAACTGTTAAGTAAAATCCCGCATCGAACCACCAATTACCAGAAGTTACGTTACCAGAGGAGCATTTTATGGGTACAAGCCTTTGTATCAGAATGAAGAAATGGACGGTTTGGGTGTTGATATATATGTTCGGGCGTTAAAGGCAGAAGGATTAGAGATAAAAAAACCGGGGTCTTCACCACTCCATATGCTCCCCCTCTTTCAAACTCTTAACGATGGGATATACCAAGGCGGATGGCCGAGAAGAAGCCCTTATGCAGAAAGAGAAATTGTCTACAAAAACGGAGATTTACCGGTTTCTGAAGCATACTACAGTAAGGCATTAAGTTTGCCAACTTTCACATCACCGGAAGACAAAAAAATAATTGAGCAGTATTCATCAGCGTTCAGGAAGGTCTATGAAAACAGGGCAGAGCTGATAAACTATCAAAATAGTCTACCAACAATATCCGATTGGGGGAAGGAATAAATCCTGGAAGAACAATAACCCCAAGATTTATTTGTTGCCATTTGTATAAATGCCCAGGGCGCGGTTTTATGCTGCTCTTTCTATGTTACCTGTAAACTAAACACAAAAGGGTAAGTATTGAGCTGCTTTGGCAGTCGCTCCGGATGAATTTACCCCTACAGTTGGGAATGGGAATTGGCTGGTCACAGATGAGGATGTGTGACGAACAGAAGCTGATACGTGATACTGACCTGGTGGTGGGGATCGATCTGCAGAACGGATCGTGGGCCTGGCCTTCTGCCGTTGATGCCTAACGGCCGGGGCGCATTGCTGCTTTGGCCGGCAGACGGTTGGCCGCGGGAGATGGCCGTTGAATGAGGTGTCCTCTATTAGAGGAGAGGACCGGTAGCAATAGCAAGAGGCCACCTGAATGAAGCAAATGGCCTCTTGCATACTCACAGTCGGTATGATTGTGGGACGTTATGTCCTTTCATTATACTCGATCGTTACCCGGCCAGCCAGGGAGGGCCCACTGCCGGGCGACCACCGCGGTCCGCTTTTCATCCACTCCCCGTTTGCCAAGCAGGGTTGCCAATTTTTGCGGGTTCGGCAACGATTGGCGGCCTCCGGTTTTTTTGCCGGGGTCGGACAGCTCTTTTTCCGGATCAATATATCGGGTATGGCCCAGATCAGGCTGTCCCAGCGTGAAACGACAATCAAAAATGAGAACATCCGGGTCAGACAGATGTTCTTTTAACCATTCCATAGACACAGTATATTTCACGGGCAACCCCTCCGCTTCTCCTTCATTTGTGGATGTATTCAGCCAAAAAGGATTCTCCGTTCCTGTAAAAACGCGGATCATAAATCCCCAGCTGCCGGGAATTATCGACGATCACGACAAACGGCGACCATTCATAAAGCACTTTGGCCTTTGGATTTTTTTTGAACAGCGGGGTCAGGTCACTTTGCTCACTGGAGACAAGAGTCTGTTTCAGTTTCGGTTCAGACCAGAGAGTAACACTTTTAATTTCAACGTGGTTGCCTTTTTTGCCGATCAGGTCAAAATGCCATGGAATGAACGAAGCAGAAAGCTCAACCTGATCGTAATCGGGTTTCATCTGGTGTTCCAGCCACAACCCCTGCGCCGATTGGACGGAAAAATGGAGAAACATGCACAGGGCGGCAATTTGAAAGATGCGGTGTGCGGGCTGATGCCTGAGAAGCCTTGACAGGATGAAACCGGCCATAAACAGGACCCAAATGACGGGATCAACAATGGGAATGGTCCCGACAGTAAACCGGGCTGAACTGAACGGTTCCAGCAGTCCGGTTCCCCATGAATTGAAGACGTCGCTGGTGATGTGGATCAATACGGCCAGCAGCGCGGTCCAGAAAAACCGCCAGGCCTTTATCCGGAAAAGCCAGCGTGATATTGCACAGATCAACAGGGCCCATATGGGCGCGAGAAAAATGGAATGGGTCAAACCTCGATGCCACATCTGCTCCATAATCCTGCCCGTTTCCGTGAAACTGGCAACCACATCGATGTCCGGGATTTCACTGGCAACAATTGCTGTGAAGAGAAGCGCCTTTTTCTCGCGGGAGGTCATTTTTTCCCTGTTTTGCGCACAATATATGGTCAGGCCGAATAAACCATGAGTCAGGGTATCCAATTTTCAAACCTCTTTCTTTTTCGTTTGACTAAATCGGATCAATGCCTTTACAGATCAATCAGGCGCCTTTCCTGATCACTTTGGATCGCCGCCTCAATCACCCGGATCGTTTCCCGGGCTTCTTCTGCGGTCACCGGCGGTTTGCCGCCTGTCCTGATCGCTTCAGCAATCTGCTGGTAATACTTTTCATAGCAGCCGGCAAGTGATGGAATGGTAGATTCAAATTCCAAACTTTCCTTTTCAAACCAGACCTTTGCATACTGGTCCGGAGTTTCTTTTCCCCAGCCGTGGCTTAAAGGGGTAAGGCCCTGTTTCAGTTGTTCCTCCTGGGGATCGAGGCCATATTTCATAAACGTTCCCCTGCTTCCGTGCACCATCAGGCGGGGACCGGGAGATTTGACAAGACAACCGGCTTCAAGGATCACTCTCAGGCCCGATTCATAGCCGAGCACCAGGTGAAAATAATCAATCGCTTTGGCGTGGGGTCGCTGTTTCAGCAGATCGGCATAAACTGTTTTGGGCTTGCCAAACAAAAACAGTGCCTGGTCAATCAAATGGGAACCCAGATCATAAAGCAGACCGGAGCCGGGCAAATCCCATTCGCGCCACCGGTCCCTTACTTGTGGACGATAGCGGTCAAAATGGGCTTCATATGTGTGAATTTTTCCGAGGATTCCCTGGCGCATGCATTCCTGCAGAGTAAGGAAGTCGCTGTCAAAGCGACGGTTCTGATAGACGCTGACAAATCTGTTCGTTTCTCTGGCCAGCCGGATCAGATCATCAGCTTGCCTGGTGGTGAGGACAAACGGTTTTTCCACAACCACATGTTTCCTTGCCTCAAGCGCCTTTCGCGCATAAGGATAATGGGTCTGATTGGGAGACGTAATAATGACAAGTTCGATCTTTGGATCTCGCATGATTTCATCGATGTTTTCGCAGACATTGGCTGCGGGAAGGTGCTGTTTCACTTTGTCCGGCCGGGAAGAAAGTACTTTTGAGATTTGCAGTGTGTCGACCGTTTTAATGATGGGAGCATGAAAAGTTGATCCGGAAAATCCAAAACCAATAAGTCCTGTATGCGTCGGTTTCATGAAAGGTACACTCCTTTTCTATTCATCGTAGTAATTGCAACGTACATAGCCGCGAAAACGGGTTTCCAGATCGGAACCCAGCTGGAACAAGGCGTCTTCCAGCCCCGGAGCAGTAATAAGCTGAAAGCCGATCGGAAGGCAGTTCGAACTGTTTCCAATCGGAATCGTCAGAACAGGAAGGCCAAAGGTATTGGCATAAGTAATGAAAGACAGATGCTTGCAAAGTTTCCGCCTGCCCGAGAAAAGCTCACGGTACAGCTGTCCGTGCGGCAATGCGGATGTGTGGTATACAGGCAAAATCAGAATGCGCCGGTATAGAAAATCATGTACTTTCATTTTGGCTTTTTTCCAGTTAAGAAGCAAGTGTCCCCATTGTTTGTCGGAAGGTTTGTAAAGGCGGGCGCCAAGAAGGGACCATGTCAGGTACGGATGGTATTTGGAATCCGCCCCGGCCTTTGCCTTGAGATAGTCCCACAAAACACCTCCGATGTGGGAAAATTCCGTCTGGTCGATCATGTATTGGCCGCCATCATGGATCATGATCCACAGCCACATTTGCGCGGCTTCATGGAAAAGCGGCGGTCTGCTCCGCTCAACGGGAAAGTCCTGTTTCAGACAGGAATAAATTTCCTCATACAGTTGCAAAGTGGGAAAATCGAGCCGGGGAAGAAGTGAAGGATCAGGAATGGTTAGCACAAAATTGTTTATATTTTGAATTTGAAGGGGGCAATCAGACAGGATTTCATGGATCAGTTTGGCATCGGCAACCGATTTGCAAAGAGCGCCGATCCCCAACATGCTTTGCTGCATGGGATGGGCCGGTTTGGGGAACAGGCCGGTATCCGGAATCTGGTGGGCACCCGATTTAAATCCAATCACGCCATTAAAATGAGCCGGAATGCGGATCGACCCGCCAATGTCTGACCCGATTCCCACTGCGGCGCCTCCTGCGGCAATCAGGGCCCCTTCTCCGCCGCTGGACCCGCCAGGTGTGCGTGACAAATCCCATGGATTGTTCGATCTCCCATAAAGGGAATTGTCGGTTTCCTGACAGAAGCTGAGGGCTGGCGTATTGGTTTTGGCCAGCAATATGGCTCCTTCTTTTTTCAGGCGACGGACAACTTCGGCGTCCTCTTTTACCCGGTTGGTTTTGAGATGATTCAGTCCGCCTGAGGTGATCGTGCCGGCGGCATGAAATGATTCCTTGATGCTGAACAAAATCCCTGCCAGACGCCCGTGAAAGCCCCCGGATTTTATTTGCCGTGCTTCCAGACGTGCTTTTTGAAAAGTTGTTTCTGTGACCACATTGAGATGGGGATTTACTTTTTCAATCTGTTTCCGGTATATTGACAAAACTTTGTCAATATACAGCGTTCCCTGCTTCAATTCACGCGCCAGAGTGGTTGCGTCCATCTCCAGAACATGCCTCATGCGACTCCTCCTCTGGATAAAAGGCAAGTTTTTTATTAATATTATACCATTACTTTTTTCATATATTAAAATGGGATTTTAAGCCGGATTGCCGGATGAATCAGCTTTTTCAGAGATAAAAACATGTTTTAATTTATGAAACAAATGGGAAAATAATCAAGGATACTTAGAAAAATTTGCAGGGAAAGTAGCATTTTAGTCGAATATTATAGCAATTATAAAAAGTACTTATGGTCACTATGAATAAATGATAGGAGGAAGGAGATTGTGCCGCCGGGTTTTTGTCACGAGCAATATCAGTGAAACCAGTTTGTCTCTATTGCAGAAACATGCTGATGTTGAGATCAATTCATATGGTCGGACAATGGCCAAGGATGAATTGATCCGGTTTTCCAGGGACAAGGATGCACTTTTATGCACAATGACGGACCAGATTGACCGCGAAGTGATTCAGGCTTGCCCCGGATTGCGGATTATCAGCAATTTCGGGGTGGGATACATCCATATTGATCTTGAGGCAGCAACTGAAGCGGGGAAGATTGTGAACAATACGCCGGGAGTTCTGACTGACGCGACCGCCGACCTGACATGGGCGCTCCTGTTTGATGTGGCCCGCCGCGTATCCGAAGGGGACCGGCTGGTTCGCCGGGGAGAGTGGAAAGGATGGAACCCCGGGTTTATGCTGGGTTCTGGAGTGGCCGGAAAAACCATCGGGATCATTGGAATGGGGAATATCGGGCAGGCGGTGGCATACCGTGCCCGCGCCTTTCGTATGAAAGTGCTGTATTTCTCACATACCCGCTTGCCAGTGAAGAAGGAACAGGAACTGGAGGCCCAGTGGCGTTCGTTGTTTTCCCTGCTCAAAGAGGCGGATTTTGTTTCCTTGCATGCCCCGTATACCCGAGAGACCCATCATTTGATCGGGCGGGAGGAGCTGAAGCAAATTTAGGAAAGTGCCGTTCTGATCAATACGGCAAGAGGGCCGCTCGTCGATGAAGAGGCGCTCGTTCAGGCACTGAAAGAGAAATGGATCGCCGGAGCGGCGCTGGATGTGTATGAAGAAGAATCCCGGGTTCCCGATCCTTTGAAACAGATGGAAAATGTGGTTCTGGCTCCGCACCTTGGGAGTGCGACTTTGGAAACAAGAGAGGCGATGGCAAGCCTGGCTGTTCAGAATCTGGTGCATTTTTTTGAGGGAAAGCGTCCTCCCCATATAGTCAATCCGGATGCCTTCCATCCCTGAAAAATTGGTAATTTCGACAATGTTGTAACACAAGAAAAAAGTAGCCATCTTTACTTGGAGGAATAGGCTAAATGTGTTAATATATTCCTCAGCTTGAATTTTTGCCTTGCAAAAAGTCGATATAAAGGTTGTATCCATTGAATAAGATAGTGAAATCGCTTACATCGGATTGGATATTTGCCTTTTACCGGGCAAAAGGCCAGGTGAGATGTTTTTTAACAATAGAATCTGCTTAACTTGACGTTTGATCAGATGGTTGCTGAATGCACAAGACATTGACCATATTTTATAACTTGTGCTTTTTTTAAAGGAGGAGAATGATTCATGTCGCAAAATAATAAAGAAGTATTTTTGACACAGGAAGGACTGGAAAAGTTAAAGCAGGAATTGGAGTTTCTGAGAACGCAAAAGCGGCAGGAAGTGGCTCAACGGTTGAAAGAGGCTATTGCACAGGGGGACCTGAGTGAAAACTCCGAATATGATGCGGCCAAGGAAGAGCAGGCTTTTGTAGAATCCCGCATTATTACTTTGGAAAATATGATTCACAATGCGAAAATTATCGATGGCATGAACCAGGATAAAAACGTGGTTAATGTTGGATCGAAAGTAACCATTCAGGAACAGCCTGATGGTGATCAGGAAACCTATACGATTGTCGGAAGTGCGGAGTCTGATCCGTCTTCTTTTAAAATTTCCAATGAATCCCCGATCGGCAATGAACTGATCGGCAAAAGAGTCGGAGAAGTCGTCAATGTATCCACTCCGTCCGGAACCATCCAATTCAAGATTGTGAAGATTGACTGAAAAAAGTTCACAGGAAACAGAAATGGCTTCCATATGGATCAATAGACTGGAAACCTTTACTGACGGCAAAGGATAAACGATATATATCAAAGAACAGGAGGGGAGTCCGGAAACTCCCCTCTTATCTGTTTATAATATGAGGTTTTACGCTGCGCAAAAAGGCTTCGATTTTTGCAATTTCACTTAAGCCGACATGAAATTTCCGAAGGGCACTATTTAAATGCTTGATCGCAATTTCATACTCTTCTGATGTAATATTTAAACCAGCGTGAGCTTGCCGCAAAGTGCTTCCTTCATATTGCGGGGAACCACCCAGAGCGTAACTCATGAAATAGGTGATCTGACTGCGCCGCAAGGCTTCAATATTCACACCGACAAAATGATGGTTTACCCGGTCATCTTGCATCATTCTGTTGTAAAATTCTGTGATTACTGCAGCGATTGCCTGTTCTCCACCAAGCCGTTCGTACAGAGTGCTTTTTGTACTTCTTAGCATAAGCAACCTCCGTTCATAGCAAGAAAAGTGAAAATTAACAAAAAATTTGAGCCAATATACAAAAATGGAATAAAGATGGATTCAGCCCAACCTGTACGAAACAGAATTAGATGGATTTAACTTGCCGATTGGTTTCATAGAAAAGTGTATTCTATTTCCTTTGGAAGTGCAATCAAAAATGAGTTAATTTTTTTAATTCAGGAGAGTCTTCTGTGTAAAAATGTGGTCTGTCTGCCGGGATGGAATCGGGTTCTGAAGAACGGAAAGGATGAAGCGGTTTTAAAATTTTCTTCCTTCTGCCGGTTTTTTTCGCATTCCCGGAGTTCCGCATCAGAAACGGGACTTGTTTGTATCATTTGTCCACATGGGATCTTCCGGCCCGATCTGTTTGTACGCTTCCTGAATGGCTTTTGTTACCTGATTGGCGGAATCTTCCTCAAAAAACCCGGAAGAAAACTCTGTGTCGGTATTGGTGGGGGTAATTTTTTGTGTGTCTTTGATTCAGGCCCTTAACGGAAAATCCTATTTTGGAAGATTTCATTTGCAACAAAGTAAGAAACTTTTTTACCTATATGAAAACTCGTTTTGTTCTCCAGCTCTTATATTCAATTTCAGCCTACTATTTAGCCTATCTCAAGAAAATCAACCGCAAAACAAATCAAATTGAGAAAGAGTTGCGGCAGTCCTTGAGAAATCAAGAGCTCTTTTCCTTATTAAATCTGGAAAAAAGTCTTGTTTATTTTGCTACTTCATTAAAAACAAATAAGTGGTGACAGAGAAGCTGTTGAAAAGCCAGTATCTGAAAATGTATGAAGATGATCAACATTTACTTGAAGATGTCATTATCGAAAATAAACAGACGATTGAAATGGCTGAGATTTACAGTTCGATTTTAAGTGGATTGATGGATGCCTTTGCTTCTGTGATTTCAAACAATTTGAATCATGTAATGAAAATATTGACTTCCATTACAATCGTTCTAACCGTTCCTATTATGATTGCGATCATATATGGAATGAATGTACCTTTGCCTTATCAAGAAAGTCCACATGCCTTTGCGGGAATCATGATTTTGTCTCTTGTTCTTTCACCGATTACTGCCATTGTCTTTTGGGAGTTACGTAAACGAATGGAGTGGGTGAAATCATTGTTCTTTAAGAACAAAGAGGTGACTAATTGACGATGTTGCAATTACAGATCTTTGTAACCCGATATATTAGGGATGAAACATTTCGAGAAAGGGTGAAAATGCAGCCACCTGATATGCAATTTAAAAATTTCGAATTCTCTAAAGAAGAGCTTAACCTCGCAAATATGCTTGATCTTTCTCAATTAGATCGAATAAGTATCAAGATAATGAATGAACGTAAAGAAAAAAGAAGAGCAGATTTGATTGAGTTTGTATCTGTTTTGCAACAGGTTGGTATTTATGATGAGTTTTGTCGATCATTTGCGCAAGCTAACACAGTTGGATCTCTATCTCCAAAAGTAGATGCTCAAAGATTTCATAATTATGCTCATCAATATATAAAGGAAAAAGGTTTACCGAAAGTTCTATCAGATCTTGCAACTTACTCTTATCAAATATTTATAGTTTCACAAAGTGCTTTGCAAGATCCGTTTAATGATAAGACATTTAATTGGGACATGCCTCTGTTTTTAAAACGTCCCTTCAAGATAAAAACTTTTTCTTACGATTTAACACAAATTATTGATAATCCAGAAATTAAAACATTAGAGCAACTGCAAAGATTACCAAAGAAACGGACAACGTATTTCTTCCAGAAAGATTATCTTAATCCGATTAGTTCACATGTTTTTGAGATAGACGATCCTAGCTTTTTTGATCTTCTTCAAAAAAATTATACAGCAAAAGAAATTCTACAGCAGGCGAGTTCACATGAAAAACAAGAAGAGTGGAAGGAGCTTATTAAGGATATTTATGAATCTGAAATTATTGGTTCAAAAAATCCTTAAAAGGAGGAGGTGAAAACGATGAGAAAAGTTCAAGTTCGCAACATAACAAAGGTCACATTGTTAAACCTACCAGTTAAAGTGTTGAGCGGGAGGTAATTGCCTCCCGCAGATTTTAGTTAAAGGGGGTTTCTTAAATCTGCGGTATTGCTGGATTTCATGTTCAGTGTGATCGCTATCAAGCATATTCACAGCTACAA
The DNA here is from genome assembly GCF_013868055.1 of Thermoactinomyces mirandus. GTDB lineage: Bacteria > Bacillota > Bacilli > Thermoactinomycetales > Thermoactinomycetaceae > Thermoactinomyces > Thermoactinomyces mirandus. The sequence goes on along the minus strand of NZ_JACEOL010000009.1, from coordinate 61,627 downwards.
ACATTTATACACTCCTTAGCGCACCGAGGATCTGATTCGTATGGAATGCATTTGGATGACTATATGGCTATTGGTGCTCGTAGACTTGGTATTCGTGATTTAAAAAATGGTCAACAGCCCTATTTTAATGAAAGAAAAGATATAGTTGTTGTATTTAATGGTGAAATATATAACGATACTCAGCTTCGTTCTTGGCTGGAATTACGGGGGCATTGTATTGATTCAGATTCTGATGGATCTATTCTTCCCAATCTTTACGAAGAGAGAGGAGCGGATTTGTTCGAAGACCTAGATGGAATGTTTGCGATCGCTATTTGGGATATTAAAAAGAAAATCTTGTTATTAGGTGTAGATTTAGTAGGGATTAAACCATTATACTAAACAGATTGCTCAAATAAAGTATTTTCTTTTGCGTCTGAGATAAAAGCAATCCAAACTCTTTATAGAAGTCCCTTTCAACTGGATGGATCTTCTATTGGAAGCTATCTTTTGTTTAAATCTATTCCTGCTCCTTACACTCCTTATAAGGAGATCCGTAAACTTAAACCAGGCGAAATATTAATTTATCAAGCAGATAAGAAGATATTGACAAAAAAACATTATCATCAAAATATATCATTTTCTCCTTTACCTTTTAGGAAATTCTTTTTTGAAACAGTTAAAACCACTATGAAAAGTGATGTAAAAGTAGCCTGTATCGCTAGACTAGTGGAGGATTAGATTCAAACTTAGTCTTAAAAGCAATGGTTGAACAAATGGATCGATCTATTTCAGTTTTTTCAGTGGGTTATCCCATATTAACAGAAGATGATGAACGAAAATATGCTTGTCGAATGACACAGGAAGTAGGTGGAGAATTTCATTCGGTAACCATTGCCTCCAAAGAAGTCCCAGAACTTTTGCGGGATGTCAATTGGCATCTAGACGAGCCTAGGGCTCATTCAATACAAGCGCGGAAAATTAATATCTTCATCCCAAATGGATTTTAAAACAGTTATATAATAATGGATTGTATTGCAATAATAATTTTAAAGATAAAAAGGCTCTCCCTAATGGAAATCAAAGGGGAGCCTTTTTGATTAATCAACTCGATTTTCTTTTGATAATTATTAGTGCAATTGCCGAAAAAATAGAGATGGCTAAGTCGATTCAACCCTCGTCACTGGTTAAAAACCGACAAGGAGGAGATTGCACGTCGTTCTGGAAAGCAAGAGATCTTGGATAAGGCTCAAAAATTACGTAAGTACATGATTGAAAAAAGAGATTTGGGAGAACGTTTTTCTATTAATGACTGGGAAGAACTAACTGCATAAATTAAATTGGGCTTTGTCTCACAGATCGTATGGCCATCATAGCCTAACGCATCTTTAGGCAAAGCCCATCTCATATTTGAGAGGTGTAGATATGAGGAAGGAAATTTTATCTCAACAGGTCACCCATAGAACAAACAAATGGAAGTCAATCATTCCTATTAGCTTTATATTAACTTGGAGCAGTGGAGCCATATTTGTTAAATTGGGGAGAGAGGTATTTCTGGTGAGCTCAAACTTCTCTTTTTTCATCTGCTCACCTCCAGTATGATGGATAATTTTAAAATGTCACTTCAAGGGGATTTTATGCGCCTGTCGAAATAAGTTTATAGAAAGGGACTGGAGGAAAACGTACTGGAAGAGGTTTTTTGGAATTGCAGGTCAATTCAGTTTGGATTATGATGTTATAAGGTTCAGTATCATTTTTTAAGTTTTATTAAGGAGAGAGTGGAACGTGGAATCATTTCAAGAAGGATTTTCATCATTTATTACCGGTTTTTCCATCGTTTTTCTGGTAGCAGTTGTTGTTTGGATGGTCGGACTCGTTGTCTTGTTGTTCCGTGAGTTGTTTTCTCCGGTCCGCTTTGAACTCCGTACCTATATTCACAAGGTTTTCCGGATGCTCCTGTCCAGCCTGGAGTGGACGTTTTATGGTTTTGTGATTGTAGGTCCCATCCTGATGTTTATGACCAAAAACTACATGACTTATGGCATGATTACCATTGCTGCTGTGATCCTGAGCGCGATCAGTCTGTATATCCGCAGCCAGACTGGCGGTTTTGGCGGAAAGTCTTTCCGGTTTCGGAAAGAAAAATAAACCGATTGGTTTTTTAACCAGTTGGTTTATTTTTTGTGCAATATGACCGGCTTATCTTTTTCATCCCTTTACTTTACTTACTTATTGAGTGATAATAATAGGAAAATTTATTTTCAGGTACGGATGTGAGAGGTATGCCGATTGAAGAATTACTGGCCAAAGCGGGTGAGTATTTATCTGAAGAAGATGTCGAGCAGCTGAAGGATGCCTATGAGTTTGCCAGGCAGGCCCACGAGGGGCAGAAGCGAAAGTCAGGCGAGCCCTATATCAATCATCCTGTCGCAGTGGCAGGGATTCTGGCTGACTTGAAAATGGACGTGACGACACTGATTGCAGCCCTGCTGCATGATGTCGTTGAAGATACAAGTGTCACTCTGGAACAGATTGAGGAAAAATTTGGAACAACAGTCGGTAAGCTGGTCGACGGTTTGACCAAATTGCGCAAACGGATGAAATTCAAGTCCAGCGAGGAGCATCAGGCAGAAAACCACCGGAAAATGTTTGTCGCGATGGCCCAGGATATCCGCGTTATTCTGGTCAAACTGGCGGACCGGCTTCATAACATGAGGACATTAAAATACATGTCGGAACACAAACAACGGCAAAAAGCAAAGGAGACATTGGAGATTTTCTCCCCCCTCGCCCACCGTCTCGGGATCTCCAGGATTAAATGGGAGCTGGAGGACATTTCGCTTCGCTACCTGAATCCACATCAATACTACCGCATTGTCCATCTGATGAAGAAAAAGAGAGCAGAACGTGAGAAATATCTGGATGAAGTGATCTCAACCCTTTCCGAACGACTGGAAAACATGGGTGTCCAGGTGCTGGACATCTCAGGGCGCCCCAAGCATATTTACAGTATTTACCGAAAAATGGTTACGCAGAACAAGGAATTTAACGAGATTTATGACCTGATGGCTGTTCGCGTTATTGTGGAAACGGTGCGTGACTGTTATGCGGTGCTGGGCATCATCCATACTATCTGGAAACCCATGCCTGGCCGCTTTAAAGATTATATCGCCATGCCGAAAGTCAACATGTACCAATCCCTGCATACCACTGTGATCGGCCCCAAAGGCGAACCGATCGAGGTACAGATTCGCACCATGGAAATGCACCGGACGGCTGAGTACGGGATTGCTGCGCATTGGGCGTACAAAGAGGGCGGAACGGTTGAAAACAGCAAATTTGAAGAGAAATTGAAGTGGTTCCGGGAAATGATGGAACTGCAGCAGGAAACACGGGATGCCCAGGAATTTGTGGAAAGCCTGAAAGTGGACTGGTTTTCCGATTCCGTTTTCGTGTTTACCCCCAAGGGAGATGTGATCGAACTGCCTATGGGTTCGGTACCGCTCGATTTTGCCTACCGGATTCATACCGATATTGGCAATATGTGTATCGGGGCGAAGGTAAACGGAAAAATCGTCCCCCTCGATTACAAGCTGAATACAGGCGACATTGTCGAAATCCTTACCTCGAAGCACAGTTACGGACCCAGCCAGGACTGGCTGAAGATCGTGAAGTCTTCCCATGCCCGCAATAAAATCCGCAACTGGTTCAAGAAACAGCAGCGCGAAGAAAGCATCATCAAAGGGCGTGAGATGGTTGAAAACCTTTTGAAAAAGAATGATTTTGAGGTAAATGAAGTCATGACCAATGAACGCATCCAGGAAGTGACCGGCAAATTCAATTTCCAGGATGCCGATGATATGTTTGCCGCCGTAGGATACGGGGGAATTTCCTCCGCTCAGGTGGTTCATCGGCTGACTGACGGGTTGAAAGAGGAGAAACTCGTCGTATTGCCCGATGTCAAAACAGTAAGGCGCAGCCATTACAAAGCGAATCAGGGTGTCCGGGTGAAAGGGGTGGACAATCTCCTGATTCGCCTGTCGCGTTGCTGCAATCCGGTCCCGGGAGATGATATTGCCGGATACGTTACCCAGGGGCGGGGAATTACGGTACACCGGACCGATTGCCCCAATCTCGAAAGCGTGCCGGATGAACGGCGGATTGATGTGGAATGGGACAGCCAGACCGCCCAGACGTACATGGTTGACCTCGAAGTGACCGGATTTGACCGTCCGGGCCTGCTGAATGAGGTACTGCAGGCGATCAATGATTCCAAAACCAGTTTGTCCGCGGTCAGTGCCAAGGGTGACAAGCGCGGGATCGCTTCGATCCATGTCCGCGTGGGAATTCACAACATCAAGCACTTGAAATCCGTCGTCGAACGACTCAAGCGTGTCCATGATATCTATAGCGTACAACGAATCATGCAGTAAGGATGATCATACATGAGAGTGGTTTTGCAACGTGTGAAAGATGCCCGTGTCACCGTCGCGGGAAAGGTAACGGGAGCCATTGATCACGGGCTCCTGCTTCTGGTTGCCTTTAGCGAAGGGGATACGGAAGAAGACTTGCACTATTTGGCCGGAAAATCGGTCAATCTGCGTATTTTTGAAGATGAGAACGGGAAAATGAATCATTCCCTGCTCGATGTCGGTGGCGGCATCCTGTCCGTCTCCCAGTTCACCCTGTACGGGGATTGCCGCAAAGGAAGGCGCCCCAACTTCATGCGTTCCGCCAAACCCGAACTGGCCGAACCGTTATACCATCGTTTCAACGAGATCCTGAAAAGCTATGATGTCCCTGTGGAAACAGGCATTTTCGGCGCCATGATGCAGGTATCCTTTACCAACGACGGTCCCGTAACCCTGATTCTGGAAAGCAGGGAATAAAAGTATAAAGAGACAGAATGAAATAGATTATTTATGTTTGTCAAATATGTCGTCGACCCCCAGTAGAGGAGTAAACCCGGGGGATCGACGACACTGAATATTCTGATAAATATTTTGGAAGTTAGCATAGTTACTGGATTCTTTGTTTTTGAGGTAAAAAACAGGCAAGTAAAGAGGAAATTCGGATAATTTATAGAATGGCTTAATAGCACCACTTTTTGGGGTTTGGATCGTACCTATAAGGAATTGAAACTCCGTTTGGAAAGATCTAGGACCACATCTTTTTCTTTGTTTGGATCGTACCTATAAGGAATTGAAACCCTCGAGCCATAGTTCAAAATCTCCTCCAGTAGTTCGTTTGGATCGTACCTATAAGGAATTGAAACCCCCCAAAAGTGCAATAAGAGTGCTAAATTACTACCGTTTGGATCGTACCTATAAGGAATTGAAACTAGCAAAATTTCGACCAGGGAAATGGATCTCCCTGGGTTTGGATCGTACCTATAAGGAATTGAAACACACACCAGAAAAGGGATAATGGCTGGTTGCAGCGCGGTTTGGATCGTACCTATAAGGAATTGAAACCAGTACGTATGTAGACGCACTCCCGAAGCTAGTCAAAGTTTGGATCGTACCTATAAGGAATTGAAACCGTCTGAGGACTTCCTAAAGTATTCGGGAGCTATGGCGTTTGGATCGTACCTATAAGGAATTGAAACTATCCAGTGAGGGAGTGGTTCACCGTCAAAGAAGTGTTTGGATCGTACCTATAAGGAATTGAAACAGAACAAACCTGTCCAGGACATTTTTCTTCAAATCAGTTTGGATCGTACCTATAAGGAATTGAAACTGATGATCGGAGAGCATATGAAGTCGTTAAAGCTAAGTTTGGATCGTACCTATAAGGAATTGAAACTTGTCCCTGCAACGCGGCGATTAATTCGTTTAGCTTAGGTTTGGATCGTACCTATAAGGAATTGAAACCCCTCTCTTCTTGCTCAAGCAATTTTGCGATATTCGGGTTTGGATCGTACCTATAAGGAATTGAAACATTCCAAAAACGAGCGACTCCGCGACAACTTGGTCGGTTTGGATCGTACCTATAAGGAATTGAAACTTCCGCCCAGCCACGGAGCCGATACCTTTTAAAGCCGTTTGGATCGTACCTATAAGGAATTGAAACGGATCACGCCCCGGCTTCGAAGGGTCGCCAGGGATTGTTTGGATCGTACCTACAAGGAATTGAAGCTTGTCGATTTTAATGGACTCGCAGGGCAACCACCATCCCGGTGTAAAATAACATCGTAAGCATGCCCAAGTTCCCCGGCTTGATGGATCGAGCGAACCTGCTCCTCTTGTCAAGGCCCTTTCTGAAACAGAAACTTGTACTGTTCCTGTGAGCCGGTTTTGAACTTTAGCAGTTGTTAGTAGCGGGATTCCTGCTTCAATGGTTCACCGTCAGTTCTGCACAAACTGAATATTCAAAATTAATGTTGCAATAAAATTAAGAAAAATGTTAAAATAATGGCGTAACCAAATCGAGGAAAAGGAGACGCATTGTGTAAATCGGTAAAAATCCAAACATTTTCGGGAGGGAGAATTGGACATGATGGGAAAGGGTAAGGCTTCGCTTTTTCTTGCCTTTGCTTTTGCGTTTTCGCTTGTTTTTGGTACCGTTCCTGTTACGGGCGCTAAAACCGTTGTTCAGGTGAACCATGCAGATTTGGGTAAGGTTCCCTATCAGATTGTAGACACGAATGGAGACATTCACAGCTACAAAACCAAAGCAGATTACCTGGCTGCCGAAAAGAAATTCAGGGAAAAATGGTCCAGGGAGACTGACGGGATTCGTGCACAAGCATCAGACTATGCTACAGAATCATTTGAGCACGCTTATTTTGGAGGGTGGAAATATACTACTCCGGTGGGGTATTACACAAACTTCAATAACAGCCATTACAATGACGGGGTTTCCTCTTTGAAAACAGCCAGAAAAAGTTCCGGAACACAGGTTTGTTACCACCGGGATGGAGGCGAGCCATGCAAAACCTTCGGGCCCGGGCTGGATATCGTAAATGTGGGTGATGGCTGGAATGACCAGATTTCTTACATTCGGGTGTACCGGTAACATATTTGATCCATGCCAAAGGAACAGATGGAAATTGTCTGACTGGAGTTCTTAAGCCTGCAGTTTTGCCTGTGGAAGCTTGTGCCCGCTCCTGTACAAACAGCACCACCAGTATGGTTTCTTCAACCGCTCCCTCATTCCGGGATCAAGCAATCCATTTGCAGTTCAACCAGGACATATTTATCTCGACTGCCCGGACATGATCATGGAACTCAAAATGGTAATAACCTGTTTCTGCTCTTTGGTATGGCAGGGTTATATACACGAAATTGCGGGTATCAGGAAATTGTTGGAGGCATATATTGCTGCTGCAGTTTGGCTTGTGGCAGGAATATTGGCCCATTTTGTATATATTTATAAAAAATGCACCTGATTTTTTGAATGGATCAAAACGGAAACGGGTTTTTAAAACCGTTCCCTGTAATAGTTATTTACAATCAGACCATAGTTCTGTATCGAACAGAACTATGGTTATGTCTTCCTGGCAGGGGTAAGACCAAATGTGCTATTGACCAGAAAAATTGGCCTTGGTCAATAATTTCAAATAATAAAAAAACAGAAAAGAAACTTTGCAAAAGCCAGCTTAACCAATTGCCTTTTTACCCGCCGCAAGGGCGATGATGAGCCAGCCAATGACAAAGCTGACACCGCCAAACGGGGTGATCATTCCCAAATTGCTGATATTGGTCAGGACAAGAGTATACAAGCTTCCTGAGAACAGGACGATGCCCGCAAACAGGAGCCATCCTCCAGTGGCCAGAAGCGGGGAAGCGCCAGATGCCTTGCCAAGCAAAAGCCCGACCACGACCAGCGCCAAGGCGTGAATCAGGTGATATTCGGCACCGGTGTTCCAGGTCGTCAGCATTTTTTCAGTGACCTGGCCAGCCAGTCCGTGCGCACCAAATGCGCCCATGGAGATGGCGATAGCCATATTGATGCTCCCCAGGATCACAAACAGTCTCATATGAATCACTCCTGTCTAAACATGAAATAATTATGTGATTGTGTTAACTATAACATAGTTCACCATAAAAAAATCAATTTTTTTCTTGACAAACGGGGCTTTGGTCATTAAAATTATTAATCAAATCCTTCGGAAATGAATATTTGCACAATGAAGGGAAAAGTAGTTGTCTGACGAGCAGACAGAGAGGGGTTCCCGCAGGCTGGAAGGACCCTGTGTGACGAGGCAATGAAAGACACCTGGAGGATCTAACCGAACGCCAGCTGCTGGTTAGTAGACTTGGACGTCATCCCGGCGATAACGGGTACGAGTGGAAAACGTATTGTTTTCAATTGGGGTGGCACCACGGGAATCGTTAAACCAATCTCTCGTCCCTGACAAAAGGTCAGTGGCGGGAGATTTTTTAATTTCGGCAAGATCAGAGTATGGCTGATTACAGGAGGTTAGCATTCCATGAAATATCAAGCAGCACTAAAATATTCCATTCCTCGCGGGACGGATGACATTCTTCCGGCCGAGGCCGAAAAATGGCAATGGATCGAAGAGATGGCACGCAAAACCTGCCATCTTTACGGATACCAGGAAATTCGCACGCCTTTGTTTGAACATACGGAACTTTTCCAGCGGGGTGTCGGCGAAGCGACAGATATTGTGGAAAAAGAGATGTATACGTTTCAGGATCGCGGGGAACGCCTGTTGTCCCTCCGACCGGAAGGAACGGCCGGCGTTGTCCGCTCCTTTGTGGAGAAAAAGGTTTTTGCCGAACCGCAGCCGACCAAGTGGTATTACATCGGGCCGATGTTTCGTTATGAAAACCCGCAGGCAGGAAGAAGACGCCAGTTTCACCAGTTTGGCGTGGAGGTGTTTGGCAGCGCCGACCCTGCCCTGGACGCGGAAGTGATCGCGCTTGGCATCCATTATTTTGAAGCGCTTGGCCTGACAAGAGTCCGCGTGGAGATCAACAGTGTCGGGGATCCCGAAACCCGCGCCAGATACCGGAAAAAACTGATTGACTACTTTGAACCGTACAAGGAACAGCTGGCCAGGGAAGCCCGGGACCGCCTGTATAAAAATCCGCTCCGCATTCTGGACAGCAAAGATCCTAAAACAAAGGAAATCGCGCGGAATGCGCCTTCCATCCTGGATTCTCTGAGTGTTGCGGCGGAGCAGCACTTCGGGCAGGTCAGAAAGTACCTCGATGTGCTGGAGGTTCCTTATGTCGTAAATGACCGCCTGGTGCGGGGGCTGGATTATTATACACATACCGCGTTTGAATATGTGGTGGACATTCCGGGAGCGCAGGCCGGTTCTATCGGCGGAGGCGGCCGGTATGACAGGCTGATCGGTGAATTTGGCGGACCCGATCTGCCCGGCTTTGGCTTCGGGATCGGTATGGAACGGGTACTTTTGGCCCTGGAGGAGCAAAACGTGGAGATCCCTGTGCAAAAAAGGCTTGACTGTTACCTGATCACGCTGGGCGAGGCGGCGAAAGCGGCCGGCATGAAATGGCTGGAAGCCTTGAGACGGGCAGGGGTGAAAGCTGACCGGGATTACATGAACCGGAAAATGAAGGCCCAATTCAAACAGGCCGATCGGAATGGAGCCAGATTTGTGGCCATATTGGGTGACGATGAACTGAAGCAGGGCAAAATCAATGTCAAACACCAGGAATCCGGAAAACAGGAAACGATTGACCTGGATCAGTTTATTTCATACATCAAGGAAAACTGCAGGAGGGGTTAGGAGTGGAAAGGGTTTATCGTACACATTATGTTTCCCAATGCACGAAAGAGTTGGCTGGAAAAACGATCATTCTGAACGGATGGGTGCAAAAACGCCGCGATCTGGGAGGGCTGATCTTTGTCGACTTGCGCGACCGGTCCGGGCTGGTGCAAGTGGTGTTTAATCCGGATATTTCCCCGGAAGCGGTGGCTGTTGCTGAGCAAGTGCGGAGCGAGTATGTCCTGGCGGTGGAGGGGACGGTTGTTGAGCGTGCTCCCGAAAATGTGAATCCAAAATTGAAAACGGGAGAAATTGAAGTTTACGGAAAAGCAATCCATGTGTTCAACCCGGCCAAGACCCCTCCCTTTATGATCAGCGACCGTGAAGAGATCGATGAATCGATCCGGTTGAAATACCGCTATCTGGACCTGCGTCGTCCGAAAATGCTGGAGACCCTGCGCGTACGGCACAAAGCGATGCAAGTGGTTCGCCGTTTCCTGGATAAACATGGTTTCATGGAATTGGAAACCCCGATGTTGACGAAAAGCACACCGGAAGGGGCACGCGATTACCTGGTGCCGAGCCGGGTTCATGAAGGGGAATTTTACGCGCTGCCTCAATCCCCGCAATTGTTTAAGCAGTTATTCATGGTGGCGGGCATGGAACGCTATTTCCAGTTTGCACGCTGTTTTCGGGATGAAGACCTGCGTGCCGACCGCCAGCCGGAATTTACACAGATCGATATTGAAGCGTCGTTTTTGCCGGCAGAAACATTCCAGGAACTCATGGAGCAAATGATGGTTGAGGTATTTAAAGAGACAATCGGAATAGAAGTGCCGACTCCTTTCCCGCGTCTGACTTACCAGGAGGCGATGGAGCGTTATGGATCGGATAAGCCGGATCTGCGCTTCGGCATGGAAATTAAAGATTTGTCTTCCGCTCTTGAGAATACTTCATTTAAGGTGTTCGCAAATACCATTCAACATGGCGGAAAGGTAAAAGCAGTTATGGCGGAAGGCTGTGCAGACTGGAGCCGCAAGGAGATCGACAACTGGAACAAGGCGGCGCAGAAACTTGGCGCCAAAGGGCTTGCATGGATTGCTTTCAAGGAAGAGGGTGTCAAAGGATCGGTCGCCAAATTCCTGTCCGAAAAGGAAGTCGAGGCGATCCGGGAAATAACCGGCGCCAAAACGGGAGATTTGCTCTTCTTTGTCGCTGACCAACCGGATCTGGCTGCACAGGTGCTGGGGCAATTAAGGCTGCAACTGGGGGAGAAGCTTGGCCTCATCGATGAAAATGCCTACCGTTTTGCCTGGATCACGGACTTCCCGCTGCTCGAATACTCTGAGGAAGATGGCCGTTATTATGCGATGCATCATCCCTTTACCATGCCTGTGGAAGAGGATATTCCCTTGCTGGACCGGGAGCCTGGCAAAGTACGGGCCAAAGCCTATGATATGGTGTTGAACGGATATGAGATCGGGGGCGGAAGCCAGCGGATTTACCGCCGGGAAATCCAGGAGAAAATGTTCAGGACGCTTGGAATCTCTCCGGATGAAGCAAAAGAGAAATTCGGCTTTTTGCTGGAGGCCTTTGAATACGGGGCACCGCCACACGGCGGAATCGCGTTCGGATTTGACCGGATTGTCATGCTGCTGGCAAAAAGGAACAATCTGCGTGAATGTATCGCATTTCCGAAAACGGCAAATGCCACCTGCCTGTTGACCGATGCGCCATCTCCGGTGGAAAAGGAACAACTGGACGAACTTCATATTGAAATCAAGTCCAGGGCAAGGGTTTAAAACATGGTCTTTGCTTGATAAATCTCTAAAAGTCTGTTAAAATAATAACAAAATGAGTCCTGCGATGTACGTGTCCGCCGGGATGTTTTGAGCCAACACCCGAACATAGGGAATCTGTGTCACCCATTGCGCGAGGATGCCCCTTTGGGGGGACCTTCAGACATGGGTGCAGGATACCCACCTGCTGAGAGCAGGTTCAAAACAAACGGAGCACGGCATAACGGGGCTCTTTTTTTATGTATATCCTTTATTTATCTGGAAAAAATGGGAATGCAACCAGAAGAGGCGGGGAAAACCAATGGTTATTGGTGTGGATATAGATAACACGATCAAAGATACCCAGCGCGCGGCGGTAAAAGTTTACAACCGGAAACTGAACAGGACGGTAAAGGTGGAAGATGTCAGGGAATTCTATCTGGACCAGGCTTACGGACTGACGCCCCAGGAGGGAAGAAAGCTTTGGCGCAGCCTGGAAGAAGAAATTTATCGGATTGGCGTCCCTCTGCAAAATGCGGCCAGGGTTTTGAATGAACTGGCTGATGAAGGGCATCGGATCTATTTCATAACGGCACGGCCCGGGACCAAAAACATCGAGGCAATCACCCGAAAATGGCTGAAAAAATACGGATTTCCCTATACCGGGGATAATCTGGTCATGAATGCGCAGGATAAAGCCAAAGTCGCCAAAATACTGGGGGTTGAGCTGTTTTTTGAAGATGCTCCGAATCATTTGGAAAACCTGGTGAAAAACAAGGTGCCTGTCGTTATTGTGGATGCAGTCTATAATCGCCTTTTCCCCGTCCCGCTGAAAAGAATTACAGATTGGGAACAAGTGCATGACCTGGTACAGGAAATGGAAAACCAAAAAAAGCAAAGAAGCCGTAAAGTGTAATGACCTGTTTTGATTTACGCTTTTTATTTATATTGAGATTAAATTTTTATCTTTAATAAATAAAAATTTATAGGAAGTCTGAAATTTCCTGTTTTGATTAAATGGTAAAACAAATCCCTTTGGGACCATTTTAAAAAACAAGGAAGAGCCGCCACATCCATAGCGGCTCTCTGTTATCTAATCAGGAAGCTGTCCATCCATTTTTAACTTCCTCGCTTAATAAACTAATCCACCATATACCCATGCCGGATGACCTGAAACGTTTTCTATCTCGATTTTGTAGTATCCCGTTTTGAGGCCAGTCGGATGAATGAACCACCGATGACCTACTTCCTGAGTGGATCTGGACAAAAGCAATTTTCCATTTTGGTCGTAGAAGTTAAAGCGGATGTATCCGTTAAGCTTTGGATCTACAGGACTCTGAACCCCGCGAATAAAGTCATCGCTGGTTAGATAAAAAGGGTTTCCACTATTGGGCCAAACCGAGTTTGAGAAACTGTCGTTTCCAAAATCATAGGTTCGGCCATCAGGATAGGAATTAGAAATTGTAATTGCTGACCGAACAGCATCAGCAAACTTATTCATCTGGGATGGATTATCTAACAACTCTTCCCTCAAAGCAGTAGTCAGTTCCATTTGTGCTCCTTGCAGGTTTCTGCTTTTATTTGCGATATTTTTTGGATGGTTCCCATTAAGATCTTCAGGGGTCGTTTCAATGCGGAAACCGGCAGCGGACAATTTTTTCGAAATGTTGTTCATTGGGTTTGGATTGGTTCCACCCGTGTAAACTATTTTTTCTGTCCCTTTTGCACCATGAATGGAAACGACCCTGTTTTTTTGTGCTGTCATTTTCAATGCAGTTGGTTCATCAAAATTTTTCGATGTTAAATGCAGATCATTCCGCTTGTCTTTGTTTGAATCTTCATAGATCAAAGCTTCAAAAATATAGTAACTGTGGTCATTTTTTGCAATTGCTTTCGCAAGTTCATCAGTTCCCTTTTCGATCTTTCCACTGTGGACCGCCAGGATAATTACGTCATTTGGTCTTGACCGGGTTTCAATTACAAAGTCTTTTCTCTTCTGATAATGCGCTGACAGTTCCTCATAGTTGTCAAAAATGTCCGAAGCAGCAAAAGTACTGGATAAAGGCGAAATAGTTAATAAGAACTCAATACGAATGTCGAAATTAATTTTTTCATTAGATTCTTCTTTTCTTGGTTCAAACTCGGCTGAAAATATGTATCAAGAACTGATGAAAACATCGAATTTTACATCATTGCTCTTTAACGATGCTGTTTTATGGAGGAAATCGCTCCTTGACTGGAGCGATTTCTCATTGTACGGGTCCTTGGGGATTGGGCGGGGCCGTGTTTCCTGACGGGGTTGCCGGTGCGTAAGAAGCAATCATTGTTTGCATGACGTTTGCCGGGAATTGTGGAACCTGATAATACCCCTTCTTGTTCTGGTAAAGGAAAATCTCATAGGCCATTTCACAGCAATTGGGGACGCTGTCGGCAATCACGCGGCGCACCACCGGGTTTGTTACTTCACAGGCTGCTCTGGCTTTGTCCGCAGCGGAGGTTTTCATCAGTGTCATCATTTGTGCGGAAATGTGTTCATTATTAAATTCAGCCGGGGACTGAATCGGTTTCTTTGGCTGGCCCGGTTTCAGCCCGTATTCCACATTGTTTCCTTGCTGCATTTTGTATTGGGCCGTCGGCATGGACGGATCTTTTCCGGTTGTTAAACATTCCAGCAACGTGTTGTATTCCTGTGCCATGAACCGGTATTGGCGATGGATGATGTCGCGGAGTTCCTGGCAGGTACATTGCTGTTCCAGCACCCGGTACTGGTTCATTGCGTTTTGTGCGGCTGACAGCAGTTCATGCACATCCAGCACTTCATGGGCGCCATGGTTTAATTGGGGGGGAACGGAAGGATTGACAGTCCTGTTTTCCTGTTGCTGATTGAATTGATTCACATCTTTTCCTCCTTTCATTAAGTAATATGACCAAATTTAAAAACGATACACTCACTTTTTACAGTAAAAAATTGGTAGCAAAAATAATAATTCATGCCTGTCAAACGAGCGTATACGAAAAATGCTGTCCCAGTGGGGATTTCCGGAAAACAGGAGATGCCATCTGATATTATCCAGACCATGACCGGGGCGCCAGCCTGTGCGCCAACATTGCTTATCAGGCAAAACGTGCAGGCGGGGGCAGAGATCGCTCTCTCGCGTACCAGTTGTAAAAGGGACTCGAAGAATCTTGTTGTTCAGATCGGAAAAATTCCTGTAGTGCCGGACACCATAGGGTTCCGGGTGTACCGTTCCTGATGTGGAAACGATTTCTAATCAACACTAAACGGGTCAGGTTTGGCAGTGGCAAAAACTTGTTCCAATTTGTGAAATTTTCTTTGTTTCTCGGGCGATTATGATGAACCGGCTTGAAAAGCAACTGTTTTGCGTATATATTAAGAGGAAACTTTACATATTCCGAAACCTTGAGGCAGAAACAAAGTGTTAAAAAACAAGCTTTTGCTTTGTGGAAAAGGGATTGAATCAGGATATTCACGAAAGTTGGGAGAGGGATCTCGTGAAAATCAAGCATATGGGAATCTTTTTTATTGTGATGGCGGTTATTTATACGTCGGTGGAGCTGTTGGTGGAAGCAGGGGAAAGTTTTAACTTCTTTGTTCCACTCGCCTTGCTGGTTGGCGGGATTCATGCCCTGGTAAGGAAAGACAGGGATGAAAAAATTTTCAAAAAGAACAAAGCCTGATGGTTGCCAGTTTCGGGAGCGGTTTTTATATCATGTCATACCCGTGGCAAAGCGATAGCAAATGCTTCGGCAACAAGCGTAAGCAAGTGGAGAACTTGCCAAAGAAGTGAATTCCGGAGTGCCTTCGCTTCTTTCTTGCAAGGCAGAGACGGAACAGAGGCCGAAATCCCACCAATACAGTCTGCCAGGTACGCATCCAAGTACCTGGTTTTCTTGTACGGCAAAACTTCCCTGCTTTTCAAATCAGTTCAATCATCGTCACTTCGGGCCGGCAATAGAGGGGAAACGGCAGAATTGTGGTTCCAAGGCCTCGATTGGTATATAAGGTGAGCCGCTCGCTGATTCGGTATAAACCGGAAGGGTATTTTCTTGCTAAAGCTGGTGTAATCAGCGGGCCCGTTCCGGGAAGCCTGATCTGGCCGCCATGGCTGTGTCCCGACAGCTGCAGGTCAACCGGTCGCTTTTCTGTTTCCTTTGTGTAATCGGGCTCATGAACCAGCAGGATATGAAAAACATCAGGGTCCAAGCGGGGATTCTTGAAAACCTTGGCTGGATCAGGGGTTCCGGACAACAAGTCGTCGATACCGGAAAGATAGATCAAGTCCTGTCCCCTTTTGATCGAAGTTCCTTCATTCATTAACAGGCGAAAACCGGAATTGGCTAGGCATTGCTTGGCATTGCTTGACCAGTTCAACATTTCTCCAATAGTCATGATTGTCCAAAATGGCAAATTTTCCATGGGGAACGGCAAGTTGCTTCCAGATTTTGGAGATGTTGGCTGCCTCGCTTTCCGTAAATAAAATCCCCTGTAAAGCAAATCATGTCCGGAGACAGGGAATCAATTTTTTGACCAGCTGGCCAAGCTGTTCGAGGTCGTAGAAAAAGCCATAGTGAGATCACTGATATGCAGGATTTTCATATGCCTGAAAGATGCGGGCAGGCGAGGGGAAAATACCCGGATGCGGCTGATTTCGATATGGTTTTTTTCCACAAAAAAAGAGTAGCCGGACAGTCCGAGAAGGGCGGGGACGATGGCGGCAGCCATCCCTTTTTTCAGGAAGGCTCTGCGGGTCAGTCTTTTTTCTGAGGTTAATCTTGTAATTGGCATTGTTGTCACCCCGGATCGAAGATTTCCATCAAAGCCTGAAAGGCAATTTTCATTCCTGTTTTGCTTCCAGGCGCAAGAACTTCATCATTTGCTTTCAAGCGGGTGATCCCCGCCTGCCCAAACCGTTTCGCCCTTCTTCAGCGAACGTGTCCTGAATAATTAATGCGATGGCTTGGAAGGATGTTCCTCTTTCATCCAGCGCAGAAAAAGTTGCAGTTTCTGTTCATAGCCGATGGCTGTGGGATGATAAAACGTTTTGCCGCGGTGTTCTTCCGGCAAATACTGCTGTTTGACATAACCCCTCGGATAATCGTGTGGATAAAGATAACCCGTTCCTCTGCCTTGGATTTTGGCGCCGCTGGAGTGGGCATCACGCAAATGAGGAGGAACCCGCCCGCTTTTTTCTTTTTCCACCGCATGGGAAGCTTCCTGAATACCGCGAACGACGGCATTGCTTTTCGGTGCTGTCGCAATATAAATGACGGCCTCCGCCATCGGGATTTGCGCTTCCGGCAATCCGATATAGTCTACGGCATGGGCAGCGGCTGAAGCAATCATCAGCGCGCGCGGATCAGCCATTCCTACATCTTCTGCCGCATGAATGAAAATTCGCCTGGCAATGAAACGGGGGTCCTCGCCGGCTTTCAGCATTTTGGCCAGATAGTAGAGAGCGGCGTCCGGATCGGAGCCACGCATGCTTTTAATAAAAGCCGAGATGGTATCATAGTGGTTGTCTCCGCTTTTGTCATAGCGGATTACCTTTTTCTGGATCGATTCTTCTGCTGTTTCCAAAGTAATGTGGCGTATTCCCTCCTCGCCGGGAGGCGTCGTAATAACCGCCAGTTCCAGCGCGTTGAGTGCATTGCGGCTGTCCCCGCCAGCTGTCCTGACCAGATGCTCCAGGGCATCGTTATCGATTTTTATTTTTTCATTACCAAAACCGCGTTCTTTGTCCTGTAATGTATGGATGAGAATCTTTCTGATTTCATCATCCGTAAGCGGCTTTAACATAAACACCCGCGAACGGGACAAAAGGGCGGCATTTACTTCAAATGACGGATTTTCTGTTGTTGCGCCAATTAATATAATCGTTCCATTTTCTACATAAGGCAGCAGGGCATCCTGCTGGGAACGGTTAAAGCGGTGAATTTCATCGATAAAAAGAACCGAGCGCTTGTCATACATCGTCAGCCGTTCTTTCGATTCTGTCACCACCCTCCGGATGTCCGCCACCCCGGCAGTGACAGCATTCAATTGTTCAAAAAAAGCCTGCGTGTGATTGGCAATTACATGAGCCAGCGTCGTTTTGCCAGTACCTGGCGGTCCGTAAAAAATAATCGAGGACAGGCGATCTGCTTCAATCATCCTTCTCAGCAATTTGCCGGGACCAATGATATGGGACTGACCGATCACTTCATCCAAATGACGGGGGCGCATGCGGGCGGCCAGTGGTTCGCTGTTTGCCTTGTTCTGTTGATGCCCGTACTCAAACAAATCCATGTTGTTCCGCCTTTCTGTTTCGTCGTTAGTAATCAACCAGGTTGCCAGATTTGTTCTACGTCCTATTTTTATGATAAATTCAGGAAATGTAAAGAGAAAATCATCTTTTAGCAAGCGGAATGTAACAAAAAAGTACAGGAAAAAAGTTTGCTAAAAGAGAATGAAGCTATGATACACTGACAATAAACCGGTGAACAGAGTATTTCACTTGGTTAAATGAAGTTTAAATATTGCCTCTCCGGCAAGGGTGGGCCTGAAACGTTAAAATGAAATAGTTTATACATAAAATACTAATAATTTTTTGTCCTAAATTGCTGGATAAAGGGAGTGGAAATGTTGAAGATATCAACAAAAGGACGATATGGATTAACCATAATGATGGATTTGGCTACACAGTATGGAAAAGGTCCAATCCCTTTAAAAAGTGTAGCAGAACGTCATGGCTTGTCAGAGCACTACCTGGAACAGCTGATTGCTCCGCTTCGCAACGCAGGGTTGGTGCGAAGTGTGCGGGGGGCTTATGGCGGGTACAAACTGGCAAAGGCTCCGGAAGAAATAACGGCCGGCGAAATAATCCGGGTGTTGGAAGGCCCGATCAGTCCCGTCGAATTCACGGAGGAAACAAATCCGGCGAGACGGGACTTGTGGAGAAGGATCCGGGATGCCATTGCCAGGGAATTGGATAACACAACCCTCGCTTTGTTGATCAATTTCTCCCATGATGGAAACGATGATAATTATATGTTTTATATATAAATTATCTTTTAAAATAAGACTAAAAAGCGTATCTTTTTATAGAGAATATCTTTTGTCGTTAATGAAATTGCAGGACAGGTGAAAATCAATGTCAATTTATTTAGACCATGCAGCAACGACCCCCATTCATCCAAAAGTGAAAGAAGCCATGTTGCCTTATTTGGATGAGGCTTTTGGAAATCCCTCAAGCATTCACCAGTATGGCCGGCGGGTAAGGAGCGCCCTGGATCACGCGCGTGATCAGATTGCCGGATTCATCAATGCCGATCCAGGCCAGATTGTATTTACCAGCGGGGGGACGGAAGCAGATAATCTTGCTTTGTTTGGCGTTTTGGAAGCCGAACGGAAAAAGGGGAAAAACCATATTGTTACTTCCCGGATTGAACACCATGCCATTCTGGACACGTGTCATTATCTGGAGAAAAGAGGTTATGAAGTTACCTATCTCCCGGTTGACTCCACAGGCATGGTACAGCCCGAGGCGCTCCGCGAGGCTGTTAAACCGCAAACGGCCTTGATTTCGATCATGTTTGGGAATAACGAAGTGGGAACCATTCAGCCCATTCGGGAAATGGGCGAGTGGGCCAGGGAACATCGCATTTTCTTTCATACGGATGCCGTCCAGGCACCGGGAGTGGAGAAAATTGATGTAAAACAGTTGCCTGTTGATTTGATGACGATCTCTAGCCATAAAATCAATGGCCCCAAAGGAGCGGGAGCCCTTTATTTTTCTCCCGGAGTCAAGCTGATTCCCCGCATGTTTGGCGGCGTCCAGGAAAGGCGGAGACGAGCGGGCACCGAAAATGTTTTGGGAATCATCGGATTTGGACAGGCTGCCGAACTGGCAGGCAATCATCGCGAGGAACATCGTGAAAAAATTATCAAATTACGGCAAATCTTTCTGGATGAGCTGGTCAGATCGGGCATCCGCCATGTCGTAAACGGCCATCCTGAGCAAACTCTTCCCCATATCGTCAATATCAGTTTTCCGGGAACCGATTCCGAAACATTGCTGATGAACTTCGATCTGGAAGGAATCGCCTGTTCCAGCGGTTCAGCCTGTACGTCAGGAACCCTGGAGGTATCCCATGTACTGGAAGCCATGCATTTGCCTCCGGAAGTGACCCGTTCCGCGATCCGCTTCAGCTTTGGCTGGGAAAACACCGTGGAGGAAGTAAAGAGAGCGGCTGAAATTACATCTGTCATCGTCAGAAGACTGACGGAAACCAAAGGTTGAAAATTGGCTTGACATGGGGACTCCGTGAAAGTTAGTTTTAGGCAAGGCAGGAATACCTAAGGGAGAAAATCATCGAACAAATGAAAGAACTGGGAAGGAGGTCTGTGAGTATGCATAAGATCAATCAGATGGAGGAATGGGAAAAGGAACTGGACAATATAGACTGGAAAACGATGCTGGATGACATCAATAAAGCATTAATTGACAATTTGGCTGCCGAACTGGGATTTCCTTCATATGACCGTTTGGAGCAGGCATCTGAACGGGTCTTTAAAGACTTTTACGTGGTTCATCTATCAGACGGGCGATGGGCTTGGTGGAATCCAACCACCTATGCCAAAGAAGATCCGTTGTTTTTTGAGAATAAAAAAGACATTATCAAATATATCGCCGGAGTTTTGAATCTGGAACGGAAAGATTGGAAACGCCTGGAACTGGGACTTGATCAGGTGGTGCAAACGAGAAGATGCCGTTGTTGCCAGTATGAATACAATCCACTTGACCCATCCCGGATGTCGTGGGATGTTGATCAGGAACAGGCGGAATTTTGCTCTGCCGATTGTGCCATGGAATATGTGCTGGGAGAAATGAAAGAACATTTTGGTGGATAACAGGGAAAATGACCTCAGACTGGTTTTTGGGGTCATTTTCTTTGACGTTTTTTCAATTATAAGGTGAGTGTGATGAATACACAGTTACAATTATTTGAGGAAAGTTACATAAAAGGAACTTTTCGCCAGGAAATCTATTATAACGAAGAAAACGGATATGGGGTTTTTTTGCTGGAAGTGATCGAATCCTCTGAAGAGATCAATGAGGAGGAAGTGACCGTAGTGGGCAACATGTTAAGGCCCTATCAGGATGAAGTGTATGTCTGCTATGGAGAATGGAGAAATCATCCCAAGTTTGGCCGCCAATGGCATGCCTGGCGCGTTGAGAAAGAAATACCGCGTTCCAGGGAAGCGGTGATCCGCTACTTGTCGAGCGGGTTATTTACCGGTGTGGGCAAAAAGACAGCCGAAAAGATTGTCGATTTTCTGGGAGAAAATGCTCTGGACAAAATCGCCGGCCAGCATGAATTGTTGACGGAAATCAAGGGAATCTCCCCGGCAAAGGCGCTGGCGATCGCCGATCAGCTTCGGGAGCATCAGGCTTTGGAACAGGCAATGGTTTATTTGTACCGGTTTGGAATCGGACCATCCCTGGCGTTAAAAATTGTGCAGACATACAAGCATGAGACGATTCCGCTGGTCAAGGAAAATCCCTATCGGATGATCGAGGAGATTGAAGGGATTGGTTTTCGGCGGGCGGACGAGATTGCAAAAGTTCAGGGATTGGCGGAGAATGCACCTGAGCGTTTTCAGGCTGCTGTCCTGTATGCTTTGAAAGAAGCATCCATGACGAAGGGGCATGTTTATGTGACATGGGACCAGTTGAATACCGTAGTGAACAGCCTTTTGGGAGAAGAAGCGGAAGAATGGTTTCCTGAATCAAAACGCCGGGTTTATATTCAGGGGCTGCTGGATGATGACCGGATCATCTGCGAGGAAGACCGTTATTACCTTCCATCCCTTTATTATGCCGAGTATGGGTTGGCCATGCGTGTCAAGCAGTTTCTCGAACAATCCTTTGAGCCGGATTATTCAGCGGCGGATATCTATGGAAAAATCGGGGAAATAGAAGAAGAATTGTCTGTCAATTATGCAGACAAGCAAAGGGACGCCCTGCTGACAGCCATGTCGACTCCGTTTATGATTTTGACAGGCGGCCCGGGGACAGGGAAAACAACGGTGATTAAAGGAATTTGCCAGTTGTTTTCGCGACTTCACGAAGTTTCAATTGATCCGGATGATTACAAAGGAAAAGAGCAGCCGTTTCCCATCCGCCTCGTTGCCCCTACCGGCCGGGCGGCCAAGCGGATGTCGGAAACCACCGGGCTTCCGGCAATGACCATTCACCGCCTGCTGGGCTGGAAAGGGGAATTTTTCGAACATAATGCCGATTATCCCATTGAGGGAAGTTTGTTGATCGTCGATGAGGTTTCAATGCTGGATATCTGGCTGGCCAATTCGCTTTTTCGCGCGATTCCCGAGGGAATGCAGGTTATTTTGGTAGGAGACCAGGATCAGCTTCCTTCCGTGGGGCCGGGACAGGTGTTATACCATCTGCTTCAGGTAAAGGATATTCCCCGCGTGGAACTGACCGAAATCTTTCGCCAGGCAGAAGGTTCCTCGATCATTGAGCTGGCTCATGCGATGAAACGTGGCGTTGTCCCTGATGACCTGCTGAAACCGAAACCGGACCGGCGCTTTTTCCAGTGCAGGAAAGAACAGGCATTATCAGTGATCGTGCAGACGGTGGTGAACGCCATTAAAAAAGGTTACACCCTGTTTGATGTCCAGGTGCTGGCTCCCATTTACAAAGGACCGGTCGGAGTCAATAAAATCAACGAAGAGATTCAGGCCGTTCTGAATCCTCCGCATGAACAGAAAAAAGAGGTTTCCTGGGGGGAAACTGTATTCCGGCACGGGGACAAGGTTTTGCAACTGGTCAATCACCCCGAACATCCGGTTTACAATGGAGACATGGGAATCATCATTTCCATTGACGAGACAGCTACCGGGGACCAGCCTGTCCTGTGGGTACAGTATGACAGGCTGGAAGTACCTTACAAAAAGACACAACTGGGGCAAATTTCACTGGCTTACGCCTGTTCGGTTCATAAAGCCCAGGGTTCAGAATTTGCGATCGTCATATTTCCCATTTTGTATGCCTTTCGCCGCATGCTTGAACGGAATTTGCTCTACACGGGCATCACGCGCAGCAAATCCTATCTGATCCTGTGCGGAGAACGGGAAGCCCTGGTCGAAGGGTTGAAAAAACAGCGCGGGGAAGAACGGAACAGCCGCCTCCAGGCTTTGATTGAAGAGGATTGGTAACAAGTACCCAACAATTTCAGTCCGTGTTTGACCCATACTAAGGGATAGCGGGGAGGAGGCTGATTTCCTTGCGCAAATCCCAGGAAGTGATCGGGCTTTCCATCATTCATTTGCAAACAGGCAGGAAGTTGGGCACCGTCAGTGATCTCCTGTTTGACGAACGGCAGAAGTTAAGAGGCATCGTCCTGGAAGAAGGCAGTCTGTTTAAAAGACAGAGATTCATCCCAATCAGTGATGTCGTTTCGATTGGGAGAGATGCAGTAGTTGTGGACAATGAGCAGCCTTCCCCAAATCCGCAAAATGAGAACTGGATGGGACTGTATACCGGACAGAAAAAACTGAAGGGACGTACCATTTTAACAAACAGCGGATATGAAATGGGTTTTGTGGAAAATGTCTATTTCCTCGAAGAAGTGGGAACCCTGATAGGGTATGAACTTTCCGGCGGAATCATCAATGACATCCGGGAAGGACGAAAGTGGCTGAAAGCCACCAAGCCGCTGGTATGGGGAGAAGATGTGTTAATCGCCTCGCCTGACCAGATCGAAGTGAAAGACGCAAAGATTTAAAAGGAAGGGAATAGACATGTTTCGTTGTCCCAACTGCAATTCGCACGACCTGGGAAAAATTGGGGCCAACCATCATTATTGCTGGCACTGTTTTATTGAGATAACCACCGAAGAGGACCGGATTGCCTCAGTCTATCAAGTGGAGGAAGACGGAAGCCTGACTTCGTTGAATGACCTGTTTTTGGAGGAAAGCTCTCGCCTTTCTTATCTGGATTAACCCACCAAAGGAGGGAGCTCCATGATACGACAAGCAGCTTATACCCTGATAGCAGGTGGAGTGCTGCTGTTTGGCTTGAGACAGATCATGCAAATGCGTCAAAGAAACAGGTTTCAGAGATTTATTCAGTCGATGGTTCGTATGGCCCGAAAAAACAGGTGGCTGAGCCGGATCATGATGGAAGGAATGACAAAAAGGTTTATGCGCCGCCTCCAGGTAATCAAATAAACCCCGCGCAGAAAATCCCCCCGGTAAACAAGCCGGGGGATTTTCAGTTTGAATAAAAAAATAAAGGACCTTGCGAAGCGGCGGTGGCACTCCGGCATCCGAACCTCAGGCGGGCCCAAAAACTTGACAACGCTCAAACCGTTCCCCCACTTCTTCCCTTCCATCAAACGCCTCTCTTTGCAACGGTTTTGATATTACTTCTCACGCTTGTTCACCTTTACCGGCAAGTTTGATCCACCGGTAAAAGGCCAGGGATCTGTTTTTCATAAAATGAGACATGTTTCCGTATCTTATAAATAAAAGCTGTATGGGGGAGGTGCCGCAAGTGGAACACTGGAAAGCACCGCGATATTTGTACAGATCCATATTTGTCCTCGTTCTGCTCGGCATCGTTTATATCATCATGCAACTCAGTCCGTGGATTGCCGGTATATTTCTGTTTTTGAAAGCAGTACTGGGACCTTTTTTCATTGCCATGATTATTTCTTACCTGTTAAACCCGGTGGTCAATATGTTGAGCCAGCGTTTTCTCCCGCGGACCCTGGCGGTTTTGTCTATTTACAGTTTGTTTATCACCTCGCTGGTTATTGTGACTATTAATACCATTCCCCTGCTGGAACAACAATTCAAGGAGTTGGCCGAACACCTGCCCCAGTGGAATGACCGGATCCAGGACATGATCAGGGAATATAATGACCACAGCAGGGAAATCCTTCCGCTCAGTGTGAAAGCGGGCATTGAACAGTCCATGATGCGCCTGGAGCAAAAAATGACCGATTATGTTGAAAACATGATGAGCGGAATTGGCAGTACCATTAACCAGTTTTTTTTGGCACTGATCATCCCTTTTCTTTCTTTTTACATGTTAAAGGATATGCAATCGATTGAACGTACGATGTTGACCCTGCTACCCAAAAACCAGCGCAAATCGGTGATCCGGGTATTGCGGGATGTGGATGAAGCGCTTGGCAACTATATCCGGGGCCAGTTTCTTGTTTGCGTGGTAGTGGGGGTGTTTGCTTATATCGGCTATCTGATTGTCGGCTTGCCATATGCGATGCTGCTGGCCGCTGTGGTGGCCGTCTTTAATGTGATCCCCTATCTGGGCCCCATTTTTGGAGTGGTCCCGGCCCTCTTTGTAGCTTTTACCGTATCCGGGAAAACGGTGATTGGCGTGTTGATTGTCAATCTCACCGTCCAGTTTCTGGAGGGAAATGTCATTTCTCCGCAAATTGTGGGACGGAGTTTGCATATGCACCCGTTATTAATTATTTTTGCCTTGCTGGTCGGCGGTGAAATCGGGGGGGTTTTGGGCTTGCTGCTGGCCGTTCCCATCTTTGCGATGGGAAAAGTGATTGCCGAACATGTTCTGCAACATTTTATTGAACGAAAGGTTTGAAACGAAACGGATCAGATTGTATAATAAAAACCAGCCATAAAATGTGATAAGTGAACATGATGATGGAACCGAGTGGGTTTAATCGCCGCCAGAGAGGAAAGCTCTGCAGGCTGAAAGGCTTTCCCGGAAATGATGGATCCACGGCCAGTTCCGGAATGCAGCTAATTCCTGCCGGCGGCTGAATCGCCGTTATCTTCAATGAAGTGACCGTGTTCATTGCCCTAAGCTGACCAAGGGCTGTCGGGATGATATAACGCGGTAACTAGGGTGGTACCGCGAGAAAAACCTTCTCGTCCCTTTTGCGGACGGGAAGGTTTTTTCGTGCAGACAAGGAGGTAAATATAATGAAAGCAAGTGAAATTCGCCGCAAATTTCTTGATTTCTTCGCTGGAAAAGGACACAAGATGGAACCGAGTGCGTCGCTCATTCCTGTTGATGATCCGACCCTGTTGTGGATTAACAGCGGAGTTGCCACATTGAAAAAATACTTTGACGGCAGGGTAAAACCGGACAATCCCCGGATTGTCAATTCGCAAAAATCGATTCGGACCAATGACATTGAAAACGTTGGCTATACGGCGCGCCATCATACGTTTTTCGAGATGCTGGGCAATTTTTCGGTAGGAGATTACTTCAAGGAAGAAGCCATTACCTGGGCATGGGAATTTTTGACTGATTCCAAATGGATGGGGTTAAATCCGGATAGACTTTCTGTCACCATCCACTCGGAAGATGATGAAGCTTACCGGATCTGGAAAGAAAAAATCGGATTGCCGGATGAACGGATCATTCGCCTGAAAGAAAACTTTTGGGATATTGGGGAAGGGCCGAGCGGACCCAATACGGAAATTTTTTATGATCGCGGAGAATCCTTATGTGACCCGGATGATCCCGAATGTTATCCAGGCGGTGAGAATGAACGGTATCTGGAAATCTGGAATCTGGTATTTTCGCAGTTTAACCACAATCCGGACGGTACCTATACCCCGTTGCCCAAGAAAAACATTGATACGGGGATGGGTCTGGAGCGGATGGCATCGGTGATGCAGGATGTCTCGACCAACTATGATACGGATCTGTTCCAGCCCATTATTCAGGCAACCTGTGACAAGGCAGGTGTCGTTTATGGAAAAGATAAACAAACGGACATTGCCTTGAAAGTGATCGCTGACCATGCGCGGACCATCGTTTTTGCCGTAAGCGACGGAGCGCTTCCGTCGAATGAAGGGCGCGGTTATGTCATTCGCCGTTTGTTGCGCCGTGCGGTTCGCTATGGACGCAAGTTGGGAATCGAGCGCCCGTTCCTGTACAAACTGACTTCGATTGTGACGGAGATTATGAAAGATTATTATCCCGAACCGGTGAAAAAACAGGCGTTTATTGAGCGTGTCATCAAAAACGAAGAAGAAAAATTCCTGGAAACATTGACGGAAGGATTGCATATTCTTGAAAGGGTCATCGCAGAATTGAAAGCCAGGGGAAAACAGGAAATCAGTGGGCAGGAAGCATTTAAACTGTACGATACGTATGGATTCCCGGTTGATTTGACCGAAGAGATTGCCCGTGAACAGGGATTTTCTGTTGATCACAAAGGCTTTGACGAGGAAATGGAAAGGCAGCGGGAGCGGGCGCGCATGGCACGGCAGGACGTGGACAGCATGCAGGTACAAGGTGGAGCCCTTTCCGAATTACAGGTAAAATCCGAATTTGTGGGTTACGGGCAAATGGAATGTGAGACAACGGTTGCCGCACTGATTCATGAAGACCGGCAAGTGGAGGAATTGGTGAATGGACAGACGGGCCTGGTAATTCTGGCTGAAACGCCTTTTTATGCCGAAAGTGGCGGTCAGGTAGCCGACCAGGGAAGCATACGGTCTGTAAAATGCCAATTGAGAGTGGTTGATGTCCAGAAAGGGCCGCGCGGCGAGCATATCCATTCTGTAGAGGTGGAAAGCGGAGCCGTCCGCGTGGGAGAAAAAGTGAAAGCGTCCATTGACCGATCCTGGCGTCAGGACACAATCAGAAACCATACCGCCACCCATCTGGTACATCAAGCCTTGAAAAACGTGCTGGGAGAGCATGTAAACCAGGCAGGCTCCCTTGTTGCTCCGAACCGGTTGCGGTTTGACTTCACCCATATCTCAGCCATGACTCCCGAAGAAATCAAAGAAGTGGAACGATGTGTAAATGAGCAGATTTGGGAGAATACTAAGGTGGAAACCATGATCAAGCCCTTGGATGAAGCCAAAGCGATGGGCGCCATGGCCCTGTTTGGCGAAAAATATGGCGATATGGTTCGGGTAGTGCAAATTGGAAACTACAGCCTTGAACTTTGCGGTGGGACCCATGTCCAAAATACCGGAGAAATTGGTCTGTTCAAAATTGTGAGCGAAAGCGGGATCGGGTCTGGAATCCGGCGCATTGAAGCGGTAACCGGCCGGCATTGCTATCGGTTTATCGAAGAACAGCTCGGGTGGCTGGCCGAGACTTCCAGACATTTGAAAGCAAAATTGCAGGATGTTCCTGAGCGAACCCGGCAATTGCAAAACCGGTTGAAAGAGCTGGAAAGGGAAAACGAATCCCTCACGGCCAGGATAAACCGGTCAATGGCTTCGAAATTGGCAGATCAGGTTCAGGAAACAGCAGGCATCCCGGTTCTGGCCGCCCAAGTGGAAGCGGGTGGAATGGATCAACTGCGTTCCATGATGGACGATTTGCGTCAGCTGATTGGTGAAGGCGTGATTGTGCTGGGGGCCTCTTCCCATGGGAAAGTTTCCATTGTAGCATCCGTCTCGCCCAAATATGTAAAAGAAGGACTTCACGCCGGAAAACTGGTGAAAGAAGTTGCTGGGAAATGCGGTGGTGGTGGTGGCGGCCGTCCGGAAATGGCTCAGGCAGGCGGGAAAAAGCCGGAGCGATTGCCAGCCGCTTTGGCCGGAGTCAGCGAGTGGATCAGACAGCAAATCAGCTTGAAAAACAAAGGATAATATCAGGTGAAGGACGAAGAATTAAGAAAGCGGATCTTCCAAAAAGAGAGGTGTATCATCCATGGATGAAACGATGAAATTCAATTTTCATGGTGGAAATGATAACGACCCGAAGGAAATTTTGTTCCATGTTTATGAAGCCTTGAAAGAAAAAGGCTATAATCCGATTAACCAGATTGTGGGTTATCTTATTTCAGGAGATCCAGCTTATATTCCTCGCCACAAGAACGCGCGAACCCTGATTCGCAAACTGGAACGTGATGAATTGATCGAAGAACTGGTCAAATATTATCTGGAATCGAAAAAATAGAAAGGGTTCAACGAAATGGATTCGGATGATTTTGCCTCAATGCATATTGATGGCCGATCCCGGATCCTCGGTTTGGACATCGGGGACCGGAGGATAGGTGTGGCTGTCAGTGATTCCTTTGGATGGACGGCTCAGGGAGTAACAGTAATTGATCGCGAGAACAGGAATTGGTTACAAGAATTGGACGAGATTGTGGAACACTATCAGATAAAGGAGATGGTTGTCGGCTTGCCGCGCAATATGAATGGAACCATCGGACCGCGTGGCAAATTGTGCAGGGAACTGGCCGATCAGTTAAAAAAGCGTTATGACTGCCCAGTGCATCTTTGGGATGAACGCTTGTCAACCGTCGCAGCAGAACGGACCCTGATTGATGCAGATCTTTCCCGCCGCAAGCGAAAAAAAGTTATCGACCAAATGGCTGCGATATGGATATTGCAAGGATTCTTAGATGGTATGAGGAGGCAATCAAAATGACACATACGCATGAACCGGAATACTTGATGATTCCCACTGAGGACGGGAAAGAGGAGAAATTTGAAATCCTGTATCTGTTTGATCATGATGAAACCGGAAAAAGTTATATTTTTGTAACACCGGCCGATGAGGGGGACAATGAGGAACATTATCAGGAAGTGCTGGCTTTTCGCTACAGGGAAGAAGAAGACGGGAACCTGACTCTGGAAATGATCGAGGAAGAAAACCAGGCAGAATGGGATATGGTGGAAGAAGTATTCAACACTTTGGTCAGTGAAATGGAAGAAGGGGACACACCTGATGAACAGCAATGATCAGTTTTTTACTGGTGCAAGGGAAGTGAACATCCTGCGTCAGCAGTTTCCTGATCAGGCTGTAATGAATGTTGCCGGAGAAGATGCGGGTACGCCATATCGTGTTGTCAACGAGGTGGAGGTAAATGGACGACACTATGCCCTTCTGCAAAAAGATGGCGATCATCCGGATGATGTTCATTTGTTTCATGTCAATCAGGGTCGGATCGAAGAGATCGAGGATGAGCTGGAATGGGAAAATATAGCGGAAGCGGTTGACGAAATGTTATATTTTCATGACTTTCAGTAAAAACGGGGGGAACCCCGTTTTCTTTTTGCCAAACTGTGCTAACATAAAGTAGGGTTTCTTAAAATAGATAAGAGATTTAAGCGAAAAAGGAGTCCACGTCTAATGAATTGGTATTGGCGCATCTTCTTTACCATCGCGCTGCTGATCGGATGGGGGATTTTAGGCTATCTTTTCATGAATTTTACCCTGGACTCGCCTAAAAGAACCGAGCCGGTAGCGATAGAGATTCCCAGTAATACTTCATTGGAACAAGTTGGGAAGATCCTGGAAGAAAAAAAGCTGATTCGCCGGTCGTATCTCTTCAGTTTTTATGTTTATCTGAAGGACAGGACCAACCTGCAGGCTGGAAACTATCTGATTGAACCAAATGAAGATATTGACAGTATGCTGGAGAAGTTTGCCACAGGAAAAGAGAATGTGGTCAGGGTGACCATTCCGGAAGGATGGGATGCAACCAAAATTGCCAATCGTCTGGATCAGGTTAAAGAAAAGTTTGATAAAGAGACTTTTCTGTCTTTATTGAACAGTAAGCAACCGAAATATAACTTTGAGTTGCAAATCTCCCAAAACGCAAATCGTCCTTACAAGCTGGAGGGTTATTTGTTTCCAAGTACATATGATTTTCCCAAAGATGCTTCAGAAGAAGAGATCATTAACATCATGCTGGGGCAGTTTGCCAGACACGTGGAAAAGATGCAGATCCGGGAACAGCTTGAAAGCGGGAAACTGGGGGAATTTGACATGACCCTGGATAAACTTGTTACAGTGGCGTCTTTGGTGGAAAGAGAAAGCAAAGTGGAAGAAGAATATCCACGCATTGCCGGAGTGATATATAACCGATTAAAAAGCACAGATAATCAAAAATTAAGAATTGACGCCACTTTTTTATATATTACCCAGCTAAAGGATGAATGGAAGAATGTTCCCTTTCATCAGCTGAAGTACAAGGAGCATCCATATAATACATATATTGTCAAAGGCTTGCCGCCCGGGCCGATTGCAAATCCCGGGGAGCAGGCATTGAAGGCAGCTTTAAATCCGGAGCATCACAAGTATGAATATTATGTAACCACAGGGGACGGAACCGGAACTCACTATTTTGCGGAAACTTATTCGGAGCACAATCAAAATGTGAAATTGAGCAATGCCAATGAACAACGACGAAAGAAAGAAAGCTAGATTTGTTAAGTTGATCCCATAACTGAAATGAAAAGCTCTTATTTTGTGGACATAGCACAAAGTAAGAGCCTTTTATTTAATTGCTTACGCAGAATTCCATTACAAGGTTTGAAAGCGGGAAAAAGGTGCGCAACAGTTAGATTAATCAAGTCAAAGGAAAGGGAGTTTTAGTGATGAAAGGGGCTGTTATGTCTGTATTGAATGACTTTATATTTCTGTGTATTCAAAAATGTATGCGATTAATTGTTTTTGAAACGTCTTTGGCTGGTAATGTTTTTTATTTAAAATTTTGTCTAAAAAAGTACTTTATTTAAAGAAAAAGTCTTTTTTACAGATATTGTTTATAATTATAAAAGAGGTGATGTTGAGAAGTCTGTTGTTAATCTTTATTGTTGCCAGAAGTGTTAATGTCGTTTCTCAATCGAATATTGGCAATGGAATGCTGACCTGTTACGGACGAAAGATGCCAGGCTGAGAGACAATACGACAGACGGAGCCAAAGTGTCGTTACCAGGGAAGGTGGAGAAATCAAATCGGCTTGTCGGTCAAACATTAAATCCGAGCACTATATTGAATGGATCGCACCGGTTTCAAGAAACAGGTGGAATTTCAGTTCGAGTCCCGGTGAAGAGCCAAAGGCGAATTTTTGCAGGGATTCCTTTCGGCACCGTTATTGTAAGCTTTACGGACTCTGGAAAGCTGATTTTAATCGGATCTTGTCTTTTAAATAATTTCTGAATAAGGGGATATGATGAAATGGCTGTTGAAAACGCAATGACTTCAGAGTTCCTTCATTCCGCATTTGGTGGAGAAAGTATGGCACACATGCGTTATTTAATCTGGAGCGACATCGCCGATAAAGAAGGTTTCCCGAACGTAGCGAGATTGTTCCGTGCTATTGCCTATGCTGAACAGGTGCATGCAAACAACCACTTCCGGGTCATTGGCGGAGATACCTCCGATGCTTCTGTCACGGCTGGCGGTGTCTTTGGCGTCGGTAAAACTGCGGAAAATCTGCAAGGTGCCATCAACGGTGAGCTCCACGAAGTCAATCAAATGTATCCGGTGTATCTGAGCGCTGCGGAACTCCAGAACGAGACAGGTGCCAAGCGTTCTTTCCATTTTGCCCTGGAAGCAGAAAAAACCCACGCCAAGCTTTTCCAGAAGGCGCTCGATGCTGTCAAAGCGGGAAAAGATTTGGAAGTGGGGAAAATCTATATTTGTCCTGTATGCGGACACACCGTTCTTGAGGAAGTGCCGGATAGATGCCCAATCTGCGGGGCAAGGCAGGAAAAATATATAGAATTTTAATTTCCAGCAGGGTTTGGACAACAGAAAAATATATCATTCCCGGAAAATGTTCCGAATAAATAAGGGGCTGCCATTAAAACAGGCAGTCCCTTTTGGATTACCGAAGTTGTATACTTGCACGAGGATAAACAAACAAGTTATGTGCCGGAGCGTCAGTTTTCAACTTTTCTGCAATCTGCGTACGCTGTAATCCGGTCATATTGTCTTATAAGAAGGACCCGTCTGATCCCGGACAGCCATGCAGCCGGTTGTCGACCTTGAACGACCGTAATTTCTATCCAGAGGTTCCAGGGATGGATAATTGGCCCGGGATTCAGCGAACTTGCTGTATTCCTTTTTCGAGATTGAACAACTCTTTCAAAAATCGAAGTATACCCCGCTTTCATCCTGTCGATGCTGATGAAAGAACGGGGTGTAGAGAAGTGAAGTACAAATGGAGAAGTGTGGCAGTCAACATCGTGATTGTTTTGCTGTTTGGCGGTATTTTGGCACGGCTTTACATGATTCAGGTTTCCTCCACGCGTTCCTTTCAGATTGTGGATGAGCAAGTTGACTTGATCGCCATGGCGCAGACGAGTCAGAAAAAGGAGGTCGTTATTCAAAGCGGCCGCGGTTCCATTCTGGACCGGAATGGAAAGCCTTTTGTTGGCGGAAGTGACTGGCATTTGCTTGTTTTTCCGCAAAGCGAAAAGCAATGGCGTCTCCGTGCTGACCAGTTCAGGAAAATTTCCGAGATTATCAATGTTCCTTATTGGGAATTTCGCCAGCAATTGCTTCATCTGAAATCTCCAGTCATTTTGTCAGGGTTAAATGGTGAAGAAATCACGCTTTCCCCGTTAGAACGGAAGACGATTGAAGCATTGCGCGTTCCCGGGGTGATGGTGGTTCAGTCGGATCAGCGGATGACGTTGAACCAGCTGGCTGAACAGGTGATAGGACAGGTGGCCCGCAGCCCGTTGCTCCTTAAAAAATGGTATTTCGACAAAATCAAAAACAAAGAGTGGCATTCTGAATCGTTAATCGGCATTTCCGGTTTGGAACAGGCATTTGAGCCTTTTTTGCATGGTGAGGAAGAGCAGTTGCTAATCTATACCGCCACCAGAGGCGGCAAGCCGCTGAATGGAGTGCAAATGACAAGAAAAAATACGGTTCGCGCGGAAGAAGATCCGCCCAGAATACTTGTTACTACATTGGACAAAGAGATTCAGCAAAAGGTGGAAAAGATTCTGCGGGAAGAAGAAGTTGAAGAGGGGGCGGTTGTTGTCCAGGAAATCAGGTCAGGGGATATTTTGGCCATGGGAAGCATGCCAAAAGGAACATCTGCCAAAAGGGAACTGAATCCCTGGAAAAACAGGGCAGTCATGGAGGCAACTCCCGGGTCGATTTTCAAGACGGTGGTTGCCGTTGCGGCTCTGGAACAGGGATTGGTCAATGAAGACACGGTTTTCCACTGTGATGGAAAACTGGATCATTACCACCTGAGCGATGCCAAGCCGGGAGGCCATGGGAAGATTACATTTGCAGAAGCCTATGCAAAGTCCTGTAATGTTGTCATGGGAACAGTGGCCAAAACACTGGGGCCGGAAAAACTGGAAACATATGCCAGGCGGTTCGGGTTGAACCAGAAAGTCATCTGGGACGGAAAAGTGTTTCATGACTCATCGTTTGTGCAACTGCCAGAGGAACAGACCGGTCTGATCTTTGCAAAAAAAACGGACAAAAAAGACGGGGGTGTCCTCGTGCAGACAGGGATTGGACAGCGGGATGTCCGTATGACACCGGTCCAGGCTGCCAATATGGTGACATCGCTTTTCCATCAGGGGAAAACACCGGAACCCCGGTTGGTAGAAGAGATACAGGATGTGCAGGGCCGTACGGTCTTTCGTTTTCCAAGACAAGTTATTGAAGGAGCAAAACCGCTTCGATCAAATACAATCAGGTCGATGAAGAAATTCATGCAGAAGGTGGTGGAAAGCGGTACGGCAACTCAAGCCAGGCAGGCCAAATGGAAACTGGCGGGAAAAACAGGAACTGCCCAAATCGGGCAGAAAGGAGACAGTTATAATAAGTGGATGATTGGGTTTGGTCCAGTGAACCAGCCGCGTTACTCCATTGCCGTGGTACTCAATCGCGTTTCCGATGCGGACGACCCGAGGGCGATTAAAATTTTTGAAAAAGTGATGAACGAATTGGCTGTACTGGAGAAGACAAAAAAGGAAAAATGAAGAAAAACCAATACAGAAAAACCATGGGAGAAGCATGATTGTTCGATTTGATGATGTGATTAAATATGGCCGCATTCAGAACTTCTTCCGGTTGTTTTGTTATTCCTGTCCGATTATGATATTAGTAGTATTGTAGGTTTAAATTAAAGGAGTAGAAATCATGAAAATCACCGTGAATTTGTCAAAGGCTGAACTGGATTTAATCGAAGAAGCTCTTTTGCAATATCAAAATCTTTTGCTCAAATCCAAAGACCAGGACGAAATGGTCAATGATGAGCTGAAATTGGCACGTCGTGTATTGGAAGAGTTCGGGATGGAAGGACTTGAAGAAGAAGTCCAGGGGGGGCAGCAGCATTCCATGGAAAAGGCTTTGCCCATGCCGTCCGGCAGCAGTCATTTTCCCACACCCACTCCGCATAGCCAGTATGCTTCTCCAAACCAATATCACGGTCCAAATACTTTCGTTGCTCCCAATCAATATCCATTTTCTCGCTAATGGCAAAAAGCGCCACTGATTTTCCAAATTCAGATGGCGCTTTTATATTGTATTGTTATATCTGATAGCTATTACACATGTTATCATAGTAATGAATTGAAAAATCGGATGAAAATGCTGGGAATTCCTTGGCCGGTTCATCAGCGATTGAAAAAAGTGCTGTTTATACTAAAGGGAGATCAAAAATGAAGGAAAGAGAAGTTAAAAGTATTTTGAGAAACATGAAGGTTGGGGAACCAATTCATTTTTCGACGACAAACACGGACGAACAGATCGAGGTCGAAAGGGTTTTTGTGGGTTTGGAAGAAGGTTGGCTGATCATTTACCAGGGTGAACGAAAAGTATTGAAAAATTTGAATGATGCTGTGAGTTTTTTGTCGAAACATTGGAATTTAGACCTGAAACATTTGCTTCGGGGCCAATATGAGGAACTGAATGAAATGATTGATCTGGGAAAATACTGAAGGAAAGAGGATTGAGGACAATATGCCTCGATCCTTTTTTTGAAAAAAGGTTTAAGGCAGTTTGGATTCGGGTAGAAAATAAAAATATGAAACTATATGAACTTACAGTCGCATAATATAAGCAGGAAGGATTGAAGCATGAAGAAATTTACAACTGTTTTTGTCATTTCTGTTATTATTTCTTTTCTTTTTATCCTTTGGGGAGTTGTTGCACCGAATCACATAGAAAATGTTATGACATCCATTCAAATTTTCCTGCAGGACAAGTTCGGCTGGTTTTATCTGTTCAGCACAACCGGTTTTTTTGCTTTGTGCCTGTATTTGATTTTCAGCTGGTATGGGAAAATTCGTCTGGGGAAAGATACCGACCGTCCGGAATTTAGCAACATTACGTGGTTTGCGATGTTATTTAGCGCAGGCATGGGAATCGGACCGGTTTTTTGGGGGACGGCTGAACCCTTGTCCCATCCATAACCCCATATTCGGAGAAGCTGGTTCCCTTGAGGTGGCCAATGTTGCCATGCGTTATTCCTTTTTCCATTGGGGGCTGCATCCGTGGGCCATTTATTCCCTGCTGGCGTTGGCTCTGGCTTTTTTCAATTTCCGCAAGGGTACTCCCGGTTTAATCAGTTACACATTCTATCCGCTGCTGAAGGAAAAGGTGAAAGGGCCATATCATAGCCGTCTATGCAACAGTCATCGGCGTTGCCACTTCCCTGGGAATGGGAGCGATCCCCAGATCAGCGGAGGGCTTTCCTTTGTTACACCAGTGGAAAACAATTTTATGACTCAACTGATTATTATTATTGCAGTCACTTTCCTGTTTATACTGTCTGCAACGACAGGTTTGAACAAAGGGATCAAATTTTTAAGCAATTTAAATATTTTGCTGGCTGTTCTGCTGATGCTGTTTGTCCTGTTTACAGGCCCGACCAAATTTATCATGAATTTGTTTACGACCACGCGTGGTTCATATATTCAGGAGTTGCCGCAAATGAGTTTTTATCTGGGGCCCTTTAACAGGCCAGGCAAACAACTGGATTCAGGACTGGACAATTTTTTACTGGGCCTGGTGGATCGCCTGGGCGCCATTTGTGGGAACGTTTATTGCCCGCGTTTCCAAAGGGAGAACTGTGCGGGAATTCGTGATAGGTGTATTGCTGGTGCCGACAGTTTTTGGTGCATTCTGGTTCTGTATTAGGCGGAACAGGAATTCAAATGGACATGTCCTTGAATATCCCGCTATTTGAACAGATGAGTGATCTTGGAACGGAAGTTGCCCTGTTTTCGATGCTGTCCCACTTGCCTTTGAGCAGCATTATGATTATCCTGGCAGTATTTTTGATTAGCAGCTTCTTTATTACATCTGCCGATTCTGCTACATTTGTTCTGGGAATGCAGTCTACAAATGACAGTTTAAATCCTCCCAATACCGTCAAATGGATTTGGGGCATCATTATCTCTTCGTTTGCAGCCGTTTTGCTTTACTCCGGCGGATTGGAAGGATTGCAGATGGCTGCCATCATTGTTGCGTTCCCCTTTGCCTTCATATTGATCGGAATTGCTTTTTCCCTGGTCGAAGCTTTTCGGAAGGAAGTGCTCAAAACCGGGAAGGCATATGTCCAAAACCGGAAACCAACTGATCTGTTTACGGGTTAACTGAAAAGACCACTTCTGAATGCTGCTCTCAGAAGTGGTCTTTTTATAGAGTCTGCTGATCTGGCTTGATTTCATGATGATTTCCATATGTATTGCTATCAACCATTACCGAAAGGAATCAATTTCTCCATAATTCCTGTTTCCTCTGCAATTGTATTTGACAGCGGGCCATTTTACTTTCCGTAGCGCATCTGTCAACTCTGGTCCTGCTTTTCCTCTGCCAATTCCCGGGGTTCATTTTTCTCTCTGAACAGTTTAATTGGAGCAGGCCGGAAATCTGCCCAATTGTATTTTGGTTAATTCTCAGCGAAACACGATTGTTTTATTATCATGAACAATGATTTGGTCATTGATATGCCACTGTACAGCCCGTGCGAGGACAATCCGTTCCAAATCACGGCCCACTCTCTTCAGATCTTCTACCTGGTATCGGTGGTTGACACGACTGACGTCCTGTTCGATAATAGGACCTTCATCCAGGTTTTCCGTCACATAATGGGCGGTTGCACCGATCAGTTTTACTCCCCGTGCAAACGCCTGATGATAGGGTTTCCCTCCAATAAAAGCAGGCAAAAAGGAGTGGTGGATGTTGATGATTTGATTGGGAAAGCGTTCAATGATCTTGCCGGGGATAATTTGCATGTATCGAGCAAGGATCAGGGTGTCGGCCCGATGTTTTTCCAGTAGTTCAAGATGAATGTCAGCCATTTTCTCACGGGTCTCTTTTGTAACCGGTACATGATAATAGGGAATTCCCAGCGGAGTGACGATCGGTTCCATGTCTGGATGATTGGAGACTACCATGACAATGTCTGCTTTGAGTTCCTTTATGTTCCAACGCCAAAGAAGCTCCCGCAAAACATGATCTTCTTTGGATACGAAAATGGCCAACTTTTTCCTTTCCATCAGGTGTGTCATTCGCCAGGTCATCTGGAATCTGATGGCAATCGGCATGAATTGCTGCCGCAGATGGTCAATGCGCTTTGCAAAATTTTCCATGCAAAATTCAATGCGCAAAAAAAAGAAGCCTTCATGCGGATCGGATGAAAATTGGTCAGAGTTTAAAATATTGGCTCCATGTTCATAAAGAAATTGTGTTACCGTTGCGACAATTCCCAGTCTTTCCGGGCAGGAAACAATGATTGATCCCCGGTTCGAATCGATCGGTGCCGGTATGTATATGTGTGGTTTCATGTTCTGTCCTACTCCTTTGGTGGTTTTCTTACTATAGTATGATTGTTAAGAAAATCTATCAATCTTTAACTTTGTTTTCTGGAGATTCTATAGATAACTAGAGGATATTCGTGTTTTTTCCAAATCAAGTCAAAGAGAAAATGTATTATAAGTCAATCAGTTGCAAATTCCTTCACAAGAAGTGACGGGGATTATTGAAAAAACCTTCTCCGGCTGTTAAACGAGCACAGTCCGGATGAGAAATCGATGATCAGGGAAAACGTCAGGGAGAATATGCTGGCGAATTGTTTTTTCGGAAAGGAGAGAGGTAACACTGAATTGGTAAATTAATCCTTTGATTCGGCAATGATGCCGGCCACTGATTCAATGGTTACAATGGGGATAGTATTTTTTTCAGCATGGTGGACAGGTTAATGATTTCCGGTACTTCGCCCTTGCTCGCAGGAGAATATCAGATAGCCATCATGCCCGGATTGTGGGAGGTGTTATTTTATCTTTTTGGCCATTTATTTTGGCTGCCGAATTTTCTTTAATCAATGAAAACAATTCATGAAAGGCATATAAATTGGAAAATGCAACTTAGCAATTTTCTTTGAAGTCTATATGTATATTGTTGCGTAATGTTGGGGGATAGAGTATGGAAGGACACCATTCATTGATCTCAGTAATGATCGTTGTAATTGTTGCTTTTATTGTACCAATTGTTTTGCACCGCCTGAGGTGGAAGGCGGTTCCGGTTGCAGTTGCGGAAATTGTGGCTGGTTTAATATTGGGAAAAAGCGGTTTTGGCATAATCGGCCAGGACACATGGCTGGACATGTTGTCCATGTTGGGAATTATCTTCCTTATGTTTCTGAGCGGCCTTGAAATTGATTTTAATATGATTTTCCAATCCGGGCAAAAGAAAAAGGTTGACCAGAATCCGCTTCTGATTGGCATGCTCAGCTTTTTCAGCATTCTTCTCCTGTCTTTTGCGATCAGCTGGGGACTTTATGTGCTGAATCTGGTGAAAGAGCCTTATTTCCTTACCCTGATTCTTTCGACCATCTCCCTGAGTGTTACTTTGCCTGTGGTTAAGGATAAAGGGATTGCGAAACACCCGCTGGGGCAGTCCATCCTGG
The DNA here is from genome assembly GCF_013868055.1 of Thermoactinomyces mirandus. GTDB lineage: Bacteria > Bacillota > Bacilli > Thermoactinomycetales > Thermoactinomycetaceae > Thermoactinomyces > Thermoactinomyces mirandus. The sequence goes on along the minus strand of NZ_JACEOL010000009.1, from coordinate 22,489 downwards.
TAACTGCCGTCTTTGCCGATTTTCTGACCATGATTTTACTGGCGATTTATGTGGCGCTCCGGTCGGATAATGGGTTTTTCAGCGTTTTGCTGCTATTGCTTTTCTTTGTTGTTTTCTTTGTCGTTTACCGCATGATTCAGGCTTTCAATCCAGCCAATCTGGCTGAAACCATTTCCAGGGAAACCATTTCGATTGGAACACGCGGCGTCTTTGCCCTGATCCTGTTTTTTGTGGCATTGTCTGAAACGGTCGGAGCTGAAAACATCCTGGGAGCCTTTCTGGCAGGTGTGATTGTTTCCCTGTTGGGACCGAAAAAAGAGTTTGTCAGTCAAATGAATGCGTTTGGGTTTGGCTTTTTGATTCCCATTTTCTTTGTCATGGTGGGAGCCAAACTGGATTTGGTCTCCTTAATGGAAGATTCCCGTGCCCTGATCCTGTTTCCGTTATTATTGCTGGCTTTTGTCCTGTCCAAGAGCCTGGTCGTGTTTGTGTTCCGCAAGTGGTTCTCGTGGCGTGAATCGATCAGTTCCGGGATTTTGCTGACTTCGACGATCAGCCTGGTCATCGCAGCTGCTGCGGTGGGAATGGATCTGGGGATTATCAGCAACACCATGAATACGGCCTTGATCCTGGCGGCAGCACTTACGGTAATCATTCCGCCAATTCTGTTTCAACAGATGCTGCCGGATGCTTCCGGGAAGACCAGACCGCCGTCCGTATCCCTGGTAGGGATTAATGCAGTTACGTTAACACTGGCTCATGATCTGGAGAAAGACGGATACGATGTTCAGATTTATGGAGCAGACAAGTCCAATCTGGAATTGGATTATCGCCCTTATCCGATTATTCAATTGCCGGCGTTGGATGAGGAATATCTGGCCAGGGAAAACGGATTTGCCAGCGATATTGTTGTCCTTTTTACTCCTCACGACAAAAAGAATGTGGAATTGGCCAAGGCCGCGAGGAAACAGGGAGTTGAACGAATCATTGCCCGGGTGGAAGACCAGTCTTTGCAAAAATCCCTGAAAGAATTGGAAATCCAGCAAGTGTCTTCATTTTTCGCCAACAAAACGCTGGTTAAGGCATTGATCGAATGCCCCGCCGTGTTCCAGCTGGTCACTCACGACACAAGCAATCTGATGGAGATTCCGCTGATCAACCATCGTTATCATTTATCCCGCGTGCGGGATTTGACCTTTTGGGGGGATACCTTGATTGTACGTATTTTTCGCAATAACGAAGTCATCTTTCCCCATGGGGATACGGTGCTGGAAGTTGGAGACCGTCTCCTGATCAGCGGAAGCCCCGACCACATTCACCGGTTGATGAAGATGCTGCAGTAAAAAAAAGGGCTGGATTAAAAGCCCCGCAGCAGGAAGACAATTTTTGGAACCCGGCTCCAGGGCAAGCTTTTCAAGCAGCCACTTTCTGACATCAATATCAGAAAGTGGCTTTTTTATCTCCTGTTGTTCCCCTGTTTCAATTCAGCGGTTATCTTTCATATAGGTATCTTTCGGAGCGGTTGCTATAAAAGGACTCATCCTGCCCAGGCAGTAAATGTGCAAAGCATGCATGGCGCGGGTACATGCAGTATACAGAAGCTTGCGCTCGTTTTTTCGGGAATATTGTTTTTCCGAAGCATCGTAAATAATGACGGCATCAAACTCGATTCCCTTGGCCAGGTAGACGGGAATCACCAGCACTCCCGGCTGGTATTGAACCGTCTCTTTTCGAATCTGTTGCACTGGAAAAGGTGCTTTCTTTTCTAAAGCTTCGCAGGCCATTCTGCTTTCCCGGGCTGTCTTGCAAATGACCGCAATCGTTTTATATCCGGCTTTCTTTAAGACATCAATGCGTCCCATCAGTTGTTCATGAAGATCCGCCCGCTTGCTGACTTCAGTGACTGTTGGTTTCTCGCCTGGCCGCTCAAACGGTTCAATTGCATCCTTATTTTCAACAAGATGGCGTGTAAACCGGATGATCGGACAGGTTGAGCGATAGCTGCGCCGAAGTTCAAACATTTCCGTCTGTTCGCTTCCATACAGGGAAGAGAGCATATTCAAATTGTTATTTACAGGAACATGGGCAAAGACCGCCTGGTTGAAATCGCCGAGAATTGTCATTTTGCAACGCGGATAGATCCGTTTAATGAAGGAAAACTGGAAGGGCGAGTAGTCCTGTGCTTCATCGATAAATACGTGCCGGATGGAAGTATTTGTCCGGATTCCTTCCAGTCGGGTTTTCAAAAGCAAATAGGGGGTGGCATCTTCATAAAACAGCTTCCGTTGATCCAGTTTGGCCACCGTTTGCCGGCAGATGGCGGGCCACTGTTCGGGAAGATTCTCTATCCCAAGTTCGTTTCCTGCAAAGTCCGGGTCGGCAAACAACTGGCGGTACAGGGCCAAACTGTCAAGGTAGCGAAGATGTTTCACGAATTGAATGGATCGCTTTATTTGTTTTTGCACGACGATGCGGGCAAGCAGTTTTTGTTCCCGTTCAGTATCATCAAATGTTTCATCGGTAAAATGTTTTTCTTTTAGCAGTTGCTGGTCGGCACGAATATAATCGCTTTTGTCCAGCCACTGGATTTCATCTTCAACCCAGGTTTTTTTCTCCTCCTTCTTCGCCAATTGCTTCAATTCCGCGACCAGCCGTTGGGTCAGCAATGAAATACGGTTTGTGAGCGGGATGGAGGGATCAAGGGAAGCAAAATGTTGTTGAATCTCATCCGCCGGAATGATTGTTCCATTACGGAAGGGAATATCCCGGAATTTCAGTTTCCCATGTTCCAGGAAAGAAAAATAACGGTCCAGCAATTCCATGAACTTGCGGGAAGCTTTATACCGGATTCCTTCCATCCGCGCTTCATAACCCGGTTCATTGATGGCGGTCAGCGTATATTCGATTTGGGAAAAGGGATCTTCCAGGGCAAGCGTTTTTCCCAACCGGCGTTCCAGCAATTCCTGAAACGTGGTTTGCTGCATGTTTTCTTCTCCCAGTTCCGGAAGCACTGTGGAGACATAACGATTGAACATCGGGTTTGGCGAAAACAGAAGAATATTTTCTGCTCTTAGGGTTTTGCGGTAACGGTAAAGCAAATAGGCGATTCGTTGCAAAGCGGCTGACGTTTTTCCGCTTCCGGCTGCACCCTGTACGACAACAAGACGACTGTGTTCATTGCGGATGATGCGGTTCTGATCCTTTTGAATCGTTGCGACAATGCTTTTCATTTGGGAATCGGATTGTTTTCCGAGTACCTCTTTCAGGAGTTCATCGCCTATCGTTATGCCGGTATCAAACAGGCTTTCAATCAAACCGTTGCGAATCAAAAACTGGCGCTTGAGGTGAATCACTCCTTCAATTGTTCCAGCCGGCGTCCGGTATCTGGCCGGACCGGGGGGATAATCATAATACAGGCTGGAAATCGGAGCGCGCCAGTCATAGATGAGAAACTCATCATTCTGCTCATCTATGAGTGAGGCAATCCCCAGATAGATTTGCTCTTTTTCTTCCCCGTTTTCCGTAAAGTCGATTCTCCCGAAGTAAGGGGAGTATTTGAGCTTTTTCAAGGTATCGATCTGCTTTTGTACAGACTGGTGCCTGCGTTCTCTTTCCGATAAAACTCTCGCCTGTTGGTTGATGCTGGCAACTGTTTCGTGTATTTCAACATCATTGGAAAAATTGACCCGCACATCTTCCCAAAAATTTCTGCGTATATCCACAATATCCGATTTGACTCCACTTGCTTCCCGGTTGAGGAGGGTGAGCCGCCTGTCGATTTCACGGATAACGCGATCCACCCGTTGTTGTTCTAGCCGCCATTCGTTTTTGGGATGATTCATCATGTCACTCCTATAAATAAAAATACTTGACAAGTGAGAATTTATTATTGTACAATTATAATTGGGTTGTTGTGTGTAATATTTTACTGTTAAAGGGATAATTTTCATTATACTCATGTTTTCCGTAGAATGCAAATCGAATCGCAAACAAAGCAAGCCAGCTGATCCGGGATAGAGAGCTGGCTTTTTTATTGGCTATTTTGCAATTTATTCTTTCATTTATCCATTCTTAATGAAAAGAAATTGATTTGACATCACTTTTTGTGTTATATGGGTAAGGTTCCACGAGTGAGTGTTCCGGCAAAGATTTGGTTTGCTGTCTAATGAGGGATAATGATAAGTTAACTATTTTAGAATACTTTTTTAATATATAAGAATCAGCTTGTGATTGGAATGTTTTTGTGAGATGCTGTAAACGGTTACACATTATAAAGATGGTGAGGCAAATGGCAACGATAAAAGATGTGGCTAAAGAAGCGGGGGTGTCGGTTGCAACAGTATCCCGGGTATTAAATCAGAATGGATATGTTCAGGAGAACACGAGGAAAATGGTAGAGGCTGCAATTAAGAAGCTGAATTACTTGCCGAATGAAGTAGCCCGTTCTCTGTACTTCCAAAAGTCAAAGTTGATAGGCCTGATTATTCCTGATATTACCAACCCTTTTTTTCCCGTGGAGTAGAAGATTTCTTACAACAGAATGGATACCGCCTGATTATTGGAAACAGTGATGAGGATTTTGAAAAAGAGGTCAGTTATATTGAAACCTTCACCCAAAATAATGTGATTGGCATCATCAGCACAAGTAGTGAAGAAGTTTCCCAAAACCGGATCCATCATGATTTTCCTTTCGTTTGTTCAGATCAAAAAAGCGGCGGGAAAATGGCTGCACAAATCTTGCTGGAGCGGGGAAGCAGCAATATTACGTTATTGCGGGGCCCAAGAAATGTGCGGACAGCTTATGAAAGATTTTTTGCTGCCTTGGAGGTACTCGGGCAATCCAATGTACAGTTTCAGGTTTTGAATACTTCCTTTTCTTTTAATGGGGCTTTGGAAACTGCCAGAAAACTGTTTGAATTATATCCGGAAACTGACGGGGTTATTGCTGTGAATGATATTGCCGCATCTGCAGTCTTGAGGGAAGCGTTGCTTCAAGGCAGGAAGATTCCGGATGAAATTCAAATCATCGGGTTTGATGATATTCCCATGAGTCAGTTTTTGTATCCGGCTTTATCAACCATTCATCAACCAGCCTATGAAATGGGAAAGGATGCGGCGAAACTGTTATTGGAGCAGTTAAATCATTCTCATATCGAGAAAAGGCAAATCATATTGCCTGTTTCTTTCAAAGAGAGAGAGACGACAAAAAAGGCAGGGAATTCGTAATGGCCAAAATAGCAGTCATTGGGAGTTTATCAATTGACCTGGTTGTAAGTGCGGACAAGCGGCCGCAAGCTGGAGAAACCGTGTTGGGAAATTCATTTGAAACCGTTCCCGGCGGCAAGGGGGCAAATCAGGCTGTCGCAGCAGCATGGCTTGGAGCAGAGGTCATTATGATCGGCCGCGTTGGGAATGACAGTTTTGGCAACGTCATCCTGGAGAATTTGAAAGCAAATCAGGTCAAAACGCAATATGTGGAACCGGTTACACATGCCAGATCGGGAACGGCTCATATTACATTGGCAGAAGGAGATAACAGCATCGTCGTTGTCAAAGGAGCAAACGATTTTACAACTCCGGAATATGTCAGAAAAGCAGAAACGGCTATTCGTGATGCAGATGTCGTATTGATCCAGTGTGAAGTTCCGGATGAAACGGTGGAATATACGGCTGATCTTTGTGAAAGGTTGGGCGTTCCTCTTTTGCTGAATCCTGCACCGGCACGTCCAATCAGTAAGGATGTGATTGCCAGGTCTGCTTTTATTACGCCAAATGAACATGAATACAAGATTTTGTTTGACAGTGCAGATCGTTCAGAAGTTCTGCGAAAATATCCGAACAAATTAATTATCACTGAAGGAAAAAAGGGTGTGCGTTTTTTCAATGGAGAAAAGGAAATGGTTATTCCAGGTGTAACCATGCCGGTTGTTGATACAACGGGAGCCGGTGATACCTTTAATGCAGCTTTTGCGGTTGCGATTGCCGAAGGAAAATCCATAGAAAATACACTTGAATTCGCAAATCTTGCTGCAGCTCTATCAGTAACAAAATTTGGTGCACAAAGTGGAATGCCTACAATGGATGAAGTACAAAGGAGTAAACAGGGATGAAAAAGACAGGAATGTTAAATAGCGCCATTTCCAAAGTTTTACCAGACCTGGGACATACAGACAGGGTTGTCATTGCAGATATCGGATTACCTGTACAGACTGGTGTTACCAAAATTGATCTGGCCATAACGGTGGGAAATCCATCATTTGAAACAGTAGTGAAAGCAGTTCACGATGATATGGTTGTAGAGAAAGTGTTTGCTGCTAAAGAAATCATTGTTGAAAATGCGAAACAGCGTAATTTTTTGAAAAAGGAATTTCCTGATATGGTAAGTTATGTTTCGCATGAAGAATTCAAGAAGATGGTTGGTCAGGCAAAAGCGGTGATCCGAACAGGGGAAGCAACAGCTTATTCGAATTGCATTTTGCAGGCAGGTGTCTTTTTCTGACAAAGGAGGATGCATGATGCAAATTGAAATGCGCGATATTTATAAATCATTTGGCGCCAATAAAGTACTGGATGGTGTCGGGTTTACACTTCTTCCAGGTGAGGTTCATGCATTGATCGGAGAAAATGGAGCAGGAAAATCGACGTTGATGAATATTTTAACGGGTCTGCACAAAATGGACCACGGCGCATTCTTGTAAACGGCGAGGAGAAACACTATCAAAATCCCAAGGAAGCCGAAAATGACGGGATTGCTTTTATTTATCAGGAGTTGAACATATAGCCGGATATGGGGCCTGTTTTTGGCGTTTGTTCTGCTGTTTATTGTTGTGGCGGTATTAAATCCATCTTTTATAGCACCATTAAATATATTGAATTTGCTGAGACAGGTTTCTATTAATGCATTAATAGCTTTTGGCATGACTTTTGTCATATTAACAGGAGGAATTGATTTATCTGTCGGTTCTATCCTTGCCTTATCCAGTGCTTTGATGGCGGGTATGATTGTGACCGGTCTGGATCCGATCATAGCCATTTTAATGTCGGCGATCCTCGGGGCTTTGATGGGAGCAGTAAATGGACTCCTGATTACAAAAGGAAAAGTGGCCTCTTTTATTGCAACACTTGCCACAATGACCATTTATCGCGGACTGACCCTGGTTTATACAAACGGAAATCCGATAACCGGTTTGGGGGATCATTATACTTTTCAATTGTTTGGCCGTGGTTATTTCCTCGGTATTCCGGTTCCGTCCGTTTTGGCGGAAATGATGACGCCGTCAAAGCAGTAAAAGAAGGAAGACTAAGTGCAACCATTGCACAAACAGCCTGAATTGAACGGAAAGGAAGCGGTTAATGCCGCTTTGAAAGTGCTTAAGAGGGAAAAGGTCAACAGCAGGATTGCTGTACCTTTGAAACTTGTTCAATAGGAAAAAGTTTCAAGAGCCAATTATAATATTCCGCGAATGTCCGGTGTATATATTTTGCGTAATAATCGATTTGGACCATTCCGCTAAAGAGGCATAAAAATCGGCTGTAATTTGGATATCCAACTGTTTTCGTATTTTGCCCGAAGCAGGATAGACCGAAAAGTTTTCCGTCTTTCCATGCTGTTCATTATTCATTTGAACAACCACTACTCTCTCATAAGATTTGAGCGGAGGGAGCGTCGACGAAAGGAGACAAACTGGAGAAGCAGACCAACACAGGGTTGCACTTAGCGTAGATAACCCCCTTCTGAAAACTGGGTACAGAAGGGGTTTTCCAATAAACTGATCAAAAAATCGACAAAGGCGACATTTTCACCATTAAATTCATGGCAGCAAAAAACGCATCGCCTGCATCTTAACACAACGCTTCCTGCAATGCGTCGTCCAAATGCATTCCATGCTTCACTTTCATATCGGAAAAAACCGCTCAATCACAATAAATCCGTATCCTGAAAACGACGGGCATAATTTTTTCTGAACCTTGATGTTTTATTATTTTTTCCGTTTATTCATCATGATCGCGTTCAATGTCAGTAGAATGTTGTTTGTTATTCAAATAATGATGGAGCAAAGCGTTTGGGGTCCATTTCTTTAAACTTTGCCCGTTTAAATTTATCTTTGAGATGGAAAGGGACAGTACAGTCAAAAATGACTTTACAAGAAATTCCCTTATTCCGAATAGAAGGACTAAAGGCTGGAATTTGCGAAGGGTCCAATGGATGGCAACGTACTCCCGGAATAATGATTGTATCCACATCTCCTTGATAACGTGTATTTAGAGCCCATAATACATCGTTGCTATCAAATGGATCTACATCTTCATCAACCAGGAATACATGTTTAAGCTCAGGAAATGCTGATAATGCCAACAGGGCGGCTTGCCTCTGACGACCTTCGTCACTTGGTTGACTCTTTTGAAATTGTAATACTGCCATAAGTTTACCGCCACCTGAAGAATGGGCATATACATTCAGCAGCTTCCCAGGCATGGCTCTTTCAACCATTTGCAGAATACTTGCTTCAGTTGGAATACCGACCATACTGACATGTTCTTCACTTGGCCCAATGACTGTTTGCATGATCGGGTTTTTACGATGAGTAACAGCTTTTACTTTAATTAACGGTACAGCGGGATTGGCTTCACCCGTGTAGCCTGGAAATTCCGGCATTGCCTTGCCGGTATTTGTATTTTGGTCTTCGCGAACATAACAATCAGGAATCAACTCACCTTCGATCACGTATTCAGCATTGGCAATTGCTTTTTCATTAATCGTTAAACATTGAACAAGTTCTACTGCCTCATTTCGAAGGGCTCCGGCAATACCCAATTCGTTATACCCCAGTGGTGTGGTTGGAGGCTCAAAACATGCACCAATTTCGATAGCCGGATCTACACCGACACTGATTGAAATGGGCAGTGGCTCTCCAAGTTTTTCTGCTTTTTCACGGAATACACCTAAATGTCGTGCACCTGGTGTAAAGAACATTGAAATCTCATCTTTACTTTGCAAGCACAGACGGTGGATCGTTATATCTGATTCACCCGTTTCTGGATCAGAGGCATAGCACATTCCCATTGTAATATATGGGCCGGCATCTTCTTCCGTATTTGTTGGTGCAGGAATTAACTTTCGAATATCAAAACCCGGTTCATTGGCGTAGTGAACTACCTCCTGACATTTCGCCTTATCATTAGGTACAACAACTGGCTGAATTGGATGTTGTACCGCTTCATTCAATAAAAAGCCAAGACGTTCAGGTTTTTCATTTAGCAGCAGACCCACTCTTTCACGGCTTGCCAGAAGACCAATGATAACTCTGGCATCTTCGTGACCTTTTACATTATTGAAAATCATGGCTGGTCCGATTTGTGTTGGACGCATGACAGTTCCGCCAGCACCTGCATATCGATACACACCTGATATTTCCGCGTGTGGGTCCACGGGTTCATTGGTTTCAACAAGTTGGCCGGGAACTGATTTAAGCAATTCAATAGCAGAGCGTAAATCATATTCTCGTTTGGTTTCTTGCCTGGAGTTCACTATCAAAGACATCTCCTTTTAAATTCTTTTATAATAAATCTGGCTTGAACAAATTTATTATATAGTTACAAAACATCAGACTCAATCGCCTGGGATGACAGGATTCGGTAATCAAATAATCCCGGCGGGCTGAAAGGGGAATATGACAGGCCTGAAATCTGGCATCATTGGTTTCAGCGGGACAGTAAATCGCATTATTATTTGGAATGCTCAATCTTTTGGGGGCCACCAGTGGCAAGGTGCCTTGGCTGCCCGGATGAACTGTGCCAAAAAAACAGGAATATTTCGATTTCCATGGTTTTTGGGATTCAGTTCGGCATTCGCAGCCGGAAAGCACACTTTTCGGCGGACCGTACAAAGCCATCCTTGTTCACGACTTTGCCTGCAGCAGCGTCCGATTTTGTCTGCAAAAATCCAGGGTTGCTGTCATCTTTGAGGCAACGGCTTTTTGTTGATCAAGTGTAAAAGTTTCGATAAATCATAACAGTTATTCGCTGTTTTTTTGCCAATATATGATACATTTAAACTAGCGTCGCTAATAAAAATTATACCAACAATTAAATAGAGAGGGAATTTGTAAATATCCTCGGGTCTTTTGTTGCAATTGACAGGAAAGAGAAATTGAACATATACATCAAAACAGGCTGTTACGCAAGGCACGTTTAAAGCAGGAAAACGTGTAAAGTGCACATGGGAGCAGGTTATTCCGGTATTAAAAAGAGAACAGTTCCATTGGAACATTTTTAGGGGGTTATAACCAATGCAAGAGGGAAATATAAGTGCAGAAAAGCTGGAACTGATTTTGTCGGCTGTTCAGCAATTGGCAGAAAAGCAGGATGAATTGAAACGGCAGATAGCCGGGATCGATCAGCGGTTGAAAGAATTGAACCGGATTGCTGTCAAAGGAACAAATCAGGTAATGAACAATGTGGAGGAGACAACTCCGGCTTCAATTGAAAACGAGGCGCAGGTTTACCTGCTCGACGGTCAAATGATGCCGCTGGAAACAGCCAGTTTTCAGATACAAAAGGAATTGCTGGAATTGAAGCGGCGTGTCCGGACAACCGAATGGGAGCCATTTGCTGATTCGGTGTGAGTGATTTCCCCCCAGTTTTAATAAATCCCGGTTTGAAGCCAGGGCGACTTTCGCTCCTGGCTTTTTTTAACCGTTACAAGAATTGTATATTTTTCGGAGACGACTTTCAGGGCTTGTCCGGCCGTTGGGAAACGACTGTTTTGATCTGAAGCAGTCTGGCAATGTTTTCGCAAGTTTTCACCAGATTTTCCCGTCCCTGTTCCAAAGCATTCTGCAATGTGGTTACTCCTTGAACAATGCTGAAAACAGCATCTATCCCATGGTCAAACACGACTTCATAATCTGTTCCAAGGGAACCGGCGACAGCAATTACAGGAAGGCCGTATTTTTTGGCCCGTTTTGCCACGCCTGCCGGAGCCTTGCCGTAAACCGTCTGGGAATCAATTTTTCCTTCGCCGGTAATAACCAGGCTGGCATCGTGTAGATGGTGATCGAAATTGGCAAAATCAAGGACAATGTCAATCCCTTTTTTCAATTTTCCATCCAGAAATGCGATGACAGCCGCTCCCATTCCGCCCGCAGCGCCTGTGCCGGGAATATCTTTAACCGGTTTTCCCAGGCATTTTTCCAGTACTTTGGCATAATTGGCCAGATTTCTGTCCAGGATTGTTACTATTTCTTCCGTTGCTCCTTTTTGGGGTCCAAAAACAAACGAAGCTCCTCTTTCTCCGGTAAGCGGATTATCCACATCGCAAGCAGCTTCAATCCTTACATTTTTCAACCGTGGATCCAGTGAGGTGATATCGATGGAGGCAAGTTTGCCAAGCATGTCTGGCCGAGGGGGCAATTCATGTCCAGTCTCGTCCAGAAACCGGACCCCCAGGGATGCCGCCATTCCGGTTCCCCCGTCATTGGTGGCAGAACCGCCAAGTCCCAATATGATGTGCGAAACACCACGGTTTAACGCATCCATGATCAATTCTCCCGTGCCTTTGGTGGTGGCAATCAGAGGATTTCTCCGCTCTGACGGCACCAGATGGATCCCTGACGCGGCAGCCATTTCAATAAATGCCGTTTTTCCATCGCCGGATATTCCATAAAAACCGTCAACCGTATCCCCAAGGGGACCGGTTACCGGCAGGCGAATTACCTTTCCGCCTGTAGCATTGGTAAGTGACAATGCCGTTCCCTCTCCGCCATCGCCAATCGGAATCTTGATGAAGGTGGCGGAGGAGAGGATTCTGCGAAAGCCATCTTCGATTCCCTGACAAACTTCCACGGCGCTCATGCTTTCTTTAAAGGAATCAGCTGCAATGACAATCTTCATTGCTTTTCACCTCTTGAAAGAGTGATTTTTCTTCCGGGAATCCGGAACAGGCAGGGCAATGCCGGATGGACGTTGGGGCTGCGCAGCAAGTCGAGCCCCAGCCGACCGAAACTGCGTATGCGATTGTATCATATTGTTTCCCGACTTTTCGAACCCTCCTGAACAGTAGCTTCCTGCGAATTATGCAGCCCTAGACATACGGGATTGATCATATCGGAACGCTTTTTTCCATTGTTCTTTTTCCCGGACTTGAGCCAAGTGGATATTTATCCCTGTCGGTTCTGTCTAAAAAGATGGATTGAGATCTGACTGCAAACACCGTTTTTACGACAGGGGAATCGAAAGACTTTGTTGTTATGAGCGACTTATTCACAGAAGTTGGTCTTCACCTTATGTTCTTATGTTTTTCCAGGTTATGTCAAGCCGTTTTTAAACAGGCGACAGTAAACCCTATATGATTAACAGCAGGCTGAGCGCCATCACCGCCATGCCGCCGATCAATCCATAAATGGACAAATGAGCTTCATCATACTTTTTGGCGGCAGGCAACAATTCATCAAGGGATATAAAAACCATAATGCCTGCTACCGCTGCAAAAATTATTCCGAACATGATGTCATTAAGAAAAGGCATTAAAATAAGGTATGCAAGAATTGCGCCGACCGGTTCAGACAAACCGGATAAGAAGGAATGAATAAACGCTTTTTTCTTGTCTCCTGTTGCAAAGTAGAGAGGAACGGATACGGCAATTCCCTCCGGAATGTTATGAATGGCAATCGCAATTGCAATCGCGATACCAAGGGCTGGATCCTGCAGGGCGGATGTAAAGGTAGCAATCCCTTCCGGAAAGTTATGAATGGTAATCGCGAGTGCTGTAAATGTTCCCATTTTTAATAATTCCGGTTTTTCCACCGCTTTTTCCGCTTGATTCATATCTTCCACTTTCTTAAGTTCATGCGGGTTTCCGTTTGTTGGAACGAACTTGTCAATTAATGCGATAAATATCATCCCGGCAAAAAAACCGGCAACGGTTACCCAGTTCCCCATTTCAACTCCCATTGCTGTAATAAGTGCATCTTTTGCCTTCACAAAAATTTCAATCATGGATACATAAATCATTACACCGGCGGAAAATCCAAGGGCTAATGACAAAAATTTGGTGTTTGTTGTGGATGTCATCAGTGCCAGGCAACTTCCGATTCCTGTTGCAAGACCTGCCATGAGTGTCAATCCAAATGCCAGTAAAATATCTTCAGGCAACGTATTTTCCTCCCTTGTAAAATTCTGGTTTGCATGAACCATTCAGGAGTGACTGGATGCATTTGGGAATAAGTGCGCCACACATACCCGGGTGGTAAATCTCTCCTGAACGGTCGAACGAAAGATATTGCTTTCGGGTCAAGTAACTTACCTGACGGCGAAAGCCAGAGGGGACAATGGCATGTCATCAAAAGCGGGGACTGTCGGAAGGCGTAAGTTTTCCGGCGATGTAACGGACTCATCCCCTGTCATCACATGCCTGAAACTCAGGGATCATCCAACAGGACGGTTCAATTTTTGTCGTCCCAACCCTTTGTCTGGTAAGTGGCAGGGATGATCTCAACCGTACTACTAGATCTATCGCTGGTAAATTGCGGGATCACCTACAGGATCTGAGTCCCACAGAGACGGAGTCAGTAATCAGAGGGCGGGAAAACAACCACGTTTTTGCTGGTTTACCACGATTCTACTATAATGCGAAAAAAGTGAAAAGAAAATTAGTGCACTCGAGGTAGAAAAGATTTTATAAAAAAATATATCCATTTTATTTATCTATAAATTTATTATTACAGGTTATTCTTCTCAAGCCAATACGCTGCAAGAAACCATCAGGCTGTTGGATATCAGACGTTGAGAAAGATGGTTAGCCTCCCCTGAACGGACCAACATTTTTATCCTTCCATCGATAAGCCAAGTTTTATCCGCATATAAATAAAAAGTGGTTTGTTCGAAACAACATTCACCGATGAACCCAGATGAACATAGGGTAATCATGACCAGGCCCATATGCCAGCGGGATGGAGGTGCGTAAAGATTGCCAGGCATATTTACCGCTATGGCTTTGTTGGTCAAAGAGGTTATCACATTCATTTCCTATATCAAGAACAACGCTTTCCCCCAACCCCTTTCACCGGAAGAAGAGGAAAAAACACTGAAATTGATGGCCAAGGGAGATCCGGAAGCACGCAATCGGCTGATTGAACATAATCTTCGGTTAGTGGCGCATATTGTCAAGATGATATAGACACAAACCAGGGTCAAAAAATCATTGTACCGTCAGGGTTCAAGTTGGGGAAGGTGAAGGCATCCAGGAACAATGTCGTCTGCAAGAAGCGGATTGTAGATCAGGAGCAGCCGGTTATTTTTGTTGAGTGAAGAGTGGACAGGCTAAGGAAATGTTTTTGAATCAGAACATTTATATCATTTGTCCAGAAGATGGATTTATTCCCGATCTTCCTGGGGGAGAGGGGAACAAAAAAAGTTCCAACAGCATTTTAGAACCCCGCATGTAAAGCCGCTGGCATTACTTCAATCCAATCAAAAACAAGCCAGCAAAGAATTCCTGCTTTTTCTCTCAGGATTGGACCTCTGGCTCCGATGGCTGTTGCGGCGGGGTTTGATCTCTCTTTCCTGAAATACTACGGCGGCTGCTATTTCTTGCAGGGAGGCGGATGGTTTTAGGTATAATTAACCTTTTCGTCCTCCTGATTATGACTTGGCTTTTGTCTGGGGGCTCAGGGGTTCAGTATAATCAGATACCCCTTCAAGGGTTTTACCCCCACGCAAGCGAGAGAGTTTACTGCTTGACAAAAAAAACATCAGCAACATAATCACTGCACTTAAGGTAAATGGAATATTCATCTGCACATCATATAATGCCCCGCCGACCATCGGCCCAAAGATACGCCCAAAGCTATTGAACGATTGCATAATCCCTAAAGCAGCACCCTGCCCACCTGATGCATTATTGGTTACCAGGCTCGAAGTAGTGGGACCCAGCAATGTCCAACCTATATTAAATACCGCAGATGTTACGTATAACCATAATACATTGGGCGCTAACAGCATTAGCAGCATACCTGCCGAACCAATCAGCAAACCTGCTTTTACCAATTTTACATCACCAAAGCGCTTGACCAGCCGGCCAATCAGACCTCCCTGCAAAACTGCGCTGACAATACCTAAAACAGCAAATAAAATGCCGATCTCCTTGGTACCAAAGCCCGCTTTATCTGCCGCAAATGGAGCAAAGATTCCTTGAAACAGGGACGAAGTAAAATTAAAAACAAAGCATATTACAAACAACATGAACAGTGGGTTTTTTACCACATCCCAAGTGATGCCGGGTCTTTCTCTGACTGTTGTTTTATCTGTTTGATCATGTTTCTTTAAGGATTCGGGCAAAAAGAAAATGGCAAAGGGCACGGTCAACACAGCCAGACCACCGGCTACAAAAAAGGGCAAGGCAAAATTTTCGCTGCCCAACCATCCCCCCAAAGCCGGCCCGATAACCATTCCCATTCCCATGCCCGCACCCAGTATGCCCATCCCCTTGGATCTTTCTGCGCCGCTGGTGGTATCGGCAATATAGGCCATCGCAGTAGGCAAGGTAGCCGAAGAGAGAATGCCTGACAATACTCTGATCGCAAACATCATCCACAGCTCAGATGCAAAACCGAATAAAGTAAAGGTAATTCCATAGCCAATCAAACCGGTTAACAGTACCGGTCTTCGGCCAATTCGGTCAGACAACTTGCCCCAGAAAGGAGCACAAATAAACTGCATGACTGAATAAGCTGCCATAAAAAAGCCTAGCGCCGTTGCCCCGCCGCCCAAATCAAAAATTAAAAACGGGAAAATAGGAATCACAATCCCGAATCCCACCATTACCAATAACAAAGTAACAAATAAAACCACAATTGGCTTAAAAATTTTACCCATTTTTAATCCCCGCTTTTCCATATATGTTGATCCAATATGTTCTTCAATTCTTGGTTATTTAATAATCTGGGTATTTTGACCTGATTTTCTGAAGCTCCTCTTAGAATTAACTCCTGTTTCAAATGTTGAAAACAGCCTGGTTTTACAATATTCAGCAACAGGTTTGCGATTCGTCCGGCCTTAATGCCGGCCTCGTAACGGGGATTGGCTTGCTGCAGAGCTTTTTCCAGAATCTCTTGCCAAGCGGTAATGTCTGTTGCTTTTTCAGGTTCCTGCACCTCAACGTAAAATACATACCTCCCCACAGGCCCATCCAGGTCAATCGAGGTTGTATAGTCCAGTAAATCCGTCCCCCATTGCCGGGCAGCGTGCCTTAATGCAGCCAAAACGGCATCCTCTGAGGTTTTTTCAGCCGCCACGTTAAGCAACTGCCCTTTTCTGTACAGGAATTCAATGACGGGACTGCCGTTAAAGTAATCCACCACCTTGACGACATCACCCAGTTTATAGCGATAAAGTCCGGCTTGATTGGTTACCACCACCTCATAACTTTCACCTTTCTCCAGTTGACCCAGGTTTAACACAGTAGGATTGGACATTTCCGACTCTGCAACCGGGATAAATTCATGGTAAGCCGTGCGGGGTGTAACCACATAAGTAACATCATTCATGCGAGTACATATTCCAATCATGGCTTCAGTAGAACCGTACACTGCCGAATAGTAGGGGATCGTGCCGGTATACCGGCGAAGTTTATCCATATAGATACGGAAACTTCCTCCGGCAACACAACAAAGATATTGTATTTTGGGCCATAATCGGAGTGCGATATTCTCCATGCCTTGCTGGGCTTCTGCTGCCAATTGTTCGGCACGCTTGGCATCAGGGCTCATCCGCCTGGTCAACCGAAGCCTGATATCCTGCTCCAGTTCCAGGTGTTTGTTTATTTTTCCCTCACCCAGGTCTTCTGCCAAATTCGGCCACTCTTGCTCCAACAACCGGAATAACTGCAATATGGTTGATGGAAAAGGTGCGTTAATATAGGCCAGATCTATTTCTTGCAGGGCAAAAAGCAAGTGCAGGTACAGGGCAGTACGTTGGTCTTTCAGTTGCAATATTTCTGGTGGCGATGTCCACATGTAAGGTACAATAAACTTCATGGAATTCATGCCCCCCGAGGTGGCGGCACCAATGGGAATCCCACCCCTGGTACTCCCGGCCTTTACGCTGTTCATCAGAAACAACCCCCTGCCGCCGCTCCGGGCTCCTGGCACAGCTTTTAGCAGCATGCCCTGGGTTAGCAACATCATATTACTGTTAACCACTTTCCGGCTTGTTGCCGTAACCGGTATTAGCTTGCTCTTTCCCGTAGTCCCGGAACTCTGGCCAAAATAGATTACGGGTAAAGAGGTCAGGACATTGGTTTCACCATCCGCCATTCTTTCAATATAAGGGCGGTAGTCCTCATAAGTGGTTAAAGGAACCTTCTTTTGATAATCTTCGGCTGAAGTTATGGAAGAAAACTGGTATTTGCGCCCATATTCGGATTCGCTGTTTAATTTCAGTATTTCCATTAATACGGCTTGATTCACTTCAGTCGCCCGCCGGGTATCCTCTTCAAATTTTTTTCTGTATTTATCGGCGGCAACGTTCATGGTAAAACCAAGTATTTTTTGGACAACAGCCATAATCACTTTCCTTCCTAATTGTTTTCAGTTTCATATAACAAGCTTATTGTTGTTTTTTTAATACATATTCCATATATAGAAAAAGGGAGTTAGAAGGGAAGATGGATTTGATAAGCACAAACCTAAAGACAAACTTATAAGTCAAAAATACTGTTATTTATTTTCTCCTGTTAAATAATTATTAGCTTAATAAATCCATTTGTCCAGACATTTAAACAACCTTTGAAGTGATAGGAAAAAAGAGAGCTTCCCTGACCACCGGATAGCTCTCTTTTTTTAAGGAAACAGATTTTCCCTGAATATCGTCAATAAAGGAAACTTCCTCACAAGTCTGGTTCCTGACACCTGTTTAAGATTGTCCAATAAGTCCATCCAAAAATTGATATATTTCTTCAAGTTCTTCTTCTTTTCCTGTAATGCAATTAGGATATTGCTTGATTTCAGCAATACTTGTTATTTTGAAATCATTTGGCGTTGGAAACCCCGACGCACAAATTACCAAATAATCGGCAAAATAGATTAATCCTGTTATTGCAGATGTTTTCATCGTCATTTTCCCCATTGTTCTTCCGGCCAATAATCCTCTGACCGCACTTTTTCCACCGGTTCTTTCGATGACAATTTTACTATCGTCAATTGTTACTTTTGTTCCCGATTTTAACTCAAAACTTTTCATTTAGAATGCTCCTTTCTGTTTGGTTGGTGTGCTCTTTTTTATTCGATCAAAAGACTTCATTTGAAGTATGTTCATAAAAAATTCATTATTCTATTAACTTTTATATCAAAGCAGTCTAGGATCGAAGTAGTACTTTCCTTGTCTCCAAGGCATTGGGGGAAACAGCACTAGTGGCATATCCACATTGTCAAATAAACAGAGAAAAAAGGCCTGAGGTTTTTCCTCAGGCCTAGACATTGACTATTCGTACAGATCCTCAATTTCCACCCATGTTTTATTTTGCAGATTGAGTACATCATCTGCTTCATGGGTTCTTATATAAAACTGAATTCGGGATGGTCGATCAGTCGCTATATCAAAGCACTCGGAAAAGAATGGAATAATCAACTCGAATACGATATGATCCAGTCTGTCAATCCGGTTTATATAATCATCATTTGGGTCAATAAATTTATCAAGCTTGATTCTAATTTGCACTTCATCTAAAAGTGTTTGTATCCTGCTATAATTAATTTCTTCTCCATCAGACATCGGAGTAATACTAATGCCGTATATACCGTATTCACCACTGTGCACTTCAAACAAAACTGTGTCTGTTTCTGGAGGAAATTGATAAGAAAGTACCTTTTTGATGTTTTGGATTATACTATCTTCATAAGCATAAACAGCTTTTTTAACATCGATACGATTGATCATCTTGCTCTCTCCCAAGTCTTTTTTGTCAGGGAGAGACGGTAATATGAATCTTTTTTCATTTTTAGGATTCGACCTATATCCTGTTAGTTTAGCAAATTAAACTAAGCAATTTTTCTCTCTTGATCCTCTTGTCACTTCCTGCTGGATAATTTGCAAGGAGATACTCTTTTAAACGTTCTACCAATTCTTCTTGGTATTCGTCTACTTGTTTTATTTTTTCCATGAACTTGTCAATGGTTTCATCACTTTCTGATTCCAGGGTTTGAGGAAGACTTTTTCTTTTTTCATACTTGTAGGCTTGCCAAGTGGTATAACATATGGCATCCAAAATACTAAACCAAGTCAATTCAACTTGAGGATCGTTTACTACTTCATCGTACATTGCTTCCAACAAAAATAAACCATCTTCATAGCCATCTTCATCTTCACGATCTAGTTTTTCATAAAGTTCATTACTACTATATTTCCTTTCTCCAACCCATTTCCAGCACATATCCATGGTTTGTCGTACCTCATGGAACCATTCGTAGTTTTGTATTTTACCCATGATTTTTTCAGATAATGTTAATAAAAAAGCTGTTTTGGCATCATCCATTACATTTTCATACCATTTCATAAATTTATGGACCTCCCTACCTAAGGATTTCCAAGATTTGCATCCATACATATCTCCGAAATCAGGGGCTTCGAAAATCCCGGGGGTTGTTTTTGAAACGCCAATCCACATGAAATAAGGATAAAATAGAGTTTTCAACTGGAAAGTTACAAGGAAAATAACTTGGTAATTTTACTCAAAAATGAGGAGTACGGATATTGATGCAGAAAACCATTGATAATGGTGCTTGTCTAGAGAGATACATACAGATCTTCTGTTGGCTCTGATGTTACTCTCAAAAAAAGTGCTTTCACAGCATTATATCTTTGCTCTGCTTAGCAATGATTATTTTCGTTCCAATAAGATAAATTAAATGTTCTTATGGATACAATAAAGCTCGTGTGTGAATATGGAGGTTTAGTGTTTATAATGACCCCATACGCTTCCAGACAAAAGAGAGAGTATAATAGGAAGCAAAAAAGGGGTCTTTTTTATGGGACGGAGAAAATGGACTGCTGAGGAAAAAATGGAGATTGTTTTGGCAGGGATGGCACCAGGTGCCAATATCTCCGCTGTTTGCAGAGAATATGGAATTGTACAAACTCAGTACTACAAATGGCGGGAGGCCTTCATTCAAGGAGGTCTGAGTGCATTAAAAACAGGAATCTCTCATCGTGAACAAGAGTTAGAAAAGGAATTGGAAAAGGCCAAAGCACTCATTGGTGAAAAAGAAATCCAGATTGAGATTCTCCGAAAAAAGACGAACTGGGGCCGAAGGTAAAGACCCGGGATCTGGTGCGGATCCTGCATAGCGAGGGGTATTCGGTCCCGCAAATCACGGTTGCCCTTCGCATCAATCGCACCTACGGATATGCTCTGCTCAAGGAATATGAGCCCAAGAAGCACGAACGCTTTGACGAAGCAAAGCTTCGTCAAAAGATCCAAGATCTTTGCGGAGAATTTCCGACCAATGGGTACCGCCGAATCCGAGTGTGGCTGTACAAGCGCTATCAGCTTCGTGTCAACCACAAGCGTGTTTACCGCATTATGAAAGAGTTAGGTTTACTAACCCGTTCCAAAGGAGGAACGGCGAAAAGAAAAAAGCAATCGGGCCGGATCCCGGTCACCGGCTCTAATCAGCATTTTCAAGTGGATATGACGAAGATTTGGTGTGGATGTGATGGCTGGGGTTATCTGTTTGCTGTGATTGATGCCTATGACAAAGAAATCGTGGGTTATTCCTTCTCACGGTTCTGCCGAACCGATGAGCTTCTTTCTGCTGTTAATCAAGCACTGGAAAAACGTTTCCCTCAAGGAGTCAAAGGCCATGGCCTGACGATTCGTAGTGACAATGGTTGCCAAATGACCAGCCGACGATACGTCAAAGCTCTTCAAGATGCCGGAATTAAGCAGGAGCGAACAGGTTACAACAACCCTGATGCCGATGCTTACATTGAGCGTTGGTTCCGGACGCTGAAAGAGGAAACGGTTTGGCTTCAGGAATACTCCTCTTTCTTGGAAGCCAAAAAAGATATCGAGCGCTACATCCGATTCTACAATGCAGAGCGACCGCATTCTGCATTAGGATATCTGTCTCCAAAAGAATTTCGTCAACTTTTATCTTCAAATGCGGCTTAAATGTCTGGACTTTTGGGGTTCATTAAGTGTTTATTCCTGAAGATATCAAGCCTAATTTTGTAGAGTGGTTAATATTGTGTTATATCGGTGAACCGGGTGGATATGGGTATCATGATCGCTATCGAAAAGTATTTTATAGCAATTCAGGTGCACCACTCTCTTTTGAATTCTACAGAATGATGATAATTTGAATAAAAATTTATTGGAACAAATAGTAAGTAAGAGTACTGCAATTCAAAAAGCAATAAATAAATTTGTAAAAAGAAGATTGGATGAAATTTTGGATATATTTAATAAAAAATAGACTTATTTGGCACCTATTTTGTTGCTTTTTTTGTCGATAATAGAGAAAAAAGGTAAAATTTGTTTAACTGCTTGTTTTTCTATTGACCAAGGCATGATAAGAACTGGCCAGAAGTTTATCTTTTTGAAACAGTTTTCAGTAGATATATTTTTGGTATTATTCTCTCTTTTTGGAACATGCTTTATGGCGGTAGCGATGTTTTAAGGAAGATGATAATTCTGCTAGACTTTTTGATAGAGTTAGAAAACAAAAATCAGGTCATGCAGGATCGATGAACCATCACCATCATCAAACGAGATTACTGAATGACCTGATTCTCTGTGTTTATATGGCTTTAAGAAATTAGAAAGAAAGCCATACTGATTAAGGATGATTTATCCCCCTAACTTTATATAAATGGTTATACTAAAGTTGATATATCTTCTTCATCGATCCATTGTTTACTTTGTAAATGGTAAACTCTAAGTCCATCAGTGCGTTGAATAATACATGGAATTGGAAAGTGTTGGCCTCTGTTTTCATCAAATAATTTGCCAACATAATTTGCAAATAATTCCTGTGTATAAGATTCTAGTTCTTCAAGGAACTCTTCATTATAATTATCTTCCTCTTCATCCCATTCAACATCGATACCTTCCAGAAGATTACAAACCAGACTCATTTCTTCAAAAACTGAAAAAGGCACGGATCCATTTTTGTCTTTATTCAATGAAGAACCAAAAGGTCCATCAAGTGGAATTGGAATCACAGAGTATGCTTCTTCATAGATTTGTAATTGAAAAAGAAGCAATTGTGTATCAGGATGATAGGGAAAATTTAAAATGTTCTTCGTTTTTTCAGAAAATGTCTCTAAATTTGACTCTATATTCTCTTGCAGTTTTGTTTAATATCCTCTGACAACATAGTAATACCTCCAATTTTTACTCTCTGCCAATGTTACCGCCCCAGGTTTTTCGCCCACCTGTATGTGGTAAAAACCTATTATGTACTTTGGCTTTAACTAGGGCGTGTCTGATGAA
>NZ_JACEOL010000097.1 GCF_013868055.1 Thermoactinomyces mirandus | reverse complement strand
TCTTTTTCGGCGATCCTGGGTCAATTATATTCCGGCGATTACATGATATTATTCTCATTTGAGCAATAATACACTCTAACCGGGGTAGACCTTTGATAATATGTATAGTATTCGTACAAGTTATTAAAGGTGTTTGGTTAGGGGGTGACATGATGGTTGATATGATTGTTGATTTGCTTGTCTCGTGTTTATAATGAGTAAAAGAGAGGAAGTGTCTAGTATGGGAGTTCTAAAAATTTGTAAGATAGATGCTGAGTATGTAGAGACGAATTAATGTCATAAGAAGAACACGGTAAAGTGGGTTGAATTGAGTTCTGATGAGTTCAATTATCCTGAATGTGCTGTGCGTAATTTCAAAGCCCAGTTTTTCATTTATAAGGAGCATTTCTGTAATGAAATAAAAGGGGATTTGAAAAAGAGAAGTACCTCCTGCTAACATACAAGGTGTCCCACTGACCAGTGGACCCTTAAATAGCAAAGAGGTACTTGGTTATAATGACCCCATAATCT
>NZ_JACEOL010000096.1 GCF_013868055.1 Thermoactinomyces mirandus | reverse complement strand
GCTTCTTTTAGCTCTTTTTCCAGTTCACCTTCTTTATTAGATGGACCATTGGACAAGGCAGATAGCCCACCTTGAATAAAGGATTCTCGCCACTTGTAATATTGCGGTTGTAATATTCCGTATTCTCTGCATACAGCAGAGATATTTGCTCCTGGTGTCATTCCGGCTAACACAATCTCCATTTTTTGTTTAGCTGTCCATTTTCTCCTTCCCATTAAAACGACCCCTTTCTTCTTCCTCAATTATAACTTAAACTTTGTCTGGAAGATTATGGGGTCATTATAAATCCATATATAAAACAAGTCCGTTTTTTTTATTAGTTCAAAACACTTGTTTACTATTCCATAGTAATTCCCCGATTCTTGATCAAGTCCGAAATTGTGTGTAAATTTCCTCGGTCAGAAAAATTGGAACTTTAACCAATGCGAGTGACCTTGGATTGCGGCTTTTCATTGGTTTTTCGCCACTCCAGGTATTCAGACATGTCGAGATATCTTCTGCCACTGGCCCATTTTTCGTCGATTTCCATCAGAAGGGCACCCATAAGGCGCAGCGCCGAAGCACGGTTCGGGAAGATCCGAATCACTCGCTCGCGACGTCTCACTTCCTCATTGAGCCGTTCCAGGTTGTTGGTCGTACGAAGACGTTTTCTGTACTTTTCCGGAAGAGACAATACGGCTGTAGTATCGTCAAAGCCAGCCTCCAAAATGGCCATCGCTTTTGGAGCTTTTGTTTCAAAATCCTCCGGAATCCGGTTTGCCAGAATATGAGCAGTCTCAGGATCTGGAGCGTCCAAGCATGCCCGTATACGGGCATGCAATTTAGCACGCAGGGCTTTCGGCGTAGCATCCAGCAGTTCCTCAAAAAATGCGTCTGGCATTGTTGCCAGATTACGCCTTGAAAATGCTGGCGAATCGCTCGGATCAAGCCGGCATGGTGGTCTGAAACCACCAAGTCCACCCCACAAAGTCCACGGCTTTTCAAACAGCTGAAAAACTCACTCCAACTCGCCTCAGACTCACTATCCCCCAGCATCAAGCCAAGGACTTCCCGGTATCCTTCTTCGTTAATGCCAATCGCCATGAGAGCGTCTCGAGCGCGCACTTATATGGACTTAACTGTTTTTTGATAGAGAATATTTATTTGTAAATTGTTTTCTGAAAACATGTCGGACTTTGAGAGAGTTAAAACCCTTTCAAAGTCCGACGGCACTCGCTACCATCCTTATAACTAAAGTTAGGGGTTTTCTTACTCGCAAGGATTTAAAAAACGGCTAAAGGGAAAACCAGAGACCCGTAACGAAAATATTCCGGAGGTTCCTGTTATATGAAAACCCCTTTTTATCGTTGGATCATTGTCCTCCTGATTGCAGTGGCGGGATT
>NZ_JACEOL010000095.1 GCF_013868055.1 Thermoactinomyces mirandus | reverse complement strand
TTGTTGGAAACTGCCCTGACATAATGATATTATTCAGAAATTTCTAAAAAATAATTGACTATATTCTATTCAATATTATAAACTAAACATTGATTGTCATCATTTAATTTGGACAGGGGGATATGTAAATTGAATATGAGAAAGCTGATAATTTCATCATTGGTTTTTGTTCTGACTTTTGGCGTCGTAGCTTTTGTTCCTGAAGCAAGTGCAGAGGAAACTTCAGCGGATATAAAAATAACTCTGACTGCTGAAGAAATAGAACATATGCTAAAAATGAATGAACTAAAAAAGTCTATGTTTCAAGAAAAACGGCCTTCATATGAAACCAGACCTGTCCCTAATAGTCCAGCAGAATATGAAAAAGTAATAAAGATGAATGATCCAGTTCCGGCAAAAATTGAAAATGAAGTCCGCACAACAGCTAATATTCCTTGGAACCTTTTTACCTGGGGAGATATTGTAGTAGGTTATGATTCATCAGGAAAAAACTCTGTTGATTATGGTACTTATAGACATGGAGCTATGTGGCATCAAGATAATAACTTGCTAGTTTCAGCGCATCCTGAAACTGATACTGTTCGTTGGGAATACCAAACTGCTTGGAATTCTACTTATGAAAAGGCAGCGGCACTAGTAGTGAGTTCAGCCTCTATGACTAATAGAAAAGCAGCTACTACTTATGCTGCTGCCCAAATGGGCGAGGAATATAATTGGAGGTCTCCTAAAAATGTTGCATATGAATGGTATTGTACAAAACTTCCTTGGGCTGGCTTCAAAGGAAGAGGATATGACATTGACGCAAATGGTGGATATTGGGTAACACCAGATGACATTTATTATGATAACGATACCAGGGTATTTTTCAGAAGATAAATATAGTTTAATTTATTTTATTAATTAAAAAACACAAATAGGAGGAATTTCCTCGTATTTGTGTTGATTAGGTGGGGGAATATGTTAAAAAGAATTATGTTAACATTAATTTTAGGAACGATGTTATTTTTGCTGACTGCATGCAATAGTAATAGTAATATTAGGTTAAGTATCAATAATGATGTTATTTATGCCACCGATATGAAATCTGTTTATAAAATAAATATTACTACAGGGCAAATTAATGAGTTATTAAAAGATGAAGGTCACTATTATACTAACATTGCTTTTCGTTCTGGTGAAAAAAGCCTAATTACTCCAGTAGATGAAGCAGGCGGTAAACTGCGACTTTATGAAATTAATCAAAAGGGCTTATCAAAACTAGATTTAGACAAAGTAAGACCGCATAATATTTATAATTATAAAAATTACATAGTTATGGATAATGATCAAATTTTTAAGGATAAACAAAATGTTTTTATGGGTGAATGGGTTATCTTTGATACGAATAGGCAGGAATTTATAAAAAGGGACAGGATTTATGGTATATTTCGTTCAATAACAGGTTACCGTCACTTCGCATATATTACATCTTATTCTAAAGAAAAAGGTTCAAATATTTATGAAGTGAATCTAAAAACATTGGCAACCAGAAAAATATTTAATAAAAATGTAGAAAGAGCCCCAAGTGTCATATTTTCTGAAACGGGTAAAGCATATGGGTTTTATAATCATTGGCAACATGGTGAAAGTAATTCACTTGTTGAAATAAATCTGAAAACAGGCGATCAAAAGAAAATAGCTCAATTACCTGAATTCTCCTATGATGTTTTAATTAAAGATAATAAAGCAATTATCATCCATTATGATCAGAATAATGGTGTAGAGAATATAAAAGAACCTCTTACTATTGTTGATTTACAATCAAAAGAAAAACAAAGGTTGAGTGTAAATGGATGGCGTCCAACTGATGTTATTTCTCACAATGAAAAGATTATAATCTCAAATGAGCGTGGTTTTATTGTTGTATTAGATCTTTCTGAATTGAAAATAGATAAATATATAAAAACTAACAAGTCCATATATTATATGACAAATGCAAAGTGAAAGGAGTGACAATATGCGTAGAACATCAATTATTATGGTTGTAATTGGTATGTTTATGATAATCATTGGTTTGTTACCAGCATTTATTTTATATCCTGGGATGGGGGGAGGGCTTACTTGGGGCTCTACTTCATATTTAAATTTTTTAATTTTCCAAACAGATGAACATTGGGTATGGCAAATTGGATTGTTAGTGGTAATTCTTGGTGTTATTTTATCAAGAAGAGGAAAAGGGAAATAAATAAGAAAAATTATTTGATGCCAAGGTGTTGCATGGGAAATTTTTTCATGTTTTGCTTCATATTTGTTGCAGACTTTATGAGTTGTGCTTTGTCTTTAAACTCCGTTTGTATTACTTTCATTCGAAAGTGAAAAAGCTTTCTTCATTGATATATCAGTTTTTACAACCGTAAACGAGTGTATCCTGCCTTAATCCCTGATAAGGGTTTACTAAAGCTCAGTTCGACGTTCATAACGAAAAACCAATGATCGGCAATTATCCATCCATGTAAGACTTTCCAGTGATGTTGGCAATTCATTCTAAGTTTAATAGGCGACCACGCTTAGGCGAACGTCTCACAGGCCTCAGTATCTTCTTTCCTGATCCCGTATTTTAAGTACCCGCATCCCTACGTGTTCCACAATTCCGGAGAAGCCGTTTACG
>NZ_JACEOL010000094.1 GCF_013868055.1 Thermoactinomyces mirandus | reverse complement strand
AATATGTAGAAATCCAGACAAACAAGTAACCGGTAACCGGACTAAGGATGATTGCAATCAGCAAAATAGCGGACAGGCTCAAGGTATCCCCTGTAGAGTTAACATAGGAATTATCCAGATTCATGGCCAGGCCTAACAGCAATATCAATAAAACAGGACTTTTTTGACTGTCTAAAATCCAGCGGCTGTCTTTCTGGGGTTTACCCAAATGGACAACCATGGCGTTTTGTATTTTTTAATCAAAGACACAAACGTTTCGAAGACGGTTAATTTTATAAGATATTACGGGATAAAAAGTGATTTTTCCCCTTTCCTCTTTGATTTATTAAAAATAAAAGAGCCTGTCAGTGACAGGCTCCCAGCACAGGAGTTTTTCTGTGTCTATTTCAGGGGGTGCACATCAAAAACTAAAAGGATGCTTTTAATTATTTTTGATTAACTTGTTTACCGGCAGAGAAGGTTTTGGTAGTACTTGCAAGTTTCTGGATGTTTCTTCCTTTAATTTCTTGATCGTAGTAAACAATTTGTCAGGAATCAAACTCTGCACATCTTCCAATTCACAACCAAGACTCACAATATCAATCACACGTTGATCGATTCCCAGTTCTTCCAATTTTTCAACTGAATATGGATTGAAAAGATATCCTTCCGCTTCTTCTATTGTCATTATTTTTTCTTCCAACGCCTCAAGTATTCCTAATTGAACAATTGATAAAAAATGTTCAATTTCTTCTTTTCCTTCTACCAGAATCTTTAATTCCATATAACCCCACCTTATTATCTGTTACTCCAACCAGATTTTACTTTAACATCAAAAACTTTCCCTGATGAACTCTGAAAGTAATGCACAGATATTTTTTTTCCTTCAGCATTATAACCATCTTTATATACTTTGTACCATTTACCTGATTCTACTTTTCTTAGTTTATCTAATACATCCTTGTTTTTTACATTGACTTTCCTGGTACCATTTTGTACTGTCTTAAAACCCTTAGGATATTTAGGAGCATCTTTTATTGAATTATAGACATGTTTTAATTCACCCCCACTCCTGTTTGTTCCTTCAATCCGATTCACCTCAGGTCTCCGGGGAATGTCCGGGGGTCCGCCGGCAGGCTGCAGTCTGGGGCCGAATCCGAATCGTTCTGCCAGATCATCGATATGGACATCGAATCTCTTCAAGAATTTCTTTCCACCATTAAAAAGTCCTTTCAGAGCAACACCTAGTTTTTTACCCGGGCCGGAGGTGATCCCTATGACTGTGATTACTTTATCGACAGGGTCCAGTTTGTCTCCGGAAATCGAGTCTTTCCCGGAAGTTAAATCGATATAATTTTTGATATTTGAAATAACCGGAATACAGTCGACAACAGCACTTAACGTTCGGTCTGCATCTTTTTTTCTTTCACCTTTCAAGGGGTCGCCAGTATATAAATCATACCCCAACAAACTTTCGACTGATTTTTTGACGAAACCATCCAATAACTCGTTATTCGCCTACTCGCTTAATTTCTCCAACT
>NZ_JACEOL010000093.1 GCF_013868055.1 Thermoactinomyces mirandus | reverse complement strand
TAGGGCGTGTCTGATGAATCCAACATGATTTCTTGCTAAAATGTTGTTAACAACAAGAGCAAGGAGATATCGTGATGAGACAGAGATATGAGATTACTGATGAGGCTTGGAAAAAGATCGAGCCTTTGTTGCCTACAAATGGGAAGCGAGGTGGTCAATGGAAAGACCATCGAACCATTTTGAATGGAATCCTGTGGAAGTTCGGAACGGGAGCTCCCTGGCGGGATCTGCCTGCTCGTTATGGTTCCTGGAAGACCTGCTACTATCGTTTTACGCGTTGGCAAAAAGATGGAACATGGGGTCGTTTGCTCAAGCATGTCCAAACTTACTCTCATGTGGATTGGGTTGTTTTCGTCGACAGCACGATTGTTCGGGCTCATCAGCACGCCGCAGGCGCGCCCAAAAAAGGGGGAGCCACGCTTCCAGAATGAGGCACTCGGGCGAAGCCGTGGAGGTCTGACGACCAAAATTCACCTTGCTTGTGACGGGAAAGGTCGTCCGCTTGCTTTTACTCTCACTCCTGGTCAGCAACATGACTGCACCCAATTGCAAGCTTTGCTCGACTCCATTTGCGTTCCACGTATCGGAAAAGGAAGGCCTCGCAAGAGGCCGGATCATCTGATTGCAGACCGTGGTTACAGCTATCCGTCCTGTCGTCGTTTTCTGCTTAAACGCGGCATTCCTCATACAATCCCGGAACGTAGGGATCAAGCTGAGCGCCGTTCCAAAAAACCGGGGCGTCCTCTCTCCTTCGATCAAGAAAAATATGCACGTCGAAACGTGATTGAACGCTGTATCAACCGTCTGAAGCAATGGCGAGGCTTCGCCACGCGTTATGAAAAACGGGCGGTTTATTTTTGTGCTGCCATCACCTTGATTTCTTTGATGATATGGCTCAATTAACTATTCACCAGACACGCCCTA
>NZ_JACEOL010000092.1 GCF_013868055.1 Thermoactinomyces mirandus | reverse complement strand
TGTTGCAAACATTTAAAGGACCGAAACTGGAATATCCGCGCGGGAAAACGATCCAGGCCTGGTTTGAAGAACAGGTTGCCCAAAGGCCGGAGCACCCCGCTGTCGTCTGTGGGAAAGAGCAGCGCTCTTACCGCGAGCTGAACGAACAGGCCAACCGGCTGGCCCACGCCCTGCGGATGAAGGGGATCGGGAAAGAGCAAATCGTGGGGATTCTGATGCCTTCTTCCATCGACATGATGGTCGCTATACTGGGAGTGGTGAAAGCAGGGGCCGCTTACCTGCCGATCGATCCCGGGTATCCGGCGGAACGGATTCAATATATGCTGGAAGACAGCCGGGCCGTTTTGCTTTTGACCAGTGACCAGGTAACCGTGCCTCCGGTTTTGACGGAAACACTGAATCTGAGCCGGACGGATTTTGATGCCGAACCGGCGCATAATCCGGCACCAGTCAACGGAGAACATGACCTGGTCTATGTGATCTATACCTCAGGATCAACCGGAAAGCCCAAAGGCGTTATGGTGGAACATGCTTCCCTGGAGAACCTGTGTGCCTGGCATGTAAATCAGTTTGAGGTCACCCCGGCAGACCGGTGCACCAAATATGCCGGAGTCGGCTTTGATGCGTCCGTGTGGGAGATTTTCCCGACCTGGATGGCAGGAGCCACCCTTTACATCATTGAAGAAGAGCTTCGTTATGATCTGGACGCACTGAATGCGTACATGGAAGAACAGGGAATCACGATCGCCTTTTTGCCGACCCAGGTGGCGGAACAGTTTATGCAGCTGGAAAACGGGAGCCTGAAGACGCTGCTTTTGGGAGGCGACCGTTTGCAGCAGGTTTATCCGCAAAGCTATGCGGTGGTGAACAACTACGGTCCGACGGAAAATACAGTGGTGACCACAAGCACGGAGGTTCGGGCCGGAGAACCGGTTACGATCGGCAGACCGATCGCCAATAACCAGGTTTATGTTTTGAATGAAGATCGGCAGTTGCAGCCGGTCGGGGTACCGGGAGAGTTGTTTGTAAGCGGGGCCAGTCTGGCACGGGGTTATTTGCACCGGCCGGAGCTGACCGAAGAGAAATTTGTGCCAAATCCGTTTGTGCCCGGGCAACGGATGTACCGGACAGGAGATTTGGTACGGTGGCTGCCGGACGGGTCACTGGAATTCCTGGGCCGCATCGATGACCAGGTCAAAATCCGGGGGTACCGGATTGAACCGGGAGAAGTAGCCAGC
>NZ_JACEOL010000008.1 GCF_013868055.1 Thermoactinomyces mirandus | reverse complement strand
TGCTCCTCTCGAAGAGAGGAAAAAGCTTTGTGATCTGGCTAATTAATAAATTGAATTTCCTTAATTTGTTTATCTCCCGAAACATACAACCCCAAGCCCTTTTCTTGCGAAAAAAGCTTGGGGTTGTCATCAAACTAACCGCTTTGGAAGAGCTTTTTTTGCAGGTATTATGTAGTCCCAGCATCAATGGAATTATTTATTAACTTCTTCACGCAATTGTTTACCTGCTTTAAAAGAAACACTTTTGCGTGCCGGAATAATCATTTCCTCACCAGTACGGGGATTGCGGCCTTTACGTTCAGGCTTATCCTTTACTTCAAAGTTACCAAAGCCGATCAATTGAACCTTTTCTCCTTTACACAATGCTTCGGCGATCGATTCCAATACAGCTTCCACAGACTTTGAAGCATCTTTCTTGGTCATTTGAGTAGCTTCCGCTACTTTATTGATCAGATCTGTTTTGTTCATAATCACACCTCCATATACAAATCCACTGCTCTTCGAACAAACATCGAAAGAGTGCTGCTAGCGTGGGACAATCCTATACTATTATATAAGATACCGAAGTTCAAGAGAATAATTGCGATTTTCCGCTGCATGAATAAAAAAAGCGCTAAAAACGCGCTTTTCACAGAATTTATAATATAATGGCAATTAATCCCCCTGAACCTTCATTGATAATTCTCTCCAATGTCTCCTGCAACTTATATCGGGCGTTTTCGGGCATCATGGACAGCTTTGCCTGGATGCCTTCCCGTACAATGGAATTTAATGAACGGCCAAAAATATCGGATTCCCAAATCCTTAACGGATCTTTTTCAAAATCTCGCATGAGATAGTTCACCAATTCCTCGCTCTGCTTCTCGGAACCGATAATAGGCGCAAATTCCGACGTCACATTTACCCGAATCATGTGAATCGACGGGGCCGTTGCTTTCAGACACACGCCGAATCGGCTTCCCTGTTTGATCAACTCCGGTTCATCCAATGACATTTCTTCCAAAGAAGGAGCTGCCACACCATAACCGGTGGTGCGCACCATCTTCAAGGCATCGGCTACCCTGTCGTATTCCCGCTTGGCAATGCTAAGCTCCTGCATCAGTTCCAGCAAATGATCGCGCCCCCGGATTTCAACACCGACTACTTCCTGTAAAACCTGATCATACAGATCATCCGGTGCATATAAATCAATTTCTGCCACACCTTGCCCCATATCCATACCTGACAGCGCTGCCTTGTCAATAAAGTCATATTGATAAAATTGTCCGACCACCCGATCCACGTCCCGCAGGCGTTTAATGTCTTTTACGGTTTCACGCACGGAATTTTCGAAGCTTTGCCTGAGCCAGTGATCTTCTTCAAGAACCATCACCCAGCTTGGCAAATTGACATTAACTTCATGGACCGGAAATTCATAAAGCACTTCCTTCATAATTCCCAGAATGTCTTCTTCTCCCATAGTGGCAACACTGACGGCCACAACGGGAATATCGTAAGTTTCGATCAGTTCGGCTTTCAAAGCCTGTGTCTGTTCACTGTATGGTTGCGTGGAGTTTAACACCAGGATAAACGGTTTGCCCACTTCCTGCATTTCCCTGATAACCCGTTCTTCAACTTCCTGGTATGCTTCACGCGGCAAATCCGTTATGGTGCCGTCACTAGTAACGACGATCCCCACCGTCGAGTGTTCCTGGATGACTTTCCGTGTCCCGACCTCTGCCGCTTCCTGAAACGGAATAGGCTCATCAAACCACGGGGTGGTAATCATTCGCGGACCATTTTCGTCCTCGTAACCCTGGGCGCCTTCAATGGCATATCCTACGCAATCAACTAAACGGATATTGACATCGAGGCCCTCACCCACATGAACCTGAATTGCCTGGTTGGGAACAAATTTCGGCTCAATGGTTGTGATCGTTCGCCCTGCGCCGCTATGCGGTAACTCATCGGTAGCTCTGACTCGTTCGGCTTCATCTTCAATGTTTGGAATGACTACCTGCTCCATAAACCGTTTGATAAATGTTGACTTACCGGTGCGCACCGCACCGACCACACCCAGGTAAATATCTCCTCCAGTTCGCTCTGCAATATCTTTCAGGATATCTACTTTTTCCACGAAATTCCCTCCTCTAGAACTCAAACCCATTGTTCTGGACTTGTCGCCGGTGCGAAGGCAACCCCTCCCCTCCCGGAACCTTCCTTGGACACTACTAATATATGAATGCGTCTTGCCAATATGAATCTTTGGGTAAAAAAAATAGAGCTCTCTTTTTTTAAAGAAGCTCTCACTGTGACCGGGATGACAAGCGATCTTTCTGCCTGGAGGAAACGGCTTTGGCACGAAAACCGGATATTTTCACCGACCCGGATAATCGTCCCAGTAAAAAAATCCCGGGAACCACCAGCAAATGGAACAAAAAGGTTTCCAAATCAGATCACCTCCTGGCCGTGAAATCAGGACGCTTGTAATTCATTCTATTCCATAAAGAAAACAGATATACATTTGTTGAAAAATCTCTTTACTCTTCCACAGGCAACAATTGAGGTTCATTTCCTTCCATTTTTATGATTGGAGAAAAGGCTGGCACATATAATGAATCTTTTGCCAGCCACACTCTCAGGTCTGTCTCTGCTCCTGGCCTCCTGTCAGCCTGCTGCCATTTTTTCATTACTTCTGTCCGGTAGTCAATATAAACCTTTCCTTGCCGATCCATAATCAACGGCAACTTTTCATGCGAATAGGGATTGGGGATTTCTACCGGTTCCAGTTCCAGTTTTTCATAATCGATTGTATAAAAGTATTTGTTAATCTGTGCTTTTTGGGGCAAAGCCTGATGATGCTGAATATATTCTTTTACACCGGGCTCAACCTTGCCAACCGCATCATTGACGCGCAGGTCAAACAGCCGAACCGTCGGGTCTTTTTCCACATCGACCAGAACAAACAAAAAGTAGCCGCCTTTATCAAAGGAAGCGGGAGGGGTCTCTCCCAGAAAACCTTTTAATTCCTTAAAATTTACTTTATATTTGGTGGTCAGCTTCCGGTTCTCCTCCGTATAGGTATAAGGTAAAATTTTATTTTGCGTGAAATAGGCATTAACCGCTTCCTGCACCTGTGCCACTTGTTGCGGAAGTATGTCCATTTGCATTCGCTGATCATCCGGATACATGCAGCCAGTTAACAAAAGCAAAAAAGCAGTTGTTGCTGACAGAAAAAATAACCGATTCAACCGCAAATAAATCCCTCCCTCAATAAATTAAGTTTTTCTCACTCAATCTCTCGTTTTCTCCAATTTTGAAAAATAAATCAAGCATTTAGAACGGATACATTTTGAATAGATATATAGAAAAGGAATTAAGGGCTTCACTTAAATAGAGGCAAGCCTCTATTTGTAAAAATATGTGAGCGCTAGTGGATCTCCACAATGACCCAAGGGGTTTACCCTCCCATGTCTCACAGGATCCAAGTCCCTAAATTCCTTCGTTCTACCTGCCTTGGAGTGGAGGCTGAAAAAGCTCCTTTGCAGGGTCTATGCCCAAATGGAATCAATTAGCTCAGCTTCTCCGCGCTTCATCCTTTTGAAGAAAACAAGAAAAGTGAAGTTAAGCTACTTTCTGTAATTGCAAAGCTTCTTGTAGCTTTGCAGGATCATAGGGGATTTGTTTGCGTCCGAGTACAAACAAAATACGAATGAGCTTACAACATAAAGCAATTAATGACCGCTTTCTATGCAATGGGTTGTTTGCACGCTTTGTAAAATAAGCATGAAGAGCTTTAAACTCTGGATTTTTGGCTACAAGTGGCAAAGCGCATCGAAACAGTAATGCTCGTAAGCGTGGGCGACCTCTTTTCGTGATCCGGGTTCTGCCCTTGCGCTTACCTGAGCTATTTTCTTTCAGACTCAACCCTGCCAACTTTTGGATTTGGCGGGAATGTTCATAACGTTGGAGGTCTCCGACCTCCGACAGAAAACCTGCCACAGTGATAAATCCTACACCAGGAATCGTTAGCATTTGTGCTGATCCCGGGATTTGAAGAACGAGCTCTTCGAGTTGTTCCATCAATTCATCTATTTGTGTCTGTAATAACTCATATTGCTGGAGAAGCAGTTGTAATTCTGTTCGGGCCATAGACAGGCCTGTGGTTAAGCCAACAGAGACCTTGGCAGCATCTAATAACCGTGTAGCTCGTTTCACACCTACCGCCCGTTTTACTTCTTGCTTCCACGCCTGGACGATTTTTTCAACATTCATTGTTTGAACATCTGAAGGTAATGGAAAGTGTTGCAGAGAGAAAAGTGCTGCTTTTCCTCCCAATTCTTAAAAACGTCAAGAAACTCTGGGAAGAATCGATCCAACCAATTTTGAATACGCCCTTGAACACTCGCCAAATCTTTTGTTAAACGGTCTCGTAAGTTCATACCAATACGAAGTTCGGCATAGACTCCTTCAGAAATCTGGGGTTCGGAGTACCGTCCACCTTGAACTAACCTGGCAATAACATAGGCGTCTTTTACATCATTTTTGGTTGGTGAATTGTCGTCCAGCTCTTTGCTCCTCTTAACATGCATCGGGTTAACCATGACCAGTTTGACGCCGTGTTTCTTGAGAAACCCGGCTAAACAAAACCAGTAACGGCCTGTTGGTTCGATCCCAAACAGCACCTGCTGTTTGGAGTGCTGTTTCATCAAGGACTTGATCCAAAAAAGCAATTGGTTAAACCCGGATTGGGATTGGCTAAATGCAATGGTCTTGCCTAATTCAATCCCACGAAAGTCCACAGCCCTTGCAAAGTGTTTATGTTTGGCAATGTCTGCACCTACGATTAAAGTTGATTCATTGATTTGCTCAATTTTACGATTTTGTTTATACTCCATATTGGGTACCTCCTCAGCTATTTAAGGGTCGTACGGGACGACACCTCGTATGTTAGCAGGAGGTACTTTTCTTTTTCAAACAGCCCCCTATTTGATTACAGGAATAGCTCCTT
>NZ_JACEOL010000091.1 GCF_013868055.1 Thermoactinomyces mirandus | reverse complement strand
GGATCAAACTCTCCAATAAAGTTGTTCCTGGTGCTTTCAGCACTTGGAACAACTGATCCACTACGTGGATAAGGTTTGATTGCTCAACAAGAATTAACGAGTCACGTCTTCACTCTTCAGTTTTCAAGGAACAACGACAATTTCAATGTTTTAGCGACAACGAAACATATAATAACCGATATTTGAACTTATGTCAACAGGAAAGTAAAAATTTTTTCGATATTATTTTTTACAAACAGTGAAGCCAGATTCATGTCAAAACAAGGCATTACAATTTTGCGTCAGAAAGCGCCGGCAAAGACAATTTATGTGCAAGTTCATTTAAATCCTTCCACACCTGGTCAGACAGGCAGATCCCCTTTCTTTTCCTTTTCAGATATCTTTGATATCGCCTTTCTCCCGGATAATAGATACCATTGCTGTTTTGGGACAAGGGCGTTTCTTTAATCATCCGCAAAAAACATTCCATACGGGTGTAGTATTCTTCCTCTGAAATAAAATGAGGAAAATAATACAAAATGAAATGATGGCCTATATTGGCATGACTCTGGCCTTGATCCTCATTTATACTGCCAACTTGCGTTCCAAAAGCAGCACCGCTCAATACGCCACAAAACAGTTCAATCGCTGTTGCAAGAGCGTATCCCTTCGCGCCGCCAACCGGTATCATGGATCCTTTCAGTGCAGAATGTGCATCGGTTGTGTTCATCCCATTTACATCAACCGCCCAGCCGCTTGGAATCGTCCGGTTTTGTCGGGCGGCCAAAATAATCTTTCCCCTTGCAACTTTACTTGAAGCAAAATCCACAATGATCGGCGGCCCCTTTTTTACCGGAAATCCAAATGCAATCGGGTTTGTTCCAAGACGTGCCTCTTTTCCCCCGGTCGGAGAAATCCCAGGCGGAGTATTTGTCATCGCCATAAGGATGATGTTTTCCTTTATTGCTTGCTGGCAGAAAAATGCACCGGCACCGTTGTGATTGCTATGACGAATAAAAACGGCGGCAATTCCCCATTTCTTTGCGACGGGAATTGCTGATTCGATCGAACGGCAAGAAACAACCTGTCCCAATCCGTTATCTCCATCCACCTTCAGGATACACCCACGCCGGGCAATCCGCAGTTCAGGCCGAACGTTGATCCTGCCTTCCAGCATTCTTTGAACATAGACGGGCAAGCGGCTGACGCCATGGCTGTCGATTCCTTCCAAATTGGCCTGTACCAATGATTCCGAAATAACAAGCGCATCTTTATGCGGAACCCCGACAGACACCAATACAGATCTGGCAAACTCCTGCAAACGAACGCCGGTAACCTTGCGCAATCCAAATCCTCCTGTTTCGTCACGAAAGTAACTTCAGTCGCTTTTGGAAAAATCTCCGCGATATTGCAATCGTTCTCAAACTCAGCCAAACGTTGATTTTTCCTTATTGTGAATGGACAACAGGTAAAGTGTAATCCCTAAAAGCATCCACATGGCACTCAATACGATGTTATTCCCGTAATCGGTTGCAGTGACGGGCAATATTCCACCCTGTCTGTGATTGTCGCCATCCTTGCCACCGGCTGCGGAAAAATCATCATCGCTTCCGGATTGATCCAGGGTTTCCGGCTTGTTTACATCTTTTGGAACATTTGATTGACAATTAACATGAATAACCAATTTTGTACTGAGTTTTTTGTCAATGACACGATCATTCACTTTCAGTTTTACTTTAAGTACATACTCCCCTTTAGCTCCATAAGGATTCTTTTTGGGATCATATTTCACATCAAAAGATTGAGAATCCCGTTGTATGCCTAACAAGCCATGATCCACTCTTTTTCCAGCGACAAAATCCTGCCTGGAATCGGGATACCAGTAGATTTCATAAAGAATGGCAATCCGGAGCAGATTCCGGGGCATATTTACCACTTTGAAAACATGGTTGGCTTTTACATTGAAAATTAATGAATCACAAGTCCCTTTTTGAGGAACAACACTTACCACATCCGCTTTTTCAAAGAGTTTGGTCTGGACATCCGTAATGGGATTTAACCCGTTCGCCAAGGATACGGATGGAATCAGACAACATATAACCAAAAAAACACACGATAATATGGCATAGGCCAGTTTGTTGGATTTACCGTTCATGATCTATCCCCCCATGGGGGTTAAATTTCCACAGCGATTTGTCATTTCCTCCCAAATTTCGGGAGTTATTTGAAAAAAATGACATTGGCATATATAAACCACAGGAACACAACCTGAAATGTCCGGAACGAGAATGACAGGCATCTTCCATACACAGGCACAGACATCGGGCAATCTAAAAAGACCAGGAAACAAAAATTGCAAGCTGTAAAACAGCCTGCAATTTTGGAATGGCGTGCCCTGGAGGATTCGAACCCCCGACCTTCTGATCCGTAGTCAGACGCTCTGTCCAGCTGAGCTAAGGGCACTTATATAAAACGGAGCGGAAGACGGGATTCGAACCTGCGATCTCCTGCGTGACAGGCAGGCATGTTAGGCCTCTACACCACAGCTCCATAAATGGTGACCCGTAGGGGATTCGAACCCCTGCATGCCAGCGTGAAAGGCTGGGGTGTTGACCGCTTCACCAACGGGCCATGTCTGGAGCTCCCTACCAGGCTCGAACTGGTGACCTCTTCCTTACCATGGAAGCGCTCTGCCAACTGAGCTAAGGGAGCAAATGGCACCAACCAAGAGCGGGTGAAGGGAATCAAACCCTCGCATTGGGCTTGGA
Source organism: Thermoactinomyces mirandus (assembly GCF_013868055.1). Taxonomy (GTDB): domain Bacteria; phylum Bacillota; class Bacilli; order Thermoactinomycetales; family Thermoactinomycetaceae; genus Thermoactinomyces; species Thermoactinomyces mirandus. The sequence goes on along the minus strand of NZ_JACEOL010000091.1, from coordinate 8,658 downwards.
AGGACTGCACCCGTATGTTTGGTGCGGTCGGCGAGACTCGAACTCGCACGGCCAAAGGCCACTACCCCCTCAAGATAGCGTGTCTGCCAATTCCACCACGACCGCAATTCATCAAAAAAAAGGACGTTTTTGTGAATCCAGTCTGCTCTTTATATTTAAATAAAGATAATCGTTCACGGTAATACATATTAACATATTCCTTTTAAAAAAGCAATACCTTCTTTTACAAAGTCAAATAAAAAAGACGGTTTAAACACCGCCTTTTAATAAACCTGTTCCGGGACTGAAGCTGCTTGTTTTTCGTATTTTTCTTCCCCTTTTGCAACAACACAGGCAATACAGACATCTCCGGTGATGTTGGTCGCGGTCCGGCTCATATCCAGCAAACGATCAACCCCCAGCACAATAGCAATCCCTTCAATCGGCAAGCCAACAGATTGCAAAACCATTGTAAGCATGATTAACCCGGCTCCGGGAACAGCTGCCGTGCCGATCGACGCGAGGGTAGCCGTCAGGATAATCATCAACTGATCCTCTATGCCTAATGGAATTCCATACAGCTGGGCAATGAAGATGGCCGCAACTCCCTGCATAATGGAAGTGCCGTCCATGTTAATCGTTGCGCCTAGAGGAAGGGCAAAACTGCTGATCGTTTTCGGAACGTTAAAATCTTTTTCGGCTACATCCATCGTAACCGGCAGGGTAGCCGCACTGCTGCTTGTGGTAAAGGCAACCTCCATCGCCCGTAACATCCGTTTGAAGAAGAAAACGGGGTTTATTTTTGCAAACAGGGCGAGCAATGTGCTGTATGTGACCCCCATGTGCAACAACAACGCCAACAACAGGGTGATCATATACATCCCCATTGAGCCAATCAACTCAATTCCCGATTCGCCGATCGCCCTGGCCATTAACGCAAACGCTGCATAAGGAGCAGTCGCCATCACAAAGGAAACGAGTTTGAGCATAACATCGTTCCCTTGTTCAATCACTTCTCTTAATCGATTGGCTTTATTGCCCAACATAGCAATCCCGATACCAAACAGCAGCGCAAAAAAGATTATTTGAAGCATTTCCGCTTCGGCCATAGCCTGGATCGGGTTTTCAGGTACAATATTAACAAACGTATCCATTATGTTAGGTGCTTCTTCAATTTTGGGTTTTTCTGTCGGTGTCGCAATGTTTGTCCCTTGACCAGGATCAATGATATTGGCCAGCAGAAGCGCAAAGGTAATGGCTACCGCGGTTGTCAAAGTATACAGGATAATCGTTTTCACACCAATCCGTCCCAGCTTTTTCGGATCGGCAATTCCTGCAGCACCAGAAACCAAGGAGAAAAAAACAAGAGGAACTACAACCATTTTGATCGCTTTAATAAACAGATCACTTACCGGATCAAACAGATAGGTATTCAAAACTTTGAAAACATCAGGAAAATAAAGATTCAAAACAATTCCAACAATCAGACCGAGCAAAATTCCGATCAAAATTTTTTTCGTCAAAGACATTTTTTTCATAGCCCCACACCTTTCACCTGAAATTTGTAAACATTCACAAAAAACAGATCCAATCATTGATTTTGGCAATAATTGAAGATAAAAATTTAATTTTATTATATCTTTAATGAAGAAATATCTCAACTTGTGACATATTCATAAAGAATATTTAACCTTGTTATTATATTAAAGAACCTTCCCATTTTGTATGTATTCAATTATCTTTTGAATAATTCGAAAAAGGTTATGGATTTGGGATCGCTTCAAAGCATCGTCTTTTTTCTACATCAAAAAAATTTCTGTGTGACTTGCAATATGAAACCACCTCAAGCCTGTTGCTTAAGGTGGTTTCGTTTCAGTCCTCTCCAAGGGTTGAACCCCGGCTTACACCCGGGATCAATCTACCTTGTGATCTGTGAGGAATCCTGCTTTTGAGGCAGCTCCTCTCAAATAGCCTGCACCCGCCACACAGACAGGAGTCATACCATCAGGAACTTTGTTTTTCCTCACCCTTTGGAACCAGGATTTTTTTGGAAACAATAAAAGTAAAAGGAATAGCAATCAGCGAAGCAATAAAAGGAGAGATATTCTCATTAAACTCTAATAAATCCACCAAAACATACATGCTGGAGGTGGTAACTGTTATATTCACAACATAAGTCAAAGGAAATTGGAAAAATTTTTTAAAAGTAGGTTTTGTACCATATGTAAAATAGGTATTCATAAAAAACGAGCCGATCATGCTCAGCATAAAAGCCAAAATATGCGCTACCAAATAATTAAACCCGATGATGTGGAGAAACAGCAGGTATAGTAAATAATAATTGAGTGTATTTACTACCCCGACGATACCAAACCGAATAATTTGCCTGTTTAGTAAAGGCATACCCAAACCTCTTTCTGCGATGTAATCACGATCAAAACAGCCCTCCACCCCTCCATGAATTCCTGTCAGAGGGCACTGAATATTACTTGTAAAACGTTTCCGCAGAACAGACTCTTGCTCTTTTGCGGCGACGGCAAGCCAAAAAAGCCCATATTACCAATGAGATTCCCGAAACAACAAGTCCTGCAACAAAACCGGGAGGAGTAAATCTCAATTCAATCTCGTGCACCCCTGATCCTACTTTTAATCCTGTAAACGCATGGTGAACGGGGAATGTCTCTACTTCTTTTCCATCGACAAAAGCTTTCCATCCACTGGAGTATGGAATCGATAAAAATAATGTACCACCATTCTTTGCAGAAACGGTCCCTTTGACCCGATTGTTGGTGATTTCGGTTGTTTTTAAGCCCTTTGTCTGATGATCATCCACTATTTTTTCATAAGATGCAAGCGAATCCAAGTAAACCCCCATGTTTTTGATTAAAAACTTCCCCGGATAGATGGTAAGAGTAATCATTTTCGTATCCTGTTCCTCTCTTCCAAAACGATACAAGACCTGGTTTACGGTCGTTTTGTAGGAATATTGAACATTCCTGTACTTGTTATTACACATGTTTTTTTCAAATTTCACTTCTGCCTCTCCATTTGAAGCTGTCATGGTGATTCCACCGTTGGGCGTATATGGCAAAAAATCAACAAAAACAGATAACTCTCCAGCCTGATGTTGAGCAAGAGGAATTCTGATCTCAAACGGCTCTTTGGACTCCAGGATGATTCCCTGATCCGTTTGTAGAACTTTGATTCCTTTTGAATACGTCACCTCTTTTAACTTTCCAATCTGTTTCAAGCCCAAAGAAGCAAAACTCGGTTTAGAAGAAGAACCCGTTTCTGAATCGGGAACGACGGCATATTCAAATAAAAGCCGATCCCGATAAGGCACAGGAATTTTTAGAAACTGGGAATAAGCAATACTTCGATCATATACAAATCCGAGTGGAACAAAGTTGTCATTGCGATAGACGGAATATCCGTTTTTATGGAAGATTGGCTGATAACCAAACAACTCGGCATTTTCCCCGTTCTTTGACTCTGCCACCAAATATTTATTGGCCATGAGCGTGGAAAGATACAAATTATTATTAAACCCACGAATCAGACTTAATCCTCGAAAGCCTGATATTGCCAACAGATCCATTTCAAACTCTTGTTGCTTCCAGGGAACAAGTGAATGATAAACGCTGAAACCGTGATAACCGTAACTCATTGCAGAGTTTTTCATGGAAATCGCGGCATCGAGCCAAATTCGATGAAACGATGGATCCTGCTTTTTTAGCTCGGCAATCGTTTTGTTGACTTTACTATTGTTGTATAACTGTTGATACTCTTCCTTGCCCAGTAGTGGCAGCCTTTGCCATACTCCTCTGGCAAGTTTTTCTGCTCTGGGAGTTGTTTTATAAGAAACATTTAATACTTCATTGACAAATTGTTTCCCGCCCAAAAAACTGTATCCGATCAAACTGATTGCCAATCCCGCAAAGAAAACGCTTTTCAGCCATTTTTTCTGTACATGGCCGTAAAGGAAGAAGCACAGGCACGTCAAAGGGATCAATGCGGTCATTTTCTTCCCCAAATCAGGATAATTGGCATTACATATAAATAAGAGAGAAACGATTAAGACAACTATATTCTTTGGTTTCCTTATATCAATCCGATCGAGCGCCAAAATCGCCAGCATTGTCCAAATCGAGTTAAAAATAAAAAACCCCCTGAGCTCCTCAGGATTGCTGAATCCGCCAAAAACACTTGTCAACCGGGGAATTTGCATAATAATCCAGAGCGTTAACCCCAACCAACCGTAAACACGCATTTTTTTCCCATTTATTAAAAGAAGCGGAAACAGCAATAATCCGATATAATGAAGCCCACCTTTTAACATGATAAAGGAAGGAACTTCCTCCAAACCCATAATTCCTTCGATTGGCGGTCCTGATCGGGCATAACTGTTGGAAGAGAGAAAACTGAAGACCGATGGTAAAAAGAAAACCATAGCGATCCCGAAACCGATAAAATACCTGAGCAACACCTGACTGTGAAAATTAATAAAGTTCTTCAGGGAAACCGGTTGCACCTCTTGGGCAAAAAAGCGAAAAAAAGCGTAAAGTAATAATCCGAGCGACATCATGAACATAAAATAAAAATTGCTTATACTTCCCAGGAAGATAGAGATAACAAAAACAGCGCTACTCTTCTCTTTCAAAAGCCGTTCATAGCCCAGAAGGATGAATGGAAAAATTGCAGCAGCATTAAGAAAGAAATAATGAGTATAAAAATGCTCTATATTAAATCCGGCAAACGGGTAAACCATTGCCCCCAGGAAGGCAAACCGCTTCCTGACCCCAAATTCTTTTAGCAACAAATAGATGCCTAATCCCATTACGATCAGCTTCAATATATTCATCGGTAAAAAAAGGGTTGGAAACCAGTTCTTTGGAAACAAGAGCAAAGGCCAGACAAAAAAATCTCCGAGCATGTAATATCCAAAATCGTTCCAGAAACTTCCGCCCATACCATAAGACCAGCTCCAGAAGGGGAAGCCCCCGCTATGTACCAGATCGTAAAACAGATTAAAAAAATGGATATATTGTTCTTTGGTATCTCCTAATTTCGATATAAAATAAAAATCACTGGTAAACAGTCGTGCAAATATGAAAACAGCGACCAAAAGTATACTTGCTGCCACAGCAGGCAAATCCCAATATTTTTTCATAAGTTTCATCCAATCATCCTATCAAATTGTAATTATTAATCCTCACAGAAGCCTCGTAGATAATAACTCATTATATAGATAATACCTTTACAATATATGACATCTGTTAATATTTATCAATTGATTTCCCTTTCCCCGCATTGACTTTACGCCCGTAAGAGATAAAATAAATGCAGTATAAAAAATCCAAAGGCAGGCAATGATAAATGATTTCTATTGTAGTTCCCTGTTTTAATGAACAGGAAGTTTTGGAATGTTTTTATCGTGAAACTGTCAAAGTATTGGAAGACCTTGAGCATACGTACGAACTGATTTTTGTCAATGATGGAAGTTCTGACAACACCATGGGGATTTTAAGAAAACTGGCTGCTCAAAACCCTGCTGTCCACTATATTTCATTTAGCAGAAACTTTGGGAAGGAAGCAGCAATGCTGGCTGGCCTAAATTATTCATCAGGAGACGCGGTCGTTATTTTGGACGCAGACTTACAACATCCACCAGGTTTGATTCCCAGATTAGTCAAACATTTTGAGAACGGGTATGATCAGGTGATCGCAAAACGGAATCGAAAAGGGGAGTCGTTAATCCGTTCTTCTGTCTCCAGGCTTTATTATAAATTGATGAACCGTTTTGTAGATATCAATCTGGAAGATGGCGTAGGCGACTTCCGCCTGCTCAGTCGAAAAGCGGTAAATGCAATCCTTTCCCTCAGGGAATATAACCGTTTTTCAAAAGGGCTTTTTTCCTGGATCGGTTTTAAAGAATATGTGATCTATTACGACAATGTCAATCGCAAAGCCGGACAGACAAAATGGGCTTTTTCCAAGCTGTTAAACTACGGAATTGACGGCGTGATCTCATTCAACAACAAACCGCTGCGAATGTCGATTTACATGGGATTAACGATTACTTTATTAGGCATATTATATGTTTTGTTCACATTTATTAAAATTATGATTAATGGGATCGATCAGCCTGGTTATTTTACCATTATCTCATCTATCTTGCTGATTGGCGGTATCCAATTGATTTTCCTCGGAGTAATCGGTGAATATATTGGACGAATTTATTACGAATCGAAACAAAGACCCCACTATATCGTCGAAGAGGAATCTTTTTCCAAGAGTCATATGGAAATGATGGAACAAACTTTACAACATCAGATTGTAAAATAGGAAGAATAGATCTCATCCAAAAAAACTGGACGGGATCTTTTTCAATCTGAACACGATTTAATTTTTAATCTTTGACCAATACTTTGGGAGAATCCGTACAATTGGACTGTTTTGTCATATACCTGTGATTGCAAAACGATATCTATTTTAAAATACAGATTGGTTTTCCCCGAAATAAAGGCATCGAAAACGACACCCTTTTATCCCCTATTCTGATGAAGCCAGTTCTTGCTGTTCCCGATTTTTCTCTTGTTTCTTTTTCTGCATCTCCCCCAGGCCAACAAGCGCCAATCCGATTCCATACGTAATCCAGAATGGTGTGAAATGGACGCTGGAACTCGGAGCCATTCCACCAACGAAGAATCCTATTAATGAAGAGAGCGTTGCAAAAGCACCCCAACGGATCACCAAATGAGCGGATGCACCGTATTTCAGGGAAGCCAGTTTCCACAATCTCCATAGCAACCAGAAATAAAGTGCCATATAAAGTACAAAAACAATCACTCCGAAATTGACCAGTATTTCAACCCACCAATTATGCATATTTTTTGCTTTTACAACATCCAGCTTTTTATTGAGAAATTCGATATTGCCAGGACCTATTCCCATAAAGTTTGAATCCTTTAAGTAATTTAATCCATTCAAGATCAGAAACTTACGATCGGTTGCACTTTCTTGTGTGCCCTCAAAGTCTTCCGGATCCATTTCTTCCACATCCCAGGTCGTCTTATTTAAATCAGCAAGAAAACTGAACGTGGAAGCCAACTTCACTTTGATCGTTTCTCTGGCTTCCTCAGACAAGAAGATCGTCGACATTGAGGTAGCAATTAATATGGCGGCCAAAGCCGCGATCAACGCCTTTCCGATATTCTTCCTTGTCAATTTTTCTCTCCTGATCACAAAAGGTACACCTGCTATCAAAACCAACAATGCCAGTGGTAAGGCAAAAAAAGTATTACTGCGTGAACCGGTGGCAAGAAGGGCATAGATGCTAAAAATTCCGGTTATATAGATGAACCAGTTATTTCTACTCTTCAGATTCAACATGAACATAGCGGTAATCAAAAAGGGTAAAGCGATCGTAATGCAAGTTGCCAAGTCGTTTTGATTCGTAAAAACAGAAGTGACCGTAGCGTTCAATTTATCTCCAAATGCCCTGGATGATGGCAAATGAATAAATGTGACCGATTCAATAAAAGCAAAATAAATAATTGCGGAAAATACTCCAAGCAAAATCTTCTCCATCTGCCAAAAGCTTTGAGTTGTGCGGAGGAAGAATGGAAAAGCGATTGCCAGTGACAACATCATTCCTAACAGGAATAAATAGCGAATTCCATAGGCAACGCTTGGTGCCCAAGCAAGAGCCAAAACTCCGTATGCAAACCAGAAAAGAAAAAACACTGCATACCATCGTACTTGATAAATCGCAGTCATTTCCAAGTTTTTCTTCAGACGAGAGTACTCTTTTCCCCATACAAATTGCAATACAATTCCTGCGCTTAACAGGAGAAATGTGATTCGAAAAAAGGTAAGGTTAAAATTATCCGTTATTTGAATTCCTAATGTGGGCCCGATCAAGGAAAATGCGATCATGATATAAAAAAGTCTCTCTAATCGTTTCTGTTTAGGAAACAAGAGTTTACTCACCAACTCTCACCCTTTTCTTGCTAGTTTTGACCAAATTGCTGCCATCAGTTTCAAAAATGCTGCCGACATCCAAAAAGCAACAAGGTTGAACTGACCGGAAAACCCTCACACTCAAATCTTGTACTTCAGACAAACAGAGACTGAACAGGTTGAGCAATTACATATGATATGCCAAATATGAAACAGTTAATCTTTTCGGCTTAACCGAAATATGCTGGATAATAATAACTCTTATCCATCATCCTTACCCAGAATACAAATACAGGTGAAGATCAATGTGAACAATTTATGAAACCCCAATCTGCCATTTTTCCTGTCTCCGCAAAATAAAACTAAACTGGAGCTGTCAAAGCAGACACCAGCTTTTTACCCATGGTTGCAATAACTAATATTGCGGAATCAGAGGAAAAGGATTTTTAAATATATTGGTTCTTGCCCGAACACCTCTAAAGGTATTGTTTTACCGTATCAGAAAGATGATTCAACAAACATGGTAACATAACGTAACATAAACCTCCATTTATAAAAATGTTTTGTTCCTGCTTTACTGGCAACATTGGAGCTGGTGCACCAGGTCTGTTTTTTCCGAATGAGGAAAAAACAAAGTCAAGTATAAGAAATCCCCCATTTAGTTTTGATTAATAACTAAATGGGGGACATTTCATTTGCCTGGCAACGACCTGCTCT
>NZ_JACEOL010000090.1 GCF_013868055.1 Thermoactinomyces mirandus | reverse complement strand
TGCTCCTGGTGTCATTCCGGTTAACACAATCTCCATTTTTTGTTTAGCTGTCCATTTTCTCCTTCCCATTAAAACGACCCCTTTCTTCTTCCTCAATTATAACTTAAACTTTGTCTGGAAGATTATGGGGTCATTATAGATTTGCTTGTCTCGTGTTTATAATGAGTAAAAGAGAGGAAGTGTCTAGTATGGGAGTTCTAAAAATTTGTAAGATAGATGCTGAGTATGTAGAGACGAATTAATGTCATAAGAAGAACACGGTAAAGTGGGTTGAATTGAGTTCTGATGAGTTCAATTATCCTGAATGTGCTGTGCGTAATTTCAAAGCCCAGTTTTTCATTTATAAGGAGCATTTCTGTAATGAAATAAAAGGGGATTTGAAAAAGAAAAGTACCTCCTGCTAACATACAAGGTGTCCCACTGACCAGTGGACCCTTAAATAGCAAAGAGGTACTTGGTCACTACTGGAAGAGCCTGGCTGAGTTTCTTGAGAAACACGACATTAAAACAGTTATGGTTAACCCGATGCATGTAAAGAAGAGTAAAGAGTTGGATAATAATTCTCCGACCAAAAAAGATGAAAAAGATGCTCGTGTTATTACCGGATTGATTCAGGATGGACGGTACTCCGAACTTGGCTTTGATTTTTCTAAATAACAACTAAAAGAAAACAGTGCATCTCAAACTGGTCAGGCAACTGGAGTTTTAAGGGATTATCTTGAAGCTGATCCAAAATTGAAAAAAGAGCTTCTGGAGCAATTTCCAGAAAATGAGCGAAACTTAATTAAGAAGCATCTTAAATCAGGTAACCACAAAAATCGGAGATTCAGTTTTGATCGTACCTGTGAGGAATTGAAAGCGGCTTTGAATCAGCCAGGGCCATTAAGGGCGCCTGGTTTACTTTTTTTGAGGAAGGGTGAGGTTTGAGTCTGTGCAATACATTGCACAAACCTCCCCGGGCGGGTACAATCCAGCCATCCGGATTCCGGAAACTGACAAACCCTTTGCACAATGGACGATCCAATCCTGGTAGTGGAGGACGACATAGAAAAACTGCTACTTATGGACGTAAACCTGGAAACTGGTTCTATTGGGATCTGGATCCATGGATGCACTGGCTCAGGAATGAGGCTTATATACAAAAGAGATTAGACAAGGCCTGAAAGAAGTCATAAGATTAAATAAAGAAAAATACGATGACAGGCTTGATGCTGTCCACTACCGGGTTCAGCTCAACCAGAACATTATTAAAATGCCCTGGTTGAGCCCATAACGGAGAAAAGCGGTTTATTATTTATTGATTCTTTTGAAACGGTCCGACAGTAATGGATTCATCTCCAAAAGGTATTACCCAAACTTCCCGGCCTCCAGTAATGGTAAAGCGATCCTTGCTGACAATATCGAGGATCTCCTGATCGGAAAGCTGATCATCTGGTTTGATAATAATTCTTAATCTTGTTCTATAAGACTCACCAGGAGGAAGATTTTGAGGAAACAACAATTGGTTTTCACTTTTTGTGAGCATATTTTTCGTTTCTTCTGAGAAAAGCGGTTGAATTCGGTGGTGAACACTGTAGGCTAAACTGGAAGTATTCTTGATTTCATAGATGTATCTCACTTCTTTATAGTCATCAATATTGTTCCAGATTTCATCCTTTTCAGTATCACTAAGTCCATAATTATTGAGGGCTCCTTTATAGTCAGCTTTTAAAGGTTCGACTTTGATATCTTTCCATGAAACTTCAATGGTGTTGCTATTTATGGAAAAATAATAGATAATCAAGGTGCTGAATAATATAATAGATAGAATGAGAATAGTTAAAACTTTTATATTAAAAAAACGCATATTAAACCTCCTAGCATATACTCGAAAAAATTTATTTGACTTCAATCGGATCCTTCATTTTAACAATATGCAATTTTGTTTCAAAACCATCATTTAACAATGATTCAAGTTCTTTTTTCACATCAGCATTATATCTATCAGTTGTATGTCCTGAATATTGCAAGTTTCCGTTATCAACATTTGTAATCATCGTGGCATGGTTCATCTTCCCATCACCTTCAAAATCCCAATAGAGAAGGTCGCCCGGTTTGATTTCGCCTTTTTTTTCCAATTCTCTTAAATCATCCACTGAAGCTGCTTCAAAAGTCTTTTCAGAGTAACTATTATTTTTATCAGAAAAGTAGCGGTACTGTTCATCAGCAACGGCCCACTTGGGGGAGAAATATTTGATGAGCCTGTTGAGAATAGGGATATGGCGGATAAATTTTCCTTTCTCATAATACCATTCGTCATTCATTTTAAGTCCACCCGCATGAAGCAGTTGCGAAACAAAATTGGCACAGTCTCCTCCGCGGTTGGTGCCAAAACTATCCATTCTTTCAAACTCCGGGTGGAATTTTCCCTGATTTTGTTCATCACTCCATTTCTTCGCATATTGGACGGCTTTTTCCCGGTCGTACACAATAAAATTCGTAAAATCTTCCCTGATTTGCGGGACATCAAACGAGCCACTCGCCGGATCGGCATAAACTTCAAGGGTACCGAAGACAGTGATGGCAACGACCAGTAAGAGAATGATTGCTTTTACCTGATGATTCATCTTGCGCATACGGATTATTACGGAAAACTGTATAAGAGCAGTAAAAATAGCTTGTCCATTACAACAGTTATTT
>NZ_JACEOL010000089.1 GCF_013868055.1 Thermoactinomyces mirandus | reverse complement strand
TCCGGGTGGAATTTTCCCTGATTTTGTTCATCACTCCATTTCTTCGCATATTGGACGGCTTTTTCCCGGTCGTACACAATAAAATTCGTAAAATCTTCCCTGATTTGCGGGACATCAAACGAGCCACTCGCCGGATCGGCATAAACTTCAAGGGTACCGAAGACAGTGATGGCAACGACCAGTAAGAGAATGATTGCTTTTACCTGATGATTCATCTTGCGCATACGGATTATTACGGAAAACTGTATAAGAGCAGTAAAAATGGCTTGTCCATTACTACAGATATTTCGGCAAGTCATAGTGAATACTCCAGGTTATTCGTCCTCCGTATTTGATTCACCTCTCTTAAGTTTTTATAAAAAGCTGTTGAATTATCTTGTTTGTAGAGGCAGAATCTCCAAAAACAAGAGATTGATAATTGTTAATATAAAAAAATAAAACAATATTTTTTATTATACATGGCAATTACCCAGTCACAATATAATAACAAGTATAATAATATCAATTATTCCTACTATTTTTCACGTAACCGGTAGCTCTGACCACGGATGTTCAGAACGTGGGAATGGTGCAGCAATCGATCCAACACTTCGGTGGCTAGGCAGGAACTCTCCCCATTCCCCAGCTCTTGTTGCTGGTGAGCAAGATGCTTCCACGTACTGGTGCAAAAGCAATTTGAACGGATCCAGTCTCGATGGCCGTTTCGGGGCTTCCGCTCCGGAAGCCCCTGGGTACGGAGATACCTCCGAACAGTATTGCGGGCATATCCCGTTTCTCTCTAAATCTCCCGAATATTCTTGCCAACGGCCTTCAATTCATGTGATTTAGTCACAGTCCCACTCCCTAACATAAGTTCCCCTTCGAAGAAATTTCCCGGATAATTCGAAGGGGATATATTCGACGGAAGTGAGTCAATTCTTTTTCGGCGATCCTGG
>NZ_JACEOL010000088.1 GCF_013868055.1 Thermoactinomyces mirandus | reverse complement strand
TTCTCCTCGGCTCCTGGTAAACTTGGATTTCTGATTATTGATATACTTTCTTCAAATTCTTTTACTTCCTGTCTGGGTACTTTATGATCTACGTACCTTGTCTTTGTAAACTCAAATGTCTCCCGATCTCTTGCTTTTACATAAGGGGGGTGTAGCTGTAAATGCATCAAGAATAATCCCAAAGCACGAAAAATATCCCCTTTCTTGAACAAAAACTGAATTGCTTTCCCCCGATCCTGATAAGATTGCATCTGATCATAGTTGATAAAAAAGAGACATCTCCCCATCTCAAGGTGAACTTCCTGCGATTTGTAATATGATTCTGAAGTAACAATCCCTTTATCCCTAATTTCTAACAATAATTGTTTTTGTTCTAAGGCTTTTTCTTTAAATCTTTGATGATTATTTAATGTGCTTTCCGTTGTTTTTCGATAAGATTGAATATATCTTAATCCCTCAACTTCATTAGCATATTTCTGCTCCAACTTTTTCAACACTTTATATGCCCATCGGACAAAAATAAATCTTCTTTTCATCAACCTATGTGTTGAACGAAAAAAAATCGAATATATTGCCGAAATGCTTAAAGCTATAAAAAGAACTTCAATAATTTCTTTCTTTGGAGGAATACTTCCGTCTTCTCTCAGAAACAGATAACCTGATGCCTCTCTACTTCGATGATAAGAAGCACTATAATAGATTTTGTCTTGGCACCTAATCACCTCAGGCATAATGACTACATTCTCACCTGTCCTTTTATAATCCTCAATAATTTTTTTGATGTGTTCAGGTGTTGCCACAAACCTCACCTCGATTCAGCTAAATAATTTTTTAATTCCTCGCACAGGAGCCGTAAAGAAATTTCGAACCGATTTGTTTTTGGAAAAGTATTTTCCTACAGTCCCTACTCCCCAAAAGCCCAAACCTATACCGGCCATTATTAAACCTGCCGGAGGAGCCATCGCAGTAGCAGCAACTAACAGGGGAGCAGCACCCATTAAAGCCCCTCCTGCTCCAGCCAGGCCTTTAAATACTCCGTCTGCTTGTTGCTGTGATCCATCTTCGGCAGCGAAGGCTTGGGAAAAACCCGCAATCGATTCATAGGTCGAAAGGCCGACACCGACCCAACCGGCAAATTTACCCAAACCACTGATCGATCCTGGAGATGCTGCAAGTTGCGAGAAACTAATTCTTCCCGAACCAGATAAACTACCTCTCCCAAACAGTCTGCTACCATACTCCCCGACTTTTTTCCAATCAACGTGGGACGAAAACAAAACTGATTTATCTACTGCATCCCATATATCCAACGATTTTTGAGCCCAGCCTGTTCCCTGTACATTGATGCCCAGAAATCCCCTTGCAATGGCTGCTACACCGGTATAAGCAGTACTGCCGACTGACCATTTGCTGACTGGTGTATTTTCTTCATACACTTTATTAAATTCATTTATTATCGCCTCTGCTGTTGCTATTTTTGCTATGTAAAAATCATTAAATATTGCTTTTAGTGCCTTATATTCACTGGTATCCGGAAAATTGATCACATTTTCCCAAAATGGGGTCTCTTTTTTCTCTGTTTCCTGAACCTGTGTATTTTTCTTCTCAGGTTCTACTTGTTGATGTTCTGGTACCTCTTGCGGCGTCACTTGCTGATGTTCTGGTGTCTCTTGCGGTAGGACCTGTTTATGCTGTAAATCCGCAAATGCAATAGAATACGGAATGACCAAATTCACTAAAAAAAGAATCAATAGAACAATTGCAAAAATCTTTTTTCTCTTCCGCACAAATAACACTGTGTTCATTTCCTCCTTCTTGCAGGGAATCTATTTAAAAACTGTATTCCTCCTCATAGCCAAATCCATACCATTCCTCAAAACAAGACCCTATCAAAAAGGTAAAATACGGTACAATCAACATTTTTAACAGAAGTTGTACGAGGACAATCATCCAATACACTTTTGTCACCAACAGGGTTGCAAACAAAAACAAAAAGTTGATCACCATTGTCAGTATTCCTGCAACCATGGTCACTCCCAGCACGGAGAAAAAATGATTCTTTACGATTTCAACCGTTTTCTTCAATCCGTTGAACCAACGCAATTCGTCGCTGACAACAACATAAGGATAAACGATGAGCAACGTTAAAATAATCAGTCCGGGAATAATCAGCAGCATGGTTCCGGCAATTGTTAACAAAGCAAGAAGGACTCCCATAACATAAACAGGGAACATATTCGTAAAAAAGATTTCAAAAGCCTGTCCGATTGTTGCATTCTGTCCTGTGATTTCCTGGCGAACCAGATAAATAAAGGGAATTTGTGCAATCATGAGAAAAACGGTTGAAAAGATAAACTGCGGAAAGCTTCCCATCGTCGGTAAACCGACTAAAGAAAAAAGGTTAAAGAAATAATTGCTGACAAATGTTTCAATCACCGACAATGGGAGCAGAATCGTTATACCAAACAGCAAAACCTTTTTCCAGTGACGGGCATAAAATGAAAAAGCGGATTTATAATGATCCAAAGGATTCACCCTTTCTTTGTATCCTGGTGAAAAAATAAAGCAGAGTGACTGATATCTCTTTTCTTTATATAGCAGTCACTCTTTTCAGACCTTATTCACCTTCGAGTTTTTCTCTTTCTTTTTTACTTTTTTCAGTAATCATTTCATCAATTTTAAACATATTATCTCGTAAAATCTCATCGATCTCATAAAATCTTTTTCTTAAGTATCTATCAATCTTATCGGATCGGTTCATAATCAACTTTGAGGCAACATCCATTTCATACAAAGTAATCTTGCCTTTTTCCTGCATAAAACGCACAGCATTATCCATGTTATCGTATTCTTTTTCCTGCATCTTGTTTAAAATACCTTGTCCAGTAAAAGCAAGTTTCTCTAGCTGATCTCTTTTTTCTAGCAATTGTTTATTTAAATCTAGCGATGTATCAATTCCCCAATCAAACCAGGCATCAATTAGTTCTCTCTGTTGCTGGTCAAAATACTCACGCAAATCAGCATCATCTTCCACAGTGGCATATTCTCCTCCGCCAGCTTCAGCCACTTCTTTCAAGGCCTGTTGTCCGGCTTTATCCACATCAAATCCGATGATATTCACAATCGGCCTGATGTTTGAAGTGTGCAAGGATTTGGCGGCTGTAACCGGATCTCCCCCACAGGTCTCTATTCCATCACTGACAATGTAGACAATATTATTATTTCCGTCTTGTCCATTAAGATCCTGGGCGGCTTTTTCGATCGCGAGGGCAATCGGGGTATATCCGGTGGGCTGGAATTTCTGCAAGGACTGCTCAAAGGAATCCTTTTTAAATGGAGTCAACGGATAAACCTGTTCCGTACTTTTACAGGAAACCTCTTTATCTTTCTTTTGGTTGCTGCCTTCATGCCCATACACTCTCAAACTGACATGGGCCTGTTCCGGAAGTGAATCCGCAAAACGCAAGATTGCATTTTTGGCCAAAGTCATTTTTGTATAACCATCCACTCTTCCGGCCATGCTTCCACTCGCATCCAGTAAAACAACCACATTAATCTGCTTCTGTTGTGCTTCAGGTGGCTGGTTTACTGTTCCTTCCGGTCCTGCACCCACCTCGTATGTGGTATCAAACTGGTCGAGTTTTTTTACATACGGTTCATAATCCTCTGCCAGGTAATGAATCAGGTACTGATACGCTTTTTCCCCGGTCAAGTTGGAGGGCAGTTTCATTAACTCTGCTTCCAATTTTTCCTTGTCGTAATTCTCCCCCGCAAACACACCAGGCCCTTCTGTTAACATCTCTTCCACTTCGGTTGCATAGGGCTTTATTT
>NZ_JACEOL010000087.1 GCF_013868055.1 Thermoactinomyces mirandus | reverse complement strand
GTTTGCGGGAAACCAACAAAAACCTGGACACCATCGTTGCCATGATCAAGGACTACATGAAAGACAGCCATACCAGATTGCTGTGGAATACGGTCAACAATTTCTCCCATCCCCGCTTTGTCCATGGCGCTGCTACTTCCAACAACGCCGATGTGTTTGCCTATGCCGCGGCCAAAGTGAAAAAAGGGCTGGAAATCGGCAAGGAACTTGGGGCGGAAAACTATGTATTCTGGGGTGGACGGGAAGGATATGAAACCTTACTTAACACGGACATGAAACTGGAACTGGATAACCTGGCCCGTTTCTTCCACATGGCGGTGGATTACGCGAAAGAAATCGGATTTGACGGTCAGTTCCTGATTGAACCCAAACCGAAAGAACCAACCACCCATCAGTATG
Organism: Thermoactinomyces mirandus; assembly: GCF_013868055.1. GTDB lineage: Bacteria > Bacillota > Bacilli > Thermoactinomycetales > Thermoactinomycetaceae > Thermoactinomyces > Thermoactinomyces mirandus. Next base: position 580 of record NZ_JACEOL010000087.1, on the reverse strand, counting down.
ATTTTGATGTGGCCAGCGGGTATGCCTTCCTGCAAAAATACGGCCTGGAGGATCATTTCAAATTTAATATTGAGGCCAACCACGCCACTCTTGCCGGCCATACGTTTGAGCATGAACTGCACTATGCACGGATCAATGGCATGCTGGGATCGATCGACGCCAACCAGGGGCATCCGCATTTGGGCTGGGATACGGATGAATTCCCGACGGATCTGTACTCTGCGACACTGGCTATGGTTGAAGTGTTGAAAAACGGCGGCTTGGGCCGTGGCGGCCTGAACTTTGACGCCAAGGTGCGCCGGGGATCGTTTGAACCGGAAGATCTGTTCACGGCACATATTGCAGGCATGGACAGCTTTGCTGTCGGCTTGAAAGTGGCCCATCAGTTACTCGAGGATCGTGTATTGGACAGCGTTGTGGAAAAGCGGTACCAAAGTTATACCGAAGGCATTGGCAAAGAGATTGTGGAAGGAACAACCGATTTTCACAAGCTGGAACAATATGCGCTCGGCTTGACGGAAATCAGGAACGAATCAGGACGGTTGGAAGAAATCAAGGCAATCATCAACCGGTATTTGCT
>NZ_JACEOL010000086.1 GCF_013868055.1 Thermoactinomyces mirandus | reverse complement strand
AGGCCAAACTGAGCCAGCATGTGGTGGTAGTCATGGGACGTGTATTGGAAATCCCGATCGCTGTGAAGGATGGTTCCAGACACGTCCTCTTTTTTTCCAGAGCTTTTCGGACAGTGTTCAGAACCAATGCATTGTTGTTTCTGGAACTGATGTGAAACGCAACAATCTCATTGTTAAAAAGATCCATGATGGCAGACAGGAAAAGATTCTGGCCTCCAACGGGAATCCGGGTGACATCCGTTACCCATTTTTGATTCGGGCGCTCAGCGTAAAACTGGCGGTTCAACAGATTGTCTGCGATACCGATTTTGATCAAAGCGTCTTCTGCGGATGATCGATTGAATCCCAAGTTTCTGCATGATCCGGAGCACCTTCTTATGATTGACACGAAGTCCGTACAGACGCATCAACTCAGCCTGAATTCTCCGGTATCCATACCTCTTGTTTCGAAGCCCGTATATGTAGTGAATTCTCTCTTTGAGAGCCTGATCTTTGTCCGTCTTGTTCTTCCTGGAAAGATAACGATAGTAACCGCTTCTGGAAACTCCCAAGAATTTACACAAATCTTTGACGCTATGATGGTGACGCAATTCATCCACAACCCGAAATTTCAGCTTTTTCCCTCCCTTGCCAAAATTTCCAACCACTTTTTTAGGACATCATTCTCCAATCGCAGCTTTTTGACTTCCCGCTCCAGATCTTTGTACTCTTTTCGCCTCCCCCTGTGCTCCATTAACCCAAATTCGCCATGTTCACGGTATTTTCTCACCCAGACCTTCAGTCGCCCCACATCATGAATCCCCAGTTCTTTGGCGACTTTGGCCTTAGGAATCCCTTGGAGCCTCATTTCTATTGCCTTCTTTTTGAGTTCAAAGCTGTATGTCTTGAATTTCTGCCCTTTCCTTGCCATAAAAATCACCCCTTAAAATAATTCGGCAACCACAGGGGTTTTTCCGTGTCTATTTTAAGGGGTGCACATCA
>NZ_JACEOL010000085.1 GCF_013868055.1 Thermoactinomyces mirandus | reverse complement strand
ATTACAGGAATAGCTCCTTAAAGTTAATCTTAACAAGATTATAGACAAAAAGGGGTGACCCTGTGAGGGATGAAACTAATCTATCCATTAATTAATAAAGCATTGGAAAAATCAGTCAACTGCGAATAACAATAGGGTTTGGCAATGAAATAATAAACCTTATCTATTCTGGTCAAACCCCAAAAAAGTAGACGCAAAAAAACACCCGGATTATGCTGCATGCTGACGCCTGTATTCTAACAGGCGCCAGCTTATTTAATTTCAGTTGAAGTCTCTCCTCATTGTAAAAATGGTTATACTGTTGAATCAGGATTTGAGCCTGTTCAGCATCTTGGATATGATGGTATTGGAGAGTTTCTGTCTTTAAGTGGGAGAAGAAACTCTCAATCGGGGCATTGTCCAAGCAATTGCCTCGTCTTGACATGCTGGGTCGGAGGCCAAACTGAGCCAGCATGTGGTGGTAGTCATGGGACGTGTATTGGAAATCCCGATCGCTGTGAAGGATGGTTCCAGACACGTCCTCTTTTTTTCCAGAGCTTTTCGGACAGTGTTCAGAACCAATGCATTGTTGTTTCTGGAACTGATGTGAAACGCAACAATCTCATTGTTAAAAAGATCCATGATGGCAGACAGGAAAAGATTCTGGCCTCCAACGGGAATCCGGGTGACATCCGTTACCCATTTTTGATTCGGGCGCTCAGCGTAAAACTGGCGGTTCAACAGATTGTCTGCGATTCGCACTCCCATGGGAGTGCGATACCGATTTTGATCAAAGCGTCTTCTGCGGATGATCGATTGAATCCCAAGTTTCTGCATGATCCGGAGCACCTTCTTATGATTGACACGAAGTCCGTACAGACGCATCAACTCAGCCTGAATTCTCCGGTATCCATACCTCTTGTTTCGAAGCCCGTATATGTAGTGAATTCTCTCTTTGAGAGACTGATCTTTGTCCGTCTTGTTCTTCCTGGAAAGATAACGATAGTAACCGCTTCTGGAAACTCCCAAGAATTTACACAAATCTTTGACGCTATGATGGTGACGCAATTCATCCACAACCCGAAATTTCAGCTTTTTCCCTCCCTTGCCAAAATTTCCAACCACTTTTTTAGGACATCATTCTCCAATCGCAGCTTTTTGACTTCCCGCTCCAGATCTTTGTACTCTTTCCGCCTCCCCCTGTGCTCCATTAACCCAAATTCGCCTTGTTCACGGTATTTTCTCACCCAGACCTTCAGTCGCCCCACATCATGAATCCCCAGTTCTTTGGCGACTTTGGCCTTAGGAATCCCTTGGAGCCTCATTTCTATTGCCTTCTTTTTGAGTTCAAAGCTGTATGTCTTGAATTTCTGCCCTTTCCTTGCCATAAAAATCACCCCTTAAAATAATTCGGCAACCACAGGGGTTTTTCCGTGTCTATTTTAAGGGGTGCACATCATTCTGACAGGGTTTTTTTAGGGAGAGATATATATCCAAGACCAGTTATTTTCTATATACCACATCCAGATGATGAGTCGCTAAGTATAAGCGTAACCATTTCCGAGCATGTAGCAGCTACTCATGTGGTGCTGATGGCGCATGGTCGCCGGGAAATGGAATTTATCCGATCGGTTACCATTCAAAGAGTACACAGTTTGATAAATTTTTGGCCAGCCCATTTCACCACTTGCATATGCCAGGGCAATAACAAAAGGGGAGCTGGCTCCCTATAAATCACTTTCCCTTAACTCATTGCTGCAATGCGGGCAACCTGTGGTAATCAGCCTTGTATCCGCAACCTGGTTTATTTTTGCCATTTTTCAGCTATTGAAAAATCCCCTCCAGGTATTTTCGTGTACCTCCCTTTTCAGATGAGGTTTTTTCACATCAACTGTGAGGGGATCATCCAGATCCAGGGGTCATTTTTCAGATGACTTATTGAGAAAAGCAAGGCAGAACAGGCAATCTCCTTCACCGCGCATTCGACCATAATGAACGTTGCAGATATGAAAACCTTCATCATATAAGTCCACAAGATGATTTACTCCTTGCCCCACATCTTCCTCATCCTGTTCATGTTCGTTTTCCCGGGACTGGTCCGGCACAGGTAAAGGAACCCTTGATTCCTCTTTCTCCTGCAAGCGCTGATTTTCCATAACCAGACGAGTATTGTCCTCAATCAATTCCACAATTTGTTCTTTCAGACCGCCCAATTCTTTATATAATTCGCCAATCTGTTCCTCCATGCGTGCGATCTGTTTAAAGATTTCTTCCTTGTCCAAGCCCCCCCACCTCGTTCAATCACCAAAAGCGGTTAAGATTTGTTTTAACACCATTACTTCATCATTCCGCTGGTATGCGGAGACGCTTCAATCTTCACCTCGTCAATGGCATGCTCAACCAAGGTGCAAGAGTCGGATAGTTCTACTTGCACACGTCGTTCCAACATATTTAACAATACAACGCGTCCGGTTCCTTCCGGAGTAATCACTTTTTCCCCCAGGTCAGGCAGCAGCTGCTTTGCCTCCTCATAAATATTATTTTCATATTTCAGGCAACACATCAATCTGCCGCACAATCCGGATATTTTGGCCGGATTGAGTGAAAGGTTCTGATCTTTTGCCATCTTGATGGAAACCGGCTCAAAATCCCCCAGGAAAGATGAACAGCATAGAACCCGGCCACATGGTCCAAGTCCTCCAAGCATTTTCGCTTCGTCACGGACACCAATCTGGCGCAGTTCAATCCGCGTCCTAAAAACAGCAGCCAAGTCCCGAACCAATTCCCGAAAATCAACCCGGCCGTCCGCCGTAAAATAAAATATGATCTTATTCCGGTCAAACGTATATTCAGCATCAACCAGTTTCATTTCCAATCCACGGTTAAGAATCTTTTCCTGGCAAATTCCCAGTGCAGATTTTGCTGCCTTCCGATTTGCTTCCATCTGTTCCCGATCTTCGTCTGTTGCGATCCGGATTACCGTTTTTAACGGAAGGACGACTTCATCCTGCTTTACATAGCGAATCCCTGTAACAACTTCTCCATATTCAACGCCGCGAACAGTTTCAACGATGACATGACTCCCCCGTTTCACTTGAAAGTCAAGAGGATCAAAAAAATATATTTTACCCGCTTGCCGAAAGCGGACGCCAATCACTTTTAACACGCAAATCCCCCCTGTACTGCCAATACTCCAGGTCCAGTATGGCCGGAGGTTACATATAGTCGCCAAACGCTGTTTTTTCACGCAGTTTGCTCACCTGTTATACAGAAAATATATAAAAAGATCTGTTCAAATAACCGAATCTCATATGCAACCAAATATGCAACCATTCAGTTTATTCACTTTCTCATGGTTACCGAGAAAGCCTTTCTTATCATTCTATCATCGTTGATAAAAGTTGGGCAAATTTTTATTGCCTGCCCACTTGAACGATCCGTTACTTCCGGAAAGAAATCCATTTCATCAAATCATCGATAATGTCAGCAAACACCTGCTCGCCGGGTTGATCCGCCCGAATGACACAATAGCGGCTGTTTTCTTTGCAAGCAATTTCCCGAAAACCCAATCGAACCCGGTCATGAAACATTTTCTCTTTCAACTCCATGCGATCCTTCTTTGCATTGCGATTTAACACCCGTTTTTGCCCCAATTCCACAGGCAAATCCAATAAATAGGTACGATCCGGCGTTAATCCATCGGTTGCCCACTCGTTGATCTTCCACACTTCAGACACACTTTTTTCCGCGCCATACCCCTGATATGCCAGGCTTGAATCGATATAACGGTCACAAAGCACAACAAACCCCTGATGCAAATGGGGTTTTATCACTTCACGCACAAGCTGGGCCCGGGATGACGCATATAACAATACTTCCGTTTTCCATTCCATTTCACTCAGCTCGGGATCAAGCAAAATCTGGCGAATACGGTTTCCAATTTCTGTTCCCCCTGGCTCCCGTACCATCAGACAGCGAAATCCCTGATCCGTTAAATATTGGAACACCTGTTTGATTTGAGTTGTTTTCCCAGCTCCTTCCGGTCCTTCAAAGGTAACAAATATCCCTTTCATCTTCTCCACCACCCGGTAACAATTCATGTAATTAGGTTAGCACATTCACCATGGGATTAAAACGATGATGCACTCCGCGTACATTGCGGCCTCCTTTTAAAACCTGTTCCACGATTTCTATTTCTTCACTAGTCCATACTTCGCCTGGCAAAACCAAGGGGATTCCGGGAGGATAAGGAACAATCATGTCAACAGATGTTTTTCCTTCCGCTTCGTTCAGCGGCACCAGTGCGGAGGGTTCATGGCGCAACTGATCCAAGGTCTTGTTTACCTGCGCTGTCCTGGAAACAAAAGAAAAGGAAGAATGGTCTTCCTGTTCGGGGATTGTTTCCAATTTCCTGTCAATCTTTTGCAAAGCCAGGCATAAAACGTCCAAATCTTTTTTTTGCGTCCCCAAACCAAAAACGAGCAATGCCTTGAGCGGGTCAGCCATCTCAATCTGTATTCCCTCTTGCCCCAGTTGGTCAACCAGTTGAAACCCGGTCAATTTCCTGCCTGCCGACAAAATGCACTTCAAGGGATCATCCATATCTACTTCAAAAAGATGGTTGAGTGAATGGATATTTCCCCGGAAATATTTCAAATCCTGTAACAATCTTTCCAGCTGTTTTTCTCCTTCTACAGCCATAAAACGCCGTGTCACGTCCAGAGATGCCATCAATGGATAAGACGGGCTGCTTGACTCGATCACTCGCAACCAATAACCAATTTTTTCCCGATCAACGAGAGTTCCCTGCAAATGCAGCATGGAGGACATGGTCATGGAAGGCAGCATTTTGTGAGTAGACTGAATGGCAATATCCGCCCCAAGGTCCATCGCTGATGGTGGAAGGTCGGGATGGAATCCCAGGTGCGCTCCATGTGCTTCATCAACGATAAATGGAACTTGATAACGATGGCAAATTTTGGCAATTTCCCGAATGGGCTGGATCTGTCCGTAATAGGAAGGACTTGTCAGAATAACTGCGCTTACCGTATGATTCTCTTTTAAAATACGCTCAATTTCAGCGGGAGAAACCGATTTTTCCATTCCCATCTCGTCCCATTCTGCATGCAAATAAATCGGTTTTACTCTGGACAGCATACAACCATGAAAAACCGACTGATGACTGCTTCGCTGAACAATGACAAAATCACCCGGTTGACAGCAGGAAAGGATCGCAGCCAGATTTCCTGCAGTTGTTCCACCAACCAAAAAATAAGTTGCATCTGCCCGAAACGCCTCTGCCGCAAGTTGCTCAGCTTCTTTGATCACACCCGTTGGCTGATGCAAATCATCCAGTTGGCCAACTTCCGTTAAATCTATTTTTAAAACAGAATCAAACCAGTCCAATGCTTCCCGATCAAAGGCTTGTCCCTGTTTATGCCCTGGAACATGGAAATTTGCCGGCTTTTGCATCACATATGCCTTTAACGATTCAAACAGAGGTGCTTTTGTTTGATCCAAACACTTCTCCTCCCCATCCATTAAAAAAGGTTATCCATTTTTGTATGAATTTCATTTCTTAAGATAACCTCCATTCACGAACCATGCAATTCCTGTTCTTTATCCGTGTCTATTAAAGCACGTAATTTCCAAACAAAATATCCGTACAGAATTTGCCTGGAATCACATTCTACAATTTCCTTTTCACAAGCATCACAAATATAATTGTTTAAAATACGCAAACCATTATTTCTCTTTTGCTGGCAAACCATGCATATTTGCTTTTCCAGCATAACCATCCCCTGCCTGTTATGGATTTACTGTTATTTTTTCCAATAAACGAAACATTTAAACGGTTACGTGAAATTTTATATGTCCTGCTTTTATGTATGACAAAATCCTTTACTTCCCTATTGCTGTTTCCTTTTTTAATCCCAATCAAATTATTAGAGAAAATATGTTTCTATTAAATAAAAATCCACCTCAAGCTTATGCTTAAGGTGGATTTGTTTCAGCCTGGCAACGACCTACTCTCCCGGGGATAATCCCAAGTACCATCGGCGCTGGAGGGCTTAACTTCCGTGTTCGGGATGGAAACGGGTGG
>NZ_JACEOL010000084.1 GCF_013868055.1 Thermoactinomyces mirandus | reverse complement strand
GAAACTTCCGAACCCGTTGCCAACAGCAGGGCATCCGGTGTTTCCTTGTCGGCATCGCTGATCACATAAGCGCCTTTTTTCACGCCTTCATACGCTTTTTCCCGGGTGCCTTCCAGCGTGGGCAGATTTTGTCGCGTCAGTACCAGTGCCGTCGGCTTATCGGTCGATTCCAGCGCCAGTCTCCACGCTGCCTGCGTCTCGTTGGCGTCAGCCGGACGGATCAGGGACAGTCCCGGCATGGCACGCAAAGCTGCCAAATGTTCGATCGGTTCGTGCGTGGGGCCGTCTTCACCCACGGCGATCGAATCATGGGTCAACACATAGATGACGGGCTGCTTCATCAGCGCAGCCAGGCGAATGGACGGACGCAGGTAATCGTTAAAGACGAAGAAGGTGCCTCCGTACACTTTCAATCCGCCATGTAGCGCCATTCCGTTCAGGGCAGCTCCCATCGCGTGTTCACGCACGCCAAACCAGATATTTCTTCCGGCATAGTTCCGGCTGGAGAAATCATCTTCCCCATTGATCGTGGTTTTGTTGGAACCGGCCAGGTCGGCACTTCCGCCAAGGAAATACGGAACCTGTCTGGCGATGGCGTTCAGTACCTTTCCGGAAGAGGCCCGGGTGGCCAGGGGATCTTTCCCCGCTTCAAAGACAGGCAGTTCCTTCTCCCAGCCTTCCGGCAGTTTTCCCGCAATGGCCTGTTTCAGTTCCCGGGCCGGTTCGGGATAAGCTTCTTCATAAGCGGCAAACAGTTTTTTCCACTCCGCTTCCTTTTGCGCGCCCGGTTTGACCACTTTTTCCTCAAAATCAGCATAAACTTCCTCCGGCACATAAAACGGTTCATGGGTCCAGCCGTAGAATTCCTTGGTCAGTTTGACTTCCTCTTCGCCCAGCGGTGCTCCGTGGGAAGCCGAGGAACCGGATTTGTTGGGAGAACCGTACCCGATTACGGTCTTGATTTCAATCAGGGTGGGTTGTTCCGTATGGGCTTTTGCTGCCCTGATCGCCCGCCTGATTTCCTCCACATTGTTTCCGTCTTCCACACGCAGCACTTGCCAGCCATATGCCTGGAATCGTTGCTGGATGTTTTCGGAGAAGGAGCGGTTCAACTCTCCGTCCAGGGAAATGTCATTGGAATCATAGAGGACAATCAGTTTGCCCAGTTTCAGGTGCCCCGCCAGGGAAGCCGCTTCATGGGAAATGCCTTCCATCAGGTCTCCATCCCCCGTCAGGGCATAGGTGAGGTGATCGATCACGGGAAAATCTTTCCGGTTATATGTTGCGGCCAGATGGGCTTCGGCCATCGCCATTCCCACGGCCATGGCGATTCCCTGGCCCAGCGGTCCCGTGGTCGCTTCCACCCCGTCTGTATGGCCC
>NZ_JACEOL010000083.1 GCF_013868055.1 Thermoactinomyces mirandus | reverse complement strand
CAAAAGTCCCGTATGATCCAAACAAAACCTATGCGATGAGCGGTTATGTCAAAACCCAGAATGCCCAAGGAATTGGCCGCCTTTATGTAGTAGGCTTTGATTCCGCCGGAGCGGTAACCAAAACCATGACTTACTTTGGAATCACCGGAACGCAAGACCCGACCCGTTTGCATATGATGCTGGAACCTGCTGCTTTCCCCGGCAATACGGTGACCATCCAGCTTCGCGGGTATGCAGGCGGGGGTGAAGGGAACCAGTATGGCGGTACCTATTGGTTTGATGGGTTGCAAATAGAAGAAGAGTACTACGGGGCGTACAATGTGTTTGGGGATCTGGAGCGGGATGCAAATAGTGATGCGATTCCGGATGGATGGTAAGCAACAAGGGAACTGGGGACGGATTCGTTGTCTCATTCTCCTATTCCGGCGAACGATGCTACAAACTGATGGGTGATTCGTCGCTGTGGAAATCGCTCAGCCAGGAAATCAAACTGTCCGGGTCGGCGGGGGCTGTTTTAACTGTATCCGGCCACTCCCGGGTGGAAAATCCCAATCCTTCCGGCGGGATGTACGGGTGCATTATTGAAACGTATCTTGATGACACGAAGCAGGAAACCTTTACTTTCCACTTTGACAAGTCCAAAACGCATGACTGGCAGCACCAGGCAGCGGAAATCAAGGCCACCAGGTCCTTCGACAAAGTCAAGGTTTACTACGAATACAGTCAGCAGTCCGGAGCCGCCTGGTTTGACACCGCCAAAGTGAGCGTCGGTTCCATTACAACCAGACATCAATACGATGCCAATGGCAACTACGAAGTGAAGACAACCGATCCACAAGGCCGGGTAACGGAAAGCGAATATGACACGGTCGGCAACCAAACCAGCGAAAAAGTGGGCGCCCACACGACTACATTTGAGTATGACGGACTCGATCGGCTAAAAAAAGTAATCGACGCCAAAAATGGTATAACCCAGTACCAATATGATGCCAACGGCAACAAAACCAGGGTAACCAACGCCAGTGACAAAGAGACCACCTACCAATACAATGAGATCGATCAGGTCAGCAGGGTAACGGATGCCAATAACCAATCCACCACCTATGACTA
>NZ_JACEOL010000082.1 GCF_013868055.1 Thermoactinomyces mirandus | reverse complement strand
CAATCCACCACCTATGACTACGACGAGTTGGATCAACTTGTAAAAGAAACGGCACCTGACGGAACCATTACGGAGTATACCTACGGTGCGGCAGGGAACCGGACCCCGAAAAAAGTGACCAGAGACGGCACCACGATCACCAACACGTATACCTATGACGATGCCGACCAACTGACAGCCGTCAACGGACAAGCATATACCTATGATGAAAACGGGAACCTGACAAACGACGGAAGCAAAACCTACGCCTACGATGCCGAAAACCGCCTGACCCAGGTACAGTCGGGATCAGAAACCGTCCAATTCGCCTACCGGGCCGACAGTATGCGCACCCGCATGACCACCAATGCCGGAACCACGTATTTCCAATATGACGAGAATAAAAATGTTTCCATTGAAACCAACGCCTCCGGCCAAGTCATCGCCAGCTTATACCTTTGATGGAGAGAATCGGCCCGTCAGCATGACCAAAGACGGACAAACCTACTACTTCCAACTGAATGGCCAGGGCGATGTCATCGCGCTTACCGATGCCAATGGAAATGTGGTCGCCACTTATTGCTACGATGCCTATGGTCGGATCACAGCGCATACAGGTACGATCCAGAGCCCCTATCTCTACCGGGGATACCGTTACGACTGGGAAACGGGATTGTATTACCTGCAAAGCCGGTATTACAATCCGGAGACGGGAAGGTTCTTGACGAGGGATACGTTTGAGGGGTTTGAGAATGAACCGTTGAGCTGGAATAAGTATATCTACACGAAAAACGCCCCAGTTAACAATGTAGATCCAAATGGGAAAGGAATAAGAAACAGGTACGCAGCAATCATTATTGACATAATAATTGCTGCTTGGGGTGGCTGGCAGGCTTATCTGGCAAGAAAAGCGTACAAACGGTTTTTAAGAAAAGCTTATTATCGTCTTACAAGAACAATTGCCCATAGATATGCAAAAAAGAAATATTCACGTGTTACTATAATTATGGGAATGTTTTTCCATGTTGCATTAGCGATATCAGGCAATAGTGTAGGTCAAATAATGGTGAAAGTAATTGACAGATATGTAGACCCTCGTCTGGGGTACAGGAGGAACAATGGAAGGATTTTTGGCTGATTTTTCAATAGTATGAGTTGCTTAATTTATTAACCTTAGTAATGGTTCCCCCCTAACTGAATTGGATATCATCAGAATGATGCTCAATTTAAGTTGGGGGGATTTTCTGGTTTAAATATTACGTCTGGGATCCAAATCAAAAGTAGAAGGTAAATAAAAAAAATTCAATTTGAAATGAGCTGATATCGAATGGATTGGAATCCAGTGGTGAAAATAGGTTTTATTTTGATAATAACGTCTTTTATAATGACCCCATAATCTTCCAGACAAAGTTTAAGTTATAATGGAGTAAACCCTTAATTCCTTTTCTATACATCTATTCAAAATGTATCCGTTCTAAATGCCTGGTTCATTTTTCAAAATTGGAGAAAACGAGAGATTGAGTGAGAAAAACTTAATTTATTGAGGGAGGAAGAAGAAAGGGGTCGTTTTAATGGGAAGGAGAAAACGGACAGCTAAACAAAAAATGGAGATTGTGTTAGCTGGAATGAGACCAGGAGCAAATATCTCTGCTGTATGCAGAGAATACAAAATATTGCAACCGCAATATTACAAATGGCGAGAGTCCTTTATTCAAGGTGGATTATCCGCCTTGTCCAGTGGTTCATCCAATAAAGAAGGGGAACTGGAAAAAGAGCTGAAAGAAGCGAAGGCTCTGATTGGTGAGCAAGCCATGCAAATTGAGATTCTCCGAAAAAAGACGAATTGGGGTCGAAGGTAAGCATTCGAGAGCTCGTGCAAACCTTGGTAGAAGAAGGGTATTCGATCCCACAAATTACGAAGGCCCTTCGTATAAACCGCACCTATGGATACGAGCTGATCAAAGAGAAAGCGCCAAAAAAGCGTGTACAGAATGACGAAGCGTCGCTTCGTCAAAAGATTCAAGAACTTTGCGGAATGTTCCCAACCAATGAATATCGTCGGATTCGTGTGTGGCTACAGAAAAAGTATGGTATCCATGTAAATCATAAAAGAGTGTACCGAATCATGAAAGAGCTTGGTTTGTTAAAACATAACGTCGGCTGGTCATTTGGCAGCCATTATCACTTCGTATGCTTAGCCCTTTGCCTTTTACTCCTTCAGGAAAACGGTAATTCAAGGATTGGTTTACAGCCATAAGAAGTTCTTCGGTTCTGCAGAACCGGGAGAAAGAATAGCCTACGACTTCTCTGTCAAATGCATCGATCGCCGCAAAAAATACCCCCAGCCATCTCTGCCACACCAGACTTTTGTCATATCCACTTGAAAGTGCTCATTGGAACGAGTAACGGGTATTTTTCCTCGTTGCTTTTTTCGTTTGGCTTCAAAATGCTTCGTCTTAACTAATACATTCAACTCCTTCATTATTCGGTAAACACGTTTGCCATTAACCTGGAGTTGAAATCGCTTTTTTAGACATACTCGAATACGACGATATCCGTTCGTAGGAAACTCGCCACACAACTCTAAAATCTTTTGACGAAGCGATGCTTCGTCTGTCTTTTCCCGCTTCTTAGGTTGTTCTTGCTTAAGTAAGGCTTATCCATAGGTACGGTTGATTTGAAGGGCATGAGTAATTTATGGGACCGAATACCCTTCATCTACCAAGGTCTGTACCAACTTTCTTGAACTTACCTTCGGCCCCAATTGGTCTTTTTTCTAAGGATCTCAATCTGCATTGCTTGTTCACCAAGCAATGTCTTGGCTTCTTTCAATTCTTTCTCCATACTTGTTCTCGCTTGGATGGACTTGTTGCCAGGGCGGAAAGCCCTCCTTGAAGAAACGCCTCTTTCCACTTGTAATATTGGGGTTGTAATATTCCATATTCTCTACATACAGCAGAGATGTTAGCTCCTGGTGTCATCCCAGCCAATATAATCTCCATTTTCTGTTCAGCCGTCCATTTTCTTCTCCCCATAAAAACGCCCCTTTCGCCCTCCTAATTATAACTTAGTACTACAGTTGTAATT
>NZ_JACEOL010000007.1 GCF_013868055.1 Thermoactinomyces mirandus | reverse complement strand
TTCTCCTCGGCTCCTGGTAACCTTGGATTTCTGATTATTGATATACTTTCTTCAAATTCTTTTACTTCCTGTCTGGGTACTTTATGATCTACGTACCTTGTCTTTGTAAACTCAAATGTCTCCCGATCTCTTGCTTTTACATAAGGGGGGTGTAGCTGTAAATGCATCAAGAATAATCCCAAAGCACGAAAAATATCCCCTTTTTTGAACAAAAACTGAATTGCTTTCCCCCGATCCTGATAAGATTGCATCTGATCATAGTTGATAAAAAAGAGACATCTCCCCATTTCTAAATGTATCTCTCTTGATTTATAAAATAAATCCGTAAAAACAGTTTCTTCTTGTATCATTTTCTGCAAAAGCTGCTTTTGCTCCAATCCTTTTTCTTTAAACCTTTGATGGTTATGTAAAGTACTTTCTATTACCTTTCGAAAAGATTGAATATATTTCAATCCTTCTGGTTCCTCAGCATACTTTTGCTCCAATTTTTTCAGTGCTTTATATGCCCACCGGACAAAGAGAAATTTTTTCCCACCAATCCACGAGTTGATCGAAAAAAAACAGAAGCAATCATTGAAATACTTTGTGATATAAAATGAACTTCGATAGCTTCTTGTTTCGGAATAATATTACCATCTACTGTTAGAATAAGGTACCCGGTTACGTTCCTTCCTTGATGATAAGATGCGCCATAATAGATTTGATTCTGATATTTAATAACTTCTGGCATAATCATTACATTTTCACGTGGTTGCTTATAATCTTCAATAATTTTTTTGATATGTTCGGGTATTGCCATAAAAACTCACCTCACTTTATCTAGCTAAAGAGCTTTTTGATTCCCCGTACGGGCGCGGAAAAGAAGTTTCTAAATGATTTATTCTTTGTAAAATATTTTCCTGCAGTTCCTAAACACCAAAAAGCCAAACCTCCACCTAACAATATTAGACCAGCCGCAGGAACTGCAGCCATTATAAGCGTTCCAATCCCAAAAGCCGCTCCCCCTAAACCTGCGATCCCTTTTAAGACCCCATCTGCTTGCTTCTGTGAACCATCTTCGACGGCAAAAGCTTGGGAAAAACCTGCAACCGATTCATATGCCAAGAGACCAACACCTACCCAGCCGGCAAATTTACCCAAACCACTGATCGATCCTGGAGATGCTGCAAGTTGCGAGAAACTAATTCTTCCGCTTGGACCAGCTAAGAAGGCCCTCTTCCAAATAATCGACTACCTTTCCCCTTAACGCGGAATGAAAACAAGATTGATTTATCTACCAACCCCATACACTGTTTATTTAAGATGGCCAGGTTGAATAATATACTAACTCTAAGATTTTTCAATTACTTAAGTTCCGTATTTTGGACAATATTTGAATTTGGCTTACTTAATTGATATTGATAATGAATAAAAGAGGGAAAACCAAAAAACAAGCATGATTTCCCTCTTTCTACCAACAACAGCCTTTCAACTTCAATCCAATTGACCAGCCCATTTCGCATAAACAAAACCGTTAATAAAGCTGAATAGCGGAATAAAAAACATATTGACTGTTAACAGCACCAGAGAAATAATCAAAAAGTTATGCGTCAAACTCAATACACCAAATTCAATTATCCGTTCGACTGTCATTTCCACCAGCGAAAACCCGAGAATGATCCCCAGCAAACGGAAAAAATTGTCCTTGCCAAACTGAATCGCCAGTTTAAAGGCACTACCCCATTTTTCCCCTTCCATAACCACTGCATAGGGGAAAGCATAAAGAAGTACCATCAGGATCAGGCCCGGAATGATAAAAAACAAGCTGCTAACCACCACACAGATTGCATATAAAATTCCCATAACATAAACCGTAAAGCCACTTTTCATCAGACTGTCAATAGTTTTACTGACTTTAACGGGCTCACGGCTGATATGTAACTGAAATAAACGAATAAAAGGAATTTGTACAAAACTGATAGATAGCAGAATAATAAATGCAAAAAACCAATCAGCCACATAAACAAGATTCAGGATGCCGTAATAGGTATAAAAATAATTGGTAAAAAACATGGCAATCAACTGAACAGGCAGGGTAACGAGTAAACCCAGAAGCAAAATGCGTCCAAACTCCTGCTTATAAAGTTGTAAAGATGACCGGATAACCATCGTCCACTTCCTTTAACTTCTTGGATTTCGTATACTTTGGATTTGTTTTTCACGTAATGGCCGGTTGGCTTCATAACGTTTTACATCTTGGCGAATATCCTGATAACCTTCATATGTTCTCTTATCCACTTTCAGTTTCCGATGATATTGAAAGAGTCTTAAATACCTCAATTGGTTAATTATATCCCAAAGCGGAATCTGCCTTTGAAACAGATTTAAGAATTCCCTGCGAACCTGGTCCGTTTCAATTTGTACTCTTAATTGCTTTGCCACCAAGTTCATTAATAGTGTATGCTCATGATCCACCCGATCATAAAAATCTCTTGTAATCAAGTAATCCGTTGTCAACTCTGAAAAAAGTTTTTTTCCTCTTTCTACAACTTCCTTCATCTCTTCATGCGTGGAAAGCATCACTGACGGAATCTCTAAAAACCCTTGATAAGCTCTTTCCAACTCTGTATTTTTTGATCGCTCGACAGCAGGATACACTTTCTCCAACAGACGTTTTAAACGATGCCAAACAAATTGCGGCTTCTGGATCCAATATGGGCCTATATGAATTAAAATGGTTTTTAAATGGGTATCAACACCAGTAAGCAGTTTATAAACCTCGAAACATTCTTCAAAAGGAAGCAACTCTCCATCCTCTCGAACAATTAATAATCCAGTCAATGACTCTTTTATCGGTTCCTTCCAATAAACTACCATGTAGTAATTTTCTCTATCTATTTCGGCATGTTCATTGTAAATTTTATATTTTTCACCCGAATAACAATACTTTTTTGCCATTTCCTTGACCTGAGCAAGAGGATCCGGTAATGGATTGGTCATCAGTTTTTTTAAATTCATTTCTCTTCCTCCCATTAAAACCAGCTGGTTACTTTGTTCCATACTTTTTTTGCACCATCAGCTACCGCCTTGCCTGCATTTTTGAATGCTTTAGTTCCACCTACATTGATATACAAAATATACAAAGAACTGAATCCCCATAATGCTGCCCCGCCAATCAACAGAAAAGCCCCAAAGGGTGTTGGCCCAGCCAGGGCTGATGCCGATACCATTCCTTCTCCCAAACTGCCAAACGCTTTTATGATATTATCTGCCCGGTCATCTCCGGTGGAGTTGATAGCTTTATAAATATTTATCGACATATCAGCCGCCGAAACCGCCATCCCGCCTATTGCGACCCCTTTTGACAGACGGCTGACCGTTTTCATCGTATTTAATGTTTTTTGGACGTTTGCAATATCTGTTAAATTATCGCTTGTAGCAACAACCTCATCTAAATTTTTTACTGTTTTAACATCCCGTAAAATATTAATGGAATCAATGGTCTTATCAGTAGCATCCCAGGCATCAATAATGATTTTGGGTGGCGACCCGTCTCCAAAAAAAGCACCAATAATGCCACGGGGAGATTTTAAAATGTTGTAACTTGATTTTCCAGCTACAGCAATATCATCTATCGGATTATCGCCTGTAAAAGGTTCGATCGCACCCGTCCAATCCAAGGCAATATCTTTTAAGGTAAACTTGGTTATTTTCCACCAGGCATCTTCTGTATCAAGCCATGGGTGTTGCTTTCCCTGTTGGTTCCCTTCGTCAGGTTTTACAGAGCCATTTTGCGGAGTTTTATAATCGGGAAGTACTGGATCGGTTGTCGGAGCTTTATAATCAGGAAGAACCGGGTCAGTTGTTGGAGCCTTGAAATCGGGAAGCACCGGGTCTGGTGTGGCCTGTGCTTTTAACAGAAAGGGAAAAAACGGAAAAAACAACATCATAAATATCATTGATAAAATAATCAGGGCAATCGTTCTCTTTGTATTTTTTATTTTCACGTTTGACTCTCTCCAAACTTTGCTCTCTGTTTTCTAAAAAATAGAAATGGAGTGAACAGGCTAAATGGCGATAGTATTTATACCTTGGAATAATTTAGCCTGTTAAACAATGTATCTTATTGATACTCCTCTAAACCTTTATTTTTCATTTCCTTAATTCTCTTTTCTAGCTCTTGATAATTATCCCTTAAAATCTTGTTTAAGCTATGATATTTGCTATCAGAGTATTTTTCCAGTTCTTTTTTTCGCCAAATGAGATAAGAATCTACGGTTTGCCGATTTTCAAAGTTTATTTTTTTCTTTTCTTCCAAATAATTAAGTGCATCAACCATCCGTTGATTTTCTAACTTCACTTTCTGATCAAATTCACTAGCTGCTAAACCTACAAGTTTTCTCACTGCTGTCTCTTTTTCTATAAGGGTTCCTTGTAATTTTGAACGTGCTTCTGTATCCCAGATACGCCATTTTAACTCCATTTTCGTATTTTGAGCATCCAAATACCGGCGTAATTCCTCAGCGCTATTGGCAGTCTCAAATTCCCCGCCCCCCGCCACAGCCACTTGTTTCAACGCCTGTTGTCCGGCATTATCCACATCAAAGCCAATGATGTTTACAATCGCCTTTATATTCGATTCATGCAACTGCTTTGCCGCTCCAACCGGGTCACCGCCACAGGTCTCTATTCCATCACTTACGATATAGACAATGTTTTCATTCTGGCTGGCGTTATACTTGCTCAAATCTTTTTGCGCTTTCTGGATCGCCAGCGCAATCGGGGTGTAACCGACGGGTTTCAGTTGATTTAATGATTTCTCAAACTTATTCTGGTTGTATTTGGATAAAGGATAGATTTCCTCCGTACTTTTGCAGGAAACCTCTTTATCTTTCCTTTGATTGCTTCCCAGATGGCCATAGACCCGCAGGGACACATTGACTTGTTCCGGCAATGCCTGGGCAAAACGGGACACAGCATGCTTGGCGATTTCCATCTTCCTTTGTCCATCTACATGCCCAGCCATACTACCACTCGCGTCTACCAGAACGACGATATTTACCTGTTTTCTTTTTTCTTGCAGAGCATTGGGCTGTTCAGAATCCGTTGGCTGCCCCCCAGCGATGGTATAAGTTGTATCAAACTCTTCCACCTTCTTGACCAAAGGGCGGTAATCTTCTGACAAAAAGTGAACCAAATAACGATAGGCTTCGGTTGAAGATATGTTATCCGGCAATTGATCCAACTCGGCTTGCAGTTTCTGTTCATCATATTGGCTTCCTGAAAAGACTCCCGGCTTTTCGTCAAAAATCCCCTGAACATCTTCGCCAAATTTTACTTTTTCCGGTATTGACTCTTCAGGGTTGATGGCTGCCTCCTGGCTTGCATTACACGCTGTCAGCAACATCACGACAATCAAAATGCTCAAAAAAACTAATTTCGGAAACCTGTTCATCTGCATCCCTTCCCGTATTTAAAAATATGACGGAAGAGGCATGGCTAATAAGACCATACCCCGGATCTTTCATATACTAGTCATTCTAAGGTTGCTGGCCAGATTGACCATCTTGTGTAACTCCTTGAATAGTCTCAATAACCTTATTCTTCATTTCTTCCATAATTTCTCCACCCAATCCACCTTCATCCTTACTAAACACGCCAATCAGCAAAGCGGCAAAGGCAGCTCCGGCAGCAATAATCAACACATACTCCAACGTGGGAGAACCTTTTTTACTTTTGAAAATGTTTTTCATCATACTTCCTCCTCATTAAATAAAAAATTCTATAAGTCAATAAATGCCTGCCATCATACTAATTCTTTTTTTACCCGGACACCTCCTTCAAAACGTACCGGTTAAAAACCACTGAAGATATTGTGGGCAATAAAGTTGGTGTAAATAATGGCACTTAAGATCAAAAACATAATTGAAGGCGCAATGATTAATCCGGTAACCAGGGAAATCTTGGGTGCTGCTTTACCGGCCTCTTCTTTTGCTTTCTCTGATCTCATCCGGCGCATTTCCTGGGCTTGCAGAGCGAAGGTTTTCGCAATCGGTGTTCCCAGGTTATATGCCTGAATCAGTGATTGAATCAAGGCCTCCAATTCAGGGGAGTCTGTTCTTTTAAGCAAGGAACGGTAAGCAATTTCCCTTTGCATCCCAAACCGGATTTCCTGATTTAACCGCGCCAGTTCCTCACTCAACGGGCCGTCTGTAGTTTCCACATAATAAGCAAGAGCATCATCCATAGACATCCCTGCCTGTAGTGTAATACTCATCATGTCGAGATAATCAGGAAGTTCCAGTCGAATCTGTTGTTGCCTCTTTTTCGCGATAAAGCGCACCAGATAAATCGGAGCCATATAGCCCAAAAATGGGGCAAAGACGATCAAAAAGACAGCTAGGGGAAGACCGAATAAGTACCAGAGAAAACCGAATACCGCACCGGTAATTAAACCGAGCAACTTCGCACCATGGATCCGCGCTACTGTTAATTGATAAGGATATCCGGCTTTAGTCAATGAACCTTCCAGCTCCCGGTCATCACTAAGAATTTGAATTTTCCTTCCTGTAGGCGACAATTTATCCATCCATTGATGAAGAAATGCCCTTTTACTTCGTTTTTGTTTCATAACTTTCCATGGTGGAATAAAGTGATCCAGGTTGGAACGCACTTTTTCCAGTTCCATGCTGTAGGAGTAATAAAAAATCCCTGCCAAAAAAAGACTTGACCAGATACAAACAACAATAAAATAGAGTATCATTATAATCTACCCCTACACTTTGATGTCAGCAATTTTCTTAATTAATATAAAACCAATAATCTGCAAAATAATAAAAATCCCTAAAACAATCATTCCATAAATAGATGAGAAAAACTCAATAAAACCATCCAGCATTTTGCTCATCATAAAGACAACCAATAGTGATACAATCGGCAACAAATAGGCCGAATAGCGGGACTGGGCCACGGTGGCGTCAATGGTCTTGTGAATAATTTTTCTTTCTTCCATGGTATTGGCCATTTCGCTCAGGACTTTGGCCAAATCCCCGCCGGCACGCCGCTGAATGATCAGGGCATTGACAAAGACCTGCATATCGCGGGATGGAACCCGCTCAAGCATCTCTTTCAGTGATGTTTCGAGATTCCTTCCCAACTGCAATTCCTTAACAACGATACCAAGTTCCTCTTTGATGGGACCATGCATCTCTTTCTCAACCAGTTCCAAGCCCTGCGGAATAGACAAACCTGCACGCGCCGCACTGCTTAACAGGCGGCAGGCTTCGGACAAATGGTCTTCAATTTTTCGCACATAAAGGAATTTACGGGAATTAATCAGCATTTTCGACCCAAAAGGGACAAGGAAAGAAGCAATCAGTAAACTGAGGAAGAACGGGGCATCAAATCCTATAATCAATAAAAAGATCAGCCCGATTTCTGCAAGCAGCAAAAGTGCCCCATACTCCGACGGACGCAAGTTGATGCTTGCCCTTTTCAATTCCGGTTCCAGTTTTTTCGCCCAGGATTGTTGATCGAGGCGGTCTGCCAGGCGGTCCGACCAGCTGATTTCTTCCTTGTTTCCAATATATTTTTCAAGAACCTCCGCCGTTTGGCTTTTGGCGACTCTCATCTGCAGCCAGAAACAGATGGCAATCATGAAACAAAAAACAGCGGCTGTTCCAAAGATGGCTATAATCATAAATGTTCCCTCCCTGGTGAAACGGGACGGAAAATATCTTTATTTACACTGACACCATATGCCTTGAGCCGTTCATAACATCTGGGAATGGTTCCGGTAGCACTGAAATATCCTTCTACCTTCCCGTCAGGGGAAATGTTGGTCTGGACGAAACGGAAAATATCGTTCATCCGTACCATTCCGTCTTCCTTCTGCTCCATTTCGGAGATGGCCAACATTTTCCGTTTTCCATCTGGCAGACGGCCAATCTGCACAATATAGTCAACCGCCCCAACAATATACTGGCGAATCACTTCAGACGGAAGATCAAGACCCGACATCATGACCATTCCTTCCAGACGGCTCATCGCGTCAGAAGGGGAATTGGCGTGGACGGTGGTAATTGATCCTTCATGTCCGGTATTCATCGCCTGGAGCATGTCGAACGCTTCCGCCCCGCGAACTTCTCCCACAATAATCCGGTCGGGACGCATCCTGAGCGCATTTCTCACCAGTTGCCGGATGGAGACTTCCCCTTTTCCTTCGACGTTGGCCGGACGTCCTTCCATTCCCACCACGTGATTATGGGGAATACGCAGTTCCGCCATATCCTCAATCGTGATAATCCGCTCATCGGGCGGAATAAAACAGGCCAAGGCATTCAGCAGAGTCGTTTTTCCGCTTCCGGTTCCCCCGGAAATAATGATGTTTAACCTGGCATGAACCAGGCTTGTCAGGAACTGCCCCATTTCTTCTGTCAGACTTCCAAATGAAATTAAATCATTCAGGCGAATCGGTTCTTTGCGAAATTTCCGGATTGAAACTACGGACCCTTTTAAACTGATGGGGGGAATCACCGCGTTAACCCGGCTGCCATCAGGAAGGCGGGCATCCACCATTGGGGAACTCACGTCGATCCGCCGCCCAATCGGAGCGACAATCCGGTCGATGACATGACGAAGGGCTTCCTCATCCCGAAATTGAATATCCGTTTTGTGAAGTTTCCCGTTTTTCTCATAAAACACTTCATATGGACCATTGACCATGATTTCCGTTATTTCGTCATCATTCAGCAAAGCTTCCAGAGGCCCATACCCCACCGATTCGTTAATGATCCGGTTAATCACCCGGTTGCGTTCTTCATTTGTCAAAACCACCTGCTCATCAGCCAGGTACCGGCTGACCAAACGATCCAGCGTAATACGCAATTCAGATGAAGACATTCGGGTCAGTTTTTCCAAATCGGTTTCCCTGAGCAACCGCGCCTTGAAATGCTGGGCCAATTCATTGACACGATTGTTATCCACTGACTTCTTTTTCGCTGTCTCTTGCTCGTTTTTCCGTTTTATATGTTTTGTTAACCGCTTGTTTTGCGAAAAAATCGCCATAAAACCTCTCTCCCGATGATCGTTTTAATCTGCTATATTGGGGGCTTTCAAAATCCGGATACTTGCCGCAGTGTTTTGCAGGCTGACAAAATCGGCTGCCTGCTCAAGAGTCATTTCCAGTCCCAAACCGGTCACGGACTTGTCATCCTTCGCCAAAGACACAATGGGGATTCCTCTGTACTTATAAATATGTCCTTTCCCGTTTCGATCGACATAAACAATATCGACCCGGTCTCCGTAATTAAATACATCATCAAATCCCACCATATCGGAGCGGTAAATCATCACCATCCGTTTGTCGCCTGAGCCAAGCTCCATCCGGGGTTTGAGTATGTTTGTGGTCAGTGCCTCCCCTTCCCCCAAAGGAACTACGGAAACCAGATCAGCAATTTGATACCGTCTTCCTTCCAATTCAATCATGTTTAAATCCGTCACCGCAGATTTTTGGACATACTGCTTTGGAATTTCCACAACCTCAAAATCTTCCGGACTCAGTTCTTCCCGGGCATTAATCCCCTCCTTGGCAACATAGACCGGCTCAAAATTCCCCAATCTCGCATCAATCGCACTCACCTTCTGCATAAACAGGATTCCAGCCACCAGGGAAAGTATTAATGCAATTACCAGAAACAATATCGCTCTTCTTTTTGCATCTTGCATAAGTTCGAACACCTGCTTATAATTAGAGTTTTTTATCCCCCAAACGGGAATTTCCACAGATAACACACCAAAGTAGCAAGAAGGATAAAGGGTGCAAACGGAAATTCCGTATGCCAGCCAATCTTTTTCCATCGCACCAGTTTCAGGATCACCAGATATAGGGCCGCCAACATGTGTGAACCAAAATAAATTACTAAAAAAGGCTCAAAACCAACGGCCAGCCCCAACATGCCAAACAGCTTTACATCTCCGCCACCAATGGAACGTTCATTGGTCACAACCGCAATGACATACAGAAACAGAAAGGAGACAACCCCTGTCAGAAGGTAATTCCACCACGGTTCCGTTCGCTCAAAAAAGCGGACCAACACAGTAGCTGCAATTCCAATGACAATAAAGCGGTCATAAATCAAGCGTTCTCTTATGTCAGTTACCGCAGCGGCAATTAAAAGACCGATCAGGACTAAATATAAAATGGGTTCAAGTTCCACGTCTGATCATCCTTTTATGATTTGGCGGCTGCTATGCTTTTTGTTTTGCCTAGCATCATGCGGGCAAATTTTTGCACATCTTTGGCAAATGGCGAAATATTTCGTTCATTGCGGACTGTACGAAGCGGTTTGCCCCGGTTTACTGCCTGATCGATTTTTTTCAAATCATCTCGAAATTCCCCGGCAATTTCAAAAGCAAACCGCTGCCGAATTTCCCTGGCTCCTATTTCTGAATCGCGGTTCACACGATTTAACAGTAACTGGAGACGGTCCGTCGGGTCTATGCCAATCATGTTAAACGCCCCCAATACACGATTGAGAATACGTAAAGACAGTGCATCAGGTGTCAACAAGTAATAAATTTTATCTGCTTCTTCCAGGGTCGTATAGGTCAGATCGGTCATTTTCGAAGGCAAATCGACAAGTATGTAATCATAGTAAAGCCGGGCAGCCCGAAGCAAACGTTCCACATGTTCTTCCGTGATTTGCTCCGCAATTTCCAAGTCAGCCGGACTGGTTAAAACCTCTACTTGCGAATAGGGTTCTACCACCGTTACACTGCGGATGTGGTTATCATTCAGCTCACGCAAAACCGGAGTCAGATCATACAGGTTGCGATTGCTTTCCAATTGGAGATACGTCTCAATCCCCCCGTATTGAAGGTTGAGATCAACGAGCAACACACTGCAACTTGATTCCAGCTGCAGTGACTGGGCCAGGGTAGAGGCGATCAAACTTTTGCCTGCTCCGCCTTTCCCGCTATAAAAGGCAATCACCTGCCCCCGGCCCCATGTAAATTCAGCAATATCGCGATTCCGGGCACTCACCGCTTTCAGTGCCTTGACTGCACGGGACAATACGTCAACGATGGCATTGATTTCATCAGGAAAAAACAGCACGTCAAAGGCTCCGGCACGGCTCGCATCGCGTATGCGAATCGAATCTTTGGATTCCGTAAGGTAAATGATTTCAACATGGGTGACTTCCCTTGAAATGTATGGAATCAGCTGCATGCCAATTCCATCCGCTCCCTCGTGCAATAGAACGATATCCGGCTGAATACGAGAAATTTCACGTCGTACCTCTGAGGCAAAAATATGGGTGATTTGCGAGAACTGATGGCTTAGCCGGTCTTGTAAATCCGTTGCAATGGGCGCTTCTTCGGTGACAATCAAAACTTTGATGTCGGAATACATAAGTCCCGTACAGCCTCCTCTGTTTTTCATTAAAGAAACTAAAAAAACGAATCAAAATTAACAGAAATCTTTGTTGAGCTTCCATACATGTACAATAAAATTTGAGCTCAAATACTGTACCAAATTTACCAATTTGACATATTATTGGCAATAATACAAGTGGTTAAAAATAAGTAAAGAAAAAACCGATTATAATATAAACCAATCAAGGATTGATTGTAAAAGAATTATATCGGTTTCACCATATATTCACAACGTATGTAAAGAAAAAACCAGATAAATGCCACATTTCCCCATAAAAAAAGCTTGGTTTTCCAAGCTTTAACTGCAGATTTCATTGGAAGCGATTGCCAGGAAACCTGGTTGATTTCCACTCATAAAGGTCAAAACTCTTCTAAAAATCGCTCTCCAATTGCTGACTGGTTGAAGCCTGGTTCTCCCAAGCGATCACTTTAAATGAGGTTATAAAATAAATGCCGAATTCTTTTTACTGATGGCTCTCTTTTTTTCAGGTAATGGATTTCTAACCGATCGCCAGTTTGGTCATCCGTTCCTGTTTTTCCAATACTTCTTCTTCGGTCAGGTTGGATTTCCGTTCTATTTTCAATTCGCCCAACAGGCTTCCCGCGGTAGAATCGATAACTGAAATATGAATGATTCCGTCGCTGTCGTATTCAAAAATCACTTCAAGGGGAGCCCCTTTGGGATAATCCGGAAGGTCAATCATGCCTTCACCGACAATTTTCACATAATCGAGATCTACATCTTCTCCTTCAGTTATTTGCAGATGCAACTGGGACTGATGATCAACGGTGGTAGTGTAATATCCACTTACCTTACTGGGGATTACGGTATCTTTCCTGAGAACAATCGAATTAAATTCATGGCCGGATTCATCAAGTGCAACGACTCCCATGCTATGGGAGTTCACATCCTGAACCTCGACAATCGGGAAGGTTTGGCTGAGAGAAAGATCTGCTTTTCCTTCTTTGATCTGCAGGATTGCTCCTTGGATGGCAGCACCAAAGGCAACGACTTCATCGGGATTTACATCGAGGGATGGTTTAATGCCTGTCACACGTTCAATCATGGCCGGTACCTGTTTCATCCGGGTGGAACCGCCCACCAGGAGGACTTTGTCAATGTCTTTCCATTCTACATTGGCATCTTCCAGTACAAATTCCATGATCCTTTGCGTACGATTTAACAGGGTTTCCGTTAATTCATCAAATTTTTCCCTCGTCAGGGTGATCGATGCATTAACTCCTTCCGCGGATAAAAACACATTGGTGCGGTCCCGAACAGAAAGTGTTTTCTTTGCAATTTCCGCTTTATCGCGAAGGTCCTGTTCCAGCATGGGGTCCTCCAGTAAATCGACCCCTCCTTGTTTCTGGAATTCTTCATTTAAATAGTTCATTACGGCATTGTCCCAATCAAAACCGCCAAGGTTTTTCGCCCCGCCCGTTGACAGTACGCGCAAACCGCTTTCGGACAGGGACATGATGGTAACGTCAAAGGTACCTCCACCCAAGTCATACACAAGAATCTTTTCATTCATGTGCATTTTGTCCAGCCCGTAAGCGAGTGCGGCGGCCGTCGGTTCATTAATGATACGAAGAACATTAAGCCCGGCAATCCGGCCCGCGTCCTGTGTCGCTTTCCGCTGTGCATCATCAAAATAGGCCGGTACAGTGATTACAGCATCTTCCACTTTTTCGCCCAACAGGGTTTCCGCGTCTTCCTTGAGACGACGTATAATCATGGCTGAAATTTCTTCCGGGGTAAATTCGCCGCCATTTTCTGTATTGAATCTCCACGTTTTGTCACCAATCTGCCTTTTCACAAACTGGACAACATTGAATGGACTTGCAACGGCGGAACGCTTCGCAATGCTCCCTACAACAACCTCCTTGTCTTCAAAGAGAACGACAGAAGGAGTAATTCGTTCTCCTTCCCGATTTACAATAATTTCGGGTTTACCGTATTTATTGACGACAGAGATCGCCGAATAGGTTGTTCCCAGGTCGATCCCAACGACTCTTCCCATCTTTTTTTCACTCCTTCAATCACTTCTAACCAACGGGTTACGGGAGAATTTTTCCTCTTCGCTACCCTCTTTCACGAAATTTTTATGTAATTTGCTGGAAAAAATCAGATTTGACATGAATACGAAAAGATGGGAATCCCATCTCTCGTTTCCCGAGAAACTCCCACGATCAGGAAATCCCCAATGATGAAAGATTAGCCATAAAGTGGCTAATCCCTGGTCTCCCATACCAATTATTTAGGAATTATACTTTTTGATAATCACTTCTTCAGGTCTGAGAACCACATCTTTATATTTGAATCCATGGCGCACCATATGGACAACCATATTATCTTCCGCAGGGTTATTTGTAGGGATTACATCAACAACTTGCTGGATCTTTGGATCAAATTTGTTGGATGGGGCAACGATTAGTTCAACACCGCGACGGTACAGGATTTCCAGCACTTCATGGCTTAAGGTTTGCAGGACATTGATCAGTTCCGGATTGTGTTCTCCCAATTCCAGCTTATCGTTATATATATTGTTCATCCGGTCAATCAACAGAATCAGATCAATAAACAGGGGGCGAAATTGTTGAAGTTCCTGATCCTGCTTCAGTTCTTCCATCTCTTTGTAAAGTCGGTCAAAGGCCACCTCTTTGGTCTTGTCATAAGAAAGACGATTGGTAACCACATTTAATAACGAAGTGAAGTTTTGCTGCAAAGCATTCAGCATGCCCAATACCTGCTGATGGGCACGGGGTTCACTCTTATCTTCCCGGTAATTGACAGGGTTAAAAGTTTCTTTTTTCGTAAGTCCAAAACGTGCTTCAGGAAATGAAAGGTGGTTACCCTTTTCCAAGAATCTATGGTTCTCTTTCCTGGGACCCATAGCTTAACCTCCCTGGTGTTTTTCGATTTCTAATATATATAAAGGCTAAACTATCTATCATTCTCTCTAAATTTATTGGAATGATTTGCCTCGTTAATTAATCGGTCTAACAGTACTACTTCTATCATTTTACTCATAACCACGTTCATGTCGCAAGTACATGAAGAAAAAAGAACAATCTTCGTTTATGAAAGAGAATGCCTATATTTTTAAAGTTACGTGGGATAAATAAAAAATACGTGTAAAACAGAAATATCCTGTCAGTTGACAAAATCGCCAAAATGCAGTAATAACCTAGGGAAATTATAGTCGTTTTAAGATATCTACACAAGGCGATACCAGCAACAGTTGCAAAACATTTCCTGAATCCTTTCATATTATGAAGTTTGTTTGGATAAAATTGTGAACAATTTCTTTATTTGAACATTCCTTTACATTTTCGCAAAACACATTCCAAAATCCTTCCTAAAAGAAAAATGCCCTTTTCAGGGCATCCGGTGTATGGCTATATGGATGACTTTTTTACGGGCCTTTTGCAGTTGATCTGTATAGCACATCCGGCAATAATGTTTGCCATCAAGTTGAAAAAACTGAATATATAAGGACTTTGCACCACACTTTACGCATGTGCACTTATCATGCATAGGCGGCCCTCCCTCTTCAAAAAATTAAGGGTTGATTAGTTAATTCAATACAGACACTAAAAAACCTTTCTGATTCCCAAATATTTATAAATATTCTTTCGCACCCTTTTTCACAAGTTATCCACAATTCAGCCGTATTCTATGAATAACCTGTGTATAAAAAACAAATCGCTTCTAACCCTCAGGTTGAATTAGAAGCGATCTTGCCTGATATCTATTGTTCCTGCTGTCCACGCATGTGGGGGAACAGGAGCACATCGCGGATCGATGGGCTGTTGGTCAAAAGCATCACCAACCGGTCCACGCCAATTCCGAGTCCGCCGGTTGGTGGCATTCCATATTCCAGCGCTTCCAGAAAATCCTCATCCATCGGATGTGCTTCATCGTTTCCGGCCGCTCTTTCTTTCTGTTGCGCTTCAAAACGTTGGCGCTGGTCAATGGGATCATTCAATTCAGAGAAGGCATTGGCGTGTTCCCGTCCAACAATAAACAGCTCAAACCGGTCAGCAAACCTTGGATCTTTTTCGTTTTTCTTCGCCAGCGGGGAAATTTCCACGGGATGGCCATAGACAAAGGTCGGCTGAATCAATTTGTCTTCCACTTTTTGCTCAAAAAATTCATTTACAATATGGCCAAACGTCATAAACTCATTAATTTCTACCTTATGCTCTTTCGCCAGTTGGCATGCTTCTTCATCCGTCATTGGTCGGGTAAAATCAATCCCCGTTTCTTCCTCAATCAGTTCTGTCATCGATTTGCGGGCCCAGCCTGGTGAAAGATCCACTTCATGCTCCTGATACATAATTTTGGTTGTTCCCAACACCTCTTTGGCAACATGGGCGATCAGATTTTCCGTCAAGTCCATGATGTCATGAAAATCGGCGTATGCCTCATACAATTCCATCATGGTAAACTCTGGATTATGCCGGGTTGAAATTCCTTCATTCCGGTAAACGCGCCCAATTTCATAAACCTTTTCAATTCCGCCTACAATTAACCGTTTTAAATGGAGTTCCAGCGCAATCCGCAGGTATAAATCCATGTCCAACGCATTGTGATGGGTGATGAACGGACGTGCTGCACCACCGCCGGCAATTGCGTGCATGGTTGGGGTTTCCACTTCCAGGTAACCGCGCTGATCCAGATAACGGCGCATGGAGGCTATAATTCTGCTGCGTGTGATAAAGGTCTCCTTTACCTCGGGGTTCATGATGAGATCCAGATACCGTTTGCGATACCTGAGTTCCACATCTTTCAGCCCATGATATTTTTCCGGAAGCGGACGAAGCGATTTGCTCAAGAATGTTACCTGATCCGCCTTGACACTGATTTCCCCCCGGTTGGTCCTAAATACTTCTCCTTCTACGCCCAGGAAATCTCCCAAATCGGCAGCGGTAAACAGATCATACTGTTCTTCCCCCACCCGGTCCTTCCGTACGTAAATCTGGATACGTCCACTCATATCCTGAAGATGGGCAAAAGAGGCTTTTCCCTGTTTCCGTTTGGACATTAAACGACCGGCGATCAAAACCTTGGCGTTTTTTTCCTGCAATTCCTCTTTTGTCAGGGAATCATACTGTTCATGAATTTCCCCCGCAAGACGGGTACGTTCATATTTTTGTCCAAATGGGTTAATCCCTTTGTCCTTTAAGATTGAAAGTTTTTCCCGCCTGATTTGAAACAGGTTACTATGTTCTTCATGACTCATGTTCAGCACTCCTTCGTACATTTCATGCAGATTTTGGTTTATTGGTGTCTTGACTGGAAAGTTTCGCTTCCACCGTTTCAGCCACCTCCAACAGGAGATGAACCATGCCATCCCTCGTTTCCTGCTGGTTAACCAGGTTCTTGATCCGGCTGGCGCCTGGCAGGCCTTTCAAATACCATGTTGCATGTTTGCGCATTTCGCGAACAGCGACCTTTTCTCCACGCAGCTTCATGAGCCGATCCATATGCAAAATCGCAATATCCATTTTCTCACGAATGTCCGGTTCTGGAGGAAGTTCACCGGTCTCCAGATATTGAACGGTACGATATAACATCCATGGATTGCCTAAGGCCCCGCGCCCAATCATGACACCGTCGCAACCGGTAAGATCAAGCATCCTCTTCGCGTCTTCCGGTGAAAAGATGTCTCCGTTGCCAATGACCGGAATCCCGACCGACTCTTTCACTTTCCCAATCCATTTCCAATCGGCTTTTCCGGTATACATCTGTTGCCGCGTACGGCCATGCACAACCACAGCCTTTCCGCCAGCCCGTTCCACGGCCCTGGCATTTTCAACGACATAAATATGTTCTTCATCCCAACCGATTCGCATTTTTACGGTGACCGGTTTTTCCACCGCATCTACAACAGCGGCAACCATTTCTTCGATCTTTTCCGGATGGAGCAACCAGCGAGCTCCAGCATCACATCTGGTTACCTTGGGGACGGGACAACCCATATTGATATCTATAATATCAGCATTTGTCTGTTTGTCGACAACTTTGGCTGCTTCCGCCAATGAACTTTTGTCGCCACCAAAAATCTGCAAGCTTAACGGCTTTTCCCGTTCATCAACATATAACATTTCCCTCGTCCGCTTATTGCCGTGCAAAATCGCCTTGTCACTGACCATCTCGGCACAGACCAGTCCAACTCCAAATTCCTTGGCAATCAAACGAAACGCTGCATTGCTGATACCGGCCATGGGAGCAAGAATAACACGGTTCTTCAAAGCCACATCACCGATTTGAAGCATCTTTTGTCTAACCCTCCTTTCAACAGTTGGTTTTATATTGAAATTCGGTTGCTTCCAGTTTGCGCACATCCTGACGCCCAGGAAGTTCCGCGATCCACTCGGAAATTTTTTTATCTGTTCCCGGAATCAGCAGATCCCCGGCAATTTCCAACAGGGGAACCAGTACAAACGCCCGCTCTGTCATCCGCGGATGCGGAACAGTCAAATTTTCTTGCTGAATAATATAATCTTCATAGATCAGCAAATCAATATCAATCGTTCGGGGTCCCCAGCGAAATTGACGAACCCGATGCAACTCCCGTTCAATCAGCAGCAAATTTTCCAACAGCTCTTCAGGCATGAAGGTGGTTTGTATTTTGATAACCTGGTTGTAAAAAGGCGGTTGGTCCACATACCCGACCGGAGCCGTTTCATATAAAGAGGATCTTTGCTTCACACGGATTCCCCTGGTGTGGTTTAACCGTTCAATGGCCTGGTCCAGTTGCTTTTTCCGATCCCCCAGATTGGCCCCCAATCCAAGATAAGCCGTTACTTTACGATTCATGCCTTTTCCTCACGATTTCCACACCGACGGACTCAAAGTGACCAGGAATAGGCGGATTGGGTTTGGTGATTCGCACCATTACTTCCGCAATCGGAAAATCGGCCAATAAACGCCGGGCGATCTGTTCAGCAAGCCTCTCGATCAGTTTTACCCGGGTTTCGGTCATTTCTTGCCGGACCCTTTCATACACTTTTGTGTAATCCACGGTTTTTTCCAAATCATCTGTTGTTCCGGCCTGCCTCAAATCCAGGATCAATTCCAGATCGACATAAAAGCGCTGGCCCAAACGGTTCTCCTCAGGGAATGTCCCATGGTACGCATAGAATGACAGGCGATTCATAAAAATTTTATCCATTAGTCTTCCTCCTTGGGCTGGACACCGTAAAGCATGGCATCCATCATACGGCAAACCCGGCTCATCTCTTTTACATCATGAACACGGACAATCTGACAACCTTTGGCAATCCCAAGCGCTACAGTTGCTGCGGTTCCCTCCAGACGATCATCTGTCGGCAGGTTCAGGGCATGACCAATCATTGATTTCCTCGATGTTCCCAACAGTACAGGGTAACCCAACTCCACAATCCGTTCCAGATGGTGCATGACCGTCAGGTTTTCCTCAAAATTTTTTGCAAATCCGATTCCAGGATCCAGTATGATGTTTTCCTCTTTTACGCCGGCCTGTCTGACATTGCGAACCATTGCCAGCAAGTCCTTGCAAATATCATCCATCAATGAATCATACCTGGCTTCTTGCCGGTTATGCATCAAAATGATTGGCACATCCAGTTCAGCCGCAATCCTGGCCATGTCAGGGTCTTTAGTCGCTCCCCATACATCATTGATGATATGCGCTCCCGCCCGAATCGACCGAAGTGCCACTTCCGCTTTATACGTATCAACAGAAATTGGAACATCCAACTCTTGGTGCAAAATTTCAATCACCGGAATCAGACGCGCCAATTCCTCTTCAGCAGATACATATTTCGCCTGGGGGCGTGTGGATTCCCCGCCAATGTCGATAATTTCAGCGCCATCACGTACCAGTTTTTTGGCATGTGCAACCGCCCGTTCTACCTGATTGTACTTACCGCCATCAGAAAAGGAATCGGGAGTAACGTTAAGAATTCCCATCACCAAAGTATGTTTATCAAAGGAAAGAGTGTAAGACCCTGCTTTAATTACTGACTGATTCATCATCGTTGCTCCTCTCGCTCAATTCATGGATGTTTGAGGTGACATCTTTCATTTGAAACAGTTAGGGACATTTATTCTGTTCTGATCAACAGGACGGCGCTGATTTTTGATCTATAACAAAAAAGTTTGCTGACAATTTTTTGCCAGCAAGCCATCTTGAGTCAGTCTCCATCGTTATGCAGAAGGAAAACGTCAGATCCTCTCTGCCGAGTGACTGTTTAATTGGTTATTCTGGGTCTGATACTTTGGTGGAATGGCCCGGAAGATGCCATCCAGAATGATTACACAGTTGTCTTTACCTGAATAAAATTGGCGAGAATTTGCCGCCCATATTCGCTCAATATCGATTCCGGATGAAATTGTACCCCTTCAATCGGGAGATAACGATGGCGAATTGCCATAATCTCTCCCTGATCGGTTTCGGCACTGATCTCCAATTCATTGCTTAAGTGACGACTACTGACAATCAGGGAATGATAACGGGCCACCGTAATGGGTGAGGGAATTCCCTGAAAAATGCTGCGTCCGTCATGGCTTACCCGGGAGGTTTTTCCATGCATGAGCCGGTTCGCCTGAATCACTTTTCCTCCAAATGCCTGTGCAATCGCCTGATGTCCCAAGCAGACCCCCAAGATGGGAACTTGCCCGCTCAACGATTTGATTAAATCCAGACAAATCCCGGCTTGGTCAGGAGTTCCAGGACCGGGAGATAAAACAATCTTCTCTGGTTTTCTCTCATTTATTTCATCGACGGTAATTGTATCGTTGCGTACGACTTCGATCTCTTCACCTAGTTCACCCAAATACTGCACCAAGTTGTAAGTAAAAGAATCGTAATTATCTACGACCAGGATCACTCGTCTCATCTCCTCTCATTCTCATCAAACTAAGCTCTTCTAATCACATTATTTTAACACATGGGCATTGAATCTTCATCCCCATCATTGATCATGCCAAAAAAAGCTATCCTTGTTTAAAAGGATAGCTTAAGTACAGAAAAATTATATACTGAAAAACAATTTTCGGGACTTTTTTCGCCTCTGATCGCATAAGGAACTTGCCTTTGTAATCAGTTTTTTCCATCCTCGTCGATTACAACCTGCTCTCTGGCTCCGGAATTTGCTTGAATTTAATCGAACTGAAACAGGGGCGTGGTCAAATAACGTTCTCCACTGCTTGCCACGATCGCGAGCACTTTTTTGCCTTCACCCAGGCGGCGGGCAATTTTGATTGCAGCCGCGATGGTTGCTCCAGAGGAAATTCCGACAAGGATGCCTTCCTCCCGCGCCGCGCGACGTGCCCACTCAAACGCTTCTTCATTGCCGATTTTAAGAATTTCATCATATATTTCCGTATCGAGAATGCCAGGTACAAATCCTGCACCGATCCCCTGGATTTTGTGCGGTCCCGGTTTTCCACCAGATAAAACCGGAGAACTGGACGGTTCAACAGCGACAATATGAACATCACGATTGTTTTCCTTCAATACTCTGCCTACCCCTGTAATCGTACCACCTGTACCGATACCCGCAACAAACGCATCCAGTTCTCCACCGGTTTGTTCGACGATTTCCCTGGCCGTTGTTTCAAGATGCGCTTTTACGTTATCAGGATTTTCAAATTGCTGCGGGACAAAATAATCCGGATTCTGTTTCTTGATTTCCTCCGCTTTGTTAATTGCGCCTTTCATCCCTTCCGCACCCGGTGTAAGTACAAGTTCTGCCCCATAGGCTTTCAACAGGTTTCTCCGCTCCAAACTCATCGTATCCGGCATCACCAATATGGCCCGATACCCTTTTGCGGCTGCAACCATCGCCAACCCTATTCCTGTATTTCCACTGGTTGGTTCCAGGATTGTGGAACCCGGTTTCAGTTCTCCCCGTTTTTCGGCCCCTTCAATCATGCTAAGAGCAATCCTGTCCTTGACACTGCCACCCGGATTAAAATATTCCAGTTTCAAATAAACATCGGCATCCGATTTTCCAACAATCCTGTTCAACTTTACGAGAGGTGTTTCACCAATCAGTTCAAGAATATTGTTACCAACCCGCATTTGTAAAAGCCTCCTATTCCGAGTAAACTTATAGGATTTATTGATTACATAATATCAACAATGAATGGTAATTGTCAAACAATTTCTTTTAAAATACTTTTTATTTGGTCTTCATCAAACAAATATGTTTCATTGCAAAAGTGGCAGGTGACCTCCGCTTGTCCCAGTTCATCCAAAATGGATAGCAATTCCTCTTTGCCAAGTGACCGCAGCATCGCCCTGGATCGTTCCCGGGAACAATTGCATTGAAATCGAACCGGGATTTTGTCCAGGATTTCCATATCCTCCCCGATTAAAAAGCACAGCATTTCTTCGAGAGTTTTCCCGTTTTTTAACCGCTCCGATATCGAATCCAGTTTGGTAATTTGCCGTTCCAGACGTTGGATCTTTTCGTCCGTAATCCCGGGTATAACCTGAATCATATATCCACCTGCCGCAAGAATGTCTGCTCCTTTTACCAATACACCCAACCCGACAGAAGAAGGCGTTTGTTCCGATGTCGTAAAATAATAGGTGAAATCTTCCCCAAGTTCTCCCGAAATTATGGGTGAGACACCGCGGTATGGTTCTTTTAAACCAAGGTCTTTTACTACATAAAGCATCCCTTTGCCTACAGCTGAAGCCACATCCAGTTTATAATCCTGATTGCCCTCTACCTGCGGGTTATCTACAAATCCGCGCACATGCCCCTGACCATCTGCATCCACCATAATCTTTCCGATTGGCCCATCCCCTTCAATGCGAATAAGCACTTTATGCCTTTCCTCTTTCAAGGTAAGCCCCATTATTGCTCCCATGGTCGCCACCCTTCCCAGCGCGGCACTCACTACGGGGAAAGTATGATGGCGACGTTGCAATTCCTGAACCAGACTGGTGGTAAGTGCAGCAAAGCCACGCACTTGGCCATCTGCCGAAATTGCCCGAATTGCATAATCCTCCATATTCACCAATTCCCTCCTATTAAAAAAGGAACCCCTTGTCGCAAGAAGCCCCTTTTTTATCCTATTTATTTTACATTTCGTTCGTAAATCAATTTCAGCCCTTCAAGAGTTAAAAAAGGATTGACTTCATCAATTGTTTTCGTATCACCACTGATTAATGGAGCTAACCCTCCTGTAGCAATCACCTTGGGACGTTGGACAAACAGTTTTTCCATGCGGGAAACGATTTCATCAATAACTCCCACATAACCATAGTATATTCCGGCTTGCATCGATTGAATCGTATTTTTTCCAACCACTGAATCCGGCCTTGCAATTTCCACTCTTGTCAGTTTTGCCGCCCGCTGGTACAAGGCTTCCGCCGAAATGTTGATTCCGGGGGCTATGGCTCCGCCAAGATAGTTGCCGTCCTCATCGATATAACAGAAAGTAGTTGCGGTTCCAAAATCAACAATCACCAGCGGAGGACCATATATCTTAATGCCGGCAACAGCGTTGGCAATCCGGTCTGCCCCCACCTCCCGCGGATTATCGTATTTTATATTCAGACCGGTTTTTACTCCAGGCCCCAGGACGAGCGGAGTCCGATGGAAATATTTTTCAACCATTTTACGCAAAGCAAAGGTAAGCGGCGGGACAACCGATGACAGAATCACTCCCTCAATTTCTCCCGTTCTTACATTTTTATCTGACAACAAATTTTTCAACTGCATGCCATACTCATCTTCAGTCGCATTGCGGTCTGTATGCAAACGCCAGTGGTACAGGAGTTTTTGCTGATGATATACCCCCAACACAATATTCGTGTTTCCAACATCCATAACTAATAACAGTTTTCTGCCCAAGTTCTCCACCTGCTTCAACCATGTTTATGTTTTCCATTATACAACAGTCAATTCCTTTTACATGATCCTTTCATCTTTATTTTATTGAACTCCTGAAAAAAGAGGCGTCACCCGCCTCTTTTTTAACAGTGGTTTATTTTTTATCTTGGTCGTGATTTACCGGATCGTTGTCAATGAAAGGATTTATGGCGGAACCGGATTCCTCCTTGTTTAACCCGTTGCCGGAACTATTGGGAAGTACGTCAGATTGAGTCCGGGAAGTGTCATCCTGTTTTTCAGACTCTTTTGTATTGGTGGAAACATCTTCCTTGGATTGGATGTTTACTTTGACTTGATCTTTATCTTCTATTTTCCCATTCTCAATAAGCTGCTTAATCTGTTCCTCATCCAGAGTTTCCCGGTCCAGCAAAGTTTGAGCCAGCAGTTCCAGTTTGTCGCGATGTTCCAGGAGCAGGTTTTTCGCCCGATTGTAGCAGGAACGAACCAAATCCTGCATTTCGGAATCAATCTCATAAGCCACTTTGTCACTGTAATTGGACTCATGTCCAAGATCACGTCCCAGGAACACCTGTCCCTGAGAACGTCCAAATGTCATAGTAGCCAGCCGTTCGCTCATGCCATATTCGGTAATCATGGAACGGACAATTCCGGTCGCTTTTTCAAAGTCGTTGCTGGCACCCGTACTTACTTCACCAAAAACAATCTCTTCGGCAACGCGTCCTCCAAGCAGTCCGGTTACCCGGTCCAGCAATTCGTTTTTCGTTGCAAGATACCGGTCTTCTTTTGGCAGCATCATTGCATAGCCGCCAGCCTGACCACGTGGAATAATGGTAACTTTATGGACAATATCGGCATTAGCCAGATAATATCCGCAAAGCACATGCCCGGATTCATGGTAGGCGACAATTTTGCGTTCCTTCTGGCTAAAGACCCGGCTTTTCTTCTGGGGACCTGCAATCACACGATCAACTGCTTCATCGATTTCTTCCATCGAGATCTTCTTCTTATTATATCTTGCAGCAAGAAGTGCAGCTTCGTTTAACAGATTTTCCAGATCCGCCCCGGAGAATCCGGTCGTCCGCTGGGCAATGACTTTCAATTTCACATCATCTGCAAGCGGTTTGTTGCGTGCATGAACTTTTAATACCGCTTCCCGTCCTTTGACATCGGGCCGATTCACGAGAATCTGACGGTCAAAGCGGCCGGGACGCAACAGGGCAGGGTCAAGAATATCCGGTCTGTTTGTCGCAGCCATTATGATAATTCCGGCATTGACATCGAAACCGTCCATTTCCACAAGCAACTGGTTCAGTGTTTGTTCACGTTCATCGTGACCACCGCCAAGACCGGCACCGCGCTGACGTCCAACTGCATCAATCTCATCAATAAAGATTATACATGGTGCATTTTTCTTTGCCTGTTCAAACAAATCACGAACACGGGACGCCCCAACACCAACAAACATTTCCACAAAGTCGGAACCGCTGATGGAAAAGAAGGGAACTTTCGCTTCTCCTGCAACAGCCCTTGCCAAAAGTGTTTTCCCGGTTCCCGGAGGGCCGACCAAAAGCACCCCTTTCGGAATCCGCGCCCCCATCTGCGCATAACGCCGGTTATCTTTCAGGAAATCAACTATTTCAACAAGTTCAGCTTTTTCCTCATCTGCACCTGCCACATCATCAAAAGTAACCCGCCTTTTTTCTTCGTTATACAACTTGGCTTTGCTTTTGCCAAAGTTCATGACACGGCTTCCGCCGCCTTGCGCTTGATTCAACAGGAAGAAGAAAAGGAAAAGAATGACAACAAAAGGTATGATGTAAGTAAATAAGGTGATCCAGATCGAGTCACCTTTAGGCTTTTCATAAGTAACCTTTACATTTGCCTTTTGCAAATCAGTCAGAACCGTTGAACCATAGTCAGCTGGTCCGCGTGTTACAAAAGATTTATTGGGCTGGTTTTTAAACTTACCCTCGATATAATAAGTACCCCCATCCAATTGCACTTTGATGTCCGTCAGTTGATTGGCCATCAATTGTTTTCTGTACTGATCATAACTTAACTGGTTTGTATCTGTTGCCGGGTTGGCAAACATATTTACAACCGCGATGGTTACAAGGATGAGGATAATATATAATACTCCATTTCTGAGGAAGTAGTTTTTCATCCCTGGCCTCCTCTCAATCCACTTGTATCATTTTATCATAGCAAGCAAATAATTCTCAACAAAATCCAAAGGATCTAGCGTGTGTAAACCTCTTTCTTAAGAATGCCTATGTATGGGAGGTTTCGATATTTCTCCGCATAGTCCAAGCCATAACCGACGACAAAAGCATCAGGAATCGTAAAACCACTATAATCAGGCCTCAGGTCTACTTTACGGCGTTCCGGTTTATCCAGCATGGTAATGATTTTCACCGATGCCGCTTTCCTTCCTTTCAGCAATTCAACCAGGTAGCTGAGCGTCAAGCCGGAATCAATAATATCTTCGACAATCAGGACATGACGTCCTTCGATCGATGTCTCCAAATCTTTCATAATTCTTACAACGCCGGAAGATGTGGTAGAATTACCATAGCTTGAAACAGCCATAAAATCCACTTCAATCGGGATTGTCATTTCCCTGATCAAGTCTGCCATAAACGGGACAGCACCTTTTAACACACAGATGCATAGCGGGTTTAAGCCTTTATACTCCTCGGATACAATCCTCCCCAGTTCCTGTACCTTTTTCTGAATTTGCTCTTTTGTAAGCAGTGTTTCTGCAATATCTTCATACACAATGAATCCTCCTAACCTCCACAATTGATCCCATCAATTATTTCTGACGGAACCTCAAGATCCCATAACAAGTAAAGAAAACGTGAAGTCTTTGATGTAACGGGTGCCCTGTCTGACCTTTTCACTCCGGGAATCCAGATCAATTCATCTCCGGATCCCACAATCGGATATCTTGCTCTCAGCTTTCTGGGAATTTTTGCTTCCATCATTAAGCTTTTTACTTTTTTTCTTCCGCTCATACCTGAACAGCGCATTTTATCTCCAGGTTGCCGTACACGGACATAAAGCGGGTCCTTGAGGAGATCCAGGTCAAAAACGGCCTTGTCACAGGCATTCCTTAGTCTATGTATGGGTTGGTCAGACTCTATTATTTCCATTGTACCCAAGAATCCCGGCAATGAAGCTGTCCCGAAACGGGGTAACCAAATAAATTTCTGCATTTCATGCTTTAATTCAGCATCATCTGGCGTTAAAGACATTTTTTTGATAATCAGCTTGCCATACACCCGTTCAGCCACAATCTCTTTAAACAGATGGATCATCGCGGACGGATTTTGGTTTTTGGCCAGATTCCGAACTTGATCTACCTTGTCAAGAGAAAGTTCCGTTACTTCTTGATGGCAAAGATAACTTAATATTAGTTTAACCACTCTTCTTTGTAAAGCAACCGACAGGTGAAGAAAGCTTGAAAGGTCGAGAACGTAACTGTTTTCAGTTTTGCCTGCAACAACCTGGTTAAACGCCTGGTTTACCAGGTGTTCCCATTCTTTTTCTTCTTCGCGGATCAATTCAGATAACTTCAGGATCGCTTCTTCAACCCGGGGATTAAACGTCTTTAATAAAGGAATCAATTCCTGACGAATACGATTCCGTGTATAGACGGACGACCGGTTGCTGGAGTCTTCACGGTACATGATGCTGTTTTCTTTACAAAAAGCGATGATTTCTTCTTTGGTAAATTCAAGAAACGGACGGATTAACACATAATTCTCCCATCTTCTCACCCATTCCATACCGGCAAGCCCTTTTATGCCGGTTCCGCGGATCAGGCGCATCATGACCGTTTCCATTTGGTCGTCGGCGTGATGTGCCAATGCCAATCGGTTGACTTTTCTCTTATCCGCCACCTGTTTAAACGCCTGATAACGCAAACGGCGGGCAAGCGCCTGTTTGTTCCCCCCCTGCCGTTTCAATTCACCCGGCACATCCACATGAACCACATCGATGGAAATTCCCCAGTTTTGCGCACAAAGGGTTACATATTTCTCATCTTCATCACTTTCTTCGTCCCGCAAATGGTGATTGACATGAACTGCAAAAGCCCGAAAACCAAGAACCTGCTCCAACTGTTTCAGGGAATAGAGCAGAGCCATGGAATCCGGACCGCCGGAAACTCCAACCAATATGTGATCATTCTGTTTGATCAATCCTCTCGACTCAATTTCTTTTTGAAGCCGTTCCAGGAACAATATCATCTTCCCCTTATAAAAGAAAGGCCCGGGATGCCCCCCGGGTTTATTAATTATTCTACCCTCCTCCATCATATCCTTTTTTATGGAGGGAGGCAATTTTATAACACATATCGGAATTGCCCGCACAAGACTCAGACATTCCTGATTGCCTGCGGACGTACCAGTTTTTTTACTCCCGGCATACGAATCGTGGACCACTCAGGAGCATGCTTTTCAACTTTAGATACGACAATCGTCATATCATCCATAATCCGCCCTTCATGATACCGAACCATTTTCTCCAGCAGACAGTCGGCAAACCCCTGGGGATCCTTGGTATCTATTTCCCTGATCAGACGGATCATAAACGCGTCTTTATTTACTGCATGATGCGGGGCGTCATAAACACCGTCTGTCATCAGAATAATCATGTCCCCAGGCTGCAGTTGCATCTCGATCGGTTCAAATTCGATATTGTTCAGGATGCCGATCGGAGGGTTTGAAGCAGACAGGGTAAGCACTTTTTTGCCCCGCTTGATGAAACCCGGGGTCGAACCGATTTTCATGAATCGCCCTTTCGCTGAATTTAAATCGACCATTGCCAGATCAATCGTCGCGAACATTTCATCCGCTGAACGCAAACTTAATATGGAGTTGACCGTATCCACAGCCCGCTCTTCATTCATCCCGGCTAGCAGGAGACGGCGCAACAGTTTCAATGCCGCACTGCTTTCTTCCTGTGCCCGCTGTCCGTTCCCCATCCCGTCAGACAGTGCCACTGCGTATTTTCCCGTCCCCAAATTCATGTAGCAATAACTGTCTCCGGAAATAATGCCTCCACCTTTTGCAGCAAAAGAAGCACCGGTTTTCATCTCATAACGTTGTGCTGATCCCAGGGTAATCACCGCACCAGGCGACCCGTCCCTGACAACTTTCCGATAAACTGCAATGGGTTCTCCCAAAATCTCCGTAAGCAGTGGAGCAACCAGTTTTTTACACTCATCCAGTCCCCTGCGTTCAGGCATAATCACTTCAATTTCCACCTTGCCCTCTTCCAGGTTAATAATATCAACACGTTGAATGGAAAGGCCAAGTTCCTCCAGCGCTTCATGGATTTGCTCTTCGTGAGCTGTCAGGACCTGTGTTTCATGTCGAATCTCCCTGGTCAGCCTGGACATGACTTCCGCCATACCGGCAAGCTGGTCTGATACCAGACGCCTGGACTCATACATTTTTTCTTTCCAGTAGATGTTTTGCTCATATCGGGCATACTGCCGTTGAATCGAAGCCAGCACTTTTTCACTCCGCATACAGTAACTCTGCCATGCCTCCGGAATCGGAGCCGGCTTCTGTATTCCATTTTCCTCAACCTGGGCCATCAGGTTCATCATGCCCTGATATGTTTTTACCACCTTTTGCTCCCAGCATTGCGCAAACTTGCCGCATCCAGAACAAGCTTGATCCATAACTTCCGAGATAAAGAATTGGGCCTGATCCTCATCCTCTTTTTTGTACTTCGTCACATCTTTCCGGAAGCTCAGCGCCAGTTCCTGGAACAATTCGGTGAATTTCTCCATTTTGGATGCTGTAACATCCCTGAGCCGTTTGATATATTCCTGATGAGCCATATGATTTTCCAATGTACCGGGGACATAGCGGGCCAATGACTGAAACAGTCGATCCGGCGTCAGAAGAAACAGGACAATCGCCACTGCCGATTCCTGCATTGACAGCCACATGGCTGAAGTTCCGCCATCATACAATGTGAGAATTGCAGAACCCAGCAGAAATCCGATCGAAACACCAATCTTTTTCCCTTCTTTGAACAGACCGGCCAACAATCCGGCAAATGCCAGCAAACTGATTTGCAGAATGGCCTGCGTGTCAGACAAACTCAAAATAATACCCGTAACCACGCCCATTGAAGATCCCATCATGCCTCCGCCGACCAGTGCCAATATCAAAATCGCATACCGCGATATGATGTTAACAATGGTTAATTCTCCCGCTTCCCATCCCATTGTTCCAGTCATGACCGAACCCATCAATATAACGAGACAGACGAGTTCTTCCTGGCGCAGGGAGATCCGTTTTTTCTTTACGGTAAAGATGGGCAGGGATTGCACAAAAATAAACGTCAGGATAAAGCTGAGCAGCACTTCAACCCCTGCCAGCAGCACCTGGTATGAATTCCAGTCTCCCCACCACCACCCGGCCAGGTGGGCCACGATACTGCTGATCCCTACTGCAAAAGGGGAAAAACTGATTTGTCCTTTTCCCACGACATCAAAGCCTTTTTGAATAATGAGGTAGATCCCAAGACTTCCTGTCATTTTGGCCATTTCAAAGCTGCCAATTGTTGCAGCTCCTATAATCAGGGATAACATGACGACCGGCCACTGCTTTCTGGCCATATGATAGATCACCGCTAGATACGCAATCGCAAATGGTGAGACGGTATCAAGGATCGTTGCTCTCCCCAACAGTCCCCCCATCAGGATGATCGGGATATTCCACATCCTTGCCAAACGGTAAATGATCCGCTTTTGCCTGCTTTTCTGCAAACCAAACCAGTTGCCCACCGGACGAAACAGGTAATTTCGAAAATGCGTTCCTGTTTGCATGTTTCTCACCTCGCGATCAGATTGTGCCACCCATTATAGCGAGGAAACAACCGGAAAGTTTGTCACAATATCTGGAGAGACAAAATTTTTTTACGACATTTTTTCAAGTCATCTCTTCCCCTGCTGCTTTCTGATCCGCTCACAAATATTATCCGGAGAAATGCAAACAAATGAACCCCCGGTTTCCTCCAGGAGTTCACTCAGATCTCGTCATTCTTTGTCGTTATCTCTCAAGCCGGACATGGGAGCGACAAAACTTCCAACAACTTGCCATGCTGTCCGCAACCTTGTCGAAATCATCCTCTAGTGGTGCCGGGTTGGGGAATCCGTCAAAGGATACATGCTTGCCTTGCGAATAAACGAGGGAATGAGCTTGTGATTCCTATGCAGCCGAATCATTTGGTCCAGCGTTCTGAGCGCGTGTACCTGCTGTTTTCGTTTCAGCTGTCCGCGTTCAATGGAATCGGCAAATTCATCAACGTCAATCAGGTGATAATGGTCTTCCGGGTCAATGATCAGATCCAACAGCAGGTCTACCATTACGTAGCGCAAGCGTCCCACTTGATGCATTTGCATCACATCGCAATAATAATAGAGGAATTCCCCGGAGCGTCCAAACACCTTGGAAATGGTATACCCCTTGCGCACAAAATAATAAGTGAGGAAGATCCGCTTGCCATCGGGATTGGCATACTGTGTGGAAAAGCAATGGCGCCCGCGCCAATCGCGCACTTTTTCCGTATAGGTTTTATTTACGGTGGTAAACTTTATTTTCTTAATGACAACATTCACACAATCACTCCCATATGCTCATCACAAGCAGCTAAAAATAACACAAAAAAAAGGCGATGTCTACCCAATCGGGTCAGCTCGCCTTCTCCTTACACTTTTGGTAGCGGCGGAGGGCCTCGAACCCCCGACCTCACGGGTATGAACCGTACGCTCTAGCCTGCTGAGCTACGCCGCCACATTTTTGGTTGCGGGGACAGGATTTGAACCTGCGACCTTCGGGTTATGAGCCCGACGAGCTACCTGACTGCTCCACCCCGCGTCATTTTCCATTCGTTCAGCGTCGCGAACAGACTCTATTATACAAAGCAGCAGCGCAGTTGTCAACACCAAATTTATTTTTTATATCCGGGATTAACCGTCATTTGTAGAGAAGGTATCTTTTCCGGATCTCCTTAAATTTATTCAATTCATCATTCCACTGACGAACAATCTCTTTGGCGGATTTCCCCTCGCCAATGAGTAACCGTAATTGATCCGTCCCCGCCAAAAGGTCTATCCAATATCGTTCCCCGGATTTCACCCAGGCAAACTTGCCGGGGTACAACTTTCCCGTTTTCTCGATGATGGCAATTCCTGTCAATACGGGATCGAACCGGTCACAGTCGGTAATATGCAACTGTACGCCGCCAACTGTTTCTCCCTCATATTTTGAAAAAACAGGGGTAAAATATGCTTCCCGAAA
The DNA here is from genome assembly GCF_013868055.1 of Thermoactinomyces mirandus. Classification (GTDB taxonomy): domain Bacteria; phylum Bacillota; class Bacilli; order Thermoactinomycetales; family Thermoactinomycetaceae; genus Thermoactinomyces; species Thermoactinomyces mirandus. The sequence goes on along the minus strand of NZ_JACEOL010000007.1, from coordinate 32,951 downwards.
AAAAACACCAGGCAAGCCTTCCTGATTTAAAGCAGCGGCCAATTCCCACCCCCGGATATAAGGCGCCCCGATCAATTCAAATGGACGGGTTGTTCCTCTGCCTTCCGACAAATTGGTTCCTTCAATCAATCCCAGGCCAGGATAGGCACAGGCCGTTAACAGAGTGGGTATATTGGGAGAAGGCATTATCCATGGCAACCCCGTTTCCTCATAAGTCTTGTCGCGCGTCCACCCTTTCATCCTGACTACATGCAGGTCTGCCTTGTTTTTTATCTGGTCATTAAACAGGAGCGCCAATTCTCCAACCGTCATGCCATGCCTGAGAGGAATCGGAAACCGCCCGACAGAGGATTCATACCCTTTTTTCAGTACCGGCCCCTCTACACGCTTGCCTCCAATCGGATTCGGACGATCCAGGACGTAAAACGGTTTGTGAGAAATGCCTGCTGCTTCCATCGCGTTTGCCATTGTATAAATATATGTATAATATCGGGTTCCGATATCCTGCAGATCAAAAACAAGCACATCAACTTCTCTGAAAAGGGGAACGATTTCTTCGGGCGTTTTTCCGTACAAATCCTCAAACCCGATCTTTGTTTTGGGATCGACCATGGAACCGGGCTTTTCTCCGGCCTGTTCCGTTCCGCGTATTCCATGTTCCGGACCGAATACTTTTGTAACCCGGATTCCCCTGGCCAGCAGCGCATCAAGTCCATGCCGGTAATCAGACGCAATGCCGGTCGGATTTGTAATAAGCCCCACACGCTTGCCCTGTAACTTTTCTGGATCAGCCAAAACCTGTTCCAGGCCGGTTACAACCGTTTTATCATTTTTGTCACTAAAACAGAAAAACAGAACTCCAGCCAAAACCATCCCTATAACCGGGAAAATACCCACTGCCCATTTTTTCACATGGAAAACCTCCCTGCTTTCAGGGTATTCCCTGCCGCGACATAAAAAGCCTCTTGTTCCCCTTTCAGAACAAGAGGGCGGTTTTTATTACTCGCTTTCCTTCTTCTCTAAGGAATAGATTTCTTCTCCCGGTTTGCCGTAACCCATTTTATGAGCCAGTTCCAACATATAATCTTCTGACTTCAATTTTTGGACTTCCTGCTTCAGTTCCTTCTGTTTCAACTGGAGTTGCGCCAACTGCTCCTGTTTGGCAGCCAATTCCTTTTCCTGTTCCCACACACGCAATTGCTGGATAAAACTTTGTATTACTGCCCAGCAGATAAATACAACCACGATGACCAACCAGATCATCCGGCGCCTCCGGACCGCCGGATGCAAAGGACGAACCGGTTTTGGTGAGGACTGTGGCTTTTGCTGTCTATCCGGATTGAGCGGGCGCTGAAATGTAAGGATTTTATCTTTGCCATGTTGAAAAGGCATGTTTATCCACCCTTATCTCTTCTTATTCCACCATGCTTTCACCTTTTGGCTTATCACTTTTCCTTTTTGGAACCAAGGCTTCCACCAGGGATGGACTCGCACAATAACCGGGCGAAACAGAAAAACAAGCGGAGACAACATCAATCTGACAACGGCATGAATTCCCTTCCAGAAGAAAAGAATAATCCGTTTGCTTACCGCCCAGACAGCATTGACGGGCACCCAACAACATAGATAAAGCAGTCGAAAAAGGAAAGACAGGATGCGTTCCACAAAATTTAACAGCATACGAATTCCGTAAATCACGTGACGGCTTGCCCACTTAAAATAGATGAAAAAGCCCGCACATACGGCAACGAAAAAATAAAAACGAAGTTCTCCCCAATTACTCCAAAACAACAATCCACACACCAGGGCAGCCGAAACAATCCAGTAAAGCAGGTCAATGAGGGAGACCAGCCAGCCACGCAGTCGGAAACGTGCCGTCAAAACCCGGTAAAAATCGAGAATGAGCCCGATAAAAAATCCGGACCCAAACATCAAAGCCATCGTAAGCCATTGTGCCTGCAACGTCACTTGAAGATCCTGCTCCAGACACTTTTAGCCTTCTCCTGCGCAGGCATGGATACATCCAAATAGCTCATATCCGCAATGTGGCCTTCTATGGAAACCCGCCCCTGATCCAGATCCAGTGTTTTTATATGCAAGTCCTGCCCCCTGATCCCCAGGTATCCATAATCCGTTTGAAGCAAAAACTCTTCACTGTCAAAACTCTCGACCCGGGTTACACCGCTGACTTCCAATGTGTTGCGGTTTGTCATCACAATTTCGTGCGGGTGACCACCAAATGTTTCTTCCATATCACGTACCTCCTCTCTTGGTACATGATATGGACAAAGTCTCTTTCATAGAACTGCTTTTCACAGCAGATAAAACGCAGAACCACCTATACTTCCTGTTCCCGGTTTGCCGCTTCTTCACGCAAAAGGGTATACAGTTGCCCTGCGTCCTCTTTGCGAACGGAATTCAGCAGCTTTTCCACACGTACCGTCACAATTTTTTGTCCGTAACGAATTGCAATCTCATCACCGACAGACACGGTTGTCCCCGCTTTTGCCGTTTTGCCATTGATTGTAACCCGTCCCTGGTCACACACTTCCTTGGCCAATGTCCGTCTTTTCACCAAAAAGGATACTTTTAAAAATTTATCCAAGCGCATGATGACACCTTCTGTCTTTTAACAATTCTTGGGCAACAAAAAAATCCCTGCCATTGACTCTTTATAAACCTGATTTTTTATTTCCCTTCTCCAGACGCTTGGCTTCATCCCACCACGCATCCAGATCCGCAAGAGAAAAATCTTCCCAGTTTTTCCGGGACATCTTCACTTTACTTTCAATATAACGAAAACGACGTTCAAATTTGTAACACGCATCCCTCAGGGCCAGTTCCGGCTGAACCCCGATAAAACGGGCAAAATTGACCAGGGCAAACAATATATCCCCCAGCTCCTCTTCCTTTTCTTCCTGCGTTTTGGCATTACCGATTTCTTTCAGTTCCTCCCGGACCTTTGCCAGAACCCCTTTGTGATCCTCCCAGTCAAATCCCACCTTGGCCGCCTTTTTCTGCTGTTCGTACGCCAGCATCAGGGCCGGAAAATTTTGGGGGATTCCATCAAGAATGGACACGGCTTCCTCTTTCTTTTCCCGAGCCTTGATCATGTCCCAGTTTTGTTTCACATCTTCCGCTGTCCCGGCTTCCGCTGTCCCGAACACATGCGGATGGCGACGAATCATTTTGTCGTTCAGATGGCGTATTACATCATGAATATCAAAAATTCCTTCTTCACTGGCAATCTGGGAATGTAACATCACCTGAAGCAATACATCTCCCAATTCATCCGCCATCGCCTCAGGATCCTTTTCTTCAATTGCCTGCAAAAACTCATACGCTTCCTCAATCAGGTAAGGGCGCAGGCTTTCATGTGTCTGTTTCCGATCCCACGGGCAACCCTCGGGGCTGCGTAACAAACGGATTACCTCTACCAGATAGTCAAACCGGGAATAAAAATCTGTATCTTTTTTCAGCGGAGGAACATAGACAGAAGTAAGATCGCTGAAATTCTCCTCGTGGTCCAGTTCATGAAGCGAAACGGTCATGATTTGTTCCCGACCTTCAATCCCGCAAGCAGTCGCAATCTTTACCATATGATCATCCGGATAGAGATCCATCAGTGTCAATTTGACTTCTGATGCCACAAACCGGCTGTAAACCTGTGCGACCAGCACATGGTTCCTTGGATCTATGCTGGAGGAGGAAAAACCGGTCCCGTCTACCAGCTGAAACCCCTCAATGGGATCGATTTGCAGGCGGGCAAAAAAGGCATCCAAAAAGCTGCCGCTTCCGCCCCGGACATCCACCTCAACCTTATATTCGGCTTCTTTTTCCAAAAGAAGCGAAACGGTGCGTTCGGCAACCATCGGATGGCCGGGAACAGCATAAACCACCGGGGAATCCCCTTTGGCGGCTTCCAGTAAACGCCGGACAATTTCCTGATAAACCGAAGCAAAATCATCTGCCGCTTCATAAACATCATCAAATGAGGTAAAGGAAATCCCTTCTTTCGCCAGCCAATCCGCCACTGGTGTCTTGATCGTCCTTAAAAATACGGCATCTGCTTTCCTTAACGTCTGCAAGGTTCCCAAAGAAAGGGAATTTTCATCACCAAACCCCAAACCGACAACGATAATTTTTGCTTCCATCTTTCTCCTCCTTAACCAGATTGGTCTCTTTATTCCCGGCTGTCAGGCAACCATCCCCACTTGTCCAGCAAAGGGACAAGTTTTCTTTGCAATTTCGGCACTTTTTCCAAATCTGCGCGACTCCATGCCCCAAATCTGAACAAAGCCCACAGGTAGACAATCATCCCAACCAGAACGGATGACAGGGCAGTAATCATCATGGCCAGCCTGAATTCCAACACTGGCAGCATCAACCGCTGGACTCCATATGACACGCCATAAACGGCAAACCCCATCCAGACTACCGCCCAGCTGCTTAACAGCATTTTCCTGTGAAACCATGTTTTCCAACGGAAAAGCTGCCTTAACTTAATGAACTGCAACAAGGCTGTAAAGGCAAAAGCAACCACTGTGGCCGCCGCCGCTCCCCGAATATCCCAGACGGGAATCAACAGAGCATTCAGACCTGTTTTTAATACAACACCGATCAACAAATAAATTGCCGGCAAATAAACTTTTCCCAATCCCTGCAAAATTCCTGCCGTTACCATGGCCAATGAGGAAAAAACGCCGGTGAAAGACAGGATGGCTAACGTATCAGAACCGTTCGCATCTTCAAACAGCATCACGTTGGTGGGTTCAGCAATGACCGCAAGCCCCACCGATGCCGGGAGTCCCAACCCCCATGTCAGTTGCAGGGCAAGGCGGGACTGATCCTCTACCTCTTTTTCCTGGCGTTTGGCTCTGGCTTCGGAAATCGCGGGAACGATCGACAGGGCAATGGCTGTTGCAAAAAATGTGGCTACCTGAATTAAAGGCTGCCCCCGGTCAAAAACTCCTTTCAGGCGAATCGCCCGTTCCATCTCCCATCCCAAATCGACCAGAAAATTGGCTACAGTAAAGGAATCCACCAGGGAAAACAGGGGGAGAATGAGGGAACCTATGCAAATAGGCAACGACAGGCGAAATACCGTTTCCATTACTTTTTGCGGAGGTTCAAGACCGGTTGTTCCCGTAGCATTGAACTGGTTTCTGTGGATCAACTGATTTTTGCGCCAATAATACAGTAACACAAATAATGCACCGATAGCTCCGGTCGTAGCCCCAAATACAGCGCCGGCGCCAGCAGATACAAATCCCAGGCCGGCATCCATAAAGTACCAGGCAAGAATCAGGATGGTTGCAACCCGGATCACCTGCTCAACCATCTGCGAAGCTGCGGTAGGGACCATGTTTTGCTGTCCCTGGAAAAATCCCCGCATCACAGCAAGAAACGGAACTACCAAAAGAGCAAACGACACAGTTTGGATCGGTAATGTCAGTAATTCCCGGTTTCCCATCCATTCAGCCAATTGTCCCGCTCCGAAAAAGAGCAGCAAAAAGAAGACCAAACCCAGGAAAAACAAAGAAATGGCCGAGATGCGAAAAATCTGCCGCACCCCTTCAAATTGGCCGCTGGACCATTTTTCAGACACCATTTTGGAGATTGCGGCAGGGAAACCGGCTGTAGCCAGAAGCAGCAAAACACTGTACAGAGGATATACCTGTTGATAAACATACATCCCCTCGTCTCCGGTAATATTTTGGTAAGGTACCTTGTAAACGGCACTCAGTATTTTCGTAAATAAGGCGGCCCCGCCCAGGATGACCGCACCGCGAATGAAAGACCGCCGGCTCTCTTCTATCATTTTCCAGAAAATCCCCTCTCCACACAACACTGCAATTGCTTTTCATTATACAAGAGTGTGGAAAGTTGGCAAAGAAAAAGCAGGTATATTCACCTGCCGGACAAAAATATCGTTAATTCTCCATCTGTTTCCCCAGGAAAGAAGCTGCGGTACTTGCCAGTTTCATTTCCAGTTCTCCCAGCTTTTCTCCCTCTTTCTTGTTCAGTACAATAACCGCCCCGATCGGATCACCGCCTGCATTGATGGGAACGATGATATACGACTGGTACACTTCCTGCATTCCCCTGAAGATCTCAACCGTTCCCGGCATGGTCTCCAAAATTGATCGCCGCCCGTCCATGCATGATTCGACAAGATCCCCGATCGACTTTTCCATATATTCTTTTTTGGATATGCCGGCTACAGCAATCACACTGTCCCGGTCACAAATCAGTGTAGGATATAACATATTTTCATATAGTGCTTCTGCATATTCCTGGGCAAAATCCCCTAACTCCCCGATGGGAGAATATTTTTTCAGAATAACTTCCCCTTCACGATCCACAAAAATCTCCAGAGGATCTCCTTCTCGAATACGCAATGTCCGCCGAATTTCTTTGGGAATTACCACACGTCCAAGATCGTCTATCCGACGAACGATGCCGGTTGCTTTCATAAAATAATTTCCTCTCTTTCTTCATATATTTTTATAATTGCTGGTTGAAATTTCTTTATCGACCATAGTATTAATCTTCTTCCAAAATATTATGCAATCGTTATTTACATAAAAAAAAGCCCTTTGGGGCTCTGAGCTTGTCGACCAAGTATGCGGATATGATTTTTTAGAGCGCAGGATGGTCAAGGCCGCCACAAATCAAATGCTGAAGCGCCTTAATCGTTCTCTTGCAAGGCGGAGACGGAACAGAGTTCTGAAAATCGTCTTCCTTGCAGTTCGTTTTACAAAAAAAAAACTGATTCCTTGAAGAATTCTTCAGAATTCATCTGTCTCCATCTGCAAGGAATCAGTCAGTGACACCAGGCCTGCCGAGGCCGAATTGTCACAATTGAATATTTCGCTCTGTTGGCAAAACCCGCTAACCTTTTTGGGGAACGGAAAGAAGTGATTTGAATTCCAGTTTCTCTTTGACGACCTGTTCATAAACTTCCTGCCGTTTTTGCATCTTCACTTGCTCATTAGCTTTTTCAACCGGTTTTTGACCACGATCCAACACTTTCACGATATGGTATCCATAATCTGTCTTGATGGGAGCGCTGACCTGATTTAATGGCAATTCTCTGCATGCCTTGGCAAATTCAGGAACAAACTGATCCGGTGTCCCTTCATAGATGCCATTTGTTTCTTTTGAACCCGGGTCATCCGTATACTCCTTTACCAGTTTGGAAAAGTCCTCACCAGCATTTAATTTTTTCTTTACCTCTTCAGCCCTTTTCTTCGCATCATCTGCTGTCCGCTTGGGCTGATCCTGCTGGCTTCCGTCATTAATCGCGACCAAAATATGCTGAACCTTCACGTAATCATAGGTTTTTCCTTTTAACTGATCGTCATAGTACCTGTTTACCCGGTGATATTCAATAAAAAACTGCCGCAGTTCATCACTGGTAAATCCTTTGCCCTTGATGGCTTCTTCAAGGGATTTGGGTGTATCCTGTCCCTGAGCCTGGGCCTGGGCAGCATTTCCCTTAATGCTTGCGTCCAATTCTTTCAGTGTCTGATCTGCCTGTTTAACATACGATGAATCGTTTTTGATCTGCGTCAGCATATATTGACGGGATGCATACTCCTTGGCCAGTTCCACCCTCAATTCCGTATTGCCTTCGGCAGAAGCAAGCATATATGCCAATTGGGGATCGAGAAATGCAATGATATTGATATAACGGTTCAAATCCCCCTCGATTACTTTTCCTCCCTTGTATTCAGCCATCACTTTCTTGCTTTCCGTGCTTAACGGCTTGAATTGCTGCATCTGGTTCTGCTCATTGTTTGCTTCTTCTTTTTTGTTCTCGTCGTTGCATCCAACAATGGCTACAGACAATAGTAACATCATTGTCAAAACCCCGGCGACCCATTTTTTAATCAGCTGCATGTTGAATGGCTCCTTTCGGTTTGGGAACGTCTTTATATTTTATCAGAAACTGTTCAATCATTTCTAATGCAAGTTTATGGGACAACTCTTTTGTCTTGAAAACAATCCCGATTTTTTTGCCTGTGGAAAAGCGGATTTTTCCCGGGAAGTCCTGTGCGATCTGAAACAGTTTTTGTCCGTCGATCTGTTGGGTCTGATCCGCTTTTAAAGTGATCACAATATCCCCGCTTTTCTGCTCGATGGATTCAATTCCGTAAGAAATGGCATACGCCTTGATTTTGGCAATTTTCAACAGTATTTGGACAGGCTCGGGCAAATCACCAAACCGATCTTCGATCTCCTCTTCCAGATCACTCACTTCATTTAACGAGGACACAGCGCGGATTTTTTTATAAAGCTCAATTTTTTGTTTTTCATCACCGATGTATTCCGTTGGCAGATACGCATCAACACTCAATTCAATAGCCGGTTCGGCGTTCTCCTCTTTCTTTTTGTCTCCCTTGAGTTCCTCGATCGCTTCCTTCAACATCTGGCTGTACAGCTCAAAACCGACGGTCGCAATGTGTCCATGTTGTTCTGCGCCCAAAATATTGCCGGCCCCCCGAATGGACAAGTCGCGCATTACGATCTTGAAACCCGAACCAAGCTCCGTAAACTCCTTGATCGCCTTTAAACGTTTTTCCGCCGTTTCCGTCAACACTTTATCCCGCTGATAAGTAAAATAGGCATAGGCAATGCGGTTGGAGCGTCCCACCCGGCCACGCAGCTGGTATAGCTGGGATAATCCCATTTTATCGGCATCGTAGATGATCAGCGTATTGACATTGGGAATGTCAACTCCTGTCTCAATAATGGTTGTGCTTACCAGCACATCATATTCTCCATCAAGAAAATCAAGCATAACTTTTTCCAGTTCCGATTCCGGCAACTGTCCATGAGCCACCGCAATGCGCGCTTCAGGAACCAAAACCCGGACCTGTTCGGCCATTTGCTCAATGTTCTGCACCTGATTGTAAAGGAAGTAAACTTGCCCTCCCCGTGCCAGTTCCCGCTCAACCGCTTCCCGCACCAGGGCCCCGGAATATTCGAGGACATAGGTTTGGACAGGGAACCGGTTTTCAGGAGGTGTCTCGATGACTGACAGGTCGCGGACTCCCATCATGGCCATGTGCAGTGTGCGCGGAATCGGAGTCGCCGACAGGGTAAGTACATCAATATTATGCTTCAGTTTTTTGATTTTCTCCTTATGCTTCACCCCAAAGCGCTGTTCTTCATCGATAATGAGCAGTCCCAAATCTTTAAAAACAATGTCTTTGGATAACAGCCTGTGTGTCCCTATGACAATATCGACAGTCCCGTTTTTTAACCCTTCGATCGTCTGTTTTTGCTGTTTGCGGGAACGAAAACGGCTTAACACGTCAATTTGTACCGGGAAGTCAATAAACCGCTCACGAAACGTCTCATAATGCTGTTGGGCGAGAATGGTAGTGGGAACCAGAATGGCAACCTGTTTTCCATCCATTGTTGCCTTGAACGTGGCGCGAATGGCCACTTCCGTCTTTCCATATCCTACATCTCCGCACAACAGCCGATCCATGGGCTGGCTTTTTTCCATATCCCTCTTTATTTCTTCCACAGAACGGAGTTGGTCAGGAGTCTCCTCATACGGAAACATGGCTTCAAATTCTTTTTGGTAAGGGGTGTCCTTAGAAAAAGCATATCCTTTGGCAAATTGCCGCTTCGCATACAATTCAATCAAATCCTGCGCAATATCCTGAACCGAAGAACGTACTTTATTCTTTACCTTACTCCATTCGCTACCGCCCAAACTGTAAATTTTCGGTGCTTTTTCCTCTCCGCCGATATATTTTTGAACTTGGTCAATCTGCTCTACAGGGACATACAGCTTGTCATTACCGGCATACTGTATATGCAGGTAATCTTTATGCATCCCCCTTACTTCCAGCGTTTCAATGCCAAGGTATTTCCCGATCCCGTGATTGACATGAACCACGTAATCACCGGGCTTCAACTCCTGGTAATCCTTGATTTTCTCCACATGGTCCAATTTTACATGACGTCTTGTCCGGCGTTGTTTCTGGGTGAACACTTCCCCTTCTGTGATCACCGCCAGACGAATTCCATTCATTTCAAATCCATTTTGCAGATTTCCCAGACAAATAGTTGGTTTGCCGGGAAGCGGAGCATGGCCCGACAAATTTTTCCCTGCTTCCATCCCATAATCGCTAAGAACCCGTTCGAGACGATTCATCCGCTCTTCATTGCTGGTCAGAAAAAGCACCCGGAAATGGGATTTTTTCCAACGTTCCCATTCCGTTTTCAGGACATGCATCTGTCCATGAAACTGTTGCATGCTTCGGCACATCATCTGAATCACGTTTTGCGGCTGGATCCCGTGAATCTGCCGCATAAACAGGGAAAGATGAATCCGCGGATTTTCCCTGTTCATAATTACTTCTTCAAAAGAAAGAGAAATTTTTAATTTAGGCAAAAATTCCCCTTGCTGCAGCAAGGCAACCTGCCATTCTCCTTCTTCTTTTTCCATCTGACGGGCACTTTCCATGATCCGGTTCGGTTCATCCAAAACCAGCAGGCTGTCTCTTGGCATATAATTTGACAAACTCTGGCAATCCTGATAAATTTGCGAGATATACTTGTATATTCCGGTAAAATATGTGCCGTTTTTCAACTGTTCAATCTCATATCCAATCGATTGGTTTAATTTTTCCTTCAATCCGGTGTCTTTGGTAACGCTTAACCGTTCAGCCAGCAGTTTTTCCACTTTTTCTCCCGCCTGGTATAACCGTTCCGGGGTGGCAAACAGTTCTTTGGCCGGAGGTATGACAACTTCTTTCCACTTGTCAAACGATCGTTGATCCGACACAGAAAAGGGGCGGATGGAGTCAACTTCATCATCAAACCATTCCATTCGAATCGGATTTTCAAAATTGACAGGGTAAATATCGACAATTCCTCCGCGCACACTAAATTCCCCGGGCTTTTCCACCATTTCGGTGCGTTGGTATCCGACACCGACAAATTGTTCGATCAATGGCTCGATTTTCTGCTCCTGACCCACTTCCAGAGAAATGAAACTGTCCCTGAATACTTTCTTCGGCAGGAACAGTTTGCGCATGCCTGAAAAAGGAACCACAAGGATTCCCATAAACCCTTGCACCAGACGGGTCAACACTTCAATTTTTTCTCCCAGAGTTTCCTGCCCGGCCAAGGCAACTTCCGTGGTTACCAATTCATTGGCCGGATACAGGAGCACCTCTTCCTTCGGCAAAATTTCCTGCAGGTCCTCAGTCGCTTTCTGTGCATGGTTTAAATTGTGACAGATCAGCAAAATCGGCCGCTTTACTTCCCGATACAAGGCCGCAGCATATAACATACGGGCCGTTCCAGTCAAACCGGCTACCATTTGCTCTTTCAGCCCGGCTTTCACCCCAGCCACTGTTGACTGAAAGTCCTGGTCCTGTTTGAGTATATGAATCAACGGTATCAACTGATGCTCCTCCCCTTTTTCTAAGTCCACAGATCAATAGAAAAGAAGCCTTAGCTAGCAACAGCCAAGGCCGTTTTTTCATTATAATCAGAAAAATAACAACCATATTTTCAATGAAAGAGTGACGGGTGTAAAAGCCGCTCGGGATCTTTTTCCAACACTTGCTGACATGTTTCACAGGTCACTCTGACCACTTGATTTCCTTCTGTATCATTGGTTATTATATCCTTCCGCTCCTCCGGGGTCAACTGATCAAACCCCAGTTGGGACTCGGTAACCAGCGGTGAATCAATTCTTCCGATCAATTTTTGACAATGTCGGCAAATATAATGTATGGCCATAAATAATGCCTCCTACTTTAACTTACTACTATTATCGGCATCTTTAAAAAAAATATTCGGCAAACCTCTATGGCCATACATGATCTTCAGACGATCATTTGCGCGAATTATACTGATTCATCGCCAGCAAAAAATTGGTTTCCAGCCACTTGTCCACTGCATCTGCCGCACGCCCGGCAGCATCGGCAATTTGTTCCAGCTCTTCCTTATCGAAGGAAGAAAGAACATAATTGATGACTGACATCTTTCCTGGCGGACGCCCGATTCCCAACTTGATCCGCTTGAACTGATCCGTCCCTAAATGGTGGATAATAGATTTCATTCCGTTATGGCCCCCTGAACTTCCTTTTAATCTTAACCGGATCTGTCCGGGGGGAAGATCGAGATCATCATAAATCACGCAGACCTCTTCCAGGTCGATCTTCAGGAAGTCTACCGCAGACCTTACCGATTCCCCCGACAAATTCATATAGGTCATCGGCTTTAACAAGACCACCTTTTCGCCATATACAAATCCTTCGCCGGTTTCACCCCGCCATTTTTCCTTGTTAACAGGGATTCCCCATTTTTCACTCAAACGGTCAATTACAAAAAATCCAATGTTGTGCCGCGTATTTGCATATTTCATACCAGGGTTTCCCAATCCTACAACCAGTTTCATGACTTACCTCCACTGCTTCTGATTTGCTTTTATTGTATTACGTTCAGGCTGTATTTGAGGTACAACAGACCGTAAAATAGCCCGGTTATATCAACCTTTCAGGCATAGAAGTGCCTAAACCAAACCGTTTGCAAAATGTATTGTTAAAATCTCCTGAAAAGCGGACAGTGCCCCGGTTAAAAATATACACCATTTATACCTTTCCGTTAACTGAACAGATTGCAGTTTGAAAGGCGCAACCGTCCGGATTGCGCCTTTTCCTTTACTCCGTTTTATCTGTATCTGAAAGTTCTTCAGTCTCTTCCGTTTCCTCCTCGGCCTTTGCCGGAGGTACCACAGAGGCAATTACGGTTTCGGGAGTGATATGGAGAAGTTCCACATCCTCCGGTATTTTCAAGTCCTCCACCGTGACAGAATCTCCAATTTGAAGTGACGATACATTTGCCTCCAAAACTTCCGGAATACTGGATGGCAATGCTTTCACAACAGCGGAACGCAATTGGTGCTGCAGGACGCCGCCCCCTTTCACACCAGGTGCTTCACCGGTCAGGCGAATCGAAACCTCCGCTTCCAAAGGATGATTCATTTCCACTTTCAAAAAATCAATATGCAACAGAGAGGACTTGATCGGATCTTTCTGGATGTCTCGAACCATTACTCGGTGGGTCTGACCATTCACTTTCAGATCAATGAAGCTGTTCAGTTCAATTCCCTTTTGCGCCTCATTTTCCCTGACAGTCAACAACTGCGGGGTGATCCCTTTTCCATACAAAACAGCAGGAATTTTCCCATCACGTCTCAAAGCATTGAGAGATCCTGTCTGTTCCCTTTTGCTGGCTGTAATGGCATTCGACATATTCATATATCCCCTTTCTTTAAAAGGGAATATATCCTTTTCTCGGAAAGTCTAAACCTTTTCCCTGTTATTTTTTTGAAAACCATTTTAACAGGGCCGTGAAAAAGATGAATTTCAGGACCCTGCCGTTCCCTTTAATCGAACAGTTTGCTGACCGACTGTTCAAAATGCACCCGTCTAATTGCTTCACCCATTAACTTGGCCACAGAGAGTACTTTCACCTTATCGATTTTTTTGCCATCCGACAGCGGAATTGTGTCCGTCACAACCATTTCTTTTATATGGGAATTGCGGATCCGTTCAATGGCCGGTCCGGAAAAGACAGGATGTGTACAGCATGCATATACTTCTTTTGCCCCATATTCAATCAACGCATTGGCAGCAAGAGTAATGGTGCCTGCTGTATCAATAATATCATCAATAATGATTGCCGTTTTCCCTTTGACATCCCCGACAATGTTCATCACTTCTGCCACATTTGGCTCAGGCCGCCTTTTATCTATAATCGCAATGGGGGATTCCAGCCGTTCCGCAAGCCGGCGTGCACGAATTACCCCACCGTGGTCGGGAGAAACCACGACAACGTTATCCAATCCTTTTTCCCGGAAATAATCGGCCAAAATCGGCACTCCCATGAGGTGGTCGACAGGAATGTTAAAGAAACCCTGGATTTGTGTAGCATGCAAGTCCATTGTGATAACCCGGTCTGCACCGGCCGTTTCAATCAGATTGGCGACCAGCTTTGCCGTAATCGGATCCCTGGCCCGGGTTTTGCGGTCCTGGCGTGCATAACCGTAATACGGGATGACGACATTGATCATCCCCGCGGAGGCTCGGCGCAACGCATCCACAAATACAAGCAGTTCCATCAGATGCTGATTGACCGGATCACAAGTGGACTGGATCACATAAACATCCGACCCCCGTACACTTTCATCCAGTTTTACATGAATTTCCCCGTCACTGAACTTGCCCACATGAGAATTACCCAGTGGAATTTCCAAATGATCACAGATTGCTTTTGCGAGTGCCGGATTGGAATTACAAGTAAATACCTGCAAACGAGAGTTCACCATAGACATAGAAATTTGTTCCTCCAATATGTTCATTTCTTTGCACGCTTATCCTTCATTTTTCCAACATAATCGGGCTTGTTTGTCTGGCGTTCCCGAGCGATCGCCAGCGCTTTCATGGGTACATCTTTGGTAATGGTGGATCCTGCAGCCACATAAGCCCCTTGCTCGACAGTCACCGGGGCAACCAAGTTTACATTGCACCCGACAAAGGCCTCGTCTTTTATGACTGTTTTATGTTTGTTGACGCCATCATAATTGACTGTAATCACGCCGCAGCCAATATTGACTTTTCTGCCAACCTCTGCATCCCCGACATAGGCAAGATGTGAGATCTTTGTCCCATCGCTGATTTTGGCTTTCTTCAAATCAATAAAACAGCCTACTTTCGTCTTGTTCCCCAGTTCCGTTTCAGGGCGAATCAGTACATAAGGACCTACTTTTGCTTCTTCTCCAATGACACTGTCCTCAATCACTGCATAGCGGATCCTCGTGCCGCTTTCCACCCTGACATCTTTCAAATCCGCCTGTGGACCTATTTTGCAGTTTTCTCCAATGACCGTTTTTCCCCGTAAAAAAACACCCGGTTCAATAACCGTATCAGCACCGATTTTTACATCGGCTTCAATATAGGTGTTTGCAGGGTCGACAATGGTCACGCCGTTTCGCATATGTTCCCGTAGCAAACGCTCCCGCATGATTTTGTCTGCTTCTGCAAGCTGGATACGATCATTAATCCCAAACGATTCCTGCAGATCCTGGATGATTTCCGCGCCAATCGCTTCTCCTTGCTCGCGTAAAATAGACAACACATCTGGCAAATAATATTCTCCCTGTGCATTGTCATTATTCACCAGCGCAAGAGCGGAGAACAGCTTTTGATTATCAAAACAATAAGTACCTGTATTTATTTCATGAATTTCTCTTTCTGCAGCAGTAGCATCCTTGTGTTCCACAATGCGATCTACTTGCCCGTTCTCTTGCCGGATTACCCGTCCATATCCTGTCGGATCATCCATGACCGCTGTTAATACCGTGGCAGTCGCCTTTGATTCCCGGTGTTTCTCAATCAGCCTCTGAAAGGTTTCAGCCGTAAACAGCGGATGGTCTCCATTCAGCACTAATGTAATGCCTTCCTTTTTTTCCAACAATGGTCCCGCTTGCATGACTGCATGGGCAGTCCCCAGCTGAACTTCCTGTTCTACAAATTCAACCTGGCCGCTCAGGTGCTCCTTGACTGCTTCTCCCTGATAGCCGACAACCAAAATTGTTTTTTCCGTCTGCAATTTTTTCAATTGACCGACGATATGGTCAATGATCGGTTTTCCGCAAATCGGGTGCAGAACTTTGTGTTTATTTGATTTCATACGATTACCTTTGCCCGCTGCCAAAATAACTGCATAAACGTTTTGTTGCATGACCCAAGCTCCCCCGTTTCTCCAAAACTTCCCCCCTGAATATATCCCAAACGTTTTGGGAATGCAACCAATCCCGCCTAAACACCACTTTCAAAAATAACCGTCATTATTTATTATAATAAAAATTCTCTAGCAGTCAGGGTTTAATTATGCTATCAAAAAAGCACCCATTCCTCTTGGAACGGGTGCATACCTTTTAAAGATCCATTTGTAAGGCTGTGTCCTGCTCAATCTGTGGAGATTCAAGCTCCCCGGCACGATAATATTCCTCCAAAACAGCCGCCTCGATCTTTTCACGGCTCACCGGGGAAATGGGATGGGCAATATCGCGAAACTCCCCATCTGGAGTACGTTTACTTGGCATCGCAACAAACATACCGTTATTTCCATCAATCACGCGGATATCATGCACAACAAATTCGCTGTCAATCGTTATCGAGGCAATCGCACGCATGCGACCTTCCCGATTCACCCTGCGAAGACGCACATCTGTAATTTCCACTAAATCCACCACCTATTTACAATGATGACTAAATTTGCTTATTTTTACTATTCTAGGCAGTGGGAATAATTCCTTCCAAAGACAGCTCAATTGACAAATTTTTCTTATTTATCATTTTTTCCTTGCAATCACTTCAATTTCTATCAGCACTTCTTTGGGCAAACGTGATACTTCTACACAGGAGCGAGCCGGTTGATGTTCCGAAAAATACTGGCCGTAAATTTCGTTAACCTGTTGGAAGTGATCGAAATCCTTAAGGAAGATGGTTGTTTTTACAACATGATTGAGATCGCTCCCCGCAGCATGCAAAATTCCCTGCACATTCTTCATGACTTGATGAGTCTGTTTTTCAATTCCGCCATCTACCAGCTCTCCACCGGGGGTTAGCGGAATCTGTCCGGAAATAAATACAAGTTCTCCCATTTCAATGGCTTGGGAATAAGGTCCAATCGCTTGGGGTGCATCTTTTGTCTGTACTTTTATAAACATTTTCATTTCTCCTCCCTGGATTTGAATACATTTCCCGAGTCAACACGGACTCTGCGCATTTTCACGTCAATTTCCGTCACTTTGGCCAACGAAACATATTGTTCAACGAGCCGATCCTGTGCCGGTGATTCCAACATAACTCCTACCCCTACAACTTCAGCCCGAAATTCATGCAACAAATCCATCAATCCCCGAACCGTGCCGCCCGCTTTCATAAAGTCATCAATGATCAGGACACGCGATCCTTCAGGCAAACTGCGCTTTGACAAGGATAACTGGCGTAACCGTTTGCTTGAGCCGGATATGGTATGCACCGTAACCACAGACCCTTCGGTTACACGATAATCATACCTGGCAATAACAACTGGCGCTCCCAGAAAAGAGGCCGTGGCATAAGCAATCGGAATTCCCTTGGTCTCTACCGTTAAAACAGCATCAATGTTTTGTTCGGCAAAAACCGTAGCAAAAATCCGTCCAATCTCACTCAATAAGGCAGGGTCTCCCAACAAATCGGAAAGATACAGAAAGCCTCCGGGCAAAATACGTTCCGGTTCTGACAACTTCTCGCACAATTCCTGCACAATGGCCCGGGACTGTTCTTCGCTGATCCTGGGAATATACCGCACGCCTCCCGCAGCACCTGCCACAGTAACGAGTTTTCCGTTCCCCTCCGAACGCAGCACTTCGTCAATGATATCCAGATCTTCACTGATTGAGGATTTGGCCGCCCTGTACTTCCTTGCAAAAGTCGTCAGCGGAATTAACTGATAAGGTTTAATCAACAATTGATGGATCATGTCAACCAATCGGGCACTCCGTTTCCATTTTTCCATTCATAACCTCCGAAAAATCGAATGATCATGACCGAAATATATCACTTTGTTCGCATTCCTTCAAGTATAAGCGGTTATCATTTCCCCAACATTCTTACAGCGAACACCTGCCGGCAAAATCCCTTCAGACTGTTTACAATCCGTTTGACCCGATACTCCTGTTTCACCAAGCCGAATACCGTTGGCCCACTACCGGACATCAACACTCCGTCCGCACCAAACAGCTGCATTTTTTCCTTCAGTTTCCTCACAGTATCATACATCTCCATTGTAACAGGTTCCAATACATTGCCCATATATTGGACAATCGATTCATAATCCTGTCCTTCAAGCGCGTTGATCATTTTTTCTGTCTGCGGATGTTTCTCGATTTGGTTAACCTGAAGGTGTCTAAATACATCTGCGGTCGATACGCCATGATCCGGCTTGGCCAGCACGACCCAACACGCCGGCGGGGATGGCAGCGGCGTCAGGATTTCACCCTTTCCCCTTGCAAAGGCCGTTTTGGAATAAATGCAAAATGGAACATCTGAACCAATTTCTGTTCCAATTACTGTCAGTTCCTCCAGGGACAGGCCAAGTTTCCACAATTGATTCAATCCGCGCAGCGTGGCCGCAGCATCACTGCTACCGCCAGCCAGTCCGGCGGCTACCGGAATATGTTTGTCAATATATATATGTACCCCGCGTTTAATGCCGGTCTTTTCCCGCAACAAGACAGCAGCACGGTAAGCAAGATTCCGCTCATCCTGGGGAACGAATCCCGAACTGGATTCCAGGGTAATCGCCGAATCCTCTCTGGCAGTAAGGTCGATCCGGTCATACAGATCAACCGTGGTCATGACCATTTCCAGTTCATGATAACCATCAGGACGTTTATATAGCGCATCCAATGTTAGATTGATTTTCGCTGGTGCTTTTACTGAGATAAACAAAATTCTTTCCCTCCAATTGTCACCCACTCGAACCAAAACCGGCGCCTCATGATTTTATTATTTTATCACGTTCTGACTGCCATCTAGAAGTTATGAAAAAGATTTTGCGGAATTGAAAAAGACTGCCGTCAAAAAAACGGCAGTCTTTCAACCAACCCTCTCCCCTGGGGGATAACCCTGTTTTTACTTTAAATCCTGCTTTGCCAAGTGTTCTTCCGCCAGTTGTATCGCTCTTTTGACCATGTTCCCAGCATCACGGGTGGTGATCCCGCCCCAGCCTTCGCGTTCTACCACATCGTAAAATCCAAGGTCTTTTGCCAATTCGTATTTGAGTCTTTCCGACATGACACCGCGTCGACGAGCCAAGCGATCTCCTCCTTTGATCCAAAGCAAAACACAGGGTTTTCTTATTATATGGAAACAGCAGCAAAATATGTAAGCGATTACAGGCCATTTGAAAAAAGAACACATGAAAAATGTGTTCACATCTATTGTGCAGACCTTACGTATTTTACCGGAATCTGTTCATTTTCCCCATTAAAAACAGTGAGTTCTACTGATTCTGTTAATATATCCGCATAACTGTATGAAACACGGTTAAAAGCGTGGTCTTCATCCAGTTTAACAACGAACACGGAAGGATATGTCTCTTCTAGGACCCCTGTTCGTTCAATGGTCTTGCGGCGTCCGCTATTGGCTTTCAGACGTATTTTTTGCCCAATGTATCCATCCAAGGTACATTTGATTTCAGATAATGCGTTTTTGCCCATTGTACGACCACCTCACTTATAGAAGATTATACTACAAGTGAGATTCAAAGTCAAATCAGGTATTATAGCAATTAGACAACATCTTTGTCAATGGTATTTTAGCATATTTTATATTGATTTGGCATTTTTTTTATTTGGTAAATCGATCAGCCACTGCGCTTGCCGCATAAGATTCTGGTTTGATTTTGGCTGTATAACCGACAGCCGTCACCCATCCGACCACTTCCTGAATCAACTTTCTCGTTTCTCCCTGTTGCCCGATATCCAAATGAATTTCCATGGGAATATTGACGGAGAAATCAAAGAATCCTTTTTTCTTGAGTAGTTCCACGGCTTCCAGACTGTATTCCGTTTCCTGATAAATGCGATAGCGCAAATTGCGAATTGCCTTGTGACGGTATTTCGTATAGAAGAAAATGGCTCCTTTCCCGATCCGTTGGATAATCAGCGCCGTCACAAAAATCGTTTCCTTTTCCCGGGTTTGAGAATCGGTTCCAATCACTACCTTATAACTCGCATCTGTATCTTCATGTACATACGCTTGAATGTCCATAATCATTTGTTTCAGGCTTCTTCTGCCTTTGCGCGGATGAATAAAGTTCACGAACAACCCCCACCAGTTTAGGAAATGGTAATCCGGAACTCCGGATCATGGATCAGGAAAAGCGGTTGCGATGAATCACTTCGGTTAAAGCAGCAAATTCCTGTAAACTGAGTGTCTCTCCACGTCGTTTCGGATCAATCCCCGCTTCAGCGATCCATCCTTCCACTTCCTTTTTCGAAAAAGCGGACAAAAGATTGGAATGAAGCGAATTTAGCAATGTTTTGCGACGCTGTGCAAACGCAGCCCGTACAATTTTAAAGAATTCATATTCATGAAGAACCTGTACTTCAGGTTTTTTCCGCAACGTCAAACAGACGACCGAGGAATCCACCTGCGGTCTCGGGACAAACACATGGCTTGGTACATGTGCCACTTCCCTTACTTCAGCATAATATTGCACAAGCACTGATAATGAACTGTAATCTTTGGTCCCCGGAGTTGCCTTTAAACGGTCAGCTACCTCTTTCTGGATCATGATTACAATATTTGTCAGCGACAGGCGCTGTTCCAACAAGCGAACCAGTATCGGCGAAGTGACGTAATACGGCAAATTGGCTACGACATGAAGCGTGTCCGCTCCCTGAAAATGCTCGTTGATGATATTATTCAGATCTACCTTCAAAGCATCTTCATTTATTATTTCCACTCGGGACTCGTTTTCAAACAATTTTTTCAATATCGGGATAAAACGGTTATCGATTTCGATGGCTACCACTTTTTGCGCAGTTTCAGCCAAACGTTCCGTCAACGCTCCGATCCCCGGCCCGATCTCTATGACACCCGACTTTTCGGTTAACAAAGCGGCTTGAATAATCTTGTCCAAAACATGGGGATCTGTCAGGAAATTTTGTCCCAGGCTTTTTTTCAATTGGATTCCGTATTGACTGAGCAGTTCCCTGGTTCTTACGGATATGGGCCTTTCCTTCATTGCATGCTTCCTTTCCTCAAATAATCCAGTGTCCGAAAAATCTCTTCCCTCGTAATTCGCAAAACATGAAGCCGGCGATAAAACTGTTTTGCGTTCCTATACCCAATGCCAAGCCGTTCTGACACCTGTTTGCGCAAATTACGCGAATTCCGGTCACCGACTAATCCCAGTTCCATATATTCCTCCCATGTCAGCGGAGGAACAGTTTCTTCCTCTGCTTCAGCAACACGAACAGACTGCAAGGCCTCTATAATATCCTCGCTGGAGGCATGCTCTATCCCGATTTTGTGATTTCCTTTCGCCTGCGTTTGCGTCAAAAATGCGTGTTTGGCATCCGGAACTTCTCTGGCTATGATTTCCCGAATCCTCTCACCTACATAATCCGGATCTGTAAATATAATCACTCCCCGTTCTTGTTGCGCCCGTTTGATTTCCTCCAGCACATGGGGTTCCAGTGCCGAACCGCGTGTCTCAATGGTATCGGCCTCCACGGCCTTGCGAATGGCGATCGTATCATTTTTTCCCTCCACGACAATCACTTCGTTTACTCTCACTGCAATCCTCCTTCCGTCTATCCCAAGAAAGGCCAATGAGGTGATCCAATCCTCATTGGCCCGCAACAAAAACGTTCTTTTTCAGTTTTCCTCACTTATCCCAAACAGACGAAATGCATTTTGCATGGTGGCCTGGGCAAGCTCTTCGAGAGACAGTCCTCTGATCCCGGCAATTTTTTCTGCAACCAACCGGACATATCCCGTCTCGTTTCGTTTCCCCCGATACGGATGAGGCGCCAGGTAGGGACAATCAGTCTCCAGCAACAACCGGTCCAAAGGAACATGAGCCGCGATTTCCTGTGCCAGTTTCCCGTTTTTGAAAGTGACCGGTCCCCCCAAGCCAATCATGAAATCAAGTTCGAGACATTCCTCCATCACGGTCAGGTCGCCACTGAAACAGTGCATGACGCCTCCCACTTCTTCGGCATGTTCTTCTTTCAGGATCCGCACTACATCATCATTTGCGTCCCGATTATGGACAATGATCGGCAATCCGGTTTCCTTGGCAATCGCAATCTGCCTGCGAAAAAGAACCGCCTGTTCTTCTTTGGGAGCAGTATTCCAATAATAATCCAGACCAATCTCCCCGATCGCCACAACCTTCGGGTGTGCTGCCAGCGAACGGATCCAGGCCAGGTCTTCTTCAGTACAATCTGTCGCATCTGTCGGATGCCAGCCAACTGAGGCATAAATAAAGGGATACTCCTCAGCAAGTTTCAGCGTCTGAAAAATCGTTTCCCGGTTAAAACCGACATTTAATATATATTTTACGCCGTACTCTTCTCTTGCCCGCTCGATCACCTGCTCACGGTCTTCGTCAAATTTTGGGTCATTCAAGTGGGTATGCGTGTCGAACAGGATCACACGTCTCATCCTTTCCTGCCGCTTACTTCCATAGTGCCAACAGATGAATCCGGTCCAGCGGCCAGACTACCAGATCCGCACGTCCCACCACCTTGTCGATCGGAATCGGCCCGATCCTGCGGCTGTCCTTGCTATTGTTCCGATTGTCCCCCATCACATATATTTGCGATAGAGGCACAATAATATCCTCTTCTGTGTTCGGGTTCATCTGTTCATAAATATAGGGCTCCACCAACAGTTTATCATTCCGGTATACCTTGCCGTTTCTGATCTCAATGTGATCACCGGGCAATCCGATCACACGCTTGATAAAATCCCGTTCTTCACTGGTATGGAAGACAACGATCTCCCCATAATCCGGCTCGTCCAAATGATAAACAAGCTTGTTGACAATCAAAAGTTCATCACCTTTTAATGTCGGTTCCATCGATGCCCCATGCACTTGATAAGGCACAAATAAAAATGTGCGGATGCCCACAGCGATAAAAACTGCCAAGGCGATGGCTACAAGCCATTCCAAAGCCTTGTACCAGTCTTTGGATGAGCTTTTTGGTTCCGCCATTTATAATCCTCCTATTTTGCCCCTTCACTGAAAGGAAGTTAATATAAACAAGCAATTTCTTACTTGACCCTCGTTCCGTTGGGGATTTCTCCGGAAACGGTGGCAAGTACGAGCCGGTCTCCTTCCGAGGCGGCCAAAATCATGCCTTCAGACAGCTCTCCGCGCAATTTCACCGGTTTCAGGTTTTTAACGCAGATCAGCTTCATTCCAACCAGATCTTCCGGCCTGTAATATTTTGCGATTCCTGAAACCACCTGCCGTTTTTCCGAACCCAGGTCAAGCTGCAATTTCAAAAGACGATCCGCCTTTTTCACCGGCTCTGCCTCAATGACTTCTGCCACATGAAGTTCAACCTTGAAGAAATCATCAATGGAAATGAGACCTTCTTTTTCTTTCGGTTCTGATTTGTTTTTTTCCTCTTTTTGTTGCGGCTTCCCAATCATATTATAGATTGCCTCCACTTCTTTTTTTACATCCAGGCGCGGGAAAATCGGCTGTCCTTTTTTTGTCCGGGTGCCGGGTCTGAGTGCGCCAAACATTTCCAGGCTGTTCCATGAGGTTAATAAGGGATCATCCTCAATTCCCAGCTGTGCTTGCATTTTCACCGGTACCTGTGTCAAAAAGGGCTGAATCAGGATGCTGATGATTCGCAGTTCTTCCAGCAAATGATACAGCATTGACCCCAGAATGTGCCGTTTTCCCTCATCCTTGGCCAGGTTCCATGGCTGAATCGCTTCAATATAGCGGTTGCCAAAACGTACCAGTTCCCAAATGGCTGTCAACGCTGTGGAAAACTGCAGTTCTTCCATGGATGATTCCACATTCCGGATTGTTTCGTTTATCTTCTCAATTAATCTCTGATCATATTTGGTGGCGTCTTCCACCCGTTCCGGCACGACACCATGGAAATACTTTTCAACCATTGTCAGGGTACGATGCAGCAAATTCCCCAGGTCATTGGCCAAGTCGGCATTTACACGTTCCACGAAAGCATCCGGGGTAAAAACACCATCAGTCCCAAACGGAACTTCACGAAGCAGATAATAGCGGACAGAATCGAGGCCGAACCGGTCAATCAGGGGTACCGGGTCAATAACATTCCCTTTTGATTTGGACATTTTTTCCCCCATGACCTGGAAAAATCCATGTCCAAATACTTTTTTAGGCAATGGCAAATCCAGGGACATGAGGAAGATTGGCCAGTAAATGGTATGGAAGCGTACAATATCTTTCCCCACCAGATGGACATCCGCCGGCCAATATTTGTCAAAACGGGCTTCCTGTTCCGTATCGTCTGCCATGTAACCAATCGCTGTAATATAATTGGTTAAAGCATCCAGCCATACATAAACCACATGTTCCGGGTCGCTTGGCACAGGAATTCCCCAGTCAAAGGTTGTCCGTGAAATGCTGAGATCTTCCAGCCCTGGCTTGATAAAGTTTTGGATCATCTCGTTTTTCCGGGACTCCGGCTGGATGAAGTCAGGGTTTTCATTGTAATAAGCAAGCAGACGATCAGCATATTTGCTCATGCGGAAAAAATAGCTTTTCTCCTTGATTTTCTGGATTGGCCGGCCACAATCCGGACATTTGCCATCCTTGGCCTGACGGTCGGTAAAAAAGGATTCGCAATCCACACAGTACCAGCCTTCATATTCACCCAGATAGATATCACCCTGGTCAAGGAGCTTTTGGAAAATCTTTTGTACAATTTTCGTATGGCGGGGCTGGGTGGTACGAATGAAATCATCATAAGAAATGTCCAGCTTCTTCCAAAGCTTTTGGATTCCCTCCACAATCTCGTCAACGAATGTTTGGGGATCTTTTCCCGCCACATTGGCGGATTTCTGGATTTTTTGTCCGTGTTCATCCGTTCCGGTCAAATACATGACATCATATCCACGCAGTCGTTTGTAACGTGCCATGGCGTCTCCCGCCACAGTGGTATATGCATGACCAATATGCAAATTACTGTTTGGATAATATATGGGTGTCGTAATGTAAAATGTTTTTTTCTCTTCTCCCATATTCAAATCTCCTTTCCATAAAATAAAACATTACATAAAAAACCAATAAAAAATCCCGTCCCCTTTGGGACGAGATTTTCTCACGCGGTACCACCCAAATTGGCATCATGGCCTTTTTAAGGCGATGATCCCACTTTCTGCCCATAACGCGGCGTTACGTTCTCTCCTACTTTTGACATCGGTCAGGTTCAAAGAGAATGCTCGGGGGCCATGTTCATCGGTTTCCACTATGCTGGCTTTCACCTTTTCCAGCTCTCTGGAAATAGCTTTCACCAACTACTCTTCCCCGTCATCAGCTTACAATTTCGCACATTTATATTTTTTAATTATACATCACAAAAAAGGGAATGAAAAGCTCGGACTTCATTTGTAATTAGTCTGGACAAGTGTCATTTGTTTTAAACTTTCATGTTTTTGCCGCGATCATAACGGACGGCGAAAGGGGTCTCATGCTTGGTCAGTTTTCCAGACCTCGCCATTCGTTCCAGTTCTTCTTTCAGACGGTTCAGATCCCAGCCAAGCCCGCATTCCCGGTTAACCTGTTTTAGTACCTGGATCAGGTCGGTATCAAAAATCGGCAAAGTTTTTAAAAGTGTATCCAGCAATTTTTCGTCCTGCTGTTCAGAGAAACGTTTCAATTCATCAAACGGATTTGTCAGGTGGGGACTTTTCGTATAGGCCGAACGGATCCGGATAAAAATGGTCCGCCCGTAAGCCGCCGACGATACAAAGGTATCCCCGGAACGCAAATAGGGAAGCCGCTTGCCTTCTTCAGCAGTCAAATCCGTTTCTTCGCGCAGAGTCGCAATATCGGTTGCCCGCACGGTTCGGAATACAAATTTGGTATTCAGCTGCGCAGTAATCGTTTCATCCAAAAGAGTGGGCCGTTGTGTGGCCAAGAACAGAAAAACACCGTATTTCCTTCCCTCCTGGGCAATTTCCTTTAAAATTGCCTTGGCCGGAGATTCCAGGGCCTTGGGAGCAAAATTGTGGGCTTCATCGGTTACAACAACGAATGGAGGGAAATAATGTTCTTCTTCCCCGTTCATTTGTGCATCTTTATATTCCCGGCGTTTCCGGTAAAGAGTTCCGATGACATAAGTGGCAAATACCTGCAAAACCCATGCACTTCCCTGTACTACGACCAGACGTCCCTGTTCCAGTCCCCGCTCGATCGCCCGGATATCCTGCTGGAACAAACCGGCTTTCTCCAGTCGCTGCAGGCGCCAGTGTACTCCTTTCACCGACGAAGAAGGTAACGATCCATATTGCTGCAACAGTTGTTTTAAGTCCTGGATGCGCTGTACATCCACCGGGGTGAGATCCGGATTTTTCAACTGCTTTTCAAGGCCCTGTTTTCCTTCATCCAATGCTTGTACAAGATTGCTGACCCGATCGCTGAACGAAGTAAAGTTGTCACGGCGCCGATGCAACATTTGGATCACATTGACCATGGATTCGGACAACTGTCCTCCTGCTGCCCCCAACAATGCAACGACATCCCGTGTTGATAAGTCGGAAAATGAAATCCCCACTTCTTTTCCAATCTGAACACTTGTAAACAGATCGCGGAAATCAGGTGCCCTCTCTTCAAGACCTGAGGCAGTTTCCCTGAAATCCATTTCAAAATGGGGATCAAAAACCAGGGTTGGAATATGGAGTTGCATCAATTCTTCCAACATAACCCGCAGGCCAAATGATTTCCCCGATCCGGACCCGCCAAAAATCCCGACATGCGGATATTGCTGCATCGATTTTATATCAAAAATAAACGGGACTCCCCGCTGCGGCCTTAATTCCCCCCGCTCCATTATCACCACGCGATCTTTCAGATCTTCATCAATCGTATTTGCCATCGACTCTGTACCGCGGATTTCCCCAAGCATCATGCCATCGTCCGGAGATGCCTTGACCAAAAGATGACGAACTTCGTGGAAAGAGGGCAAACGAACCGGACAACCTGTCCTGACCGGATGCGGGGCTTCCTCATATAACCGCAGTTTGGCCAGATTCACCTCATCTGACTCGATATCATAGCCGATTTGTTCCAGTGTCTGAATAACCTGTGCATCGACCAGCGACTTATCCAGCCCCATCGGAATCAACCGGTTATAAGATAAAGTCTCCACAACTTCTCCACGCGGATTATCGAGTGCCGGATCTTCAATCACAAGTATTTCATTGATATGAAATTTTCGTTCCCTTGATGCAATATATACTTCCTGTTGGGTAGTTACTCCTACAACCTGCATGATAACCTCTCCTATTCAGCCAATGTGAATGATCATCCAATCTCTAAATCATCCGGTCGCTTCTTTTGGAAGACAGCAGTCGGTAGCGGATCTCCGGATCAATATACTGGTCGACCATTGTTTCCACCAAAGGATCGGTAACCCGTACCTGCCTGTCAACAATATCCAGCCAATAAGGAATCCCCCGGCCCTGTTCGGGAGTCAGGCTGTACACCAGTTTTGCCAGTTGCAACCGTTCTCCATGCTGGGAAGAAAGCCCATCCAGTCCAATCGGCTGGGGACTCCTTGATGTACGGAAAACCAACTTCCACATGCTGTTTCCTGCCTGATTCCTGCCGTCTGCCCGGCTCCAGCCTTCCCACTCGTAGGCTTCTCCCATTTTCAGGACGCCATATAACAGATCCCGGTCTGTCCAGGCCCGATATTCCGGAAAAAGCTCCTTGACCAACGTCCGGGATCCAATCTCTTCCGAAACACCAACCAACAAGCTATCCTTCATTTCGGCCAAGCGGGCCAGTTGCTCCCAAACCTCATTATCATCAATCGAATAATGCAATAAGGATCCATCCGCCATGACTACCCGTGGCGCCCAATCCTGAATCGCTTCAATGGTAACCTTCATCTCAAGACGCGACAAAAAGGCACCTCTTTTTCGAGCCTCCCTGGCAGCACTCCCGTCTTTTCCACCCTCATCCTCCAGCAGCGGAGTATAAACATCTGCCGCCCATTTTTCCTCTCCCTGCGTCCCCTTGGCCAAAGCCTGAAAAACCGACAAGGTACGATCCTGGGAACCCTTGGTTGAATTGACGGAACCATCCACTCCTACAAGCAGTCCGTCCTGCAACCAATCCCTGATTTCCGCACCGCTCAATTTGTTTAGTTGATAAAAAGTCCCTGCTTCCTGCAGGCGCTCCCTGATATTTGCTTCATCAAATGAACGGGATGGATAGACCTGCTTTAATGACTCGTTCAGTTGCTTCAGCTTGTTTTTTAATTCTACAGACACTGGCAGCAAAGAAAATCCCCTCCTGTTATACTACTACCTATTTTTTCAGATTGGGAGAAAAAAGCAAAATGTTTTTCTTGAAATCTTTGAAATCGAAATACTTTTTATGAATACCATAAATATTATTATGATAAATATTTATTAGTAGGGAGTAGAATTTTTTTCTATATTAATCTATTTTATCCTTGACTTGATCAAGGGATTTTCTATAAAAATCCTCTAATTATATTGACTGATTTGGGAATCGTTGGTATGATGAATTTAACATCGATGTCGAAATTTGACGTCAATTTAAAGAAAAAAAAAACCCAAAACCATAGCATATTGAGAGGAGATTCGGAAAATGTTGAAATCTACAGGCATTGTACGCAAGGTAGACGAACTTGGCCGAGTAGTCATCCCGATCGAATTGCGCCGAACATTGGGAATTGGCGAAAAAGACGCCCTTGAAATCTATGTGGACGGCGAACGCATTGTTCTGAAAAAATATGAACCCGCTTGCATTTTTAGTGGCGAAGTTGATGAAACCATTCGTTACAGAAATAAGGTAGTCAGCAGAAAATGTATTGAAGAAATGTACCAAATGATTCATGGCGACAAAGTCACCGTTGACTAAGTATAAACCCGTTACCTAAAAATTATTTCCAACCCTTTTTGTAATATGATTTTACCTTATGGATATATAGAAGTTCACCCGGTTAATATAGATTGACGAATAACTATTCACCGATACACATACATACTCACTGCAATAAGGGACCGGAAATATTTTTTATTCCAGCAAAAACGGCAAATTCCAGTGTACTTTTTCAATTTTTCACTTTTCTGTGCTTTCTTTCTTGAAAAGCGAGGCTCGTAAAGAACCCCGCTTTTTTTATATGCGTTTCATCAATCAACCTTTTCCTGATCTTCATCCATCAATTGCAGAATCCGGTCTTTCAGCTGTTCAGACTTCGTTCCGAAAACTGCCTGGAAGTTTCCGGAACCAACCTTGATCACACCGGATGCCCCCAGTTTTTTCAATTGCTTGCTGTCCAGTTTTGATTCATCCCTTACCGTCATGCGCAAACGGGTAATACATGCATCCAGTTTGTCAATGTTGCCATTCCCGCCTATGGCAGCTAGCACCTTGACTGCCAAATCATCCTCACCTGATGTTCCTGGTTTCCTTACTGTTTCCCCACCGGTTTCTTCATCCTCACGTCCCGGTGTTTTTAAATGGAGCACCCGGATCAGAAAGCGGAACAGAACATAATAGATTACGGCATACACCATGCCAACCAGGACCAGCAACCAGGGTTTGGTAGCCAGATGCATATTGAGGAAGAAATCGATTCCCCCGGCTGAAAAAGCAAACCCATGCCTGATTCCCAACAGATAGACAATCGCCATCGATGTCCCGGTCAGGATGGCATGAACGGCATAGAGAAGCGGAGTGACAAACATAAATGAAAACTCAATCGGTTCCGTAATCCCCGTGATAAATGCCGTTAACGCCGCACTGATCAAAATCCCGGAAACATATTTGCGCCGGGATGGTTTGGCTTCATGAACCATGGCTAAACAGGCTGCAGGAAGCGCAAACATCATAATCGGGAAAAATCCGGTCATAAATAATCCGGCTGACGGATCCTGGGCAAAGAAACGGGGAATATCCCCAGTTACAACCTGGCCGGCTGCAGTGGTAAATTCACCAATATTAAACCAGACCAGGGTATTTAAAATATGATGCAACCCAAAAGGAATCAGCAGCCGGTTAAACAGACCGTACAGGAAAAGCCCGACCGCTCCCTGATGAATGATCCAGTTACCGCCGGCATTGATTGCCTGCTGGACTGGCGGCCAGATCACCAGAAAAATCATGCCGACAAAAACCATGACCAGGGAAGTAACGATTGGCACAAACCTTCTGCCACCAAAAAACTGCAGCCAATCCGGCAGTTTTATGTCATGGTAGCGATTATACATGACAGCCGCAATGGCACCGGCGATAATCCCTCCCAGTACGCCTGTATTCAACTCCATCGCTTCGGTACTGCCCAAGGAAACCACTTTTACCATCAGCACATAACCGACAACAGCAGCTAAAGCTGAGGCTCCTGCATTTGCGGCCAATCCGAGGGAAACCCCAATGGCAAACAGCAATGGCAAATTGTCAAAGATGGCTCCAGCTCCGGCATTTAATACTTCCCCAATAAAAAATGGAATAGACCCTTCAACAAAGTACTGTTTGTTTGTCAGTAAAAAACCAATCCCCAATAAAATCCCGGCTGCAGGAAGCACAGCGATTGGCAGCATGAATGATTTACCGATCCGTTGCAAAGCACCCAAAAATGAACCTATTATTCTCAACGATGACACCTCCCAATCTGGAATTCCGGAAAAAGACAACATCTTCCTTTAGCATTGGCCCCTGAAATAATCCTGACTTTTTCATCATTTTGTATAATTCTTATTCTATCACAAAGAAAGGTTTCTTTTCCTATTCCTTGTGATAGGCATTATACACTTCCCGCTTGGGGAGAGAACGGTCTTTTGCTGCTTGCAAAATGGCTTCCTTTTTCCTCAATCCCTGCTCCATATATTGGTTAACATGCTGCCGGATGGAAATCGCACTCCAATCGGTGCCTGCTTCTGTTTCTTTCAAATCAGCCTCTGACAAATCCGCGCCCTCTACAACAATGGTAAATTCCCCTCTGCCTTTATGGTTTTGGAAATACATGAGGCATTCACTCAAAGATCCGCGCAGCCATTCTTCATGCCTTTTTGTCAGTTCCCGGCATATGGCAACCCGTCGATCTCCCAGAACCTCCATTACGTCTTCCAACATTTCAATCAAACGATGGGGAGCTTCATAAAAAATCAATGTCGCAGACACAGATTGCCAGCGTTCCAACTCTTTTCTCCGATCTTTTTTTACACGCGGCAAAAAACCGATAAATACAAACGGTTGTGTTGGAAGACCAGAAGCCACTAAAGTGGCCAAGGCTGCATTCGGTCCCGGAACAGGAATGACAGGGATTTTCCGAAGTGTTGCCTTTTGAATCAACGATTCCCCCGGATCCGAAATACCGGGCATTCCTGCGTCACTGACCAGGGCAATCGTTTGTCCGTCTGCCAATTTTTCAATTAATTCCGGTTCTCTCGCCTTTTGATTATGTTCATGGTAACTGATCAGGGAAGCCTTAATTCCAAACGCATTCAACAGTTTAAGCGTGTGGCGCGTATCTTCGGCCGCAATCAGATCAGCCTCACTCAAAATTTCCCTGGCTCGCGGACTTAAGTCCTGCAAGTTGCCTATGGGAGTCCCGACGACATAAAGGGTTCCTTCTTTCCGGTCATTCACAAAGCTTTTCTGCTTCTCCATCAGGAATCTCTCCTTCACGTATCAATTGCCTTTTTTTCTGTCTGGGCAGTCTTTTTATCTCTCTCTCCCGTCTCAAGGCCCATGATTTGCCTTCACCCATTTCCACATATCTTAACCGGACCGGCAAACGCCCGCGTGTATACTTTGCTCCCTTGCCTGCCTGGTGCATTTTGACCCTTTGCTTCAGATTGTTTGTCATTCCGGTATAAAGTGATCCATCTCCACATTCCAGTATGTAAACGACATAAGTATCTGCCATTTTGTCTCCTTCCATACAACAAAAAACGCCGGAATCTCAACTTACCCTACGTTAAATGCTCTTGCCTGCCCCTGTCAAGAAGACAGGCACAAAAAATACATTTTCCCCCGAATAAATGACAGAAGGGATCTTAACGGGGCCAGGCAATTTTATTTCATTTAGTGAACGGTTTCCATTACCCTTAGGGGATCAGGGAGTATATCTGAGCATGAAGAAACGAAGGCGAAAAAATTTCAATTTCTCTACTACAGCTATGACAAAGAAATCTGGTGACCTGAGGTTCAACTTTTTGTTTTTCTTCACAATAGGAATTAGGACAAGTAACGGTAATAACGGGATAACGGAGTTGAGCAAAGAAACTGATAAAGAATAATATGGCAAAAACAGGAACTATAACTAATCCAACGATGGTAATTGCTGAAATAAATGTAAGACCCCCAAACAGCCAGGCTCTTTTTTCCCATTTCCATCTGTTCGGCAGACACAACTCCAATTTTTTCCCAGAGTTCCATATTTGTATCTCCCTCAATAAATTAAGTTTTTCTCACTCAATCTCTCGTTTTCTCCAATTTTGAAAAATAAATCAAGCATTTAGAACGGATACATTTTGAATAGATGTATAGAAAAGGAATTAAGGGCTTCACTTAAATAGAGGCAAGCCTCTATTTGTAAAAATATGTGAGCGCTAGTGGATCTCCACAATGACCCAAGGGGTTTACCCTCCCATGTCTCACAGGATCCAAGTCCGTAAATTCCTTCGTTCTACCTGCCTTGGAGTGGAGGCTGAAAAAGCTCCTTTGCAGGGTCTATGCCCAAATGGAATCAATTAGCTCAGCTTCTCCGCGCTTCATCCTTTTGAAGAAAACAAGAAAAGTGAAGTTAAGCTACTTTCTGTAATTGAGCCTGTTGCAAAGCTTCTTGTAGCTTTGCAGGATCATAGGGGATTTGTTTGCGTCCGAGTACGAACAAAATACGAATGAGCTTACAACATAAAGCAATTAATGACTGCTTTCTATGCAATGGGTTGTTTGCACGCTTTGTAAAATAAGCATGAAGAGCTTTAAACTCTGGATTTTTGGCTACAAGTGGCAAAGCGCATCGAAACAGTAATGCTAAGCGTGGGCGACCTCTTTTCGTGATCCGGGTTCTGCCCTTGCGCTTACCTGAGCTATTTTCTTTCAGACTCAACCCTGCTGACTTTTGGATTTGGCGGGAA
>NZ_JACEOL010000081.1 GCF_013868055.1 Thermoactinomyces mirandus | reverse complement strand
TTCTTTCTTGCTTGATCCCTGCATCTTTTAGTGCTTTCATATAGCGGCGACTCGTCATTTGGCACCCATTGTCACTCCGAATAGTAAGACCTTTGTCTTTTGTACCAAAAGGAAATCGGTTGTTTAGAGCCTGATCAACAGCAAAAAGCAGCTCATCGGCACGACAAAATCGTGAAAATTTGTATCCGACAATCTCTTTGTCATATGCATCAATGACCGCAAAGAGATAGCCCCAGCCATCTTGACCACACCAGATTTTTGTCATGTCCACTTGAAAATGCTCATTGGATCGTGAGACAGGGAGCTTTCCGACTTTCTTTTTTCGCTTGGCCTGGTAATGTGCTGGTTTGTTTAGCAAACCAAGCTCTTTCATGATCCGGTACACTCTTTTATGATTCACACAGATGCCATACTTTTTCTTTAGCCAGACACGAATCCGCCGATATCCATTGGTTGGGAACATTCCACAAAGCTCTTGAATCTTTTGACGAAGCGACGCTTCGTCATTCTGTACACGCTTTTTTGGCGCTTTCTCTTTTATTAGCTCGTATCCATAGGTGCGGTTTATACGAAGGGCCTTCGTAATTTGTGGGATCGAATACCCTTCTTCTACCAAGGTTTGCACGAGCTCTCGAGTGCTTACCTTCGACCCCAATTCGTCTTTTTTCGGAGAATCTCAATTTGCATGGCTTGCTCACCAATCAGAGCCTTAGCTTCTTTTAGCTCTTTTTCCAGTTCACCTTCTTTATTAGATGGACCACTGGACAAGGCAGATAGCCCACCTTGAATAAAGGATTCTCGCCACTTGTAATATTGCGGTTGTAATATTCCGTATTCTCTGCATACAGCAGAGATATTTGCTCCTGGTGTCATTCCGGCTAACACAATCACCATTTTTTGTTTAGCTGTCCATTATCTCCTTCCCATTAAAACGACCCCTTTCTTCTTCCTCAATTATAGCTTAAACTTTGTCTGGAAGATTATGGGGTC
>NZ_JACEOL010000080.1 GCF_013868055.1 Thermoactinomyces mirandus | reverse complement strand
TTTTAAGGGGTGCACATCAAACAAGGCAGGGGTTCTTTTGTTCAGCCGGGATTCAATTTTTTCCGCTCTTCAGCGGTAAACAGACGGGAACGGATGATGAAACGGACGCCTAAAGGGATCTCCAGGGAAAATGAAGCGCCGCGCCCTTTTGTGACATCGATCGTAAGCTGGGTGTGTTTCCAGTACTCATATTGCGAACGGGACATGTAAAACGGGCAATCGGCAATTTTGCCAAGAAATACATCATTAGCGCCGATTCGGAAAGTACCCGCTTTAAAACACATGGGAGACGATCCGTCACAACAGCCGCCGCTCTGGTGAAACATCAGATCTCCATGTTTCCGGCGCAACCGCTCAATGACTTTGGCGGCTTCATCGGTTACCTGCACACGTTGTACCGGTGTCACTTGCGGTCACTCTAGAATAATCCGGTCGGATTCTTATCGTATGAAATGAGCAGATTTTTTGTTTGCTGATAATGTTCCAACATCATTTTGTGGGTTTCACGGCCGATACCGGATTGTTTGTAACCGCCAAATGCAGCATGTGCCGGATATTGGTGATAGCAGTTTACCCAGATCCGGCCAGCTTCGATTTTTCTGGCAATCTGGTATGCCTGATGGGCGTCCCGGGTCCACAGGCCGGCTCCCAGTCCGTAGAGGGTATCGTTGGCGATTTGCAGAAGTTCCTGTTCGTCTTTAAATGTCGTGACAGAGACGACGGGACCAAAGATTTCTTCCTGGAAGATACGCATGCGATTGTTTCCGACAAAAACGGTTGGCTCAATGTAAAAACCGTCAGGATATTTTTCATTTCTGTATGGTTTTCCGCCGGTCAGGCATTTGGCTCCCTCTTCCCGTCCCAATTCAATATAGCTCATGATTTTTTGAAATTGGTCCTGAGAAGCCTGTGCGCCCATCATTGTTTCAGGATTTAACGGATCGCCCATTTTAATCCGGCGAACACGGTCAATGGCGCGTTCGATAAATTCTTCATAGATGGACTCCTGGATCAGGGCGCGGGATGGGCAGGTGCAAACTTCGCCCTGATTTAATGCGAACATGGCAAAACCTTCGACGGATTTTTCCAGAAAGCTGTCATCTTTGTCAAAAATGCTTTCGGTAAATATATTTGGTGATTTCCCTCCCAGTTCAAGGGTGACAGGAATAATGTTTTCCGATGCAAACTGCATGATCAAGCGCCCGGTTGTAGTTTCGCCGGTAAAGGCAATTTTGCCGACCCGCGGTGAAGTGGCAAGCGCCTGACCGGCTTCCGGGCCGAACCCGTTCACGATATTGAGTACGCCTGGCGGCAGTAAATCCTGAATGAGTTCAGCAAATATGAGAGCCGTAACCGGAGTCTGTTCAGCCGGTTTCAGGACAACGCAGTTCCCGGCAGCCAGAGCGGGTGCCAGTTTCCAAGCAGCCATCAACAGGGGGAAGTTCCAGGGAATGATTTGTCCGACAACACCGATTGGTTCTTTGATATGGACAGAAAGGGTTTGGGAATCAATCTCGGAAATGCTGCCTTCCTCTCCCCGGATCACACCGGCAAAATAACGGAAATGATCAATTGCCAGGGGAATGTCTGCAGCAAGGGTTTCACGGATCGGTTTCCCATTGTCCCATGTTTCCGAAAGGGCCAGTTTTTCCTTGTTTTCTTCCAGACGATCTGCAATTTTCAGGAGGAGTTTGCTTCTTTTTGCTGCGGGAGTATTGCCCCATTTTTCCCGAGCCTGGTGTGCCTTGTCCAGAGCAAGTTCAATGTCCTCTTTTTGCGAGCGGGCAACTTTTGTAAACACCTTGCCGTCAATTGGGGAAATGTTATCAAAATACTCGCCGTTTACAGGAGCAACCCATTCTCCGCCGATAAAATTATCATAACACGGTTTGTAATGAAGCAGGCTTCCTTCCGTATTGGGGGCTTTAAAACCGGACAACTTGACGCTCATTCACACATCCTCCTTATATGCTGAAATAATTAAAAACTCTTTATATATATAAAATTCAGTAAATTAAAATTATATTCCTTCTTAAATTTCATTTGTTTGCTTATTTTTTTGTGAAAGATTATTTTTATTTCAGACAAGAAAACCACTCCGTGGAATAGATAACGGAAGGATTGAAAGCTGAAAGTGAAAAGGCGATATTGGCACATAAAATTCTCAAAAGACAGCCCATCCCATGAGAAGTGGCGTCAAGCATGCCTTTGTGGATGGATGTAAAAAGTCAAACCGGATAAACGGGAAGCCCGTCATGGAAAGGGAATGCTGTTCACCAAAAATCGCCTCTTTCTCTCACTGATATTGTTAGATACAATAAATAAATGACTCGATATTTCATCAGGAGCAGTATTTGAAAAGAAGGGAAAATGAAATGAGTGAAGACATACCAGGTATTTGGAGGTCAAAAAAATGAAGGGCCGGCAAGCGCTTGTCAATCTGTTCCGTGAGGTCAATCTGCCGGAAGAGTGGCTGAATCAGCCGTTTCTGGACGGTGTCATCAAAGAGGTACAGGTAAGCACCCGGGAAGGAATCTGGAAGATCCACCTGAATCTGGCTGAACCGCTTGATGCCGATCTGTGGCAAGAATTTCAGGTGCGTGTGAAGAAACATTTTCAGCCACTGATCCAGGTTCAAATGCACTTTTCGTATGACCGGATACAACATGATATAGTATTGCGGAAATATAAGTATTTTATTCAGAAACAATTGCAAGAACAGGTCACCCCGGCTGCTGCAACCTGGTTTGGGCAGGCAGAGTGGCGCATAGAAGGGGATCGGATTACAGTCATTTTTCCAAATTCTGCTATGATGCATATGGCAAGAAAACGTGAAGTGGACCGGTACATTATGAAGTATTATGAACGGATTACCGGAGTCATGTTGCCGGTTGTCTTTGCGACCAGGAAAGAAGATCCGGGCCAGTCAATGATTGAACAGTTCCAGGAAAAAAGAGTGCTGGAGGAACAGTCGCTCGTGCAAAAAACGTTGGCAGAACAGAAAGATAAAGGACGGGAGCCGGATGGCAGACCGGCAGAAAAGAAACTTGGCTATACCATCCAGGGCGACCCGATCAAAATCATAGAGATTGTGGAAGAAGAACGGAGCGTCGTGATCAAGGGGAAGGTTTTCAAAAGCGAGCTGAAAGAATTGAAGAGCGGGCGGAAGTTGCTGACATTTAACCTTACTGATTTTACAAGCTCCATTTCCTGCAAAGTATTTGCCCGGGACAAGGAACAGGCCGCCATTTTTGCGCAAATCCGGGATGGTGACTGGCTGAAAGTGCGGGGGGGTGTCCAGTTTGATACTTTTTCCCGCGAACTGGTCGTTATGGTAAATGATTTGGCCGAGATTGAACCGGAAACGTTTGTCCGCAAGGATACAGCGGAGGAAAAACGGGTAGAGCTTCACTTGCATACAAACATGTCGGCCATGGACGGGATCGCAAGTGCCGGTCAGATTATCAAAAGGGTGGCCGAATGGGGCCATCCGGCTGTCGCCATTACCGATCACGCAGTGGTTCAGGCTTATCCGGATGCTTATAAAGCCGGTGCCGAACACGATGTAAAGGTGCTGTACGGAGTAGAGGCCAATATTGTCGATGACGGCATCCCGATTGTCATCAATGAAGAAGAACGGGACCTGCTGAAGGATACGTATGTGATATTTGATGTGGAGACGACCGGGCTGTCAGCAGTTCATGATGTGATTATCGAGTTGGCGGGCGTAAAGATGAGAGAAGGAAAAATTATCGATCGGTTTTCCAGCTTTGCCAATCCGCACCGGTTCCTGTCCAAAAAGATTGTTGAACTGACGCATATTACCGATGAAATGTTGAAGGATGCCCCCGAAGTGGACAAGGTAGTCGCTGATTTCCTGAAATTTATTGAAGGCAGCGTTCTGGTTGCACACAATGCCCGTTTTGATATGGGGTTTCTGCAGGAGGCTGTCAAGCGGATCGGACAGAAACCTGTCAAAAATCCTGTCATTGATACACTTGAATTGGCGAGAATGCTTTTTCCGGACATGCGGAACCATCGTCTGAATACGCTGGCGGACAAATTGGGAATCAAACTGGAACAGCATCACCGGGCCATTTATGACGCGGAAACAACAGGACACATCTTGTGGAAAATGTTAATGATGGCAAACGAAAAGAAAGGGATTACCCATCTTGATCAAATGAATGAAAATCGCGACAAGCGGGATCTGTTGCGGGCACGGCCTTTCCATGCCATCTTGCTGGTACAGAACCAGGAAGGGATGAAAAATCTGTACAAATTGATTTCCATGTCCCATCTTAAATACTTTTACCGGGTTCCTCGCATTCCGCGCAGTGAACTGATCAAACACCGCCAGGGGCTGCTGGTAGGTTCCGGCTGCGAGCGGGGAGAACTGTTTGAGGCTGCCCTGAACAAGTCGGAAACAGAAGTGGAAGAAATCGCCCGGTTTTATGATTATCTGGAAATCCAGCCGGTTGAGTTCAACATGCATCTGGTCGAAAAGGGATTGGTTGAAAGTGCGGACCGTTTGCGCCAGGCAAACCGGTTAATTGTCAAATTGGGGGAAAAACTGGGAAAACCCGTTGTGGCAACATCCGATGTGCACTACTTGGATGAACAGGACGCCATTTTCCGCGATATTGTGGCAGCCAACCAGACAGGGGCAAAACCGCAGGGGCCGTTGCCAAAAGCGTATTTCCGGACGACCGACGAGATGTTGCGGGAGTTTCGCTATCTTGGCGAAGAAAAGGCCAAAGAAGTGGTGATTACCCATCCGCGCGCCATTGCTGACCAAATTGAACAGGTGAAGCCATTCCCGGATGAAACGTATACACCTCACCTGGAGGGAGCGGAAGAAGAATTAAAAGAGATTTGCTATCGGACCGCGCATGAGTGGTATGGCGAGAAATTGCCGGATATTGTGGCAAACAGATTGGAACGGGAATTGAACTCCATTATCAAACATGGATTTAGTGTGTTGTACATGATTTCCCAAAAGATTGTGAACAAATCGCTCGAAGATGGATATCTCGTTGGCTCGCGGGGATCAGTCGGTTCTTCAGTCGTAGCCTGTTTAAGTTACATTTCCGAAGTGAATCCTTTGCCGCCCCATTACCGCTGCAAAAAATGCAAGTACAGTGAATTCATTACCGACGGTTCCTATGAGAGCGGATTTGATTTGCCGGATAAAAAATGTCCCAACTGCGGGGAAGAACTTTGGAAAGACGGGCATGATATCCCGTTTGAAACATTCCTTGGCTTTGAGGGGGATAAGGCGCCTGATATCGACCTGAACTTTGACGGGGAATATCAGTTGCGTTCTCATCAATACACGGAGGAACTGTTTGGCAAAGAGTATATTTACCGTGCGGGAAGCATTAATACAGTCAAGGAAAAGACTGCGTTTGGATACGTAAAAAAATATGCCGAACTGAATAACATGAACTTGCGGCGTGCGGAAGTTGAGCGGCTGGCACTGGGATGTGTCGGCGTCAAAAGGTCGACCGGACAGCATCCCGGCGGACTGATGGTCGTGCCGCAGGAAAAGGAAGTATATGATTTTACCCCGGTCCAGCATCCTGCTGATGATAGCAAATCGGGAGTAATTACAACCCATTTTGATTACAAGGCGATTTCCGGGAAAATATTGAAACTGGACTTGCTCGGACATACCGGGCCGACGATCCAGCGCCTGCTCCACAAGTTGACAGGAATCGACCCGACGAAGGTGCCGCTTGGAGACAAAAAAGTGATTGAACTGTTTCGCAGCACCAAAAGCATCGGGGTAAGCCCTGAAGATATTAACGGGATTGAACACGGCACTTTGGGAATTCCCGAATTTGGCACATTCTTTGCGCGTGGAATTCTCAAAGATGCAAAACCCAGCCGTTTCAGTGAGCTGGTTCGTGTATCCGGCCTGTCCCACGGAACAGACGTCTGGCAGGGAAATGTGCAGGACCTGATCAATGCAGGCACATGTACCATTTCGGAAGCAATCTGTTGCCGTGATGACATTATGCTGTATTTGCTCCGGATGGGACTTCCTCCCAAAAAAGCCTTCAAGATCATGGAAAAAGTAAGAAAAGGAAAAGGTTTGACTGATGAAGAGGCTGACTTGATGAGGGAAAACGGGGTTCCTGAATGGTATATTGATTGTTGCCGCAAGATCAAATACATGTTCCCGCGCGCCCACGCGGCGGCCTATGTGACCGCGGCCGTGCGGATTGGCTGGTTCAAGGTTTATCATCCGGAAGCCTTCTATGCAGCGTTATTCAGCACGCGTGTGGGCGAGTTCGATATTGAGCTTGTTTTAAAAGGATATGATACGGTAAAACGAAAGTTGAACGAAATCAATGAGCTGGGCTTCCAGGCATCGGCCAAGGAAAAATCGATGGCAGCCACTTTGGAATTGGTGATGGAGATGTATGCCCGCGGGATTCAATTTGCACCGGTTGATTTGTACAAATCGGATTCCGTCAAGTTTTGGCTTGATGAGGAAAAACGGCTGATTCCGCCGTTTGCGGCGATTTCCGGGGTTGGGGAAAGCGCTGCGCAAAACATTGTTACTGCTCGCGAACAGGGAGAATTCCTGTCGATTGAGGATCTGCAGAAAAGGTCACGGCTATCCAGTACGGTCGTTGAAGTATTGGAACGGTTAGGCTGTTTAAAAGGGTTGCCGGAAAGCAATCAATTGGCCCTGTTTTAAACGGAAGCCAAAAAGGAGTCGGGATGACCCGACTCCTGAGATTGATGACAAACCC
>NZ_JACEOL010000079.1 GCF_013868055.1 Thermoactinomyces mirandus | reverse complement strand
GGTGAGGCAACCTGCCCGAACCCCGGGAAGGAGCCAGCCGCCGAAGGTGGGGCAGATGATTGGGGTGAAGTCGTAACAAGGTATCCCTACCGGAAGGTGGGGATGGATCACCTCCTTTCTAAGGAGCTCTTTTTGAGCAGAACGATGATTTTCTCGGGTCGCGGTTGTTCACTCTTCAGTTTTGAAGGAATATGACAAAAAATCTCCATTATCCCGGGATAATGGAGATTTTTTGTTTTTCCTGGTAGAATAAGGGTTGTCATAATTTAAACAATACAAAAAAATGGAGAGGAATGGCTGGATGGCTGGATTTTTGAATTGTGACTGGGACAAAGTGCTTCAGGAAGAGTTTGAAAAACCATATTTTAAACAACTGTGGGAATTTGTGATGAATGAATACGAAGAACATACGGTTTATCCCGAAAAGGAGGATATTTTTTCCGCATTAAAACTTACTTCTTATCAGGAAACCAAAGCGGTGATTATTGGACAGGATCCCTATCATGGTCGTGGGCAGGCTCATGGACTAAGTTTTTCAGTAAAGCCGGGAATCAAGCAGCCGCCTTCATTAAAGAATATTTTTAAAGAGTTGAAAGATGATCTTGGATATGAGGTGCCAAATCATGGCTACCTGGAAAAATGGGCAAGGCAAGGGGTTTTATTGTTAAATACGGTGCTGACCGTACGTGAGAAAAAGCCCAATTCACACAGGAACAAGGGATGGGAACTGTTTACTGATCAAGTGATTAAGTCGCTCAATGAGCGCGAGAAGCCGGTTGTTTTTATGTTGTGGGGAAAGCATGCGCAAGCCAAAAAGAAGTGGATTGATCCTTCCCGTCATTATGTGATTGAATCGGCACATCCCAGCCCGTTTTCAGCACGGAATGGCTTTTTTGGAAGCAGGCCTTTTTCCAAAACAAATGCAATACTGCAAAGCATTAATAGAGAAACGATTGACTGGGAGATCCCTGATTTATAGATAAACAGCCGCCAGTATCCTGGCGGCTGTTTCCCCGATTTATCCGGTCTGAGGGAATTGGGTATAATTTTTTATAAAAAAAAGGGAGGCTGTTGACAAAAGAAGGTCAACAGCCTTTTTTGTTGAATTAAAATATAAAAGCATCCCGAAGGAAGGTTTTACTATGTTCAGAACGAACACATCCAGAGAATTTCAACAAGAAACCG
>NZ_JACEOL010000078.1 GCF_013868055.1 Thermoactinomyces mirandus | reverse complement strand
GCCATGGCCCAAAATGTTAAAAAACTGGCTCTGCTCCTCTCGAAGAGAGGAAAAAGCCTTGTGATCCGGCTAATTAATAAATTGAATTTCCTTAATTTGTTTATCTCCCTGAAATATACAACCCCAAGCCCTTTTCTTGCGAAAAAGCTTGGGGTTTGTCATCAAGCTCACCTTCATTGTATTCATACAATGAAGTTTTTTGGAATTGGAGCGGAAGACGGGATTCGAACCCGCGACCCTCGCCTTGGCAAGGCGATGCTCTACCCCTGAGCCACTTCCGCATTCTGTGGTGAGCCATGAAGGATTCGAACCTTCGACACCCTGATTAAAAGTCAGGTGCTCTACCGACTGAGCTAATGGCCCACATTTGGCTGGGGAAGCAGGATTCGAACCTGCGCATCACGGAGTCAAAGTCCGTTGCCTTACCGCTTGGCTATTCCCCAACATAATTATGGTGGAGGGAGTAGGATTCGAACCTACGAAGGCAAAGCCAGCGGATTTACAGTCCGCCCCAGTTGGCCACTTT
This sequence comes from Thermoactinomyces mirandus, assembly GCF_013868055.1. Lineage (GTDB taxonomy): Bacteria > Bacillota > Bacilli > Thermoactinomycetales > Thermoactinomycetaceae > Thermoactinomyces > Thermoactinomyces mirandus. The sequence goes on along the minus strand of NZ_JACEOL010000078.1, from coordinate 1,074 downwards.
GGTATCCCTCCACAATCTGGTGGACGCTGACGGGATCGAACCGCCGACCCTCTGCTTGTAAGGCAGATGCTCTCCCAGCTGAGCTAAGCGTCCTTATGGTGACCCGTAGGGGATTCGAACCCCTGCATGCCAGCGTGAAAGGCTGGTGTGTTGACCGCTTCACCAACGGGCCGTATTATAAAAATGGCTCCTCAGGCAGGACTCGAACCTGCAACCTACCGGTTAACAGCCGGACGCTCTACCATTGAGCTACTGAGGAATATTTGAAATGGAGCGGGTGAAGGGAATCGAACCCTCGCATTCGGCTTGGAAGGCCGATGTTCTACCACTGAACTACACCCGCCAATTTGGAGCGGAAGACGGGATTCGAACCCGCGACCCTCGCCTTGGCAAGGCGATGCTCTACCCCTGAGCCACTTCCGCATTCTGTGGTGAGCCATGAAGGATTCGAACCTTCGACACCCTGATTAAAAGTCAGGTGCTCTACCGACTGAGCTAATGGCCCGCATTTGGCTGGGGAAGCAGGATTCGAACCTGCGCATCACGGAGTCAAAGTCCGTTGCCTTACCGCTTGGCTATTCCCCAACATAATTATGGTGGAGGGAGTAGGATTCGAACCTACGAAGGCAAAGCCAGCGGATTTACAGTCCGCCCCAGTTGGCCACTTTGGTATCCCTCCACAATCTGGTGGACGCTGACGGGATCGAACCGCCGACCCTCTGCTTGTAAGGCAGATGCTCTCCCAGCTGAGCTAAGCGTCCATCATTAGTGGCCCAAAAAGAGAAATCCTGGATCTGAATGAAAGGAAAATCAAAATATGGAGCTTCCTACCAGGCTCGAACTGGTGACCTCTTCCTTACCATGGAAGCGCTCTGCCAACTGAGCTAAGGAAGCATAACATGGCTCCTCAGGCAGGACTCGAACCTGCAACCTACCGGTTAACAGCCGGACGCTCTACCATTGAGCTACTGAGGAATATTTGAGATAAAAAAGACATCAATTATTATAGCCATTTTATTCTATTTAGTCAAGTGTTTCGACACCTAAAAACAGAGATGGAAGAAGAGTTGCAAC
>NZ_JACEOL010000077.1 GCF_013868055.1 Thermoactinomyces mirandus | reverse complement strand
TATTTTAATTCAACAAAAAAGGCTGTTGGCCTTCTTTTGTCAACAGCCTCTAAATAAGCAAAGCTTATTTACTTAATCTTTTATAAACGTTTTTAATAACGTTATTAAGTACTTACCGCTAATAAACATAACATATGCGGTTCCGTAGTTATTTACCGGTTATTTAGCATTATTTGTACGTTCAAAAGAAAACCATCCCAATCCATCGAAAGTTATCTGCGAAGAAGTGCTGTTCTCAAGTTTGGACAATGAACAGTTCGATATTGTTACAATTATTGGATCAACAGTAAAGGAATCCGGAGTTTATGACGCTATACTAAACCAGTGTTTTAATTTGGCTAAAAAGGATGGACGTATCCTTTACATGGACTTTGCAAGATACCATTCTCCAGGACAATTCGAAAACTGCATTATTGAATCCGGGTACACAGTTGAGAAAGCGTACATAGATCATAAATACCCGGAACTTTCGTTTTATATTTTTTTGGCGGGTAAATGAGAGTGGCAAAAGATTTTAAACAAATTGGTCATATCCTGTCTGGCACAGTTCAAACCTGTGATGGGCGAGAAAATACCAAAATAAGTTCCTGGCTTATAATAATCAATGAGGGGATGCGATGGCATTGTCTCTTCATTACGCTTCCAGGTTTGCTATCCCTTGCTTTCGAATTTTTCCTTTCCGTTTTTGGCCGTCCGAATGTTGGGCGGTCTTTTTGTACATATCTAATGGTCAAGGAGGTTCCTTGTGATGTGGTAAAAAAGAGCAAAAAGAAGATGCTTATATTGTGTTAAAATATATTTAACAGGAATCATTGATGAAAACTTTGCTTATTTAAAAAAAACAATCTTTTCAGTGCGCAAAAAATTGGGCGGGGGTGAATAACTGCGAATGGCTCTACACATGGGTTTTGGCCTGGTACAGGAACAACGGATGAAGATGGTAATGACGCCGGAACTGCGTCAAGCCATTCAAATTTTACAGTACTCCGCAACAGATTTACAAAAGTATATTGAAGAGCAAATGGAGGAAAATCCGGTCTTGAGCCTGTCGGAGCCAGACAGGGAACAACAGGAATTGGAAAGATGGGCTCAATATATACGCGACCTTCCCCGGGAGCGGAACTGGACCGGGATCGGGAATCATGACGCGGATCATCAATCCTTTGAGTTGTATTTGGCGGAGGGAGGAACACTTGCGGATGAGCTGGAATCGCAGCTCTATGAGTTCGATTTGACTGCTTTGCAACGGAAAGTTTGTCTGTATTTGATTCACAACCTGGATGAGAGAGGCTATCTTGATCTGGATTCGAGCGAAGTCTGTAAGCGTTTGCTGATTACAGAAGAAATGTTTGCAGACTCTCTGAAAATCATTCAATCCATGGAACCGTCCGGAGTAGGGGCAAGGTCGCTGGAGGAATGCGTTGAACTGCAATTGCGCAAGTCTGAACCGGTTAACGAGACTGCGATTCTTGTCGCCCGCAATTACCTGCACGATGTGGCCGATGCCAAATGGCGCAAAATTGCCGATACCCTTCAGATTGAAGTGAGGGAAGTGCTTGCGGCAGTGGAAGAGATAAAAACCTGCAATCCGAAACCGGGGCTTCAATTTAACAGTGCCCCTCCCAACTATGTATATCCGGATGTTCATGTAGAAAAAATAGATGGTGAATATGTCGTGTTATTGAATGAGCGGGATACGCCTGCACTGACTGTCAATCGCCATTACCAGCAGCTGCTCAAACAAAAAGAACAGCTCGGGGAGGAGGTTGCCCGGTACCTGAAAAACTGGATCCAGTCTGCCTTATGGCTGGTCAAGGGAATTGAACAGCGGCGGGACACCATTTATCGGGTGGCTCAAGCCATTGTTTCCAGGCAGCGTGATTTCTTTGAACGGGGTGTCGATCACCTCAAGCCGCTTACATTAAAGCAGATTGCCGAGGAAGTGAATCTCCACGAGTCAACCGTCAGCCGTGCCACGCAACATAAATATATGCAAACGCCAAATGGATTGTTTCCATTCCGGTTTTTCTTTCCCTCCGGTTTGCAGACAGAAATGGGGATTAACCTGGCACAGGGCACGGTACAGAAAAAGATCCAACAAATGATCGATCAGGAAAACAAAAAAAATCCACTGTCTGACCAGAAAATTGCAGATCGGTTAAGAGAAGAAGGGATTCGCATTTCCCGACGGACAGTGGCAAAATACCGGGACGAACTTGGGATCGCCTCATCAACCAAACGTAAGCGTTTTCCGTGAATTTTCAATAAAATAGAGAGGAACTTGTCAAACTGTATTTCTTTAAGCTACAATAAAGAAGAACCCTGAATAGGGATTTTTTTTGGATGAGTTGGGACATTTTTTACTACATGGGACATTAAACGTCCCAAGGGGGGTGGCTGATGAAAAAAATTTTGCATTTACAAAAGCAATTATTGCCTGATCTTTTACAAGTTATGCGTAAGCGGTACGAGATTCTTCGGCATATCCAGTTAATGCAGCCGGTTGGGAGACGCAGTCTTACCAATGCGTTGGATACGACTGAACGGACGCTCAGAACAGAAGTTGATTTTTTGCGTACCCAGGATCTGGTGGCTGTCGATTCCAGAGGCATGCGATTGACGGAAAACGGGTTCCGTTTGCTGACAGACCTGGAACCCATGATGAAAGAGATTTTTGGGATAAATCATTTGGAAGCTGAACTGCGCGCTGCTTTAAATCTGAAAAACGTGGTCATTGTTCCTGGTGATGCTGATCACTCTGAACTGGTGAAAAAAGAAATAGGAAGAGCTGCTGCACGTTTCCTGCGTGAAATTGCCGAACCCGATCAGATTGTGGCAGTATCCGGCGGAAGCACGATGCTGGCCGTTGCTGAAATGATGAAGCCGACCTCTGCTTTGAAACAGACAACGTTCATTCCTGCCCGCGGAGGGGTTGGAGAGTCGGTTGAACTGGAAGCCAACTACATTGCTTCATTGATGGCCAAGAACACCAAAGGCAAGTACCGTCTGATGCATGTTCCGGAACAGGTGAGTGATGAAGCATACGAAATGCTGTTGCGGGAACCGAACATCCAGGAAGTAATGGAGTACCTGAAGCGAGCCCGCATCGTTGTGCATGGGATCGGGGATGCCAAAACCATGGCGGTCCGCCGCAAATCAAATGCTTCTGTAATCAAAAAACTGGATCAGGAAAAAGCGGTCGGGGAATCATTTGGCTATTACATCAACAGAAACGGTGAAATCGTAAATCGTGTGCAATCACTTGGATTGAAGCTGAATGATTTGGCAAAAGCGCAAAAACTGGTCGCAGTGGCAGGGGGAGCAAGCAAAGCTGAAGCCATCCTGGCGATTTGCAGTAAAGTGTCCCAAGATACCTTGATTACTGATGAGGGAGCCGCAAAAGCAATCTTGAAAATACAATCTCTTCACCCGGAATGATACATTTCCTGATTGGTGATAATACCTGTAAATTATGAGGAGGAAATTGATCATGAACAAAGTGAAAGTTGGGATTAACGGCTTTGGACGAATTGGACGCAATGTGTTTCGGGCAATGATAAATACTCCTGAATTGGAAGTTGTCGCGGTTAATGATTTGACCGATTCAAAAACACTGGCTCATCTTCTGAAATATGATTCTGTACACGGAAAATTTGATGGAGAAGTTTCTGCTTCTGAAAATGGCATTCTTGTAAACGGACGGGAAATAAAAGTTCTCGCCGAACGTGATCCGGAACAAATCAAATGGGCTGACTATGGTGTAGATATTGTGATTGAATCAACCGGACGTTTCACCAAACGTGACGATGCCGCAAAACACCTGGTTGGCGGAGCGAAAAAAGTGATTATTTCTGCGCCTGCCAAAGGTGAGGACATCACGATCGTCATGGGTGTAAACCATGAAAAATATGATGCATCCTCCCATCACGTCATTTCCAATGCATCCTGTACTACCAACTGCCTGGCTCCGTTTGCCAAAGTTCTGCATGAGAAATTCGGCATTCGCCGTGGATTGATGACAACCGTCCATGCTTATACCAATGACCAGCAAATTCTTGATCTCCCCCATAAAGATTTGCGCCGTGCGCGCGCAGCAGGCCAATCCATTATTCCTACTACAACGGGTGCAGCTAAAGCCGTTTCATTGGTGCTTCCTGACCTGAAAGGAAAATTGAACGGATTTGCCATGCGTGTGCCTACGAAAAACGTGTCCGTTGTTGATTTGGTCGCTGAAGTGGAAAAAGACGTAACTGCAGAAGAAGTCAATGAAGCTATGCGCCAGGCTGCAGAAGGGGAACTGAAAGGAATTCTTAACTATTCGGAAGAACCGCTTGTTTCTGTCGACTACAACGGAGATCCTCATTCTTCCACCATTGATGCCCTGTCTACAATGGTTATGGAAGGAAACCTCGTTAAAGTTGTTTCCTGGTATGATAACGAATGGGGTTATTCCAACCGTGTGGTTGATTTGGCAAAATATATTGCCAGCAAGGGTTTATAAGTTTTCGTTTAATTAAGTTATACTAATTAAAAATATATGCTATACTGACTTCGGAATTGGGAACCTGGAAAGAGGAGAGGGATCTCCTCTTTCTCATGCACAGGTGCATAAAGGAGGGGACCGCCTTGAACAAGAAATCAGTAAGAGATGTAGATGTGCACGGCAAACGTGTATTTTGCCGCGTTGATTTTAATGTACCGATCGAAGAGGGAAAAATCACGGATGATACACGCATTCGCGCAGCCCTCCCCACCATTCAGTACCTGGTGGAGCAAGGTGCCAGGGTCATATTGGCCAGCCATCTTGGACGGCCAAAAGGAAAAGTCGTCGAAAAGTTCCGCCTGACCCCGGTTGCCGAACGTCTTTCTGAATACTTGCATCAACCTGTCCTGAAAGTGGATGAAGTAACAGGTTCTGAAGTGGAGGAAAAAGTTTCTTCCTTAAAAAATGGAGAAGTATTGTTGCTGGAAAATGTACGTTTTCATCCCGGTGAAGAGAAAAACGATCCCGATTTGGCCAAGGCATTTTCCAGGTTGGCCGATTTGTATGTAAATGATGCATTTGGTGCGGCTCACCGTGCACACGCGTCAACGGCCGGAGTAGCAGAATTTTTGCCGGCTGTGGCAGGATTTCTGATGCAAAAGGAAATTGAAACACTTGGCCGTGCCCTGTCCGATCCGGAGCGTCCTTTTACCGCGATTATTGGCGGAGCGAAAGTAAAGGATAAAATCGGCGTGATTGAAAACCTGCTGGATAAAGTGGACCACCTGATTATTGGCGGTGGCCTTGCTTATACATTTGTCCATGCAAAAGGGTATGAAATTGGAAAATCGCTGTTTGAGGCGGAAAAGGTTGAATTGGCCAAGGAGTTTATGAAAAAGGCCGAAGAAAAAGGAGTTCGGATGTACTTGCCCATTGATGTTGTGGTTGTCAATGAATTTGGCCCCGATCCTTCCGTGGTGAAAACGGTGGATATCGACCAGATCCCGTCTGACATGGAAGCCTTGGATATCGGACCGAAAACGAGAGAACTGTTCAGCGATGTTGTGAAAGCTTCCAAACTGGTAATCTGGAACGGACCGATGGGTGTATTCGAATATGACCGGTTTGCTGTTGGCACCAATGCAGTCGCGGAAGCGGTGGCCAAAAGTGAAGCCACGTCGATCATCGGCGGCGGGGATTCGGCCGCAGCGATCAAAAAGTCCGGACTTGCCGACGAAGTGGATCATATCTCAACGGGTGGAGGTGCATCCCTGGAATTCCTGGAAGGAAAAGAATTGCCGGGAGTTGCGGTGTTACAAAATAAATAGTGGGAGGTTGCTTTGATGCGGAAACCAGTTATTGCCGGAAACTGGAAAATGCACAAAACTGTCAGTAATGCATTGGGGTTTGTAAAAGAACTGAAAGAAATTCAGCTTCCTTCAGATGTTGAGACGGTTTTGTGTGCACCATTTTTGGCGCTGCCTGCGATGGTTGAAGAAACAAGAGAAACCGGAATCGGGATTGGCGCACAGAATGCCCATTATGAAGAACAAGGGGCTTTTACAGGCGAAATCAGCATGCCCATGTTGCAAGAGGTTGGGGTGAGTTACGTCATTATTGGCCACTCTGAACGGCGCACCTATTATAATGAAACGGATGAGTCCGTCAATAAGAAAACAAAGGCGGCCCATGCCCATGGCTTCACACCGATTGTCTGTGTCGGGGAAGTATTGGAAGAAAGAGAAAAAGGACAAACCGGGGAAGTTGTCACTTCTCAGGTAAAAGCAGCCTTCCAGGGGCTTTCTTCACAAGAGATGAAAAAGACGATCATTGCCTATGAACCGGTTTGGGCGATTGGAACGGGAAAAGCTTCAACTGCACAAGATGCGGAAGAAGTATGCAGCCTCATCCGGAAGACAGTTGCCGGTCTGTTTGACCAGTCTGTTGCGGATGAAGTTCGGATTCAATACGGCGGAAGTGTAAAACCGGAAAACATCGCCTCTTTTATGGAACAGCCTGATATTGATGGTGCCCTGGTGGGAGGAGCCAGTTTGAAGCCAGATTCTTTTGCCGCGTTGGTGAAAGCAGCGAGTGCAGGTGGAAACAGTTGAGTCGTCCGAAACCTTTGCTTTTATGTATTCTGGATGGTTTTGCACTTCGGGAAGAACGGGAAGGAAACGCAATCAGGCAGGCAAATACGCCCAACCTTGACCGTTACTGGAACGAATATCCTCATGCGACCCTGGGAGCAAGCGGCGAGTCCGTCGGCCTTCCTGACGGTCAAATGGGAAATTCCGAAGTGGGGCATTTAAATATTGGCGCGGGCCGAATTGTATACCAGGATTTGACCCGTGTCAGCAAAGCAATCGAGGATGGAAGTTTCTTTGAAAATGATGTCTTTCTGAAAGCGATCGATCATGTAAAAAGAAACAACAGTCGTCTTCATTTATATGGTTTATTGTCCGATGGCGGTGTGCACAGCCATATCGACCATTTGTTTGCCCTGTTGAAACTGGCTGCCAGGGAAAAAGTGAATGAAGTTTATGTGCATGCATTCATGGATGGGCGTGACGTGCCGCCGGATAGCGGGATTAATTACATGAAGCAGCTGCAGGCCAAACTGGATGAAACAGGAGTCGGAAAAATCGCCACGGTACAAGGGCGTTATTATGCGATGGATCGTGACAAGCGGTGGGAACGCACGGAAAAATCCTACCGGGCCATGGTTTATGGCGAAGGTCCGACACATCGCGATCCGGTCAAGGCGATCCAGGATTCCTACGATCAGGAGGTTTTTGATGAATTTGTCGTACCGACGGTGATTGTGGACGACAATCATAAACCTGTCGGAAGAATCCGGGATCATGACAGCATCATTTTCTATAATTTCCGTCCCGACAGGGCCATCCAAATTTCACTGGCATTTACCGATGAGAATTTTGGCGGATTTGACCGCGGACCCGGTAAACCGGAAGATTTGAATTACGTTTGCCTGACGCATTACAGCGATACGGTGAACGGGGATATCGCCTATAATCCGTCGGAACTGCACGATACTCTTGGGGAAATCGTCAGCAAGCATCAGTTGAAACAGTTGCGCATTGCAGAAACAGAAAAATATCCGCATGTCACCTTCTTTTTTAATGGCGGACGCGAAGAAACATTCCCGGGAGAAAAACGGATTCTGGTCAACTCCCCCAAAGTGGCCACCTATGATCTGAAACCGGAAATGAGCGCTTATGAGGTGACGGAAGCTCTTTTAAAAGAGATCGAAGCCGAAAACCATGACGTGATTATTCTCAACTATGCCAATCCGGATATGGTGGGCCATTCCGGGAAGCTGGAACCAACCATTCGTGCCGTGGAAGCAGTGGATGAATGTGTGGGAAAAGTGGTTGACCTGACTTTGGAAAAAGGCGGAACAGCCATTATTATCGCTGACCACGGAAATGCGGATATGGTGATTGATTCCGATGGAAATTCATATACGGCCCACACGACATTCCCGGTGCCGTTCATTGTTACGAAAAAAGGACTTAAGTTGCGGGAAAAAGGAATTCTGGCTGATGTTTCCCCGACCATCCTTCATTTGTTAAACATTGAACAACCAGCAGAAATGACAGGCAAATCCATGATCAAATCAGAATAAAAAAGCGAGGGATCATTGATGACGAGTATTCTTGAAGTTTACGGCCGTGAAGTGTTGGATTCGCGCGGCAATCCGACAGTTGAAGTAGAAGTTGTGCTTGAATCGGGAGCAATGGGACGGGCCATTGTTCCGTCTGGAGCCTCTACCGGTGCTTATGAAGCAGTCGAACTCCGTGACGGGGACAAAGAACGTTTCCTTGGCAAAGGTGTTCTCAAAGCAGTCCAAAATGTGAACGAAGTGATTGCACCGCAAATCGTGGGAATGGATGCCCTTGATCAGGTAGTCATTGACAAGACCCTGATTGAATTGGATGGCACCGAAAACAAAGAAAATTTGGGAGCCAATGCCATTCTCGGCGTGTCCATGGCTGTGGCACGTGCAGCCGCTGACGCTTTGGGCGTGCCTTTGTATTCTTACCTCGGCGGCTTCAATTCCAAGGTGCTGCCGGTACCGATGATGAATATCTTAAATGGCGGAGCACACGCTGACAACAACGTCGATATCCAGGAATTTATGATCATGCCTGTTGGCGCGAGAGATATCCATGAAGCCGTCCGGATGGGATCGGAAATTTTCCATAACCTGAAAAAAGTACTGCAGGAAAAAGGATATGCCACCGGTGTGGGGGATGAAGGCGGATTTGCACCGAATTTGAGTTCCAATGAAGAAGCTCTGGCCACGATTGTAACGGCCATTGAACGCGCGGGTTACAAACCCGGAACAGATGTCATGCTGGCGCTTGATGTCGCTTCTACGGAAATCTACAAAGATGGCAAATACTATTTTGCCGGAGAAGATCTTACCCGTACCACAGACGAAATGATCTCCTTTTATGAAGAGCTGATTACCAAATATCCGATCGTTTCCATCGAAGACGGTCTGGCAGAAGACGACTGGGATGGATGGAAAAAGATGACCGAGCGTTTGGGCGACAAGGTACAATTGGTCGGGGACGACCTCTTTGTAACCAATACCAGGCGCCTGAGTGACGGAATCGAAAAGGGAGTAGCCAATTCCATTCTGATCAAGGTCAACCAGATCGGTACACTGACCGAAACGTTTGATGCGATTGAAATGGCCAAACGTGCCGGATATACGGCGGTGATCTCACATCGGTCCGGTGAATCGGAAGATACAATCATTGCCGATATTGCTGTCGCTACCGGTGCCGGCCAAATCAAAACCGGTGCACCTTCCCGCACTGACCGGGTAGCCAAATACAACCAACTGATCCGCATTGAAGACCAATTAGGTTCTGTTGCGGCTCAATATTTGGGACGTTCAGCTTTCTACAATTTGCGCTCTTCAAAATAAGAACGGTTTGGGGTGGACACCAGGGCTTCCTGTTGCAAGCTCTGGTGTCTGTTATTGAAAAGAGGCTTTTTATGTGGTAAAGTCAATTCAGTGAATGTGGTGCAAGGAGGTTTATAAAGTGGAACTCGTATCAAAGTGGATCCTTGCGATTGTCAGTATTGGATTGATTGTTGTCGTATTGTTGCAATCCGGGAAAAGCGCCGGGTTATCCGGGGCGATTGCCGGTGGTGCCGAACACCTGATGGGTAAGGCAAAAGCACGCGGTTTGGACGCATTGCTGAACCGGCTGACAACCATATTGGCAACATTGTTTATGGTATTGGCACTGGTTGTCGCTTTTTTCGTGAAATGACGGAGCTTTTCCTCATAGGAATTCCTTGGAGTCGCTTCTCTTAAGGAATTCTTATTTTGTTTTTTAAAAAAGGTCTTGCCAAAACATTGAACAGTATGTTATTATAATATCCGTCTGGTGGCAATAGCGGAGGGGATCCACCCGTTCCCATCCCGAACACGGAAGTTAAGCCCTCCAGCGCCGATGGTACTTGGGGTTACCCTTGGGAGAGTAGGTCGCTGCCAGGCAAGGAAAACCACGACAATCAAGTCGTGGTGAGGCTGTTGACAAAAGA
>NZ_JACEOL010000076.1 GCF_013868055.1 Thermoactinomyces mirandus | reverse complement strand
CCCCGTCAGGGCATAGGTGAAGTGATCGATCACGGGAAAATCTTTCCGGTTATATGTTGCGGCCAGATGGGCTTCGGCCATCGCCATTCCCACGGCCATGGCGATTCCCTGGCCCAGCGGTCCCGTGGTCGCTTCCACCCCGTCTGTATGGCCCACTTCCGGGTGGCCGGGAGTTTTGGAACCCCACTTGCGAAATGCTTTCAAATCGTCCATGGATACGTCATAGCCGGACAGGTGCAGCAGGCTGTACAGCAGCATGGATCCGTGGCCCGCTGAAAGAATGAAGCGGTCCCGGTTGAACCATTTGGAATTTTTCGGATTGTGGTTCATAAAGTCGGTCCACAAGGTGTACGCCATCGGGGCAGCACCCATGGGCAGGCCCGGGTGGCCCGAGTTGGCTTTCTCAATGGCATCAATGGATAAGGTGCGAATTGTGTTGATCGATAGTTGTTCGACAGTCGCCAACATATGATAACTCCTTTGCTATTGGTAGTTTAATATTATCCTTTTTCATTTTATAATGAACGCATTTCAATAACTAGTAGTTAAACGTATGTTATTATGAACAAACAATACAAATAATTGTATTTACCATGTAAATCACAATATTATACATTAAAAATCCAATTATTTCATATGAAATCGGTTTCAATTTTAAAGAAAACGATGTTAAAATTGAGTTGAGAGGGGGAGGTGATATGTTGGGTTTGAACAAACGGTGCAAGGTGATTCTGGATGAACTTCTGAGTAATCCCAGCATTACAAGTATGGATTTGGAAAGGAAACACCATTTAACCAAAAGACAAATTGGTTACAGTTTGGATAAAATCAATGAATGGCTGATGACCAACAACCTTCCTGTCATAGAAAGAACCAGACGCGGCCAGTTTGTAATTGATCAAGCTGTTTTCAGCAAATTTAACCTCCTGGATGATGCAGATTCATTTCCTGTAAATACAAACATTCTTACAGAAGCACAGCGTGTCAATCTGATCATTATGATTCTGCTAAGCTCTGAAGAAGAATTGTCTTTAAATCATTTTACCTATCATCTGGATGTCAGCAAAAACACGGTGCTGAGTGATTTGAAGCGAGTGCAGAATTATTTGGATGGATATGGATTGACTATCCGCTACTCACGAAGAAAAGGTTATGTGATAGAGGGGAAAGAGTTTCAGATTCGTAAATTGCTGATCCATGTGACCGGACAGGTGCTGCAATTCAGCCATGGGGAAAATCAATTGAGAAAAATAACCGGCATTCAGGATGAGGAGATTCGCAAGTTTAAAAACCGGATTGACAGAGTAGAAGATATTCTGAATTCCAGATTCACTGATGAAAAATTGAAAGTTATGCCATATATCTTTATTTTGATATTAAAAAGAATCAGAAAAGGCAATATTATTGATTCCTTTCCGATTGAATATGACGAATTGTCCAATACAACAGAATATCAGGCAACGGAGGAGATATTGCACGGCTATAAGGATATTCCAGTAACCGAACGCCTGTTTGTTACGTTGCATCTGCTGACAACAAATGTCTTTTCAACCTTTTTTACTGACGAAACCATTCCCGATCTGATTCCGGCCATTGACAAGATGCTGAGGCAATTTGAAAAAAATGCGTGTATCTATCTGGAGAATCGGGATGAACTGATGGATAAATTGTTGCAACATATCAAACCGGCATATTACCGGATCAAATATCAGCTTACCGATAATATTCAATTTAAAGGTTCTTTCAGCAAGGAATTCCAGGAATTGCACCATCTTGTGAGACGTTCAACGGGACCACTGCAAGAATTGATCGGCAGTGATATTCCGGAGAATGAAACTGCGTATATTGCTATGCTGATCGGGGGATGGATGAACAGACAGGGGAAAAGCATTGACAAGAAAGTGAAAGCGGTTGTTGTTTGCCCCCAAGGAATCTCCGTTTCCAAGCTGTTGTTTAAAGAACTGAAAGAGTTGTTTCCCGAGTTTGTATTTCTGGATTACCTGTCGGTGCGGGAATTTATGAATTATCACCTTGACTATGATCTCGTTTTTTCTCCGACTTATCTGGAAACAGATAAAAAGCTGTTTGTCACCAAGGTGTTTCTGGGGAAAGAGGAAAAATACCGATTAAGGAAACAGGTAATGCTGGGGGTTTACGGCTATATTCCAAATCACATTAACATTGATCATATCATGGACATTGTGTCAAACTATACCAATATTCAAGACGAAAAAGCATTAAAAAATGAATTGGAAAAATATATCAACAGAGACGAAAATTCTGCGGTCGTAAACCAGACGATTCATGATTCGGATCTCCAGTTAAACCAACTAATCATATCTAAAAACATCACATTGGCCGATACTGTTGAATCCTGGGACAGTGCCATCAGGCTAAGTGCAGAACCACTAGTCAAAAGCGGGATAATTGAGCCGGATTATGTTGACGCTATGATTCGCTACAGCAAGCAGGATTCGTATATTGTGATCGGTCCGAATATGGCAATCCCGCATGCCGCTCCGGAAGATGGAGTAAATGAGGTGGGAATGAGTCTGCTGCGTGTAAAAGAAGGAATTCACTATGTGAACAAATATAAAATACATCTTGTCATTGTGATTGCGGCAAAAGACAAATACCAGCATATACACGCCTTGATGCAGCTCATGAAACTGGCTGGTTCTGATGAAGATCGCAATCAACTGATTAATGCTGACTCGGTAGAAGAAATCAGCGAGATCATAAATCTTTATTCTGTCGATTGATAAACCGGATAGAAACAAAATATTGGGGTGCAAATGATGAGTAAACTATTTTTTGACGAATCAGTTATTTTTCTGAACCTGGAAGGTGATACGGCGGAAAAAGTATTGAGAATCATGTCTGCAAATCTTGTCGAAAAAGGCTTGGTCAAGAAAAGTTTTATTCCTGCCATTTTGAAAAGAGAAAGAGAATTTGCGACAGGGCTTCCCACAGGCAGCGTTCCGGTGGCGATTCCCCATACGGACGTGGAACATGTAAAGCAAAAGTCAATCAGTGTTGCCGTCTTAAAGAATCCGGTCGATTTTGTAGTTATGGGGGAAGAAAGCAAAACAATAGCGGTAAGGCTGGTGTTTATGCTGGCCATGGATGAGGCTCACTCCCAGCTTACCTTTCTGCAAAAATTGATGCAGATTTTCCAGGAGGAAGAAATATTGAAAAAGATCGCTGAAGCAAAAGACAAAACCTTTATTAGAAGGCTGTTGGAAGAAAAACTGAACCTTGTCGCATTTAAAGGAGGTGATAAATAGTGGCGAAAAAAATTGTCCTGGTTGCTTGCGGTGCAGGAATTGCAACCTCCACCGTTGTAAACAGCGCGATTGAGCAATTGGCCAGAGACCATAATCTTGATGTGGATCTGATTCAGATCAAGATTGCTGAAGTCGGTGTGTATGAAGACAGAGCAGACCTTTTGGTAACAACAGCAATGACAAAAAAGGAATATCCGTTTCCGGTTATTAATGCACGCTCATTTCTGACCGGAGTTGGAGTGGAAGAAACCAGACAGCGGATTTTGGAAGAATTGAAGAAATAATCAGCCTTGAGAGATAGTAAGCCGGGTTTCGCGCCAGCTGCAGAAACCCCGGAATTACTATCCGTAATAGGGGGGAAAACGTAATGCAAACTTTTGTAGGGTTTATTCAGGGATTTCTGAATTTGGGGGCCACAGTTATCCTTCCGGTTGCAATCTTTATCCTGGGACTTCTTTTTGGCCAAAAACCGGGCAAAGCATTTCGTTCCGGGCTGACAATCGGGGTGGCCTTTGTCGGAATCTTTCTGGTCGTCGATTTGCTGACAGAAAATCTGGGACCTGCCGCACAGGCAATGGTTGACCGGTTGGGGGTCAGTCTAAATGTGATTGATATCGGATGGCCGGCCACATCCTCCATTGCATGGGCTTCCATTGTTGCAGCTTTTATCATTCCTCTCGGGCTAGTTGTAAACGTTGTGATGCTGCTTACCAAAACAACCAAAACAATGAACGTCGATATCTGGAATTTCTGGCACTATACATTTATGGCTGCTGTCGTTTACACCATTTCAGGCAGCATCTGGCAGGCTTTGATTGCAGCTGTGATGTTTCAGATTGTCTGTCTGAAAGTTGCAGACTGGACAACACCGATGGTCAGGGATTTTTATGAAATGCCGGGCGTTTCGGTGGCAACAGGCAGTACGATTTCTTATGCGCCGGGAATCTGGCTGGTTAAACTGGTTCAAAAAATTCCGGGGATTAAAAGTTTGCATGCCGATCCTGACAGCATCCAAAAGCGGTTTGGCATTTTTGGGGATTCCATGTTTATCGGTCTGGTTTTGGGGGCTGCTATCGGAGCACTGGCAGGGTATGAAATCGGAGAAATCATTAAAATCGGTATGTCCATGGCAGCGGTCATGATTTTGATGCCGCGTATGGTCAAGATTTTGATGGAAGGCTTGATGCCCATCTCCCAATCAGCACAAAAATGGCTGAACAAACATTTTGGAGACAGGGAAATCAATATCGGACTTGATGCGGCCGTATTGCTGGGAAATCCCGCGGTGATCGCAACAGCATTAATTTTGACACCAGTTACTGTTCTAATTGCAATCATCCTGCCCGGAAACGCGGTTCTCCCATTTGGCGATCTGGCTACCATTCCGTTCATTGTTGCTTTTATCGTCGGGGCAGCAAGAGGCAATATCGTACATTCGGTGATTGTAGGAACGATCATGATTGCGTTATCACTTTATATGGCAACGGATATCGCCCCTATCTTTACAGATATGGCCCAGGCGGCAAATATCAATTTGCCTGAAGGGTCAGCGATGACTTCAAGCATCGATCAGGGCGGTAACCTGATAAACTGGCTGATTTGGAGACTGTTCGAGATATTCAATTAATGACTGACATCGAAGAAAGCAGGGGGAGTCCAGTATGAAAGCACTGGTTAAAACAGCACCTGGATACGGAAATCTGGAAATACAGGACAAACCGGAGCCAAAACCTGGAAAAGATCAAATAAAAATCGAAGTGAAGTATGCAGGAGTCTGCGGGTCGGATATTCATACGTTTGAAGGTCATTACAAAGTGGGTGTGCCGGTTACATTGGGACACGAATTTTCAGGGGTAGTGACTGAAGTGGGAGAAGGAGTGACAGAGTTTCAAGCTGGAGACCGGGTGACTTCAGAAACCACGTTTTATATCTGCGGGGAATGCCGATATTGCAAAACCGGAGATTATAACCTGTGTAACCGCCGGAGAGGTCTGGGAACGCATCAGGACGGAGGATTTGCAAAATATTTGCTCGCCCGCAAACAGAGTGTTCACAAGCTTCCTGAAAATGTGGATTTTCAATCGGCAGCAATGACCGAACCGTTAGCCTGTACCCATCACGCTGTGGCCAAAGCAGAAATCCATGAAGGTGATCTCGTTGTTGTCATCGGTCCGGGCCCTATTGGACTGCTGGCAGCCCAAGTGGCGAAGAGCTGCGGGGCTACGGTTATTATCACTGGTTTGACAAATGACAGACAGCGGTTGGAGAAAGCGATCGAAGTGGGGACAGATTACGCCGTCAATACGGAAAAAGAAGATGTGAAAGAACTGGTCCATCAATTGACAGACGGTTATGGCGCCGACGTCGTGCTGGAATGCTCGGGTGCAGTACCTGCCGCCAAACTGGGACTTGATCTGTTGCACAAAAAAGGACAATACGTGCAAGTAGGACTCTTTGCTCAGCCTGAAGTCCAATTTGATCTGGAAAAAATCATTCAGAAAGAGATTCGGGTGTTTGGAAGCAGAAGTCAGAAGTCAGCGGATTGGGAACCATCACTGGCGTTGATGAATGAGGGAAAAGTAAATGCCAGAGCTTTGGTAACCCATATATTTGACATTACGGAGTGGGATAAGGCATATCGGGCAATTAAAAGCGGGGAAGCGATCAAGGTTTTGTTAACCCCTGTGGAATAGATATTCATGAAAGGGGAAGCAAAAGTGAATCAACAGGAGTTAATCTCGATAATTGATTATACGTTGTTAAAGCCAGGTGCCAGCAAGGCGGATCTGAAGAAATTCTGTGATGAAACCGTTGAATATGGATTCAGGACCGTTTTTGTCAACCCTTATTATGTGCCATATGCCTATAACCTGTTATCGCCTTACGGGATCAAAGTTGGCGCACCGATCGGCTTTTCGCTTGGCGGAGCGACCACCCACGCAAAAGTGGAAGAAACCGGGGAAGCGATCCGAAACGGTGCAGAAGAAATAGACATGTTGATCAATCTGGGAGCATTGAAATCCAGGGAATACGATGTTGTAAAAAAAGATATTGCTGAAGTGGTCAAAGCCTCGAAAGGGCTCACGACCAAGGTAATTATCGAAACCGGATTGTTAACAGATGAGGAAAAAATCACCGCCACCAGACTGGTGATGGAGGCTGGTGCCGACTTTGTAAAAACGGCGACCGGATTTAATGGCGGCGGTGCAGATGTAAAAGACATTCAATTGCTTCGTTCCATAGCTGGAAACAAAATCGGGATCAAAGCGGCCGGCGGCATAAAAACATACGAAGATGCTGTCAATATGGTGAAAGCCGGCGCTGATCGCATCGGTGCAAGTAGTGCCATTGCCATCATAAACGGGCAGGTTTTTGATGGCGATTATTGAAGAATGACTGAGCGATTAAGCTGGGAGCTTAATCGTTCCAACCTCTTTCAGAATTGAGGCCAAACAAGATGATAGATCAATTTTTAGATGCCATGTTGGGTCCCTTCAGAGGGATCAGTCAATTCTATATTGAGCACCAATTAATTTTTAACACAATTATCGTGGGAATAGCAATATACCAGCTGTACATGAAGAAGAAAAAGGAACGGAATGCGTCAGCGAAAGGATGATAATGTTTGAAATCGTTAAATCTTTACGGGGTGCAGGATCTGCGTTTTGAAGATTCGCCCGTGCCTGTCATAAAAAACAATGATGACGTGATTATCAAGGTAAAGGCAGTTGGTATTTGCGGTTCAGATATATCGCGTTATAAAAAGCTGGGACCATATGTGGAAGGAATGATCTTTGGGCATGAATTTTCAGGAGAAGTGGCGGAAATCGGCCCAGGTGTAGATGGGATCAAGGTTGGAGACCGGGTTGCGGCGTGCCCCACGTTTGTCTGCGGCAAATGCGATAGCTGCCTGAGCGGTCATCCTTCCCAATGTAAAAACCTTTCCGTGATCGGTGCCTATCGTCCGGGAGCATATGCCGAATATGTAAAATTACCAAAAAGCCACATCATTCCTCTTTCCGATCATGTGGATTACGATACGGCCGCACTGGTGGAGCCTTCCTCGGTGGTAGCCCACGGATTCTACCAGACAACCATTCATCCGGGGGCGGAAGTGGCCATTATGGGAGTTGGGAGTATCGGACTTTTGGCGGTGCAATGGGCCAAAATATTCGGTGCAAGCAAAGTTTATGCCATTGACATCGATGAGGCCAAATTGAAATTGGCAAAAGAACTGGGTGCGGATGTTTTGATCAATTCTCTGGAAGAATCGCCGCATAAACAATTGATAGATTATACCAATGGCAAAGGAGTGGATTTGGCTGTTGAATCAGCCGGGTCGCCAGTTACATCCGCCCAGGTATTTGCACTGCCCAAAAAAGGCGGAGAAGTCGTCTTTATGGGAATCCCCTATGCAGATATTCAAATTGAACGGTTTTACTTTGAAAAAATTGTACGGAATGAATTAAAGGTTTATGGATCCTGGAACGCAGTTTCCGCTCCGTTTCCGGGAAAAGAATGGACATCATCCGTACATTATATGGGGACAGGCCAGATCGATGTGAAACCGATGATTTCCCATCGGCTGGAACTGGAGCGGGGCCCGGCCATATTCAGGCAGATCATTAATAAAGAGATAGATTTTGTAAAAGTGTTATTTTACCCCGATAAAAAAGCGAAATAAAGGAAGGCGAAAGAGTTTGCCTGCAAATCTACAAATTGACAGATCGTAAATTGTTGAAAAAAGGTGTCTGTATTTTAGACGCCTTTTTTTCATCTGTTTTCCATACAGTGGCCTTCCTCGGGATGGAAATTAAAACCTGTTTTCCGAGGCTAATTATAGGGAAAAATATAACACTGAGAATGGAGGGATATTTTTGAGTAGTCAAATCGAAGTAAGAGATCTGACTAAAATTTTTGGCAAATCGACGAAAAAAGCCTTAAGAATGCTTAAAGAGGGAAAAAAGAAAGCCGAGATCTTCAAAGAGACGAGAGCCACTGTCGGTGTCAACCGTGCCAACTTCACGGTGGAAAGTGGAGAAATATTCGTAATTATGGGGTTGTCCGGAAGCGGAAAATCGACATTGTTGCGAATGATCAACCGGCTGATTGAGCCAACAGCCGGACAAGTTTTGATTGATAATGAAAACATTGTCGATATGCATGCTGATAAACTGCGCGAACTGCGGCGGAAAAAAATCAGTATGGTCTTCCAAAGATTTGCTCTTTTTCCGCACAAGACAGTGATTGAAAATGTGGAATTTGGTCTGGAAATTCAGGGAGAACCGGCTTCAGACCGGCGGCAAAAGGCGATGGAAAGCCTGAAACTGGTCGGTTTGGAGAATTGGGCCGACAGTTACCCCAGCCAGTTGAGCGGGGGGATGCAACAGCGTGTCGGATTGGCCAGAGCTTTGGCCAATGATCCGGATGTTTTGCTGATGGATGAGGCTTTCAGCGCACTTGACCCGTTGATCCGCAAAGAGATGCAGGAAGAACTGGTCGACCTTCAACGCGCTATGAATAAAACCATCATATTTATTACGCATGATCTGGATGAAGCTTTGCGTATTGGAGACCGTATTGTTTTGATGCGGGACGGTGAGATTGTCCAGGTCGGAACACCGGAAGAAATTCTAACATCGCCTGCCAATGATTATGTGGAACGTTTTGTAGAGGATGTTAATTTGGGAAGGGTGTTGACGGCTGAAAATATCATGCGCAAGGCGGAAACCATTATTCTGGGGAAAGACGGATTCCGGGTTGCTGCCAAAAAAATGCGGGACAAATCGATTCCTACTGTTATCGCCATTGACCGTAACCGCAAGTTTAAAGGAATTTTGAGTGCTGACAGGTTGAAAGATGCGATGAAAAAAAACAAGGCTATTGAAGAAATATTAATTACGAAAATGGTTAAAGTAAAAAGGGACACGCCATTGCAAGAGATTGTCTCTGAACTTGGACAACAAACAGACCAGACTCTTCCAGCCGTTGTCGTTGATGATGAAGACCGTCTGCTTGGGATTGTTGGGCGTGGAGCGGTTTGGGCGGCATTAGCCGGGCAAGGAGGGGATAACGAATGAGTTTGCCTAAAATCCCTCTTGCTGACTGGATTGATGTGTTGATCAAATGGATGCAGGAATACTTTGCGCCCTTTTTCGATTTCATTCAGGGAATTGTTACCCCGACAACCGATTTTTTTGAACGGATTTTATCGGTAACACCTCCATTCATAACCATTCTGTTGCTTTCCCTGCTCGTTTGGTTGTTAAGCCGTTTTCGAATTGCTGTTTTTTCACTGATTGGCTTATTACTGATCTATGATCTGGGTTTGTGGGAAACCAGTGTTGAAACGATTGCGCTGGTGTTGACGTCAACGCTCATTTCAATCATAATCGGAATTCCTTTTGGCTTGTGGGCAGGAAGCAGTGACAGGGTCAAGCAAATTGTGACCCCGATCCTGGACTTTATGCAGACGATGCCGGCATTTGTCTATTTGATCCCGGCTGTGTTTTTCTTTGCCTTGGGGGCAGTGCCTGCTGTCATTGCTTCGGTGGTATTTGCCATGCCGCCCACGATCAGAATGACCAGTTTAGGGTTGCGCCAGGTATCCAGAGAGCTGAAAGAGGCTGCCGATGCTTTTGGGGCCACTTCCTGGCAACGACTGGTGAAAGTAGAGATTCCTTTGGCCAAATCAACCATTATGGCGGGGATTAACCAGACGATCATGCTTTCCTTGTCCATGGTTGTTATCAGTTCCATGATTGGAGCCGGCGGACTGGGAGAAATTGTGCTGGAATCGATTTCCCGGCTTCAGGTGGGGCTTGGATTTGAAGCTGGTTTGGCCATTGTTGTTATCGCTATTGTGCTGGACCGGGTGACACAAAATTTGGGAAATTCAAAACCTGTCCAAACTGTCCAAAAAGGGCAGAAGAAAAAATTTCCGGTTCGGAAATGGATGTCGGTTGTCGCCGTTCTTGTTCTTATTGGTCTGGTCATTTCTGCCTATACAGACATTGGCAAGCAAAAAGAAAAGGTCACCTTGACCTATGTCAGCTGGGAATCTGAAATTGCAAGTACCAATGTTGTCAAGGAGGTACTGGAGCAGCAGGGTTACGAAGTTGACCTGCTTGAAACCCAGGCGACCCCTATGTGGCAGGGTGTGGCACAAGGGGATGCGGATGCCCATGTCGCCGGCTGGCTGCCAGTGACAGCCAAAATCATGGCGGAACAGTTTAAAGGGCAATACGAGGATCTGGGAGCCAATCTGAAAGGAGCCAGGGTTGGGCTGGTCGTTCCCAAATATGTGAAAGCCGACTCGATCGCAGAGTTAAATCAGTATAAAGATAAATTTGGCGGAAAAATTATCGGGATTGACCCGGGAGCGGGCGTGATGCAATCGACTGAGAAATTGATCAGGCAATACGGTCTGGATTATCAATTGGTCAATGGTTCGGATGCAACAATGACGGCCGAATTGTCAAAAAGGATCAGGAACAGGGAATGGATTGTGGTGGTCGGTTGGCAACCCCATTGGAAATTTGCCGAATTTGATCTGAAGTTCCTGGAAGATCCGCAAAATGTCTTTAGCGGAGAAGAAACGATTCATACCATTGCCCGCAAAGGGTTAAAAGAAGACAAGCCGGAAGTATACCAGATTCTTGACCGTTTCTACTGGACGACAAAAGATATGGAAGAAGTCATGTTGGATATCCATAAAGGAATGTCTCCGGAAAAAGCAGCCGAAAAATGGGTCAAAAACCATCCGGAAAAAGTAAAACAATGGGTAGGAAAATAAGATTCGATTATATGGAAAAGATACTGAATTCCGGATACTGAATTCCGGTATCTTTTCTTTTTTATCACATGAACGATCCGGTTTACATTAAAACCAAAAACCGGGAGTCTTTAATCTACAGTTTGTTAATTGAATCACATATAGAATTTCGTTTTTCGATAAATCATTTTGCTGAAATAATATAAATAAAAGTAGAAACATGCATCATCCTGTTTAACAACATGGAATTATCAGTGGATATTGATCAATAATTCACATTTTGTTTATATCATTAAAAAAATTTGTTGCTATAATATTTATAGGAAATAATTAGTTTATTTATATAAGGAGATGTATACATTATGCCAAAAACGTTATTTAAAGCAACGGCTCATTTGAAAGAGGGAATGCAGGTAAAAGCGGAGAGCAGAGGATTTGAAATCACCATTGATGAACCAAAAGGCCTTGGCGGAACAGATACCGGCATGAATCCGGTTGAACTGGTATTGTGTGCTCTTGGTGCTTGCCAGTCAATTGTTGCCCGTGTTTATGCCAAAAAATTTAATATTCAATTTGATGACTTCTGGGTAGAAGTTGAAGGGGATTTGGATACAGACGGATTTATGAATAAATCTGATGTACGGAGGGGATATAGCGATATTCGATATAACATTCATATTAAAACCGATGCGCCAAAGGAAAAAGTGGAAGAATTTGTTGCATTTATTGAAAATACCTGTCCTGTAGGCGATACCATTGCCAATCCGGTAAATCTTAAATTGAATGATATTGTTATAGAAAAATAGTTACTTAACAAGAATAATAAATATAAGACTTGATAAAAAACCCTCTCAGTTTCCGGCTGAAAGGGTTTTTTATCAATGTTCGACGAGATGTTTCAAAATGCTTTCCAAATCTTCAATGCGCCTTGCGAATAACATCAGACGGCGGCGATCCGTATCGATCACCAATACTCCGTCTTCGGACAATCTCATATCTTTTATTTTGTCATACTCCGTGTAGAAAAGCCCATAAAAGAACCCTTTGTCTTTGAAATGTGCCTTTGGTGAACGGATAAAGACATAAAAGATAAACAGAACAGTTAAAACGAGCAACAGGTAATTGTCCCATCCTTTTACACCACGCACGTAATTGGAAATGTACAAAATAATCAGCAATCCGGCAAAAATGAGTTGATCGCCAAGCAGACGTTTTCGCAAAAGGATGACAAGCCTTGTTTTCCCCTTCAGGAAAGGAATAATTGTTGATTCATAGATTAAATACCCTGCGATCAGGACAATAAAGATCAATAAGACAATGCTAGTAATGGACATGGCTTTGATCCTCCATATCATTCATGTTGACAATGGGAATCGCCATATTGCTGCCGATTCCCATTGTTTTTTCGTTCCATTATCTCAGGATATTTCCCCAATAACCCAAAATACCTACGACAAAGAAACCGAGAATAATGACAAGGGGATTGACCCGTTTACGCAACAGCCACATGCAGAGGAATGTCAATCCCAACGGGACGATTCCGGGCATAAGCTGATCCAGGACAGTCTGAATAGTCGTTACATCCACTTTACCTGTTTCAGGATTTTCAATCTTGGAAATCACAACCGGTATATTTACTGTTGTCCATTTATTGACCAGTGCTCCCATGACAAACAGCCCAAGAATGGAGGCACCTTCTGTTAGTTTTTGCAGAACATTCCCTTTCATATCCGATACAATATCGGAACCTTTTTTATATCCGTAATAAACGCCCCACCATCTGATGCCAAGACGAGCGGCATTAAACAGGACAAAGAACAACAGCGGCCCTAAAATGCTTCCCGTTAAAGCAAGCGAGGCGCCCAGTGCAGCAAAAACAGGACGGACGGTTCCCCAGAAAATGGGGTCACCTACACCGGCGAGCGGTCCCATAAGTCCTACTTTAATCCCGTTGATGGCTGCATCATCAATGTCAGTGCCATTGGCCCGTTCTTCTTCCATGGCCAGGGTTGTGCCCAAAATGGGGGCAGCCATGTAAGGATGGGTATTGAAAAATTCATTATGGCGTTTCATGGCCTGTTTTCGTTCTTCACTGCCTTCAGGATATAACCTTCTAATTGCCGGTGTCATGGAAAAGGCATAACCCAATGCTTGCATCCGTTCAAAGTTCCATGAGCCTTGGAACAGATTTGATCTGATAAAAACCCAAAACAGATCGCGTTTTGTCAATTTTTTTTGACCTGTGGTCATTTCTTTTGCACTCATTATTCAAACCCCCTTTGCTTAATCCAGTTCATCGTCCAGATCATCATCCAGGTCTGATCCGCCCGCGGATGGAGATGCAGAAGCATACGCAGGCTGGTTATACTGTTTGTTGTATTTCGGGTGTAATTGGATAAAGAGAAGTGCTGCAACCAAACCAATCACACCCAGAGCGACAAGGTTAAATTCCGTAAATGCGGCGACAACAAAGCCCAGGAAGAAAAATGGCATCAGATATCCCGCACGCATCATGTTAATCACCATGGCATAACCAACGACGACAATCATTCCACCAGCGACATTCAAACCCCCTGTGACAACATCAGGAATGGCATCCAGAAGGTTTTTGACCGTTGATGTTCCGACTGTAAGAGCTACGATCAGGGCAGGAATGGCAATGCGCATGGCTTGCAGGAGCAATGACCCGATATGAAGCCAGTCCATTATCCGCAGGTTTCCTTTTTTCGCTGCACTGTCTGCTCCATGCTGCATACCGACAGTAATGGTACGGACAAGAATGGTTAATACCTGTCCCGCGGCAGCAAGCGGGATTGCCAGAGCGATACCGGCGCCAATGCTTTGGTCCCCGGCAATAACAAGAATGGTCGAGATAATTGAAACTAAAGCGGCATCGGGAGCGACTGCCGCACCGATGTTCATCCAGCCGAGAGCGATCATTTCCAGCGTGCCGCCGATAATGATCCCTGTTTTCAAATCTCCCAAAACCAAACCGATCAGTGTACAGGCAATCAGGGGTCTGTGGGTTTGAAATTCATCAAGGATCGATCCCATGCCAGCTATACACGCAACAATGAAAACAAGTACAATTTGAACCATAGAGAGATCCATGAATTTTCCCTCCTCGTATAGTAAGTTTTGAATCCTGTGGTTTGTCACACTTTCAAATTGATCAGTGCTCAGGTGAATTTCGGATAAGTCCAAAAAGGCTTATGCTGAAATGAACTGAACAAGGCCTTGAAAGTTATCGGAATAAATTCCGGTCAGCCTCGATGGGGCCCGTTAAAAACGGGCTCGCTATGTTGGAACATCACGGGTTTTGACCGAATGCGGCATTGATCAAAACCACATAAAAAAGGTCGATAAAAAGCTTTTATCGTTTATGGAAGAACAATCCGTTGTCCCAAACCAAATTTATTGATGACTTGGCAGCAAGGATTAATTCTCAAGCTTTTTCAACAACGGCATGATATCCACTTTGGGATCTGCAATCACTTTGCGAATTTCCAGTTCAATTCCCCGTTTGTGGAGTTTGTTGAATGCTTCAATATCCTTCTTGTCAACAGATACGGCATTGGTAATTTGTGTTTTTCCTTCTTTATAGGACATTCCGCCAATGTTTACACTCTTGATGTCAATACCGCCGTCAATAACGCGTTCCACATCTGTCGGATTCGTAAACAGGAGCATGACACGATCCTGTGCATACTTGGGATTGTTGTACACACGAACAGCTTTGTTGCAGCTGACAACACTGGCTTTTACTCCCGGAGGCGTTACCTGTGTTAACAGCGTTTTTCGAACGGGATCCTTTGCTACTTCATCACTGACAACAATAATCCGGCTTACTTTGGTTTCCTTTGTCCATACTGTTGCGACCTGTCCGTGGATGAGACGGTCATCGATCCTTGCCAGGGCAATGATCACTTTACAATTCCTCCTCTACTTTATTGGCTTGAAGTGTTTTCTTTAAAGACTTGACACCTTCCATGGCTGATCGGGATATCGCTTCGACAAGCGTTTCAAGATCACTTCTGCCGCGCTGGTCAAAGCACTCGATCAGCATGGGGAGATTGACTCCTGTGACGACATCCATGTGTTTCTCTGCTGCAATCAGGTTGGCGGCTGCATTGAACGGGCTGCCCACAAACAGGTCAACGAGAAAAAGGACGCCATCATCTGTGTCAAGTTCTTTCAGGGCTTTTTGGTATTTTTCTGTGAGACCATCCAAGCCTTCCCCGGGCTTGAATGTAACAGCGATGACATTTTCCTGGTCGCCAAGAATCATTTCAGCAGATTTGACGATTTCCTTTGAAAATTCACCGTGAGTAGCTACAACGAGTGCAATCATTTACCAATCTCCTTCTCTTTTTTTTAACTCCCAACCCCCACACTTTAATTAAGCAATAATCGTGCCAAACAGAAAATCAAACAAAAAAATCAAGCTTTTTAAGAGTGGGTTTTCTGTGGCAAAAACCGCAAAAGCCTGATGGGACGCCGTTTTGTCAACAGCTGGCCCTGATAAAAATTTTTTTGCGGAGGGTTCCTCCGTCTTTCGGCATTGTTAATCATCCTGATACACTTTTTGCCAAAAAAGAAAGTGCCAACATGAAAAGCCGGCACTTTTGATACACAAAATGATTCAATCTGCTATTTGATACACTTTTCTTTTTTGTTCTGCTAAAATAATACACTATTTGTTCTGTTACGTGTTATTTCCGGAGACAAATTATCCGGGTATTATCCTTCTAAAATCTTATCGCCAAATTCATCCAACAGAAGGTCAACCAAATACCACAATTCATTATCAGATAAGGAAACATTCAGGTCTTTTATCATCGCGTCGGCAGCCTCTTTCACTTTTTGCAAAAGACAGGTGGCTTCTTCTGACGGTTCCCCTTTATACAGAAGTTCATCCCCGATAATCGCACGTTCCAACGCAAAAGCGGTGTGCACAATAATTCGAATGGACGTCGTATTTTTAAAATGAACGTGCAAGCACTTTTCCAGTTGGTCACAAAACTTGAGCAATGCGGAAATGGCCCGGAAAGGATTGAGATAAACAAGCAGGGATTTGAGCGTATCCTCACACAAAGCGCGAATGATTACATCTGATTGGCTTTTTTTAACGGTCATGTGCCTGTTCCTGATAATCTGTTCAATCATTTCCTGACCTTCACCTTCAATAAACCTTTCGAGGGAAATGAAAGGGGTATCCAGCTGGGTTTTTTTTACCCCGACAGTGGCGATAATATCATAAATTTTGCAAACCCTTTCCACTTCCGCATTCAATCCGACCGTCGAAAGCGGAATAATTGTAATCGCTTCCTCTGTAATATCATCAATAAATCGCTTAATCATTTCTTCCAGTTTTACAGCCGTTCCCTGACCGGAGGAACAGATCGTCAGGATCGCTTTGGGTTTTCCCGGCTCTTTCGGTTTTCTGGCAACTTCCTTTTCTCCTTGCAGATATGGTCTTCGAACCGACTGGTAAATCCCGTTCAGATCCATATCCAAAAAATTGGCCCGGCGTACGGCATCGAGCAGCATGGGCATTGAAACCATGTCAATTGCTTTTACCGGGATGCCTGATTCTTCATAGATCTGTTCTTCAAAATAATACAATGAACCCATATCCACAAGCAGAAGAACCCCTTCATCACGGTCAACTTTACGGACCGCAGCAACGATATCATCCAAAATATCCTGAAAGCTGACGTCCAGCGGCATATCCACAGCCAACATATTGTAGTCGCCAAGCAACTCCCTGGCGACCTCAACCATGGAACTGGCCGTACTTTCACCATGGGTCGCTACAACAATTCCAACTTTTCCTTTTTGATTCAGCTCATTTGCCGAAACAAGCAGCATGGCCAAATACATCGTTTCAAAATCTGGCAGTGAAATGTTGAGCCTTTCCTCAATGATTTCCTTCATTTTAAACGCGACCTGATACTCTATTTCCGTCTCGTCTACAAGTTCTTCATGGACTGGCGGTGCATTTCTGTTATCCGGATTTTTCCCTTTCAGGAAACCATCAATG
This sequence comes from Thermoactinomyces mirandus, assembly GCF_013868055.1. Taxonomy (GTDB): domain Bacteria; phylum Bacillota; class Bacilli; order Thermoactinomycetales; family Thermoactinomycetaceae; genus Thermoactinomyces; species Thermoactinomyces mirandus. The sequence continues at coordinate 19,189 of NZ_JACEOL010000076.1, read as the reverse complement.
TGAAGACTGATAAAATAAATAAATTTATCGTTAAAAGTCCGGTTTAACATACTCTCGGCAAAGGAACGCAGTTCTTCGGCCAGATCAAGAACCTGCTTGCTGACCAGCCTGGCTAACTCCGTGTTGTGATATTTGGATACCTGCTGGTAAAAGCTCTTGATGTGGATTTTGATATCCGTTTCCACAAATTTGTTGATTTCTTCAGCAGATACTCCTTCTTCTTTGAGAAGGCGTGCTTTGTCTTCAATGATTTTATACATGTCAAACGGCAAATCGTATACATCATCTTCGATCAGTTCCCTGCTGCCTTCACCGGTAATCACGGTTACCGTATTAACCAGTTTCGTGATTTCTTCATTTTCCCTGACGTTTCTGGAAACTCTTGTTAAACCTTCCTTGATTTCTGTGGGGAGCATTTTTCCGGACAAATTGATATACGGTTGCTCCATACTGTCAAGGAAGCCTTGTGCACAAACAAGCTGAATATTGGATTTGAGCTGACCTACGTTGCCAAAAGTGGCACTCCCGATTAACGCCTTGATCACGTCAGAGTGAACCCGGAGTTCTTTATTGATCCGCTTGGCTTCCTGCGCCAGCAGATACATGCAAAGTTCCACCTTCTCTTCCACTTTTCTCCCGTGAAAAGAAGGCATGGTGATCGTAATCGGAATCCGACGCAAAAACGTATGCAGCAGGGAAGAGGAGGGATCTTCGGTTGTGGCTGCGATAATCAGGACATTTGACTGGTGATTCCGTTCGATTTCCCCCAATTTGTTGAATCGCCCGGTGTCCATGAAATAAAAGATCATTTCCTGGCCTTCAGGAGGTAAACGGTGAACCTCATCCAGAAACAGAATTCCTCCATCCGCTTTTTCGACAAGCCCTTGTTTGGGGTTGACTGCTCCGGTAAAGGCTCCCTTGACATGACCGAACAGTTGTGACAAAAGCAGTTGGGGGTTATTGCAATAATCGGCACAGTTGAAAACAATGAAAGGAGACTTCTCATCCATTTTTCCCACATACTTTGCGTATTCGTGCATCATATGGGCAAACAGGGTTTTGCCTGAACCGGTTGGTCCCAGGATCAGCGTATGAAGTCCGTTTGGCGGATAAACAACCGCCGCTTTCGCCTGGGCTACCAGTTTTTTCAAACTTCCCTCTGCGCCAATCAGCAGGTTGAAAGGATTTTCATCCAGACGGATCGAAGACTTTTCCTTTGCCTCGTACAAGGCTTTCAAAGAGGGGATTTCCAGGATGGTCCTGTCAACAATATTCCCGAAAAACTCTTTAATCACATCACGGGGAATATACAGGACAGGACGCTTTTTAATTTTGACCACCCGTCCCTCCCGCACGAGATTATTGAGTTCAAGGCTGACATTGTTGCGCAGCATCCCCAGTCCGCTGGCCAGATCACTTGCTGAAAAGCCTTCCATCTCCAATAATTGCTCCTTGCTCAATGCACCGGCCTTTTCTTCTAGATACTGATATATACGTTCGATCCGTTTCATATCGATTCAACCCCACCTTTAAATCGGGAATGCAATGAACTGCTGAGTCTGGCTTCCCTTTCCTATTTTATCACTACTGTGCTTGTGGATGGTGCGAAAGCGTTGTTTTGTAACTAAAATGTAGAAGAAAAGGATAAAAAAGGATTTTGTCGTTTTTCACAGGTTCAAAACTTATCCTGATTTGCAATTAACCTCCAGTTGTCCATTGAACTGAAAGGAATTTTGGTTAAAAAATTTTTATCCTGATGAATTGGCTTCTTCCGCCAACATTTTCTTTTCATAAACTTTAAAAAACGGGTAATAAATGAGTCCCGACAACAGGATATTGATAAATACAAGGATGATGGCATGCCAGTCGCCTCCCGTGGCCATATAGGCACCAATCGGCGCCGGCAGAGTCCAAGGGGCAAAGATGGAAATGCGGTTGATCCAATCCAGGGAGAAGGCCAGATAGGCAGTGATCGTACATAGAACAGGCGCCAATACAGCCGGAATAAACAGTAAAGGGTTCATCACAATCGGAACACCAAAAATGACTGGTTCATTAATATTGAAGATGCCCGGAACAATGGAGAAGCGCCCTACCTGTTTCAAATAAGAGGATTTGGAAAACAGCATCAGTACACAGAGCGCAATGGTTGTTCCTGAACCGCCAATCCACACGAACCATTGGAAAAAGGGTTCCACAATCATGTTGGGTAAAGGCTGCCCGGCTGCCTGGGCTGCCGCATTTTCATCCAGGAGTGCGAACCAGACAGGCTGAAAGACAGTTCCTATGACCGCAACTCCGTGTATGCCGGTACTCCACAGAAGCATGATGAAAATGACGGGAATCAGGGCACCAAGAAATGTGTTTCCGGCAAATGTGCCCAAGGGCCGGAAGATGGCCTGTAAAATTTCGTGCAAGTCGATGTTGAGCCAGATGCGAATGGTCCACATCATGAGGACGATGACCGCTGCAGGTACCAAAGCCTCAAATGAACGGGATACAGAAGCGGGGACAGATTCAGGCATTTTGATGGTGAATCCGGATTTTTTAAAGAACCGCATGCTTTCTACGGCGACCAGCATGGCAATGATGGACATAAACAATCCGGATCCGCCCATATTGCCGAGCGGGAGTAACCAGCCCAGGGCTTCATCCTTGGAAAGCCGGTCATCCAGGTTAACAGGCAGAGTTGCCATAATAAAGGTAGCAGCGCTTAACAGGCCACCGGTAATACCATCCAACCGGCAGGAACGTGCCAGACTGTGTCCCATTCCAAATGCCGCATACAAAGCCATCAAGCCCAAAGTAAGCCGGTAAGGGATCAAAATGTCCTGAACGTGAGGTTTTACCATGGCTTCCAGTGATGAGACCGGAGGAAAGGCGATGATTAAAAAGAAACAGCCAACGATAATCAGGGGGAGTGTTGCAATGATCCCGTCACGAATAGCCCGCAAATGACGGAATTCGGCCAGTTTAGCCATCGGAGGCATCCAACCGATTTCAATCCAGTTTAAAAACCGTTCCATGTCCAACCTCCTTGGGAACCAATAAAAAGAATAAAAGTATTTACAAATATTATATCACCATGTTATCTTAAAATTGAAATTTTTCCAAAAATAATCAGAACTTGTTCACAAAACAGGGCAAGAGAACCTTTCGTCAATGATCCTGTGACCATGATCCAGGGACATCATGAAAAGTCCCATCTTTTTAAATGCCGAAGTAATTGATTTTCAAAAAATTGAACTGGAAATTAGTGGATAGATTTGGATTAACTATAAAAGGAGGAATATGTGTGAGAGTATTAATTGTGTGCTCCGTCGGCATGTCGAGTGCCATTTTGTTAAAAGCGATTCGGCTGGAGGCTGAAAAACAGGGCATGGATCTGGAGCTGAAAGCAATCGGCGCTCACGAATTGGAAGATGAACTTCCGCACTCGGATTTGGCGCTAATCGCTCCTCAAATCAGGCATCGGTACGCATCGCTCCTTGCAATCGGCAAACGGTTAAAAAAACCCGTGCATCTCATTCCTGCAACAGGATATACACCTTTGGGGGCAAATAAGGTTTTGGAGATCCTTAAAAAGGAGTTATGATGGAATTGGAACAAGAAATTTTTAAAATCATATTGCATTCCGGAAATGCACGCGGATTTGCATATGAAGCCCTGGATGCCGCAGAAGGTTTTGCTTTTGACCGTGCCGAGAAATTAATCAGGCAGGCGGAGGAGGAACTTGGAAAAGCCCATCAGCTGCAAACTCAATTAATCCAGGCAGAATTAAACGGCAATCTGCCTGACAAAACCTTATTGCTCATCCATGCACAAGATCATTTAATGACAGCTATGAGCGAGCAAAAACTGATTGAACGGATGATCCGTATGATCAAAAAGTTAAAGCTTAAAGGTGGCGAATAACTTGAATCGATTGGGGATTTCCATTTATCCCGGATGTTTTCCGGCCAAAAAAGATCAGGCTTATTTGGAACTGGTTGCCAGCTATGGATTTCAGCGGGTATTTACCTGCCTGTTGTCGCTGGATCATGAAAATCCGGAGCAAATGGGCCAGCTGAAAAGCATCATCTCTTTTGCGAACAAGTTGGGGTTGGAAGTAATTGTTGATGTTGCCCCGCGTGTTTTTTCTGCCCTCAAACTTTCTCCGACGGACCTGTCCCTGTTTCATCAGTGGGGGGTGGCCGGAATCCGGCTTGATTTGGGTTTTACCGGCATGGAAGAGGCAATGATGACCTTCAATCCCTATGGCTTGAAAATTGAGCTCAACATGAGCCTGGGAACAAAACATGTTGAAAACATTTTGAGCTATCAGCCCAACAAGCAGCAATTGACAGCCTGTCACAATTTTTATCCCCATCGTTATACAGGACTTTCTTATGACCATTTTGCCAAAACAAGTTCTTCCTTTAAGGAACTTGGACTGAAAACGGCCGCTTTTGTCAGTTCGCAAGCAGCAACCATTGGCCCGTGGCCAGTGATGGAGGGGCTGTGTACATTGGAAATGCACCGTGACTTGCCGGTCGAAATTCAGGCCAAACATCTTTTTGCTACCGGTTGGATTGATGATGTTTTAATCGGCAATGCTTATGCTTCTGAAGAGGAACTGGCCAAACTGAGCCGACTGACTCCGGAAGTTCTTGCCTTTCGGGTCGAATTGGCCAAAGAAATCTCTCCCCTGGAAAAAAAAATTGTTTTGGAAGAACCCCATTGTTACCGCGGGGATGTATCTGACTACATGATCCGTTCCACCTTGAGCCGTGTCAAATATAGGGAGGAATCATTTGCTCTCCGTCATACCAGGCCGATTCGCCGCGGAGATATCCTGATCGATAATGAACACTATGGCCAGTATAAAGGGGAATTGCAAATTGCCTTAAAGCCGATGGAAAACCGGGGCAAGACCAATGTTGTCGGCCGCATTTTGGAAGAAGAACTATTTCTGTTGGAATATTTGAAGCCGTGGAGCCGGTTTCGTTTTGAGCAATAGGGGGAGAAAGGAAGTATTCCGCTTATAGAAAAGGAGGACATGGTACTGCAAAGATGAACCATGATGAGGGTTTTGAAAACGATATTGGCAGAAATCGCAGTTAAATAAAGACAGAGAGAAAGGGTAGAGGGAATGGAGATGAAACATTTCAACAACCAGCGAATTTTGCCGGCTGCAAGCAATATCAAGGAATTTGAAAGACTGATGGAGACGAATTATGAATATATTATCCTGCTGGATTGTCATATTGTACAACTTTTTTCTTTGATGAAGCTGGCCAAGCGTCATCGGAAAAAGGTGCTGCTCCATGTAGATTTGATTCAGGGTTTGCGAAGTGATGAACACGGTGCTGAATATCTCTGCCAAAATATTAAACCTGCAGGTCTGATTTCAACCCGTACCTCTGTGGTGAGCACGGCCAAGAAGCGGTCATTGATTGCCATACAGCGTATTTTCCTGCTGGATACGCACGCGTTAAATACAAGTTATCGACTTTTTCATTCCTTTGAGCCTGATTATATTGAGGTGTTACCTGGCGTTATTCCTCATATTATAAAAGAAGTATCAGAAAAAACCAGAATTCCCATCCTTGCGGGTGGACTGATTCGAACCACAAAAGAAGCCAAGGAAGCCTTAGAAGCAGGGGCAGTTGCAGTTACAACCTCAAGCAAAAAAGTCTTGGAAAAGAAGTTATAAAGAAAACAATTGCATTTTATAAAACATTACTTTATAATAAAAATGATAGCGTTTACATCCGCGACAAGTTAATCAATGTGTTGAGATTGGGAGAATCACATTTTCCTTTTTTCTATTGAAAGAATAGAAAAAGGTCATTTGTGGTTCTTTTTTTGTAGGTCATTGTTCCTAATCCAAAGCCGAATTGAAAAGGGGAGTTCCTATGACGCCATTTGTAGCTGAATTAGTAGGTACGATGATTATGATTATTTTTGGTGGTGGCGTTGTTGCAGGGGTTAATTTGAAGAAAACATTATCGCATCAGTCTGGCTGGATTGTCATAGCGTTTGGGTGGGGTTTCGCTGTTATGTTGGCGGCCTATGCTGTGGGAAATGTAAGCGGTGCCCATTTAAATCCTGCTTTGACCATTGGTCTTGCCGCAGCAGGCAGGTTTGCCTGGGGCATGGTTCCTTCCTATATTTTGGCACAGGTAATTGGCGCTTTTCTGGGAGCGGTTATTGTATGGCTTCACTATTACCCGCATTGGAAAGGAACTGAAGATCAAATTGCAAAATTAAGAGTATTTTCTACTATGCCTGCTGTTCCAAATAACTTTTTTAATTTGATTAGTGAAGTGGTTGGTACATTTTGTTTGGTCTTTATCATTCTGGCACTTGGTGGAGAAGGTATGAAATTTGCCGATGGATTGCAAACCTTGATTGTTGGGTTTTTAATTGTTGCAATTGGTCTTTCATTGGGAGGAACCACCGGATATGCGATCAATCCGGCTCGTGATTTCGGACCCCGGCTTGCACATTTCATTTTGCCGATACCTGGCAAGGGCAATTCCGGATGGGGTTATTCATGGATTCCAATTGTTGGTCCCGTAATGGGTGGTATCTTGGCGGCATGGGCATATATCATCATTTTTTAACGATTGAAAGAGGTGGTTAAAAATGGCGAAAAAGTATGTCATGGCTATTGATCAGGGAACAACCAGTTCACGCGCTATTTTGTTTAATCGTCAAGGTCAGATTGTTGACGTTGCCCAACAAGAGTATCAACAGTTTTTCCCCAAAGCAGGCTGGGTGGAACACGACGCAATGGAAATTTGGGATTCGGTGCAATTTGTTATTTCCAGCGTGTTAAAGTCAGTCGAAGTATCAGAGATTGCGGCCATTGGCATTACCAATCAACGGGAAACGACTGTCGTCTGGGATAAAAATACGGGACAGCCTGTATACCCTGCGATTGTCTGGCAATCCCGGCAAACGGCTGAGATCTGTGAGGAATTAAGGCAAAAGGGGTACAATGATACATTTCGGGCAAAAACAGGCCTTCTTATTGATCCTTATTTCTCCGGCACAAAAGTAAAATGGATTTTGGATCATGTAGAAGGGGCTCGTGAAAAAGCGGAAAGAGGAGATTTGCTGTTTGGCACGATTGATACATGGCTGGTTTGGAAACTGTCAGGCGGCAAAAAACATATCACTGACTATTCTAACGCATCGCGAACCCTGATGTATAATATTCATGATTTAAAATGGGATAAAGAGCTATTATCCATTTTGGATGTGCCGGAACGCATGTTGCCGGAAGTTTGTCCTTCATCAGAAGTGTATACCGTTACCGATAAATCCATATTTTTTGGAGAAGAAGTGCCGATTTCAGGAATTGCCGGAGATCAGCAGGCCGCTTTGTTTGGTCAGGCGTGTTTTGAACAGGGTATGGCCAAAAATACCTATGGCACGGGTTGTTTTATGCTGATGAATACTGGTGAAAAAGCCGTCAGATCCGAGCATGGGCTGTTGACTACGATCGCTTGGGGTCTGGATGGAAAAGTGGAGTATGCCCTGGAAGGAAGTGTATTTGTAGCCGGTTCGGCCATTAAATGGTTACGTGATAAAGTAAAATTGATACAGCATGTAAGTGATAGTGAAACATTGGCTAATGAGATAGGCACTACGAATGGTGTTTATATCGTTCCAGCATTTGTGGGATTGGGAACGCCGTATTGGGATCCGGATGCACGGGGGGCCATATTTGGTTTGACCCTGGGTACTACCAGGTCTCATATTGTTCGGGCTATGTTGGAATCTTTAGCTTATCAAACCAAAGATGTGCTAACCGTGATGGAAGAAGATTCGCATATCCAACTGAAAAAATTGCGGGTTGACGGAGGAGCAACAGCAAATAATTTCCTGATGCAATTTCAAAGCGATCTTTTGAATGTTCCTGTAGAACGCCCGGTTACTCTTGAAACTACTGCTCTGGGTGCAGCATACCTTGCCGGTCTTGCCGTCGGTTTCTGGAAAGATAAAAAGGAAATTGAAGCGAATTGGGCCATTGATCGCACTTTCCAGGTGCAGATGGATGACAAAACCCGCACTCGCTGTTATAATGGTTGGAGAAAAGCTGTTGAAGCAACTCGCGCTTTTAAGGTAAACGAAAATAAAACAAGTTAATAATGGATGAGATTTGGAGAACAGCCATGAAACTCCTTGCATTTATTAGCATAGGGGGATTTATGGCTGTTTTTTTGCTAAAGGAGGACGATATTTTTGAGTGAAAGATTTTCGATTCATCAACGGGAGAAACATTTGGGAAATGCCCTTTCCCAGGAGATCGACCTTCTGGTGATCGGTGGAGGTATTACCGGAGCCGGTATTGCGCTTGACGCGCAGTCGCGGGGACTGAAAACCGTATTGATCGAAATGCAGGATTTTGGGGCGGGAACTTCAGGTCGTTCGACAAAGTTGGTTCATGGAGGACTTCGGTATCTGAAACAGTTTGAGGTGGGTCTGGTAGCGGAAGTGGGAAAAGAACGTGCGATTGTTTATGAAAATGGCCCTCATGTAACAACTCCGGAATGGATGTTGCTTCCTGTCGTTAAAGGTGGGACTTTCGGGATGTTATCCAGCTCATTAGGAATTTGGTTGTATGATCATCTGGCCGGAGTGAAAAAAAGTGAACGTCGGCAAATGTTAAATCGGGAAGAAACGTTACAAAAAGAACCTCTTTTGCGTAAAGAAGGATTAAAAGGGTCAGGTTATTATGTCGAATATCGAACCGATGATGCCCGATTGACGTTGGAAGTATTAAAAAAAGCAGTCGAATTTGGAGTTTATGCGTTTAATTATATGAAAGCAGAAGAATTGATCCATCAGGATGGAAAATTGGCAGGGGTTCAAGTCGTCGATCAATTAAACGGCAAAATTTATGAAATGTATGCCAAAAAGATTGTAAATGCAACCGGTCCTTGGTGTGATGAATTACGCGAAAAAGATGGTTCCAAAAAAGGGAAAACGTTACATTTGACAAAAGGGGTTCATCTCGTTGTTGACCAGTCCCGGTTTCCCTTGCGGCAGGCTGTCTATTTCGACACTCCGGATGGCCGGATGGTTTTTGCCATTCCGCGTGATGGAAAAGCTTATATCGGGACGACCGATACCGATTTCCATGATGATTTGAGAACTCCTCATATTACAGTGGAAGACCGTGATTACTTGTTGCGAGCAGCTAATTATATGTTTCCGAGCATTCATCTGACTGCAAAAGATGTGGAATCAAGTTGGGCCGGAGTTCGGCCGCTCATTCATGAAGAAGGGAAATCCCCTTCTGAAATATCAAGGAAAGACGAAATTTTCCGCTCACCTTCGGGACTGATTACCATAGCAGGAGGCAAACTGACCGGTTATCGTAAAATGGCCGAAAAAACGGTTGGTTTAGTAGTGAAAGAATTATATAAAGAGGAAGGAAAATGCTTTAAAGAGTGCTGTACGGATAAAATCAGGATCTCAGGCGGGGATGTCGGGGGATCAAAAAATTGGCCGGCTTATTGTGAAAACATGACAAGAGCCGGAGAAAAAATTGGTTTAAGCCATCAAGCCGCAAATAGGCTGGCCCGACTTTACGGAAGCAACGTCGAGATCGTATTTTCTTATATCGAAGCAGGGAAAGACATCATCAAAGAGTATGAATTCGCTCCAGAGGTTTATGGAATGCTTATATACGGAATGTTACAAGAGTTAACCGCTACTCCCGCCGATTTTTTTATAAGAAGGACGGGCAGCCTGTTATTTAATATTGATTGGGTTCACAAATGGAAAGAACCAGTGATCCGGATGATGAAAAATGAGCTTCATTGGTCAGATGCAGAGGAACAAAATTATCGTGGCCAATTGGACAGGGAGTTAAAAATAGCGACAAAGGCATTTTAATAAAATAGAGTTTCAATGTTTTTAAGCGATGTTTAATTCTCATTCCGCTTTCTAGATAAAAACTCTATAAGAAGGAGCGAATACGATGGCACAAATTATAGAAACTCAAGTAGTTGTCATTGGTGGGGGTGTAACAGGGACCGGGGTACTGCGTGATTTGGCGATAAGGGGTATCAAAGCTGTTTTAGTTGAACAAGAAGATTTGGGTTATGGTACCTCTACCCGAAACCATGGACTGCTGCACTCTGGAAGCCGATATGTTGTAAAGGATAAAGATGCTGCCGAGGAAGCCTATCGGGAGAATCTTATTTTAAAGAAAATACTCCCGGGTGTTATTGAAGAAACGGGAGGAATCTATGTAAAAGTGCCAGAGGATGATGACGATTATGTGAAACAATGGGTGAAGGCCAACAAGGAAATCGGGATTCCAATTGAGGAAATTCCGGTAAGTCAGGCATTAGAGGAGGAGCCATATTTAAACAGAAAAATTGAAGCCGCTTTTAGAACACCTGATGGGTCCATAGATCCGTTTATGACACTGGTCGATGTGGTGGGTGATGCTGTTTCTCGCGGAGCAAAGGTATTAACCTATCATAAGGTAGTAGGAATGATTACAAAGCAAAACAAAATTACTGGGGTCATAGTTCGTAATCATTATACAGGGGAAGAAACAGAAATATATGCAGATATGGTCATCAATGCGGCAGGACCTTGGGCAGGAAAAGTGGCTGAACTCGCAGGCATCCCTCTCCAAATGATTAACAACAAAGGAATGCTCGTTGTGTTTAACCGCCGTTTCCACAAACAGGGTCTTTTCAGGCTTCGTAAACCGGGAGATGCGGAAATCTTTGTACCGGGACATAATGTATCATTATTCGGGACAACAGGAATCAATACAGATGATCCAGACGATACTTCTTTAGACAGGCAGGAGATGGAAGGAATGCTTGCCGAAGGAATGATGCTCGTTCCAAGCATTCATGAATTACGAATCATTCGCGCTTTTTCCGGAAATCGGCCTTTATATCAAGAATCGGCGGATGCGGACCCGACTGGAAGAAATGTCACAAGGGGATTGGCATTACTTGACCACCAGAAAAGGGACGGTGTAGAAGGCTTTATTACGATAACAGGAGGGAAATTAACTACTTTCCGTTATATGGCAGAAGTTACGGTTGATTTAGCCCTCGAGAAACTGGGGATCTCTGTACCTTGTACATCTCATGAAGAGATTGTACCTCATCGGGAAGCGAATGAGTTCTTTAAAGAAGTTGAAATGGCTCCTGCGGCTAAGCATAAACTTCGTAACTGGGCTGGCCCCAGGGCAAAAGCAATTGAATCTGAATTAAAAAAAGAAGAAACGAATGCTGTGATTTGTGAGTGTGAGCAAGTTACTTGGGCTGAAGTTCAGTCGGTTATTCCAGAGGAGGGGCATTTTAATATAGGTGATATTCGCTGCAGAACCCGGTTAGGGATGGGACCTTGCCAGGGTACCTTTTGTAATTACCGTGTTGCAGCTATAGCTGTAGAAAAAGGAGTCACCACTTCGGAACATGCGGATCAAGCATTGCGTGATGCAATAAATGAAAGAAAGAAAGGGATAGGCGTAGCAGCAACTGGTGAAACAGCCAAGCAATTGCAACTTATGGAAACCATTTATCGAGTTTCTCTTGGACTGAGAGAGGAGGAAGAGCAGCATGTATGATGTTGTGGTGGTAGGACAAGGATTGACTGGTTTGCTTTCAGCAATCTGGGCAAAGGAACGAGGAAATCATGTTGCATTGGTTTCTCAGGGAACAGGGAAAATCCTTCAGTCAACTGGTCTGATCGATGGTTCCCCGGGAATGGGTGAGAAGGAAAATACCATGGCTGCGGAACGGGCGGCAGTAGCTGCATCAGAGAAATTCAAGACTTTAATGAATAATTTAGGTTACCCATATCACGGTCAGTTGAATAAACCTGCGCCAATTGTAACTGGTTCCGGATATGTAAAATGGACATCTCTCTATCCTGAAACAATTACGCCTGTTCCTGAAGAGGGTAATGTTGTAATTGCGGGATTTCAGGAAATTGTCGATTTTAAAGCGGTCTATGTGAAAGAAAATCTTCAAAAGGAACGGCCGAAGTTGAATATTGAAGCTGTAACTGTCCGTTTGAAAAAACATTCATCAAGAACGATGACACAGCTTGATGCAGCAAGAGTTTTGGAACAGAAAGAAGCTCGTTTAAATGTAATTGGACAAATGAGGAATGAAATGACAAAACAGAATATAAGTCATCCCCGGTTGATTGTGTTTCCGGCAGCTTTAGGAGTTAACAGGTGGAAATCCATAGTCAGGGAATTTGAAGAATCACTGGACGCTGCTGTTACAGAAGCTCCAGGGATGCCTCCAAATGCATCGGCAGTTCGTTTTTATGAAGCGTTAAAAAAAGGAGCAATTCGACTTGGTGTCCGCTTTTACATGGATACACAAGTTCTGGGATGCCATGTTGAAGAAAATCTGGTGAAATCATTAAAGATAAAAACAACTAACAGAACGACAGAAATCTCCGGTTTGAATTATATTATTGCTTCCGGCGGGATCCTTGGCGGGGGGGTGGAGGTAACATCTGCCGGTTTAAAGGACCGGGTTCTCGGGTTAGAAGTGGATGAATTCGGGCAGTACACAAATTGCCCTCACAACGTGTTCCCAGTCGGGGCGAGCCAAGGGACAAAAGTTACCCGTTATGGAATTACTGGAGGGATGTTCTCCATTTTATCAAGCTATGAAGCCAATTCACGTCTGAACCGGCTTGCAAAGGAGGATAAACATGCATGATTTAGCCTGTCCGGAAATTTCTTTTGATTCGTGCCTGAAATGTAATGCATGCGTGGTAAGTTGTCCTGTTTCCAATGTAACGCTGGATTTCGGAGGTCCGAAGCATTTAGGACCTGAGTTGAAAAGATTAATTGAAAATCAGGAATTTATCGATGACTCTCGAATTGAGTTTTGCACACTTTGCGGAAACTGTGATATGGCTTGCCCTGAAAATGTCAATGTTTCGACTTTAACAGCTTTTGCCAAGGCTTCCCACAGTGAACTTGGGGGCTCAAAATTTCGTGATCTCATTTTAAGCAATGCAGAATTAGTCGGGAAAGTGGCTTCAACTTTTGCCCCTCTGGCAAATATGGCCATGAAAATGAAACCTGTTCGAAAAGTAATGGAAGGAGTTATGGGAATTCCAGCTGAACGTATATTTCCTGAATACAGATTTAATAATTTTAATAGGGTTTACAATAAAACTACTGCAAATACACACCGGAAAGTAGCTTATTTTGTGGGATGCTATGCGACATATAACGCTCCGGAGGTAGCAAAATCCTTTGTGAATGTCATGGAATATAATGGAATTGAGGTTGCGAAGCCTAAGCAAAAATGCTGTGGTGTTCCTATGTTTTCTAACGGAAGAATGAAGAAGGGATTAAAGAATGCTAACGATAATGTGAACAATCTGTTGCAGTACACGCGTCAGGGCTATGATGTTGTTCTTACATGTACAAGCTGTACAATGGCATTGAAAAAGGAGTATGTTTCATTTTTACAATCAGAAGAGGCTAATGAATTGGCTGAACATGTTTATGATGCAGACGAGTATTTAAGAATGTTATATGAAGAGGGAGAACTTAACACCCATTTCGGGCAAATGAATGTAAAAGCGGGGTATTATGCACCTTGTCATATGAAATCCCAAGGAATAGGAACCCCGGCGCTGGATGTATTGGGACTGATTCCGGGCTATGAAATCAGTGATGCAGCTGCAGGCTGTTGCGGACAATGCGGTACATTCGGCTTTAAGAAGGAAAAGTATGAGGTATCCATAGCTATTGGAAAACAAATGGTTGAAGCAGTTGAGGAAACAGGCGCAGATTACATCGTAACAGAATGTGGAATGTGCAAAAACTCAATGCATCAACTAACAGACAAAGAAGTAAAACACCCAATGCAAATATTATCCGAAGCCTATGAAAAAGCACAAAACAGATGAAAAACAATTTGTTGGAAACTGACTTTATTATCATAGAAGAACCCGGGTAGGCATACAGAACTTTTCCTTCAATATGGAATTATCTTGGGTTTTTTTGCTCGAATAGAGTAAAAAACAAACATTCCTACCCTTGATACAGGTTGGAATGTTTGTTTTTTAAATAAAGAGATCATGAAGGCGATCCTGTTGGGAAGGCCCCAAGGCTGTCAATCAGTTTTACGTTTATCCCATTTTGTATGAGATGCCATAACCACCTTTGGGGTATACCCATTCGATGTTTTCTTTCGGGCAGGCAATTCTACATGTCCCGCATTCCACACAGTTTTCATAGGCAACCGTGGTCACTTTCCGTTTTCCATCCCACTCGTATACATCTGCAGGGCAGAAGAAATTGCATTCTTTGGTCGTGCATTTGAGACATGCGTCCTGGTCTTTGATCGTCAAGTGAGACACATTATCACACTTAAACCGAATCGTAAATAATCTGTCGGTAATGGCTTCACTCATCCGTTTATTGACCTCCATCCCTTATAGCCGAGTTTCATCAGATTTAATGATCCACCGGCCGCTTCCTGAATTTTACGCACTGCCATTTTTTGTTTTTCAGCTTTCGGTACTCCGTCAACGTTGAACATATTGTAAGCTGCTTCGTTGACTGCTTTCGGAAGTTGGGTGAACAGCATTTCGGGATCTTCTTCTTCCAACAGTTTGTGCAGGCCTTTGTATTTTTTCAAGTCTTTCAGGATGTAAGAATTTCTTAAGGTTTCATCGTAAAGCTTCAATGTTTGAGCGGAAAAATCTCCACTGTTTTTGGCTTCGATAATGGCTTCTCCTGCCATTCGTCCGGAAGCCATCGCCAGGTTGGTTCCTTCCCGGTGAACAAAGTTGATCAATTGCGCGGCATCTCCAACGATACACCAGCCGTCTCCAGAAAGTGGCGGGATGGAATAATAGCCGCCCTCAGGAATCAGGTGAGCCGAGTATTCCGCTCTTTCTCCGCCTTCAATCAGCTTGCGGATCATCGGATGCTGTTTGACAGCGTCGAGAATGGCATAAGGCTTGATTTTCTTTTTCTTGAGATCGTTAACCATGACCCCGACGCCCAGGGAAATCGTATCCTTGTTGGTGTACAAAAAACCCATTCCGGCCATTCCTTGCGTAACTTCACCCATATATTCAATGGTGACTCCTTCGTCTTGATCCACATTGAAGCGGTCCTGAATTTTTTCCTTGGGAAGGGCGATCACTTCTTTAACGGCGAGAGCTACTTCATCAGGACGCCATTCTTTGTGAACACCCAGGGATTTGCCCAACAGGGAGTTAACGCCGTCGGCAATAACCACTACATCAGCATAAAGGTCACCATCTTCGCGGTCAGTTTTGACACCAACCACACGGTTTCCTTCCCGGAGCAGATCGATTGCAGCAGTTTCATAGATCGGCAGCGCTCCAGCTTCTACCGCTTTGTCAGCAAACCATTGGTCAAATTTTACCCTGAATGCAGTAAAACAGTTGATCGGATCTTTATATGCCTCATTGCGATGGCTGAAGGTCACCATGGATTCTTTTCCCAACATCCAGTACCGTTGTTCAACAATATTCCGTTCCATCGGGAATTTGCGTTCTTTCCAGAATTCAGGTACGAGCTCTTCCAGCTGCTTGCGGTAAAGAACACCCCCGAAAACATTCTTTGCACCCGGAAATTCACCGCGTTCCAAAAGAACCACGTTTAATCCGGCTCTAGCCATCGTCAGGGCGGCCGCAGTTCCTCCCGGACCCGCACCTACTACAACGGCATCAAATTTTTCACTCACTGTACATCGCTCCTTCTTAAGCAGTGATTGATTAAAATCGATGTTTTTTTCTGGGATGCTATGCTTTAATTACAGTCGGGTCCGATTTTTCCGCTTTTCTTTTTTTTACCTGTGCTGTAATATTGGGTACGATTTTAAACAAATCTCCTACAATGCCATAATGGGCAAACTGGAAAATAGGAGCATCCGGGTCCTTGTTGATTGCCACAATTACGTCAGAATCAGCCATACCCACGGTATGCTGAACGGCACCAGAGATACCGATTGCAAAATAAAGTTTGGGTCTTACGGTGTGTCCCGTTTGCCCCACCTGATGTTCATGTGTAATCCAACCGGCATCGACGCAGGGACGGCTGGCTCCTACTTCACCACCCAGTTCATCGGCCAGTTCTTTTAACAGTTTGAAGCCTTCCGGAGCACCCAATCCTCTTCCTCCGGCAACAATCACTTCTGCTTCCTCCAGGTTGACTTCATTTTTCTTTTCGATAAAGTCAAGCACTTTGGTAGCAATATCTTCGTTTTTAATCGGATTTTCAATACGGATAATTTCTCCTTTGCGTTCCGGATCACGTGGCAGGGCTTCAAATACTCCAGCCCGGGCAGTAGCCATTTGTGGACGGTGATTTTTACACAAGATGGTAGCCATCAGTTTTTCGCCAAAAGCAGGACGGCTTGCCATTAACAGCCTTGATGGCGACGGTTCTACATCCAACTGAGTTGTATCGGCTGTCAGGCCGGTCGGTACGTGTGTTGCAATGGCGCCAGCCAGGTCCCGACCGGTTCCGGTAGCGCCAAACAGGCAAATTTCAGGTTTGGCATCTTCGATCAGTTTCAGGGTAATGCGGCTGTATGGTTGGGTACGGTAATCTTTCAGTTCAGGTCCTTCACACAAGTATACCTTGTCAGCACCATGATAGATGGCTTCATTGGCCAAATGTTCCACATTGTCACCGATAACAAGAGCCATAAGTGCAGTATCCAATTTGTCGGCAAGTTTTTTGCCTATTCCAAGCAATTGCCAAGAAACGTTTTTGGCGACTCCATCCCGTTGTTCCACAAAGACAAGAATTCCACGGTAATCAGACCAGTCAGGCATCTGGTCTTTCTTTTGTTGACTAGACATAAGTTCGTTCGCCTCCTTTGATCAGACCCAGCCTAGTTTTTCTGCCAAGTTATTTTCCGCCAGTTTTTGTGTCAGCTGCTCAGCAATTTGTTCAGGTGTATCACCTTTGATGATTTCCCCTTCAATCTTTCTGACTTCCGGCACCCAGGTTTTGCCGACGACTGTGGGGGAGCCTTTAAGGCCGATTTTGCTCATGTCAACATTCTCAAAATCAGCGATTGTCCAGGTGATTGGCTCATATCTGGCAGCCCGGATCATTCCTGGAAGCGATGCTCTGCGAACTTCATTCAATTCTTTCAGTGCCGTAATCAGAGCTGGCATCGACGTTTCAACAACTTCAGTTCCATCTTCCAGATATCTGTGAACAGTGATTTTGCGTGCTTCGGAGTCAACTTTTGCAACTTTCCCAACATAGGTTAACTGCTCCAGATCCAACCGGCAGGCTATACCTGGTCCGACTTGGCCGGTATCCCCGTCAAGAGTTTGTTTTCCGCAAAAGACGAGGTCCACTTTGCCCCATTTTTCTTCAACTTTTTCAATTGTTTTCGCCAGCACATAGGAAGTTGCAAGCGTATCTGCTCCGGCGAACTTACGGTCTGTTACAAGAATCGCTTCGTCGGCTCCAAGCGCAATACATTCTTTGAGGGCTTTAATGGCTGGAGGCGGTCCCATCGTTACCACTGTCACTCTGGCGCCGATGTTATCTTTAATGCGCAGAGCTTCCTCCAGGCCATGCAGATCATAAAAATTGACGATACTGGGGACCCCTTGCCGAATTAGCGTATTCGTGACCGGGTCAATGCGAATCTCTCTGCTGTCAGGAACTTGTTTGATGCAGACAACAATATGCAACATGTGGCAACCTCCATTTAGAGAGTAAATAAATTTTGGGATACCCATTTACTCAAATTTTCACGAATAACTGGTTTGCACTCCGGTTAATTGTTCAAATTCCTTGTCAAATGAACATGCTGTAAGCAAATCCCTTCGTGAATGGGCTTCCAATATTTTGGATAATTTCAAAGCCATGTCAATCGGATAAAGAGAACGGGTTTCATAAAATGGTGATGAGTGCCAGAACGGTTTGTCTTCACTTACGGGATAAACAAATACTTTCCAACCTGAATTTCCGTCATCTTCAATCCAGACCAAAGCAATCAGCCAATGCGTAAAAGCCTCACTCGCACCTCCTTTTTCATGGTTCCATTTCCTCAGTGCTGCCTGGTCATTCTCTCCGACGGTTACGACTGACTTATCATAGAAGTCCTTGAAGGGGGGGGCATCTGGCATTGATTTCCCTCCAATTGAGTGGTTTTGTGTTACCCATCAGATTTTAAGTCAAGCCTGAAGAATTGTTTGACCTCCAGATCTATGGTTGCTCCTGTTCGGGTGTCTGGTGAGAATGAAAAAACCATAGACGGAATCTGAATATCCCTGTTTCCCGGAACATGTGATATCATCGGAAAACTTCTGTTATTCAGCCGATTGGCAAAAACTAGAAACCCTTGTCTTAAAGGAAATCAGCACAAATTCATGAAAGAGTATATTGTGAGAAATTGATCATGAATTTGTGCTCCAATGAAAAAGAAACTTTTTTGAGGACTGGTAAGCAAAATTTGCTCATTCTCCATTATTAGACATGTTTCAAAGAATGTAAAGACTGTAGTTGGTTACACATTAAGGCGATTTATAGTTTTTATAAAACTATTTTTATTACAGGATATACTTCACCTGCTAAATCAGGTGAGATTAGTAAAATATAGAAAATGCGAAACCAAGGTCTCAATAATTATACCATAATTACAAAGCGGGCGAAACTATTGCCAAACCTGGTTCATAAATCATTTCCGTCCAACCGGAATCAATAGAACGGAATTTTTGTATTTCTATGTCTGGAATCCTGATTTAAAAAAGCCACTCTTATTTATATAGATCCCAATCTGTTCCTTCGCATATTTTTATGGTCGTGTTCTGTTTCGGTTAAGCGTGAAAAATTATTTCATTTGCTTTAACTGTTAAACAAATATTCGTCAGTCTGCCTTAACATGATTATTTGAAATGGATCATTACCACATATAAACGGCAAAGAACCATTGTTTTCAATTATTTGGTGGAATCCTGATTTTTTTGTTGACAACAAACTTGTATTGTGATATTATTATAATTATTGCTGCGAGAAAGTGACAAACAAAACAAAGTGTTCCTTGAAAACTGAAGAGTGAAGACGTGACTCGTTAATTCTTGTTGAGCAATCAAACCTTATCCACATAGTGGATAAGTTGTTTTTAGTGCTGAAAGCACCAGGAACAATTTTTATTGGAGAGTTTGATCC
>NZ_JACEOL010000075.1 GCF_013868055.1 Thermoactinomyces mirandus | reverse complement strand
GGTTTGTCATCAAGCTCAATTTCCTTCTTTTTCTCGTATAACGAATTCTACGATGAATAAAATAATGCATTTATTAATTAAATAGAGATAATATTCTAATATTATATAAGATAAAAAGCTTTAGGAAGGCTTTTCTAAAAAATTGTTATAAATAAAGATAACTTATTTAGAAACAAATGAAACGATTATAGAAAAAGAAGGACTTGTTTCTATTATTACGATGATGAACGAGCATGCCTTTGCCGAGATTTCACGTGGTACACCAGTAAAAGAAGACGGGGAAGCACTTTTTCTGTGATTTTTTCCAACTGCGTGCAGTACAAAAAAGCGGAGAGGCTTGATATCATTGAGGTGGAGCGTAAAACAGGCCGATTATTTCAGGACACTCCAGAGGTTGGAGAAAATTTGGTGAAAGCCTTGCTGTTTCAGCCATTTTGACTTAACCTGAAAGACAGGAAGCTTGATTTAACTGGGGTTGAACCTTAACATAGGATGTATTTAAATTTCAGCATTGTGTTCATGAATAAGGACTCTGCAAACGAATCGCTTATGATAAAAGAACCGGGATATAAAACCCGGCCATTAAAATGGCCCCACAGAAGAAAAAAATTGTGTCTCCATTATAGCATATCCGGGATTTCGGGAAAGGGGTTCCTGATCATGGAGAAAGCAGAGATTCGCTTCTGGCACGATCAATCCAAAGACCAGATTCATGTGATTCACATTCCCAGCGGAAGAACAAAGACACTGAAAGGCAAGAAAAAAGTGGGTCGTTTTTTACAGGCCTATCAGGTTTCGCGGGACGATTGCAAAAGAGTGAGACGCGGGAATGACCGACTGGGATTGTTTAAAAGAAAATTGTTTGGAAAATAAAAAGATTGAAAAAAGCAGGAAAACCAATGATTGGATACTTCGGGTAGGGACCGGGTATCCAGGTCCTCTCTTCAAAAAAACCAATGCAGGTGAAGGTAATGAAAAAACTGCCGGGAGAAGAAAATTGAGAAAAAGCTTCAAGAGGGAAGTAGATCTACGACTTGGCACAAACTGCTGACTCCTGTTTCTGATTTCTCGATTAAAAACCGGCGGAACAAGTTTCTGGAAAAATTGTCCGGCGATCTGTATATAACCCCATCACCTTGCCAAAACTAGCCAATGAGATGGCAGGTGGTGGGGTTGATATTTTCTCTTTTTGTATTAGGGATTGCAATTATTATTTTATTTCTGGTTTGGTACTCAACAATTCGGGTAGAAATTCTGTTTAAACGTGATCAGCAAAATAACGATGGTGAAATAAAAATTGTGGTATTTGGCGGATTGCTGCGTTTTAAATTTAATCTTTCCCAATTGGAATGGAAGGGTTTTGATGAAGGTATCCAGGTCAAAGGCAAATTGAAGAATCAAATGGCAAAAATCCAAACCGGACAAAAAAAGGAAAAGGTTCAGGTCAATAAGAGGAAAGTCAGGGCTTTTCGGCATAAATATCTGAAAATGCTTCGTCAAATCGATGAATTCCAGCAAATCATGCACTGGTTTTTCGGAAAAATCACTTGTGAAAAATTGATCTGGAAAACCAGACTGGGAACAGGGGATGCGGCCGAAGCCGGAATATTGACGGGGATCGCCTGGGGAATCAAGTGGGCCCTGGTCGGAATGTTGGGGAGCCGTATTCGGTGGAAATTCACACCGCAATTGAGTATTGACCCGGATTTCAATCATGAAATTCTGGAAATATACTTCCATAGCATAATCCGTTTTCGGATCGGGCATGCTATCCTTACTGTTAAACGTTTGTCAGACCATATGCGACAATAAGGGAGGGTACGGTAAATGTCTGAACACCCTATTCAAAACTTGATGAAAACGGCCATGGAAAATATCAGGGAAATGATTGATGTAAATACGATTATTGGCGATCCGGTTGAGACCCAGGACGGACAAGTCATCATTCCTGTCTCAAAGGTTGGCTTTGGTTTTGCTGCAGGGGGCAGTGAATTCAAGGCGGATCATGAAGAAAGAAACAGACGGGAATCCGATCACCAGGGAAAAGGGAACAGGGAGGAACCCGGCAAAGACAACAGGGGGGACGGAAACCTGCCATTCGGGGGCGGAAGCGGAGGAGGCGTATCGGTAACACCAGTGGCCTTTCTGGTAGTCGATGCCAAAGGAATCCGCATATTGAATATGGATGGCCAAACACACCTGTTTGACCGTCTGATTGATGCAGTTCCTGAATTTGTGGAGCAATTGAAAAACATGGTCACCAAAAATGACAAGGACAAGAGAAATGGTTGCAATTAGCAATTGAAACCATACATGAAGCGAAACGGCACAGCTTGAGGCAGTGTCGTTTTTTTACATAATCTCGTCCCATTCGCATATATTTGTACAAACCCAAGCAGGGAATGGGGTGAAAAAGTGGTTGTTTGCAGTTCACGCTGCATGGTTTGTTTTACTTCACTGATTGTTTTGACAAGCATTTTTTTCCCGCTGGGAACGATGGCCCGGATTGAACAGGACCTGGCTCCGGGAGCGAAAGCGGCCATCTTGTTTGATGCATCTTCCGGCCGTGTTTTATACGAAAAAAATGCGGACAATCCCATGTTGATTGCCAGTTTGACCAAGATCATGACTGCCATTGTGGCGATCGAAAACGGAGATCTGAATGAACGGGTAACAGTAAGCCCCAATGCTGAAGGGGTCGAGGGTTCTTCCATTTATTTGAAGGCCGGGGAAAAGATTCCTCTTCATACTTTATTGTACGGGCTGATGCTGCGTTCCGGAAATGATGCGGCAACGGCCATTGCAGAACATATCGGTGGATCAGTGGAAGGCTTCGTCTATTTGATGAATGAAAAAGCTGCTTATCTCGGTTTGGAACATACCCATTTTGCCAATCCCCATGGTCTGGATCATCCCGAGCATTATTCCTCCGCAAAGGATTTGGCCATCTTGACGGCATATGCACTCAAAAATCCGGTTTTTCAGGAAATCGTAAAAACAGAGGTAAAAACTGTTTACTGGCCGGGGGAAAAATGGAAGCGGAAATTTTACAACAAAAACAAGATGCTCCGTTTCTATAAATGGGCCGACGGTGTCAAGACGGGATTTACCAAAAAAGCAAGACGGACGCTTGTTTCTTCTGCAACCAAGGATGGCCACCAGCTGATCACCGTTACCCTGAACGATGGAGATGACTGGAAAGATTCCATGGTTATGCTGGAATACGGGTTTAATCATTATGACCTGGTTTCTGTCCTGAAAAAAGGGCAGGTCATTTCAAACAAAACCTACCAAAACGAGGATAAGGAAAAATTTCAGGTGGTTGCCGGTGCCGCTTTTGTTTATCCCCTGAGCGATGAGGAGAAAAAGCAAATTACCGTCCAGCCGTTGGTCAGTTATCCTCTCCGGCTGGTAACACAGGATCATATGCAAATCGGAAGTGCCCGTATTTACCTGGATCAGCAGTTGATCGGATCGATTCCGCTGGAAGTGAAAATGGAAGCTGAATCATCTGTCATGATGTGGTGGAAACAATTGTTCAGTTTGATTGTCTGGAAGAAGGGTGAAGAAGCATGATCCACTATATATGGGTATTCATGATTTTGAGCGGGGTGGTTGCTGCGGCATTTCAGGGGAAGTTGAACCTTGTAACTACGGCAGCGCTGAAAGGAGCTGAGGAAGGCGTTTCTGTCTGCTTCGGCTTAATCAGTATTATGGTATTTTGGCTGGGCATGATGCGGATTGCCCAGGATGCGGGGTTGTTGGAAAAACTGGCAAAGGTTTTGCGGCCTGTGGCCAAATTTTTGTTTCCTTCTGTTCCTCACGATCACCCGGCAATGGGGTATATTTTGTCCAATATGAGCGCAAACCTGTTCGGACTGGGAAACGCAGCGACTCCCATGGGGTTAAAGGCGATGGAAGAACTGCAGAAACTGAATTCGGATAAAAAGACGGCCACCCCTGCCATGTGCACCCTGCTGGCGTTGAATACATCAGGCCTGACACTGATTCCCACCACGATGATCGGGATTCGTTTGAAACATGGTTCGGCTGATCCGACAGAAATTATCGGACCGACCCTGTTGGCAACCATTTGTGCCACAATCATTGCCATCATGTTGGATCGCTATTACCGGAATCGCACGTTTGATGCAACCGGCCAGCGGAAAAAGTGAGGAGGAGGAAAGAGGGAAACAAATGTTTGAAGTGGTTAGCTTTATATCCAATATGATGCTGCCGGCAATAATCGTGTTTGTTCCCTTGTATGCGGTTTTTCGCAAGGTTCCGGTGTATGACAGTTTTATCGAGGGAGCAAAGGAAGGATTTCCAACCGCCATCTCGATTATTCCTCACCTGGTAGGCATGATGGTGGCTGTTTCCATATTTCGCGATACGGGAGCTTTGCAATTTTACTTGCAATTTCTCAATCCGGTTCTCAGTTGGTTCAACATTCCCAATGAAGTGATCCCGATCGGCATATTAAGACCAATCTCCGGTACCGGTTCACTGGCTTTTGTGGAAAGTATCCTTCGGACATATGGACCCGATTCTTTTTTGGGTAAGCTTGCCTCAACCATTCAGGGAAGTACGGATACCACTTTATATGTGTTGACCGTCTACTTTGGGGCTGTGGGAATCCGCAGCTCGCTATATGCTCTGAAAGTCGGTTTATGGGCTGATTTGGCCGGCTTTTTGGCGTCCTGGATCATATGTTCAATAATTTTTATGCCCAGTTGAGCAGAGGATGGAATTTCTTCTGTCAGACTGGGTTTACCTGTTTTTTGAAACGGAAGTGAATAGGTTTCCACTTGTACTAATGGATGCAAACAGTTAATATGACAGAGAGGTGAACAAATGAATGGAGCGTTTGCAAAAAGTGATGGCACAGGCCGGTGTGGCTTCCAGAAGGCGTTCAGAGGAACTGATCCGTTCGGGAAGAGTGAAAGTGAATGGCAGCCAGGTGACGGAACTGGGAATGAAAGTAGATCCAGATCACGATCTGATTGAGGTGAATGGCAAGCGGTTAACGTTGGAAAAAAAGAGGACTTTCGTATTTTATAAGCCGGCTCACGTCATAACCAGCATGCATGATCCGCAGGGAAGAAAAGTTGTTGCCGACTTTTTCCGTCATATACCGGAACGCCTTTTTCCGGTGGGGCGACTGGATTATGAAACAGAAGGCCTGTTACTGATGACCAATGATGGTGAACTTGCCAATCGTTTGCTCCATCCGCGCCATGAAGTGGGCAAGGTTTATGTGGCAACCATTGCCGGAAAGCCTGACCAAATGAGTATCCGGCGTCTGGAGCAGGGAGTAAGATTGCGGGATGGATGGACAGTTCCTGCAAAAGTCCGCCTGCTTTCCCATTCCAAGGCTGATCAGACTTCCCGGTTGGAAATAACGATCCATGAAGGAAGAAACCGTCAGGTAAGACGTATGTGCAAGACAATCGGACATCCGGTTATTCATCTTGTTCGTACGAGATTTGGTTTTTTGACACTTGAAGGCTTGAAAAAAGGAGAAGCGCGGGAATTGAAAGCAGAGGAACTCCGCCGTTTTGAAAAATTGTGACATATTTCAAATAATCTTCAAATGGAAGTTTTCAATTGTTGAAAAATCTGACAGTATAATAAGTAATTGAAGAGAATGGATTGTTATTGTTGGATCACAGGGGGAGATCAAATGATAGAAAACAGTAAATGCGAGTGCGGACACAATAACCCTGTTGGTACGATTTTGTGCGAGCATTGCGGAAAACCGCTGGATGATTCCATCACACACAAAGATGATCTTGTGCAGGAAATGCGTTATGAGGGAAAGGCCAGGCGCTCGCAAACCGCGCAAACATCCCCTTTTGATTTGATTTGGAATTTTTTCTCCTCAGTGAAAGTTGCTATCATTCTCATCATCATTACTCTGGCTGCTGCCGGGATCGGTACCATCTTTCCACAGGAAGTGTTTGTTCCCTCGTCTGACCCTGCAAGTTACTATGAAAAACATTACGGGATCTGGGGAAAACTTTATCATTCATTCGGATTTTCCGACATGTACAGTTCCTGGTGGTTTGTCCTGCTGGTGTCAATGATCGGAATCTCACTGGTTATATGCAGCCTGGATCGTGTTATTCCTCTTTACAAAGCATTGAAAAATCAGCAAGTAGTGAAAAATGTTGAATTTATTCAGAGACAGCGCATTTCGCACTCAGAAAGGATTCCGGGTGAGGAAAAAGAGCAAAAGATCGATCAGATTGCCCGTGAGTTAAGCAAGCGATTTTACCATATCCGGCGTGAGAATGGAGCGCTTCTGGCGGAAAAAGGACGGATCAGCAGATGGGGTCCCTACATCAATCATATCGGGTTGATCATTTTTCTGCTGGGCCTTTTGTTTCGTTACATTCCGGGGTGGTATCTGAATGAAAGCATCTGGGTTCGTGAAGGAGAAGTGAAAAATGTTCCGGAAACGCCATATTATGTCAAAAATGAGCGTTTTATCATGGAGTTTTACGAACAGGAAAAAACGCCGGAATCGTTGAATGATGAAGATCCCGTTGTGAAGAAATACCAGACAAATGCCGTATTGTACAAGAAGGACAGCCGAACCGGCAAGTTAAAAGCGGTAAAGAAATATCCGATTATTGTAAACGATCCACTGAAATACAATGATTTGCTGTTGTATCAATCCGGTTTTCAAACCGGGTTGCTTGATCAGATTACTTTCAAAGTGACAGAGAAAAAGTCAAAAACAGAGTTGGGAACGTTTACGGTAAATCTGAACAAAATCCGCCGGGATCAGGTTTATCAGGTTGGGAATTTGACGGTTCGTCCGCTCGAGTATTATCCCGACTTCGCGCTTGAAAATAACCGTCCTGTCACCAGATCCCAGGAACCAAACCGTCCCGCTTTTATCTTTGAGGTAAAAGAAAAGGGAGAGGAGACCGGGGAGAAATCATGGGTGATTTCCGGTACCAATTTTGAAAACCTGATGGCTGAGAACCAATACAGCATTGACCTGGCCAAACTCCATACTGTTAATGCATCCGGGTTAATGGTGCGGGTAGACCGAAGCTTACACATTATTTTTATTGGTGGTATGATTTTTATGGTTGGGTTAATCATGGGCTTTTACTGGCACCATCGCCGGGTTTGGGTTCGTTACAGCAATGGAACTTTGTACGTTGGCGGGCATACCAATAAAAACTGGTTCAGTTTCTGTAATGAACTGTCCGGAATGGAAGTTTTCAGGGGGTATGATCTTCGGCCAACGAAAAAATAGGGGGAAAAAGGGAAAACGATGGAACAACTCATGGAAAATCTCCTTTTTTGCACTTTCTTTCTGTACTTGATTGCCTCTTTAGCTTTTGTAATGGGAATTTCAAAAGATAAAAACCATAATAATGAACAAAAAAAGAAACGCTGGGGAAATATTGGCATTGGCCTTACGATTGTGGGGGTAGTGTTTCAAACCCTTTTTATTGTGACACGGATGATGATCGGCGGTCATTTTCCGACTAGTAACATGTTTGAATTTATTGCTTTTCTTTGTTATGCAATTGCCATTGCGTTTATTGTGATTTATTTTATATATCAGACAGTAGTTTTAGGAGCATTTGTCATGCCCCTGGCGGTCATCCTGCTGGCTTATGCGTCGGTATTCCCGAAAGATATTCAACCCTTGATTCCTGCCCTGCAAAGTTACTGGCTTCCCATCCATGTATCAACGGCGGCCCTGGGGCAGGGTGCATTCGCGGTTGGTTTTATTGCGGGGCTGGTTTACCTTATTAAATCGGCAGGAAACCAAAAAGAAGGAAAAAACGCCTTCTGGTTAGAAGTTACTCTTGTTGTGGTTTTGATGTTCCTTGGATTCAGTCTCTTCCATCTGGCCTTTGGCATGGTGGATTATGAAGCGAAATTCTCCCATTTTGTTGACGGGGAGGCAAACGTACAGGAGTACTCTCTTCCACCAATTGTCAGTCCGGCCAACAGTCAGGTTATTCAGCTTGATTCTTTTCCCGGGCTCGATGAACCACTGTTTGAAGCACCTGTCTGGATGAAAGGAAAGGAAGCAGCAAGCAAACTTAATTCCGTCATATGGTCAGTGATTGCCGGGTTGATTTTATATGGGGTCTTGCGTTTGATGTTGCACAAGCCGTTAAGAATGGCGCTCTATCCACTGGTAAAAGGACTGGATATGGATCTGGTTGATGAAATTTCTTATCGGTCCATTGCGATAGGATTTCCGATTTTTACACTTGGTGCGCTCATTTTTGCCATGATTTGGGCACATGAAGCCTGGGGGCGTTTTTGGGGATGGGACCCCAAAGAAGTCTGGGCCTTGATTACCTGGCTTTTTTACAGCGCTTACCTGCATTTGCGCCTGTCCCGCGGTTGGCATGGATTAAAGTCATCATGGCTGGCGGTTGGCGGTTTTATAATTATTATGATAAATTTAATTGCAATTAATCTTGTCATTACAGGTTTGCATTCTTATGCGTAAAATATGGCAGCAGAGGTGAAGTAACTTGGACAAACAGTATCAGATCTTGGTGGTAGATGATGAGGACCGTATTCGTCGGTTGCTTCGCATGTATCTGGAACGGGAAGGATTCGTAATTGAAGAGGCCGAAAACGGGGAAAAAGCCTTGGATATGGCTTTAGCAAAAGATTATGACCTGATCTTGCTGGATTTGATGCTTCCGGGCATGGATGGATTGGATGTATGTGAAGAATTACGGAAAAAAAAGGCAACCCCGGTGATCATGCTGACAGCGCGGGGAGAGGAAACAAACCGTGTTGAAGGTTTTGAGGCTGGCACGGATGACTATGTCGTGAAACCGTTTAGCCCCAGGGAATTGGTACACCGGGTAAAAGCCGTGCTGCGAAGGGCTTCTGCAACCGCCTTCCTGACAACAGATATGGAGACAAACAATGTGCTTGTCTTTCCGGAGCTCACCATTGATCATGATGCCCATGAGGTAAAGGCAGGGGGCAAAAAAATCCAGTTGACTCCCAAAGAATACGAACTTCTTTACTATTTGGCAAAATCTCCTGATAAAGTGTTTACAAGGGAACAATTGTTAAGAGATGTATGGCACTATGAGTTTTTTGGGGATCTTCGCACGGTGGACACGCATGTAAAACGTTTGCGCGAAAAACTTAACCGCGCTTCCATAAAAGCAGCCAAAATGATTACAACCGTGTGGGGAGTTGGTTATAAACTAGAGGTGCCTAAAGAGTGATATGGCGAAGTGTTGTCGGAAAGCTGTGGATCACCATTATTATACTGGTTACACTGGTACTGATTTTGTTAAACCTGTTTTTGAATGAACAAGTGGAAAAAACTTATGTTCGTGACCAAAAGAAAAGTTTGGAACAGCTTGCGGCTGAGATCCAAAAAAAATTCAATCAACCAGGGCAAGATCAAATTCAGTACCTTAACAATGTGCTGCAAGTATCCGAACTTTTCCATACATATATCGTGACCCTGGATTCAAGCGGTTCCGTAAGCAATTACGGGGTATCCCCACATGTCCCCAATGTCCCGTGGCAGGAGGTATTGTCCCAAAAGGATCTGAACCGCGTAATCAAGGGAGAAACGGTTTTTATCAAGGGAAAAGTTCAGGATAGGGATCCCAATCAGTTTCCATTTCTGAAGAATGATGTTTTGCTGGTGGCTGTTCCTCATATTGTGGGTGGGAAGACGGTCGGGGCCATTGTTTTGTACCAGACACAGGAACAGTTAAGCGAAACGGACATTAAGCGGTGGATTTTTTATTCCTCTTTGATCGGTATTACCTTGACGACGATTTTTGCTTTTTTCCTGTCAACAAGAATAACATTGCCGCTGATACAAATGAAAAAAGCTGTCGAAAAAATGGCACGCGGAGAGTTTTCCATCCGCGTTCCGGTGCGTTATCATGAACAGGATGAAATCGCAGACCTTTCGATGACTTTTAACCGGATGGCTGCCCAACTGGAGGACTCCATCCACCAGTTGTCCCAGGAAAAAGAACAGCTGGCCAGTATTTTAAAAAGCATGTCTGATGGTGTTTTAACCATCAGCAAGTATGGAAAGATCGTATTGAGCAATCCGGTTGCAGATCAGTTTCTTTCCCTGTGGGAGGGTGAAACGCAAAAAAATACCCTGCCGCCTCCGTTACAGGATCTTTTTAACAAGGTGACCGACGATCAGAAAGAATATACAGGGGATATTTCAGAAAACGGGCGTACATGGGTTGTGGTCATGTCGCTGCTTTATACCGAAAATCAGGTCCGGGGTGTCGTTGCCGTTTTGCGGGATGTAACGGAAGAAAGACGTTTGGACAAGATGAGAAAGGATTTTGTGGCCAATGTGTCCCATGAATTGCGTACACCTTTGCAAATGTTGCAGGGATACAGTGAAGCCCTGATGGATGATATTGCGGAAACTCCTGAGGAACGCAGGGAACTGGCGCAGGTGATCAATGAAGAGTCCCAGCGAATGAGCCGTTTGGTTCGGGAACTGCTGGATTTGGCACGCATGGAATCCGGGCACATTCAGATCGAACCCATTGAACTTCCGTTAAATGAACTTGTCCTGCGTGTCATTCGCAAATTCCAGGGATTGGCAAGGGAACGCCAGGTTCAATTATGTGCGGATTTGGGCGATTCGCTGCCAATGGTTTACTGGGATGAAGACAAGATCGAGCAGGTTTTGACCAATCTTGTCGATAATGCCATTCGGCATACACCAAGTCAGGGTTCAGTCACCGTACATGCTTATTTCCAAAATAAAAAGGTTTATCTGGAGATTGAAGATACCGGTTCAGGTATTCCGGAAGAAGATCTGCCGTTTGTATTTGAACGGTTCTATAAAGCAGACAAGGCAAGAACTCGCGGACAATCTGGCGGAACCGGACTGGGCCTGTCCATTGCAAGACATCTGGTTAATGCCCATAGAGGAAATATTACCGTAAAAAGCCAATTAGGCAAAGGAGCGACATTCAGGGTTGAATTGCCGGTCCGGGTAAAAACGGAAATGGGTTAACGCACGGATCTCTCAGGATCCGTGCTTTTTCGTGCAAAAAGATTATTTTTGAAATTCCCTGGGAACCAGAGGACGCATCAGGATCTGGTTGTAGATAACTCCTTTTGGTGCAGATAAAATGGTCCAAACGGTGTCAGCCACCTGGTCCGCTTCCATGGCGTATTCCTTGTAATGATTGAAGTCTGTTTTCATTGATCCCGGGCACAGGGCTGTTACTTTTACCTGGTACGGTTTCAATTCAAAGGTGAGTGCATCGGTTAATGCCATCATTCCGAACTTTGAAGCACAATAGCCTGCTCCAGTGGCAAATGCTTCGGTTCCAGCAATACTGGAGATATTTACAATGTGTCCTTCCGTCTTTTTTAAATGCGGGATGGCATATTTGCAATGAAGAAAGGCACCCTTCAAATTCACGTTCATCATTTCATCCCATTCGTTTTCGCTCAGGCTTTCAACAGGAGCAAAGATGCCAAGGCCGGCGTTATTTATCAGGTAATCCAGCCGGCCATAACGACGGATTGTATGTCGGATTACATTCTGAACCTGTTTGCTGTCGGAAACATCACAGGAAACCGGGTCGATGGTATCCGCAAATTCCCGGGCCAGTTTTTCAAGCCTGTCTGTACTGCGGGCACTGGCCACCACCCGGATTTTTTCCTTTGCCAGACGTCGGGCGATGGCTGCTCCCAATCCTTTGCTGGCCCCGGTTACTATGGCTACTTTTTGTGTTTGTGATTCCATAAAATACGTCCTCCAATCCTGCAAATTGATTCTTTGGAACTTTATTATAAATCAACTTCGTACAGGGATTGAATTTCATTGATTTCCTTAATAGATTCGATCAGTTTGTCGGGAAGCGGCTTGTCGATCTGCAGAATCATAATTGCCTGTCCGCCAATCATTTGTCTTCCCACTTGCATGGTGGCAATATTGATATTCTGGCTTCCAAGCAGCGTTCCAACCCGTCCGATGGCTCCCGGCAAATCCTGGTGTTCAATGAACAAGAGATGGCCATGGGTATTTACATCAACCGGATAATCGTTAATTTTGGTAATACGAGCCCCAAATCCATTCAACAGGGTTCCGGCAACGCTCCGGATTTCCGTGGATGTTTTCACTTCCACTTTGATATATTGGGTAAAGCCTTGACTGGACATGGTTTTTTGTTCCACAACCTGAACACCGCGTTTTTTGGCGAGATGAGGAGCGTTGACATCATTGACATTGTTCAGGTAATGGGAAAGCACCCCTTTTAAGACCGTGCGCGATAAAGGAGAAACATCGAATTCCGCCACTTCTCCGGCATAAGTAATCGTGATTTGGGACAGAGCCCCTTTGCTGATTTGGGAAACGAATTTCCCCAACTTTTCAGCCAATTCCTGATAGGGTTGCAGTTTTTGCTGTAATTCTGCCGGGACTGAAGGAAGATTGACTGCGTTTTTAAAGGGCTCACCGCGCAGAATATGGAGAACCTCTTCAGAAACATCAATCGCGACGTTCTCCTGAGCTTCGACTGTGGATGCTCCCAGGTGCGGTGTGGCAATCACCTGCGGCAAAGTAAGCAACGGCTGATCCCTGGGCGGTTCCGATTCAAATACATCCAGCGCCGCACCGGAAACCTTTCCTTCCTGGATCGCGTCATAGAGCGCCTGTTCGTCAATGATTCCGCCGCGAGCGCAGTTCAGGATACGTACACCGTCTTTCATTTTGGCAAACATGTTCCGGTCAATCAAATGTTTTGTTTCCTTGGTGAGCGGAGTATGCACGGTAATAAAATCCCCCTGGGCAATCGCTTCTTCCAGATCGGCCTTTTTGACGCCCAGTTTTTCGGCCCGGTCATCCGACAAATACGGATCATAAGCGATCACGTTCATCCGGAAAGCTTTTGCGCGTTTGGCCAACTCTGAACCGATCCGTCCCAGACCAATGATGCTGAGGGTTTTCTGATTCAGTTCCGTTCCGACAAAGGCCTTGCGGTTCCACTCGCCTTGAAGGAGTGAATGGTAGGCTTGTGGAATATTACGGGCTAATGAGATAAGCATGGCAAAAGTATGTTCCGCGGTGGATATGGTATTGCCATCCGGTGCATTGACGACAATAATCCCTTTTTGGGTCGCGGCGGCAATATCAATATTGTCCACTCCCACTCCGGCCCGGGCAATCACTTTTAAACGCTTTGCTTTTTCAATTACATCCGCTGTTACTTTGGTTTGGCTTCGAACCATCAAGGCATCGGCATCTTCAATGGCCAGCAGCAATTCATCATGGGTGAGACCCGTTTTCCTGACGACTTCAATATCTTCCGCCTGCGATATTTTTTCAATTCCCAGATCGCTTAACGGATCGGTAATCAATACTTTATACATCCAGCATCACCTCTTGTGCAGCTTTTGTTGCGGCTCCCAGTTCAACCGGGACCCCCATTTGATGAAGAGTGAATTCAATTGCAGCCAGAACAGCAACAATATCCCAGTCATCGCAGTAACCCATATGACCGATGCGGAAAATTTCGCCTTTCAGGTGCTGTTGACCGCCGGCAACAATAAATCCGTTGGCCTGCATGTTTTTTCTGAATGATTCAACATCCCATTTTTCATGAGACGTAACAATGGAAGTAACTGTCGGGGAAGCGTGACGATTCTCAACCATCAGGGTCAGACCCAATGCTCTGATACCTGCGCGCGTTAATTTTCTTAAACGCTCATGGCGTGCAAATACCTGTTCATATCCTTCTTCTTCAATCATTGACAGTGCTTCTTTCAGGCCATACAAGAGCGAAACAGCCGGTGTGAAAGGTGTCGTGGCTTGTTGTTCCAGCTTTTTGCGATAGGAATCCAGATCAAGGTAAAAGCTGGGCTGATCATTGCTTTCAATGGTTTTCCAGGCCCGCTCACTGGCTGCGACGATTGCCAGACCTGGTGGCAACATCAATGCCTTTTGTGAACCTGTAACCATTATGTCAATATTCCACTCATCCATCTGACAAGGAACGGCTCCGATGCAGCTGACTCCATCAACAACCACCAGTGCGTCAGAATGCTGATGAACGGTTTGGGCCAGTTCGGGAATCGGGTTTAAAACCCCTGTGGAAGTTTCGCAATAGGTAAGGAATACAGCTTTGGCTTGAGGGTATTTTTGTATAAAGACGGACAAATTGTCCGGTTCACACGCTTTACCCCAGGGAATATCAAGAACGTGCAAATTAAAGCCGTATTTTTGAATGATCTTTGCAAAACGGTCTCCAAACGCACCCGTGGATACAACGATTGCTTCGTCACCCTCAGATAATGTGTTCACAACCGCTGCTTCAAGGGCGGAAGTACCGCTTCCGGCCAGGATGACCGGCTGCAGACTGGTCCCAAATATCGGTTTCAGTTGATTGGTACAGTCCTGAATCAGTTTGGACGCTATATTGCTGCGATGTCCAATCATCGGTTTTGCCATAGCCTGTTGGACCCGGGGCGGAACAGGTGTCGGACCCGGAATCCGAAGATGAAACTTGTCTTGAAATACCATTGTTGTTCTCCTCCTGTTTCTTTCTGTTTCTGGTGAAACATTAATAAAAAAACCTTACTCCTCACACCTATCGCAAAATAGGTGAGGGACGTAAGGTCGTGGTGCCACCCTCATTCGCAATTGGCTCACACCAATTGCCTCAGTAAGTCCGCACAAGGACTCGTGATCATAACGGATCAATTGCCGGATCTGCCTATTCAAAGGTTCAGCAGATCGCTCAGGAGTGCTCCGCATCAAACAAACTACCGATTTGCAGCTACCTCGGCTCTCTGAAAGTCTGCTTCTGATACTTGGCTCCTTCATTGCTTTAATCATCTGAAATTTGATAATTAATTTAACATGGCAGTTGGATACTGTCAAGCCATGATTAAAAAAAATTAAGCCCATATTGTATGAACTGATTATGATAACATGAAGTTATTCGTTTCAAAGCTCGGTATTTCTTCAGGAAGGGAGGAAGTTTATCAAATTATGTTAACAGGAGCGACTGATTTGATTTTGTCCGGATTGAATGAAAAACAGAGGGAAGCGGTGATTGCCGATGAAAAACCGACCGTTGTCTTTGCCGGACCGGGAAGCGGAAAGACAACGGTGTTGACCCGAAGAGTGTTATATTTACTGGAACAGGGAGCCTGTCCCGAAAAGCTGATGGCCGTCACTTTTACGCGGGCGGCGGCACAGGAGATGAAGGCGCGCTTGCAGGAAGTGATGCCTAAATCAACCCAAAAGCTGTGGATCGGAACATTTCATTCCCTTTTTTTGACCATATTGCGGGAAAAGAGTGAAGCGATCCCGTCATTGCTAAAGGGGAATCAGCAGAAAGAGATCATCCGAAAGATTTTGTCTGTTCGGGAACAACCCACGGATGAAGAAAATATCGAAGCTTATCTGAATCAGATTGGTTTGTGCAAGGGAAATGCGATTTTACTAGAGCGGATGAATGTGCAAAAACGAAACATTCTGTTTCGG
The DNA here is from genome assembly GCF_013868055.1 of Thermoactinomyces mirandus. Taxonomy (GTDB): domain Bacteria; phylum Bacillota; class Bacilli; order Thermoactinomycetales; family Thermoactinomycetaceae; genus Thermoactinomyces; species Thermoactinomyces mirandus. The sequence continues at coordinate 2,312 of NZ_JACEOL010000075.1, read as the reverse complement.
GAGATTTCTTCAGAATATGAAAATTGGAAGCAGAAAAATAATTTTTGGGATTATGATGATATTTTACTGGAGATGTATCAGCGGGTAAAAACTTCGGAAGAACTGGCAGAATTAAAAGGGAGGTTTGTACAAGTTGACGAATTTCAGGATATTAACTGGATTCAATATCAGATTCTCGTAAAACTGGTGAGCCAGCACCGGTCGCTGTTTGTGGTTGGTGATGATGATCAGTCCATTTACGGATTCCGCGGCAGCAATCCCCGCATTATGCTTCAACTGCACAAGGATTTTCCTGACCTTCAGCGTATTGTGCTGCCGGCAAATTACCGTTCCACAGAACCAATCATTCAAGCAAATAATCAACTCATTCGCCAAAATCGGTTGCGGCAGGCCAAGCCGTTTCAGGGGCTTGGAATTGACGGGGCAAAAGTTGAATGGATCGAGCCTCAGGATGAGAACGAGGAAGCGGAACGAATTATTTTCCGGATAAAAGATGGTGTTGAAACAGCCGTTTTATTCCGAACAGCAACGCAGGCAAGGGCGTTGACAGATGTATTGGTTCGCAAGGGAATTTCTTTTTTTATCCCTGTTGAGCATTCCTTTTACCGAAGATGGCAGGTGCAGGATGTGTTTGCCTATTTTCGCCTGGCAAATAACCCGAATGATCTGGATGCGCTTGTCCGTATTATCAACAGGCCAAAGCGATATCTGTTTGGCGAGGAATGGATCGATGCCTGCCGGTATCTGTCAAAAAAGACAAATCGGACTGTACTGGACGCCTTGCCGGATTTGTCCAGACTGGATCAGGTGCGCCATTTGAGGGAACTCTCCGGACAGATCCGCTGTCTCAGGCAGTTAGCCCCGGTGGATGCTATTCCCTATATTCGTGCTACCGTTGGCTATGATCGCTTTCTGGAGGACTTTGCCAGGGGGGCCGGAACCGATCTGGAGCATTTGCTGGAACCACTCGATGAACTCATGGTTGCCGCTGAACTTTTTCCAGACCTTTTATCAATGATTAAACACGCATCCCGGGTAGAAGAAGCGTTAAAACAATCGCACCCGGCAGCGAAAATAAAGTTGATGACTCTTCACCGCTCAAAAGGATTGGAATTTGACCGGGTATTTATTATTGGCCTGCATGCCATGATTATTCCTCATTACCGCAGCCTCAATGTGCCGGAATACCGGAAAAATGAAGTCTGGGAAGAAGAACGGCGCTTGTTGTATGTAGGGATGACACGGGCGAGAAAAGAACTGATATTGTCATCCACAAAAACCAGACAGGGGAAACGCGCGCATCCGTCCCCTTTTTTGCGGGATATTGACGTGGTGCGTGAACACGCCAAACAAGAACTGATCGTGGATCAAAACACCAGCAAAATGGTGCAGGCGATGAACAGGAAAGAATTGGACAGGCAGCCACAAATGCGTTTTATCCATGAAAAAATATCAGTTGGTTCCGAGATCCTGCACACGCGATTTGGAAAGGGAATTGTGGAAGATGTTGTTTCGATTGAGGGAGTGGCCCCCCGGCAGAAAGATTCTGGTTTGTTTTAATCAGGAACGGTAGTCCCTGCATTATGAATTGTGCCGGCAATTGGGGTTGATCCAACGTGGCCGGCAATTCAGGTGAAATTCACAGAGGTAACTGTGCAGAACTTCTGCGCAGTTTTTTTATTTTTACGGGGGAGTTGGAGATACTAAAAAGTACCGGATTTATAGTCTGATTCACAAAGTTGCGGCTTAATATTTCCTGAAATGTTTTCGGAACAGACGAATTTGTCACTTTGAATGGTGGTAAAATAAAAAGATTATCTGTTTAAATTAATATTGTTTATATTTTTGTATTTTTTATTAACTTTGTTATTATGTTCACAAACAATATTCCTTGCTTGTTATAATAATCGTGTAAGCACTTACAAAATGAATTTTTCATACGAAATAAAAAATTGGAGGCACAAGAAATGCCCTACTTTCATAACATCGACATGATTGAATATGAAGGTCCGACGTCAGCCAATCCGCTCGCTTTCAAATTTTATGATCCGGAGGAAAAAATCGGCGGCAAGACGATGAAAGAAATTCTCCGCTTCAGTGTCGCTTACTGGCACACATTTACCGCGGATCTGTCCGATCCGTTCGGGGTTGGCACCGCCATTCGCCCATGGGACAAATTTACCGGCATGGATCTGGCCAAAGCCCGGGTGGAGGCCGCTTTTGAATTCTTTGAAAAGCTTGGCGTTCCCTATTTTTGTTTCCATGATGTCGATATTGCCCCTGAAGGAAGCAGTTTGCGGGAAACCAACAAA
>NZ_JACEOL010000074.1 GCF_013868055.1 Thermoactinomyces mirandus | reverse complement strand
ATGATAATACCTGGCTACCGCTTGGTGTTTTCGACGCCAAGCGGACCATGCCAAGATAAGGGAAACAGGAAATTGGTTGTTATTTACCAATTTATTAAATAAACGTTTTATTTCTCTTACCGTAAGGGAAATCATAACCCTCGGCTCCGTTTGAATTTGGTTAAGCTGTTCATCTTTGGAAATGCAGGTTCCCTTTTTTGCGGATCCAAAAGGATCCCTTTTGAACGCATCACGCTAAGAAAAGCATGCGCAACCATAGCCAATGTAATGTGGCGATACCAGCCTGTCCATGAGCGAACCTCGTATTGATCCAGTCCCACTTCACCTTTCGCTTCTTGAAAACAACGTTCGACCGCCCATCGAGTTCCAGCCACTTGAACGAGATCTTCCAGGGTTGTTTCTTCTGAAGTATAGGCAATATAGTAAGCCAATTGATCCTTTTCACGAAGATGTCTCCTGATTAGAAGCCATCGTTGCCATTCGGGAGCATCTGGACAATTGAGGGGATATCGTATCCATTCATACTTTCGTGGACCTTTCGATCCATTTCCACAGGAAATGATCTCCCATTTTTCTTCGGGTGTATGGGTAGCTAAGTCTCTCACTTTGCAGGTATTCCAACCAATTGATACTGATTCCTTAGCAGAAACCGTTAATACGTAAGCTTGTTGCTCGCTTTCCAACCATCTTCTCAACCGACTATCACTACCGTAAACAGAATCACCTGTCATCCATTTGATAGGTAAGCGTGCCTGAAAGGCACGCTGCAACATCTGACGTGCAAGTTGAGGTTTGGTGTAAAATTCTGTACCATTTGGTATCCCAGCCTTTTCACATCGTTGTGGATCCTCAACCCAAGATTTAGGAAGATAGAGACTACGGTCAATCAGGGTAGCTCCTTTTGGACTGGTATAACTTAAGAATACTCCGATTTGACAATTTTCAATCCGACCAGCTGTTCCGCTATATTGGCGCTGAACTCCTACAGATTTTTGACCTTTTTTCAGAAAACCCGTTTCGTCTATTACCACAACTGCTTCAGGATGAGATAAATGTTCTAAAATATATTGTTGCAAGTCATTGCGAACGGCTTCAGCGTCCCATCGAGCCCTTCCCAGTAAATGCTGAATGCCATATGGAGTCGAGTCGCCTGTATACTCAGCTAATTGCCAACCGTTTTTTCGTTCAACAGAACTCAGTAATCCCAATAGATAAGCGCGACAACGTTGTCGCGCTTCCACACGCGGAAACTGTTTACCAATCCGATTGGCTAACGCTTCAAATTCCTCAGACCAAGCCAAAGCGTCTATTCCATTATGTTCAACAAGTTCCTCATTCGTTTGAAAGGCCATTAGGATCCCCCATCAGCTAGTTGTAATAAATTCATCATACACTAAGTTCAAAAAATTACAACTGTAGTACTA
>NZ_JACEOL010000073.1 GCF_013868055.1 Thermoactinomyces mirandus | reverse complement strand
GGTAAAAAACTAGGTGTTGCTCTGAAAGGATTTTTTAATGGCGGAAAGAAATTCTTGAAGAGATTCGATGTCCATATCGATGATCTGGCAGAGCGGTTGGGGTTAGGCCCCAGACTGCAGCCTGCCGGCAGCCCCCCGGACATCCCCCGGAAACCTCAGGTTGATCGGATGGATAGGAGAGGGGGTAGTAGGGGCACAAATAAGATAATAGAAATTGTACCAGTGTCTTCTGAAAAAATGTACCAACTTGGAAAACATTTTAATAAACATGGAAGAGACATGGGCTTTGCGAGTAAAAAAGAGTATGATCAGGCAGCTAAAGATTTTGCAGAAAAGTACCAAACGGAACTAAAAGCTGAAATATGGGAAGGTATATGGAATGGAAAGGGAAATCTTAGTGGTAAAACCCAGCGAGCTATTATATATAATAACAAAACAGTAATTTTGGACCCAGTATCTGGACAAGTAATTGATTTTTATCAAGGTACTCGATTGGGTGGATTAATTAATTTAAAACAGCTAAGATAAAGCATTAGTCTGGACATTTGTCCAGACTAATGTATATAATGAAGCATTCCTGTATTTGAAAAACAAAGGGGGTTGAAAAAGAAAAGTACCTCCTGCTAACATACGAGGTGTCCCACTGGCCAGTGGACCCTTAAATAGCGAAGGAGGTACCCAAATTGAAGTATAAGCAAAATCATAAAATTGAGCAAATCAACG
>NZ_JACEOL010000072.1 GCF_013868055.1 Thermoactinomyces mirandus | reverse complement strand
TGTTCAAATTGGTCAAATTTATCATTGACCGTTGGAACATCAAAACTACTGTCCGCATGAACTATCCCTTGAGTCAAAAGGCTTATTCCTGCAAAAGTAATCAACAAGATCATGAGAAATCGAAGAAGTTGTTTACCCCTCATGTTGGGTTACACCATTCCTTTTTCTTTATATACTACCTTGAACAATTGATAATTCTATGAAAATTCTACTCCTGTGACAATTGAATTTTTCATTAAATTTCAAAGGCACCATAAAAAAGCACCTGCTGTTTGCAGGCACTGTGGCTTTCATAAATAAAAAAGGCATCCTGCTGAATGCCTGTAAACTTGTATCAGGAAGGACTTGTTTTTTTACCCTGGATCTTTCTTTTTATGCACTCAGCCAGGGGTTGACGGACAGGTTCTCTTTTTCCCTTTCTTTTAAGAGCAGATCTTTCACCTCATCTGGAATCGGCACGGCAAAGATCTTTCCATCTTCCTCTTTGACCCATCCGCGCAGTTCGTATCCATAGCCGGTTCTTTCCTCATCCCGGTATACTTCATGACTTAGTTTGATGGTTTTGCGATGGATTTCCTCAACCCGTGTTTTTATGGTAATGATATCATCGTAATACAAAGGCTTTTCAAACGTACACCTGGCATCCAGAAGCGGGAGAATGATCTGCTGTTTATCGGCAAGTTCCGCCGGAGACAGGCCGGCACTTCTGAAAAACTGGTGTCCGGCAATGTCAAACCACTTGAAATAATTGGGATAATAGACAATTCCGGCTTTATCTGTGTCTCCCCAGTTTACGCGTATTTGAAATTGGTTCTGCCTCATTTTTTCTTTCTCTCCCGATTGCCTGTCCAAAATCCTTGCGGATCAATCTGGTGCAGTACTTCCAGTTCCTGTTCGGAAGGAGTAGGGGTTTCTTCCAGCATTCCGGAAAGTTTCAACTCCCAGTCCGTATTCTTCCGGACTTCCTCCACCGTTACACCGGGGTGAACCGTTGCCAGCATCAATTCCTTTGTTTCCGGATCCGGCCTTAACACCCCAAGGTTGGTAATTAAAGCAGACAGGCCGCCCCGCGGCAACCCGGCTTTTTCCCGCCAGCCATTTCCGTCTCCGTACCCGGGTGACGTAATATAGTCTACTTTTTCACGCATCCTTCTCTTTTCATGGTTCATAATAGCCAGCAACCGCCTGGACAAAGATGCAATATCAGCAGCTCCTCCACTGCCGGGCAATTTCACAGTTGGAGCATCAACCGGTCCAAGACAGGAAGTATTAATGTTCCCGTATTTGTCTATTTCAGCGCCGCCGATAAAACCAACATCGACCAGTCCCTTGTGCATCAGAAACATCAGATTGTTGGTTGAGGTGCACCACTGGGCGCCAGTCACATTGGGAGGGTCTCCCATGGTGTACAAAAGTTCACCGGCAGGATTATCCCGTACAATGCCGCATTCAAAGAAGCCAATGGCGCTTGGGGCATGAAGCTTTTTGGCCACAGCGAAAGCCAACATGGGCAGCCGCATTCCAACAAAAACGACATCCCCGTCCCGGATCTCCCTCGCTGCTGCAATAACCATCAGTTCCTCCGCCGTATAATCCATTTCATCCACTCCATTCCCTTATTCGTATGCATAATTGACTTCGGCAGCCAACAATTTCTGCTTGATCTTCAATTCTTCCAATCGATTTCCGAGGTGCTGGATATATTCTTCATGAGAGGAAAAGGAAAGAACCCATTTGTTGAGCCATTTCCGGAAACTTTCCAACTCTTTCGTTTCCCTGTGATAATCATGGAAAAATTCGTGATCCCGCCTGTAGTAACCCGGCATCGGAGACGGATGGCAAAAAGCGGGACAATGTACCACTGCCGTAACCTTGAATCCGGGTACAAGCAGGCGATTAGGGTCTGTTGTGATTATCTCCCCGGGTACGATTTCTTCAGCCAGCAAAATCACCTTTTTGCTCGCCAGTGCGGCTTCCTGTGCCACCCCCATATTCCCCCACAGATGGGCATTTCCGAATTCATCGGAACGCTGCACACCCAAAATGACTACATCCGGTTTTAATGCCGGCACATACACCAGCGTATCCTCGCCAATCGGGGAAGTGCCTACCCGAAGCTGAGGATTGCTTCTCAACAGATCGGAACCCAACAAGGATTTGGTCGGCAAAAATGGCACTCCCATAGCACCAGCCAAAAGCGCCAGCCCAATGGTAAAATTGCTGTGATCTTCAACAGCTATTTTGTGCGGAATTCCTTTTTCCATCGACCGGCGGTAATTGTAGCCAAGACCGGCACTCACATTGCCCGACCAGGCGGCAATCAATTTATCCACCATTCCCGCCCCGATCATCATGTCGAACAGGATATCCGAGATCGGCGCAATCAACGTTAAATTCTTTATATTCTGACGAATGATTTCATAGGCTGCCGCAAATGGAATCATAGCTTCCAGACATGCACCCATCACAATGGATTCTCCATCTGAAATATACTCGGAAACCGCAGCCTCCAAATTCATTTGTTTTGAACGGGTCATTTCAGGGATTCACCACCAGTTTTATAATTTATTCCCTTGATTGTCATTGTCAAGCTTGAGCTTAAACCGTTGAATCTTGCCCGTAGTCGTTTTGGGAAGGTTATCTGTGAACTTGATGATGCGGGGATATTTGTACCGTGCCAGGTTCTCCTTTACAAACGTTTTCAGCTCACAGGCCAAGTCTTCTGTCGGCTGGACACCTTCTTTCAGAACAATATACGCTTTGGGCAAGGAGAGTTCATTTTCATCGGTCACTCCCACAACAGCCGCCTCCAGTACTGTTTCATGCCGCAACAAACAATTTTCAATCTCAATGGGTGAGACCCAAATCCCTCCTGTTTTAATCATATCGTCCGACCGGCCGCAATACCAGTAGTATCCATCTTCATCCATATAATATTTGTCCCCGGTATTGAGCCATTCGCCCAAAAACTTCTGTTTGGTCTGTTCATGCAGATTCCAGTAGCCCTGGGCGATGCTGTCTCCGCGAATTAACAAGTCGCCCACTTCATTCGGCGGCAAGTCCTCTCCTTCCTCGTTGACAATTCTGGCTTCATACCCGGGGACAACTTTTCCGGAACTGCCTCCCCTGATATCATCGATCCGGTTGGAAAGGTAAATATGAAGGGCTTCCGTTGATCCGATCCCGTCTAATATATCCAGGTTATATATTTTTTTCCATTTACGAAGAAACGCTGCCGGAAGAGCCTCGCCCGCAGACACGCAAATTCTGAGGGAAGAAAGGTCATAAAGCTTGCCGTTTTTTTCCGTAAAGTCAATCAAATTCCCGTATAAAGTGGGAACCCCAAAAAAAATGGTCGGCCTGCACTTCTCGATCACCTGAAGCACCACTTCGGGAAAGGGACGGTCAGGAAGCAAAACGGTTGCCGCTCCCACCCCAAACGGGAAATACATTCCGCCTCCCAATCCATAGGCAAAAAACAATTTGGAGGCTGAAAAACAGATGTCATTTTTCGATATTTTCAAAATATTCTTTGCATAATGGTCCAACGCATATTCCATATCATGCTGCAGATGAATAACCCCTTTGGGTTCACCCGTACTTCCCGAACTGAACAGCCAAAAAGCCGAATCATCAGATTGGGTGTAACAGGAATCCAGCATGTTGCCTGCGTTTTCCATCATGTCGCAAAAATTCAGGACCCCGGCAAAGTTCCCCTGATCACTTTCAGGAATCACAATTACATACTCCAAATAAATAAAACGATCCTTTAAATGAATAATATTTTCCCAAAGTCCCTGGTGAATGATCAGAACCCGGGCGCGACTGTTATTCAGATAATATTCATAATCTGACGGTTTCATCATCGTGTTGACCGGGATGGGTACTGCCCCCAACTTGATGGCACCAAAAAACGAGTAAACAAACTCTGGCGTATCATGGCAAACAAGAAGAACCCGATTTTCCATCTTCAGATCGAGTTCTGTCAGCATGTTGCCCACCCGGTTTACTCTTTCCTGAAGTTGCCTGTAGGTAATTTGCTGATCCTGATAATAGATTGCAACCCGGTCTCCCATTCCGTTTTTCACATTATCATCGATAAACCGGCTGGAAGCATTATAAGGTGTACCGATTCCGCGCAGATCCATCTCATCACCCCTTGCGGTTTTTAGTACAGGCAAAAAATGGGGAGTACTGGGGCTCGCGGAATTGGAACCCCATAAATTTTTACTGAAGTTGAATTTGTATCTCCAACGGTTGTCTGGATGTCTAAACCCCTTTCCAACCGGCTTTTCTTTTTTCAATAAACGCGGTCAATCCTTCTTTCGCATCCTCTGAGCGGAACAGGAGATTTTGCAGTTCTCCTTCATAACGGATCGCGACATTGAGCGGCATTTCTTTGCCGTTCATAATCGACAGCTTGATATTGGACACGGCATAGGTCGCGCTCTCAACGATTTTTTGCGCATATGCAAGTGTCCACTCTCTGGTTTCTGCCTGCGGGAACACTTTGTTGACCAGGCCGATCTCCAGTGCTTCCTGAGGAGTCAACAGCTGGCCCGTAATATTCATATCCAGGGCCCGGGAGTATCCGACCAGTCGGGAGAGGCGCTGTGTGCCGCCGGTTCCCGCCAACACTCCCAGCGTAACTTCGGGAAGCCCGATTTTTCCCGCTTCGTCGCCCATGAAGCGCAGGTCACAGCCAAGCGCCATTTCCAGGCCTCCGCCTACCGTATGCCCTTCCAGACAGGCAATATAAATTTGAGGTGAACGGGCAATCTTGTCCAGTGTTTCATTACAGAACAGGCAAAACTGGGTTTTGAAGCGTGGTTCAGCCTCTTTGAGAAAGCTGATGTCCGCTCCGGTAGAGAAGAATTTGGGCACATCACTCATAAGCACAACCACTTTAATCTCCGGATCGAAGCGAATCTCGTCGATGGCTGCATTCAGCTCTTTGTAAAAATCAAGCGTATAGGAATTGGTTTTGCTGATGTGAAGATGGATTTCAGCAATGCCGTCCCTTTTGACAAGGGTGAGCTTTTCTTTCCTGGTTGTGACTGACATCAAAAATTCCTCCTCGTTGGATGCATAATCAGAAAAGATTTGAATTTTCGGATATTTCATTATATAATTGTGTTGTCAAGCCCAGCGCCTTTGGTACTATCTTTCTGTATTCCGGCAGGTATTCTTTATGCCATTAAACAACCTGAACCGGTACATCTTTTAATTCTTCCATGAATTTGCTGTACAGTTGTGATTCTTTGGCCAGATAGCCTTCAGCGAAAAGTTCGGATTTTTGCTCAATTTCTCTGAGCCAGGCCCCAACCTCCGGAGTGATTTCGCGTAAAGCTTCCTTGAATTTGCGCGGGATCGCTCCTTTATCTTCCAACAGATGCTGTGCCCAACCCCGGGAATAAAGAATATGTTCTTTCTGTTCTCTCATCAGCTTGTTCACCCGGGATACCACTTTTGACCGGTTCGCCTCAAGAATCGAGTTCAGGATCAGGTCGATGGCCGTGTTTACTGTGTACAAAGCGGCAATCAGCGTTATCCAGTTATGAACATTCTCAACCCCTCTGAAGGCTTTGCCTGTCTGCCCTTTTACATCCGGTTTTTTGCCCTCATAGCCTTTCAGGTCAAAAACCCAGTAGTAAAGCAGGCGGGAATGCCCCAGTTCTCCCTGTGCCATGGCAATCGCGGCCAGCGTTGCTTCCAGATTTGGACCGCTCACTCCCACTTCCACAAGCTTGTCCCCAAATACATACTTGTTGTCGCCAATTGTCTCAAGCAACTCAATAAATGATTTCAACCCTGCACTTTGTGTCATCAATCAAGCACCTGCCTTTTCAAATAAGCCTTGAGGTCTTTTTACCCAAACAAAGTGGTCTTTCCGAATGACACACATGTCTGTCCAGTCTTCTTCATTGTAGATAAAAGCGGCATACACCTTGGCCAGGTTATCGGTTTCAGCTTCCACGGTCCCAATATGCACCAGATCATCGCCACGGTTAATCCGGGCGAAAATCTCATATTCGTATTTTTTTGAACTTTCTTTATTCACCTGACGCTTACCCCCCAGTATTTCATTTTTTCGATTCCCTCCCTGGTCATCATTTCAACCGTCCAAGGCGGATCCCAGACCACATGGATATTCACCTTTTTAACCTCGGGCTCCAAGAGCAGCCGCTTTTCAATATCTGCTTCCATCCATTCCGTACAGGCGCACGATACAGCGGTATAAGTCATCGTAACATCAATCGTTCCCCGGTTTTCCTGAATATCATAGATCAGCCCCAGATCCACGACACTGATCGGAAACTCAGGATCCAACACCTCTTTTAACGCATCCCAGTATTTTTTCAAATGCGGTTCAATTTGTTTTTTCATCAACTTGCCTCCCTGCGCAATGCTTCCAGTTCAAGGGCGCCTCTTTGAATTCTCTCAACAAACTGTTTGTTCTGCGGCCCGCGTTTTTTAAAGCGCTTGACCACATTCTCCCAGGTATCCGGTTGGTCAAACAGCCATCTTTTGTTTTCGACATCAAACTTGCAAGGGAATGGTACCTCAAGGACATATTTTCCGGTGCTTTCGTCATAATGAGCCGGTATTTTTACCCCGACTTCTTCACAGAATGGCACTGCTGTTGAAAGCCATACCTGGCGAAGTTCGTCGTTTGTTTTGCCTTTCAGCTTGTATTCAAGCTGCTGGTTGCGGCTTTTCAGATTATCTGCCACACCAAAGAACTCCAGGGCCATCAGGAACATCCAGTCAACAGCGCACTGGACATCGTCTCGCAAATCAGGCTTCGCCATCGCCCATCTCATAATACTCTCGCCATTTCTCAGGTGGAACAACTCTTCCTTGTCCACTTTGACCAATGCCCGTTTCCAGGGCCCGTACGAAGTGTGTTGGAAGACGTCTCCCAACAAGGTATATCCGGCACGGTCAAACAAAGCGTTAAATACACCGAACTCAATCCAGTTGCTTAATTCAAAGTCAAACGCATACGGGTTCTTCCATTCATGCGGTTTGCGGTTATACAACAGCTCATCTGTATCAACACCAAGATCCTTTAATAACCGGTATGCAATATGGGCATGGCCGATTTCATCCTGAATCACCGCCAGCGCTGTAATCTTGTTGTTCAATGTTGGAGCCTGATCATAAACCGATAATAATGGCGGAGCACTCAAGAGTTCCGTATCCCCGACAATGATCAGCGTCTGTTTGAGAAATTCCAGATATTCATCATTCATATCCTCAACTTTTTCCAAAATAAACCCTTGCCTGATTTTTTCTTTCAACAAGCTTGCCTGATCCAAATTTGTCCACCTCTTTATTATGTTTTTTTGATTATCGTTCATCTAACATAATATTAAATGAACAAAAATAAACTGTCAATAAAAAAAGTAAATTATAAATAATCATAAAATTATGTATTTTATTGCTGTGGCCGGACCTGGGAGAATCTTCAGTTGGCCAAAACAGAAAAAGGAGTTTCCAGCCGGCAAGACAGAGAAACTCCTTTACAAAAAAGGTTGGCTCAGACCATGCCAATAAAAGGATTGATGGCTTTATCCCGTTCGGGAACATACTGGCAATCAGGCGCCGGTTCAAATATGGTTTCAAAACACCGGATTGCCGACACAGACAATAACTGGTGAACATGAAAAAACAATTTTCTTGCTTTAAACCCGCTCCAGTTTTCCGGAAGGAGATCCACCGGAAAACCGGGATCCAGAAACAGAAACTTCCGGTATTCATGAACCAGAATCGTCCTTTCCACAAAAGCTTCTTCGTCGGTCAAGGATTGGTTCCATGCCCGTTCCTTCAATTCTTCAAATTTCTCTTCATACCGCCGGATAAATTCATCATATTTACGGGATATCTCCTGCAAATCCCATCCTTTGTGAATAATAGCCATATCATCATGGGAAACAATGGAATTGGCCCTGAACAGAATCGTATAGTCTTCCAATTGATAATTTTTCACCATTTCCATAACCTGTTTTTCTACCGGATTGGGGCTGGCCCAGGTACTGTGCGAAATCAGGCCAAATCCGGTCCACGCCAGTTCCTTGCGGATCTGGTTTCGCAACTCCCGTTTTGTCTCCGGAATCGAATAGGTAAAAATCCGCCAATAACCATCCCATTTCTTGTTGAACAGGGAATAAACCCTCGTCACCCCATCTTTGATTCTTCTTTTACCCTGACTGGTCAGCTGATAATAACTCCGGTTTCCGATTTTTCTTGCAGTAAGCAGATCCTGCTGCACCATACGCAGGACCGCCCCCCTGATTGAGGATTCAGAAATACCAAAGTGGGACATCATCCGGATCAGACTGCCAATCCAGATTTCTCCGCCGTAATTCTGAATATATTCTCCATAAAGCGTAAACATCAAAGATCTTGGTTTCACTTTATCCACCCGGCTTGTTATAGATTTGTTTGCCTTTATTGTGCTTTAAATTGTACAGGGTTCATTGGAGGAGATCAAAAAAAAAGTATTGGTTTTACCAAACCAGAGAGAGTTTTATTCCTCTGAGGCTGTTGACAAAAGAAGGTCAACAGCCTTTTTTGTTG
>NZ_JACEOL010000006.1 GCF_013868055.1 Thermoactinomyces mirandus | reverse complement strand
AAATGGATCAATAACCGGAACATCCCAAGTTTTGCACAGTCTTTCGTAAGAAGCGGAAATTCTGCGGCAATGACTGCTCCAAAACGAGTTGGAGATACACCATTTGGCCAGTGGTTGCAGAAGTTTGCTGCTGAAGGTGGAGGAAGTAGAGAAACCATAAGTAGTATAACTGTTCGTGCAATGGAATTTGAAGAAGGTCTTGAGGAACATTTGATTAGGGGAGAAGGAATTGGAAAAGGGAAAAAAGGAGTCATTGGGGCACATAACATGGATGAATTTTATCACACTTTAAAAGAAACGGGAATCAACATTAATGATTTGATCATTAGTAAAGAACAACACCCTAAATTCCCGGGATTATATAACATTAAATATAAGATTCCAGCCCTGACCTATGACAAGAGTGGGAATCTGGTTTCGTCCGGTCAATTTAAAGTGATAAAATTACCTAAAACTGTTTACGATCCTAAAGTTTATTTGGATCAGCAGATAATTCAATGGGGAAAAGAGGCAATGCGAGAAGGAATTGATGCAAATAGAATTAAACGTGGAGTTGTTGAAGGATATAGTAGAAACGGCATGAAGTTTGCAGGACGGTTAAGTGATAAAGGGAAAATAAAAATCTTTTATCCTGTATTCTAGAAAGGGTGAGAGAAATATATAACATCGAAGAAGATAATTTTAAAATTATGGAGTCAATGGAAGAAATTAATGATTTTATAGATATCTATTTTAGTATTGTTGGAGATTATCAATTTATAAATGCTTTAAATGAATTTAATAACAGAACAGGTTTTGGAATAGAGGATTTTTTAATTTTATTTTATCAAGATTTTGATGAATGGGAGAAATATCGATGTAAAGAAAACGAAGTTGCCTTATTGATGTATTATCCAGAACCCGATCAAGATAGAATTGCTTATTTGGATTTTCAGCAATTTTATCCGTATCTATATCAATATGGGCAAAAGTTTATCCGTAAACATCCAGAGAAAAAAGAAGAAGTAATCCGATTGTTAAAAGAAATTAAAGAGAGTTGGGGAGTTTAAGAAATGTATAAGATCTAACAAAACATTATTTTCGGACAGGGATGGTCCAATGCCCTTTTTTATATAAGTAAAGAGTAAGATTTTATCATTGTGGATAAGGGAAGCTGCGCAGAATGGTTTGGCTATGCCGCAGGGCAAATTGTCCTGGCTATTGTCGGAACAAAAGGAGTAGACAAAGCCGCAAAATCGGCCAGAGGAAGCAAAATTTTGAAAAGGAGCCGCCGTCTGACCGACCGCCTGCCCGCACCAGTGCAAAAGTTTTTCAGCAAAGAACGGTTGGAGAAACATGGCTGAGTCCTACTTGCGCGGGCAGAAAATCAACTGGAAAAACACCCTCATCACCGGCGCAACAGGTATTTCCTTGTTGGGGATGGGCTTCTTTGGCTCTCCCAAGATTGTAAAATTCATCAAGAAGATTGATATTGATTGCTCCTTTGCTTCCCATCACTCCACCGACAGCTACCTGGCAGCCATGCTGATGCCGAAATTGGATTGTGATTTCTCTTATGATAAGGATGGGGGAGCAGGGATAGCCAAACCAAAGCGAATAGAAAAGTTTTGACTAGCTTTGATGAAGTTGCTGATTATATTGAGAGATACGGGAAACTGCCAGATAACTTTATTACAAGGTCGGAAGCGAGAAAATTAGGTTGGGATCCAAAAAAGGGAATCTAGACCAAGTTGCTAAAGGGAAAAGTATAGGGGGGATGTCTTTAAAAATAGAGAGGGGCTATTACCTGAAGCGTCAGGGAGAATTTGGTATGAAGCTGATATCAATTATAAATCGGGATATCGGGGAAGTGACAGGATACTTTTTTCAAATGATGGTTTAATATATAAGACAACAGGTATATAAGACAACAGGGGCGGGAAACCGTCCCTATCCATAAAAAACCTCTGGGAGTGAGCATCCATGCACCATCTGGTGGTGGAAACCCCGCTGCCATGGGCATACACAAGACCTAACAGAAGCCGGAGTTTATACGCAGGAACAGGTGGATGGCGACCCAACCTATTACAACGACGGGGAAACCACCAAAGCGGTACCCGTCGAAAAAGTGCAACCCTTGGCACAGGAGGAGAAGAATCCTTGGGGGGAACCAATCAAGGCGGTATCCGGGGAACACCTGGAGGAGTTGAAAGAGTAGCGGGGAGCGTGTCTCCCCGTTTTTCTATCAATGGAACCCTTCTAAAATAAGAAGAAAACGGCCTGCAAGGCAAAAGGAGAGGAAAACCGATGAAAATTGAACCATGACAACGTGTCAAAGTCCAAATGCCTGAGTCGTTAGCCGATGACAAAGGATGGGTACCAATCGTGAGTGGTTGGGGGCAAAAAGCCATGGAATTAACGCCAGCGAACCATTCCAACGCTGTCTGGCTACCACTTAGTCAAATCGAAGTAGAAGTGTTAGACCGTGTCAGCCTGCAGGACTTTGAAGTTTTCGGAACCTGTGAGATTTGCGAAGAAGACAAGTATTGTGTATTGAGGGATTACGTGTATCAGCAGAGGGTGGAGTTTTATTTGACCTTGTTGGATGAAATGAGGGAGATTGCTTGGTATCTCATTGATTTCGATGATCTTAAGGTGAAAAAGAATGGGTTCTTTAACTTGGATTCCGTTCACTCATTATATTTCCTAAAATGGAAATTGCCACAGTAGACTAAATTAACGGAAAATATTATAAAATGAAGTATATAATTTCAGGATAATCTTTTTAATCTTCTGAGAGGAGCTTCAACAGACGGATATGGGGAAAGTTCCCAGGCATTTTATGATTCTTTTTTCATTGGTATGGGTTGGCATGAATTGCTTGTTTCCTGCAGAAGTTTTTGCCGACAGAGGCTTTCAGGTTCCGGAGATACAAGAAGATTTCGGGCAGTATGACCGGATCCCTGAACCTCAAGAGAATACAGAGTTGATCCAGCAAAATACACAGGAAGAAACCGGAACCTGGGACTGGATCACTGAACCCGTAGCTCAGGGTTGGAAGTGGGCGGAGGAAAAGATTGCTGCCGCCTGGAATTGGATGAAAGAAACGGCATCAGATGCCTGGGATGGGATTGTCGGTGTCATCTCCAGGATCGCTGATGTCGTCGTGGATGCCCTTTCGGCTGCATGGAACTGGATCCTGGAGCATAAGGAAATCGTGATTACGATCTTAAGTATTCTTGGTGTCATTATAGCTGTGATTGGATTTGTCATTGAGGCCCCTCTTGCATTGATTGTTGGCGCAGGGATCTTGTTGGGTGAGCTCATCAGCGGATTTATATCGTTGATTTCAGGAAATGAGTTATTTAGTGATGAGATGTTGCTTGATATGTTGATTGGAGGCATTGCAGGAGGAATTTCCGCCCTGTTTGGCTGGGCAGCGGGTGCAGGGGCTGCCGGGAGCAGCGTGGTTCGTTGGCTGGGTACCAGGATCCCCTGGCTGGGAAGAATCTTTCCGAAAATGTTCGGTGGCGGCGTAGGAGCAGGAGTCGATCAAAGCTTGTGGGATCTATTAAGGAACGGGAAAATCAATTGGAAGAGAACTGTTATCGCCGCTGGTTTAGGTTTTGTCCTTGTCTTTGGCGGGGAATATGTTGGCAGCCATTTGGACGATATTATCAAATGGATCAATAACCGGAACATCCCAAGTTTTGCACAGTCTTTCGTAAGAAGCGGAAATTCTGCGGCAATGACTGCTCCAAAACGAGTTGGAGATACACCATTTGGCCAGTGGTTGCAGAAGTTTGCTGCTGAAGGTGGAGGTAGTGGTTCATCGACATTAACAATCAAAGCTACAATAAAGGCAGTTGATGGAAAAGAATATCTATTGTTTGGAGATAATCCAGTAGCAAAATATAAAAAAGGGAATTTAAGCAGAATAAATACGGATATGGCTGGTGGAAGAGAAAGAGCAAGGAAAGTTTTCAAGCAGTTGGCAAAAGGTCGGCAGATCCAGTGGGACAAACCAAAAAAAGATTGGGCAAGAGTTGAAGATGAGAAAGGAGAATTGATTTTACAATTTAGAACCAAAAATGACGGTAGTACAAACATTGACGTAAAAATAAATGGAGTATACGAGGATATTCATTTTAAACCTTAGCGGGGTGAGATCAGATTGGAATATAAAGTTTTCGATTTAAAGATAAATAAAGAGATGGTAAAAGAACTAAATAATGCAAATAAAATTGAAATCTATTTGTTCCAAGCTACTAAAAATAAAGTATACCAAGATACTTATTCATGTACCGAAGTTTATTTAAAAGTAGGTAAAAGTCAATTTTTCCGGATAGAAGGAATTGCAGAGAATTATGGATCATATTATGACGAAGTATTTAGTATTATCCTACAGAGAGGTTGGTTCAAATTTGATGGATACGAAGAAATGGAAGATTCAACCAATTTATATCTGTATGATGTTTTTATGAAGAATGATGCTGCCTGCATTGAAGTAAAAAGTTCATCAGAAACATTTGAAAACAAGTATAAAGTAGAGGCTGATCAAGGTCTCTTATTTAGACGTAAAAACCAGTCCATTTTTATTGGTCTGGATGATTTCCCTTTTAATATTATTGTAACGAAAGATAAAGAATATATTAAGGAACTGGAAAAGTGGTGGGACTGATTTAGTTTAGATCGAAATTCAGATAATGACATCAATTCCTCCCTCTATAAATTAAAGATTTCTCATTCATTCTCTTGTTTTCTCCATGTTTGAAAATGAAGTCCGTAGCAAGTAAGGATATACATTGAATAAATGTATTAAAAAGAGTGGAACTATCCAAATAAGGGCTACGCCCTATTTGTAAAAATATGTGAGCGCTAGTGGAACTCCACAATGACCAAGAAGTTTCCCCTCCCATGTCTCACAGGATCAATGTCCCTACATTCCTTCGTCCTACCTTCCTTGGGGTGGAGGCTGAATAAGCTCCTAGTCAGGGTCTATGCCCAAATGGAATCAATTAGCTCAGCTTCTCCGCGCTTCATCCTTTTGAAGAAAACAAGAAAAGTGAAGTTAAGCTACTTTCTGTAATTGAGCCTGTTACAAAGCTTCTTGTAGCTTTGCAGGATCATAGGGGATTTGTTTACGTCCGAGTACGAACAAAATACGAATGAGCTTGCAACATAAAGCAATTAATGACTGCTTTCTATGCAATGGGTTGTTTGTACGCTTTGTAAAATAAGCATGAGGAGCTTTAAACTCTGGGTTTTTGGCTACAAGTGACAAAGCACATCGAAACAGTAATGCTCGTAAGCGTGGCAGACCTCTATTCGTGATTCGTGTTCTGCCCTTGCGCTTACCTGAGCTATTTTCGTTCAGACTCAACCCTGCTAACTTTTGGATTTGACGGGAATGTTCATAACGTTGGAGGTCTCCGACCTCCGACAGAAAACTTGCAACAGTGATAAATCCTACACCAGGAATCGTTAGCATTTGTGCTGATCCTGGGATTGGATTACAGAGACTGTTTCTAATGGTTGGAAGTTGGAAGAAAAGATTTCCGCCGCAAAGGAATGGACAAAAGAAACAGCCTCCGCTTTTTGGGAAGGGATTGAAAAAATCCTGGCCCTGCTCACTTCCGTAGTCATTGTCGTCGGCCACTTCTTCAAGGGGTTTGGCAAACTGTTTGTGGATACGGTAACTGGAATCTGGGACATGTTGACGAACCCGATCGACAGCTTCATGGGCATCATCCATGCCGTCACGCATCCTGTTGAAACGGGAAAAGCGATTTGGCAAGCCATTTCCGAATCATGGATGAGAGATGTTGTTCATGGAGATTCCAAGAGCCGCGCGGAATGGTTTGGCTATGCCGCAGGAGAATTTGTCCTGGCTATTGTCGGAACAAAAGGAGTAGACAAAGCCGCAAAATTGGCCAGAGGAAGCAAAGTCGCGCAAAGTAGACGCCGCCGTCTGACCGACCGCTTGCCCGCACCGGTGCAAAAGTTAAGATTCTGTAAATTAAAGAGAAAGAACCGGATTGAAGGAAAGTCAATCCGGTTTTTTTAGAATGGGAATGATATTTTGCTGTAAATTTGCGGCAAAAGCTTGGCAGAATTTCAAACAGTTGATTTATAATACCATTTTCATTGGCAGGACGATGCAAAAACGTGGCAGATTCCCTCTTGTACGGGAAGAAAATCAACAGGAAAAACGCCCTGATCCGCTGCAACTACGGCTCACGTGCATCTTTTGTTTTCCCCCAAGTCGATTATTTTGCCTTAACTTGGATTAATATGAGCATATGAACCTTATCTATTTTACTCTCCGATTGCTTGCAAATTCCTTGATATAGAGGCTGATTCTTTATATTGTGGTTGAATTACAAATTCTTTAAATCCGGTTTATGATTCTTCTTCAATAAAGGTTTGTCTACTTTTCCCAATGCATTGCGCGGCAGGTCATCCACAAAAATCACATCGACGAGATTGTGCTTGGGCAGTTGTGAATAGACATGGGCAAATACCTTTTCCCGTGCAAGATCGCTTTCCGGCGCCGGCACAACAAAAGCACAGGGGATTTCTCCCCATTTTTCGTGATGGAGGCCAACCAGGGCGGCATCGGCAACTTCCTCCATCTGTTTGATGACTCCTTCCACCTTGCTTGGGAAAATGGCTCCCACTCCGCCAAAGAAAATCACATCCTTGTAGCGGTCGACAATGTGGACATACTCGTTTTTATCCATATAGCCGGCATCTCCGGTGAGAAACCATTCCTGATATTTGGCTTTTTTTGTTTCGACAGGATCATGCCAATATTCCTTGAATACCATGGGGCCCTTGAAGGCAATCTCGCCGATTTTCCCGGCAGGAAGCATTTCTCTTGTCTCACGGTCAAAAATTGCCACATCAAAAAGATATGGCCGTCCGGCGGAGTTTGCGTGCTCCATGCCCATCACCGGACTCCAGTAGCAGCCGGCTCCCGCGCTTTCCGTTGCGCCATAGATAATCGAAATACGGAAGCCCAGTTGCTCGTAATCCTCAATCAGCGAACGGGGAACAAGCGAACCGCCCGTCTGGATTTCGGTCAGGGAAGTCAGCACATACTCCGATTTATAGATCATCGGCAAAATCAGTCTCAGGAATTGCGGAGGAACAAACATGATATTGATTTTTTCCCGTTCAATCGTTTCCAGCAGAATATGGGGAGTCAATTCTGGCATAAAAATTACGGTAAACCCGATCATGCTTTGGAAGGTGAGAATGGATATGGATGAAATGTGCCCCAGCATGGTCGGAATCAATACGCGTTGGGTAAACCGGTAACAACCGGTCAGGCCGTTGTTTAATCCGGATGCATGCAAATTGGCATGGGTCAACACGACACCTTTGGGTTTTCCCGTGGTTCCCGATGTATAGGCGATTATCGCAAGGTCTTCCGAAGTTACATCTGCTTCGGGGTATGTAGTTGGCAGAGCAGCCAGATTTTTGGCAAACTCGGGTTCCAGATCCACCTGATGCGAAGATTGTACCAAACGGGTCTGTTCCGGCACTTGCAGCGAATAGACAAGATCTGTGAAACTCTCATCATAAAAGAGGATTTTCGGTTCCACGTCTGAAATCACGTCATTCAGCAAATCTTGTGTCCAACGCCAGTTCAGCGTGACAACTACGGCTCCGATTTTCAGCGTCCCCATAAGGAGCAGCGGATACGTGATGTTTGTCTCAGGAATGATTGCTACCCGGTCGCCTTTTTTGATTCCCAGTGACAAAAGATAGTGGGCGACCTGGTTGGACAGTTTATCGTATTCTTCGTACGTCAATCTCCGTCTGGGGCCGACAATGGCTTCCAACCGTTTGTACTGTCTGGCCCGCTTGTGCAGGATTTGTCCCAGAGGCAGATCAAAAAAATTCATTACTGTTGACCTCCTAAAAAATGAATAATCAACTTTGTATTATATATCTATAATTTATAATATTATAAGAAAAATATGTTGATTTTTTATAAATTAAATGGATTATTTGTTGTGTTATCAAGTAGAAGTTATTTTTGAAAAAAATCAACTTTGATTATTTTCCCGTCTGTGTACATGGCTGCCTGTTGTTAAAGCAAGCTGAGACAGATCAGGGAACCGAATCTTTAATTGTTAAATCTGAGAAACTGAGCCGGACAGTCCCACCCGGGAAAAAAGGTTCCTGCTGCACCGGCTGGCTTGAATGTGTCCCGTTTTTTACATTTTTTATCAAGTGGTTTACAATATATTTACGGCATATTCATTTGGTTTTTTTAGCTGGAACCGTTGTCATTGATAGAATTTTGTTTTTCTCCAACATATATAAATGAACTTGTCGCTAAATTTAAGAAAGTTTTTTCAAGCAGAGTGATATCAATGCTGCTACAAAGGGAAGCGATCGATGGAGGGGAAAGTGGTCCAAACTGTCCAAGCGTGAGCAGGTGAAGAGCCCGCCATGAATCTACCGCTGGAGCGTTCCTGTTTTTTCCCTGCAAGGTGAAAATTAAAAATTATCTTCTTGAATGTTTCCCTATAGTCCGAACTATGGTGAACTGTTTTGCAATCAGGAATAAAGGAGGCAATGAAGATGCGGATGATCGATCTGATTGAGAAAAAGAGAGACGGGCAATCCCTGACAGAAGAAGAAATTCGTTTTTTGATCAAAGGTTATACCGAAGGAGATATTCCTGATTACCAAATGGCATCATTTTTGATGGCGGTTTACTTTCAGGGGATGTCACCGGAAGAGACAGCCCAATTGACAATGGAAATGGTCAAATCCGGCGAGCAGATTGACTTGTCGACCATCAAAGGGATTAAAGTGGACAAGCACAGTACCGGAGGTGTCGGCGACACGACGACCCTGGTACTGGCACCGCTCGTTGCCGCGGTTGGTGTTCCGGTAGCCAAAATGTCCGGGCGGGGCCTGGGGCACACCGGAGGTACAATTGATAAACTGGAGTCGATTCCCGGCTTTCATGTGGAAGTGGACAATAAAGAATTTATTCGTCTGGTAAATGAAAACAGGATCGCGGTGATCGGCCAGTCCGGCAATCTGACTCCCGCTGACAAAAAGCTATATGCTTTGCGTGATGTGACCGGGACGGTAAATTCGATTCCGCTTATTGCCAGCTCTGTTATGAGCAAGAAAATTGCTTCGGGTTCAGACGCGATTGTGCTGGATGTGAAGCTGGGTGCCGGAGCATTCATGAAAAATATTGATGATGCGCGCAGGCTGGCAGAAGAGATGGTTGAGATCGGCAAGCGTGTGGGCAGAAAGGTCATGGCAGTCATTTCCGACATGAGCCAGCCGCTTGGCTATGCCGTTGGCAATGCGCTGGAGGTAAAAGAGGCGATTGATACCTTGAAAGGGGAAGGCCCGGCTGATTTGAAAGAACTTTGCCTTACGCTGGGCAGCCATATGATCTGCCTCGCCGGAAAAGCCCAAACGCCTGCGGAAGCCCGGAACATGCTGGAGGAAGTGATTGAAAGCGGAAAAGCGCTGGAAAAATTCAAACAGTTTTTGCGAGCCCAGGGCGGAGACGATTCTTGTGCCGATCATCCGGAAAAGCTGTTAACCGCAGGGTATGTGATGGAAGTGGAAGCAAAAGAGGATGGAATCGTGTCGGCAATTACCGCCAATCAAATTGGAACGGCAGCCATGATGCTGGGGGCAGGACGCGCGACGAAAGAGTCAGAGATCGATTTGGCAGTCGGTCTGGTATTAAACAAGAAAATCGGCGATCCGGTGAAAAAAGGCGAATCCCTTGTGACGATTTACAGCAATCGGGAATCGGTATCTGATGTAACTGGAAAAATTTACAATGCGTTTACCATCTCCCGGGAACCGGTGCAGGTGCCTGTATTGGTTTATGATGTAATTACTGCCGGCAACAAGTAACTATAGAGGAGGAAAAAAGAATGGAAAAAGAAAAACTGGCGAAAATGATTGACCATACATTGTTAAAGCCGGATGCAACCAGGGATGAGATCGTGCAACTGGCCGAGGAAGCCAGGAAATACGGATTTGCTTCCGTTTGTGTAAACCCGGCCCGGGTTGCTGACGTTTATGAGATTTTAAAGGATACCAATATCAAGGTATGTACTGCGATCGGTTTTCCGCTGGGTGCGACCACACCGGAGATCAAAGCGGCGGAGACCAGAAACGCGATTGAAAACGGGGCCACGGAAGTGGATATGGTGATCAATATCGGTGCCTTGAAAGATGGGCAGGATGAGTTGGTTGAACAGGATATACGCGCCGTCACAGAAGCGGCAAAAGGTAAAGCGCTGACCAAGGTTATTATCGAAACCTGTTTGCTTACCGATGAGGAAAAAGTCCGCGCCTGTGAAATTGCGGCCAGGGCCGGAGCAGATTTTGTCAAGACTTCGACCGGATTTTCAACAGGTGGAGCAACGGTGGAAGATGTGGCATTGATGCGCAAAACAGTTGGAGACAAATTGGGAGTAAAAGCATCGGGCGGCGTTCGCAGCCTTGAAAATATGATAAGAATGATCGAAGCCGGGGCGACTCGAATCGGGACAAGCTCAGGGGTTAAAATCATGGAAGCAAAACAGTGAGACATCCTGTCAGGGAAAGGATGGGGTGAATGAACCGTGATCAGTTGATCATGGAAGCCAAAAAGGGACGGAAGCATGCCTATGTCCCCTATTCCAGATTTAAAGTCGGTGCCGCGCTGCTGACCAAAGACGGAAAAGTAATCCACGGAGCCAATATTGAAAATGCATCATACGGTCTGACCAATTGTGCCGAGCGGACAGCTGTCTTTAAGGCAGTATCGGAAAATGAACATTCCTTTTCCGCGATCGCCATCGTTGCGGATACGAAAGATCCTGTTTCTCCCTGCGGGGCTTGCCGGCAGGTTCTCGCTGAATTCTGCGATCCCGATATGCCGGTTTATCTGTCCAATCTTAAAGGGGATGTGCGGGAAACTACCGTCGGGCAGTTGTTACCCTACGCATTCAGCGACAGAGATTTATAGAAGGATGGTCTGCGGGCTTTATAAGCAGGAAAGGAAGGCGATTTCCGGGATTTTTCTGCCCCTTGAATCGCCTTCCATGATATGAACGGCCATTACAGGAAACAAACTGCGGGTTTATTTTAATATAAACCGGGCAGGGAGTAATTGTTGACAAAGTTTGAGAAATCGATGTTTAAGCCATGGGTGTCACAGGTTGTTGCAAAGCGGAAGCGAACAATTTTACGGAAAAACGTGCGAAACGGTTTGAGCCAAGCGTGGTGCGTCATGGAGCGCTTTAAGCCCCTTCCTGCAAGGTGGAGACGGAACAGGTTCCTGAAAATCGCAAAGTTTATGCAGATTAAATATAAAATTATGCATTATTTTCATATAGTTATTGACACAAAATTTTGTTTTTTCTAATATTAAGAAGAACACTTTTTTAATCGCTGTTTTTGAGATCCTCCACGAAGTTCCTGTTGCCTTGTTCTTCACGAAATCGTTTGTTTCTTGCAGAAAAAGGGGGAAGCGTATTTGAGCATTCTGATTTTCAACAGGCTGCCCGATTATGATGTGCCCTACGATGAATGGCTGAAGGAGTTGAACGAGGATCTTTACTTGATGACAAACATCGACTATTGCAAAGATTTTACCAATTACAGGCAAACCTATTGCTTTGAAAATTATGATCACAATCATGCTGTTGAATTTACGGCTTTAAAACTGTATCAAAAAAATCCCTATCGAAGAATAGTGGCAACAGCGGAGCGGGATATATTGAGGGCAGCCAGATTGCGTGAGTTTTTGGGGCTGGAGGGCCAGTCACTGGACAGTGCACTCGCATTTCGGGATAAAATGAAAATGAAATCGATCCTGAAAAGTGCCGGGATTCGCGTTCCTGCCTATGCCCGCCTGAATTCCGCAATTGATTTGTACAGGTTCGTGCGTTCCCGCGGCTACCCGGTTGTCGTGAAACCCATTGATGGAATGGGTTCTCGAAATACAACCGTTCTGGAAAATGACCATGACACCCTGAACTTTCTGGCTGAAGGGCTGGATCATAACCTGGAAGTGGAAGAATTTATCGAAGGAGAAATGTATCACATTGACGGGTTAATTCTGGACGGACAGATTGTGTTATGCTGGCCGTCCAAATACCTTAATCACTGCCTTGCGTTTCAAGAAGGGAAATATTTGGGCAGTTACCTGTTATCACCGCAAAATCCGCTTACTCCCCGGTTGCAAGCTTATGTCCGATCCATTCTGGGCATACTGCCTTCGCCTTTAAATACAACCTTCCATGCCGAAGTTTTCCATACGCCTGATAATGAACTCGTTTTGTGCGAAGTGGCATGTCGTACAGGCGGGTCGCGGATTTGTGAAGAGTACCGGCAAGCATTTGAGATCGATTTGACGAAACTGTCTGTACAGTCCCAGTGCGGGATCACGGTCAGGCTTCCGGATCGGGTCAGGGATGGTTTGGGACCCAAATCCCAATATGGTTTTATTGGTATTCCGCCAAAATTCGGAACGTTTGTCAGCGGACCGGCTGCGGAAGAATTGCCTCATTGGGTGACCGAATACCGTTTACTGGCCAAACCCGGGCAAGTCTATGACGGTGCGCATACCAGCGTAGATTATGTTGTGACACTGGTAGTGACTGGCCGGTCGGAACAGGAGGTACTCGACCGGATTGTGGAGGTGGCTGATTTCTTTGACGAGAGATTGGAATGGAATTAAGCTCGTAAAATAAATCTTGGATGATCTGATCCAGGATTTATTTTCATTATGCATGTATCCAGTCATTTCAGGGCAGAGGAGGGAAATGTTTGCATCAGGAAGCGCTGATCACTAGCCCGTTGGGCGTGGGGGCCGTGGTGACCCTGGTAATCTGGTTTTCATTCTGGCTGGACAAAAAGTTTCGCTTTTTCTCTTTTCTGGGAACAGCCATACTGGTGATTACCGGCGGGGCGATTCTGGCCAATCTTTATGTAATTCCATCATCTTTGGCCGATGATTCCGGCCAGTTAAATCCGGTCTATCAGTTTGCAGGAGATTATGGTGTGCCGCTTGCTATCGTGCTGCTATTGCTGTCTGCTGATTTCCGAAATTTGCGCCAATTGGGAAAGCCAGCCATGATCGCCTTTTTGCTGGCTATGTCCGGTACCGTTTGCGGAGCGGTTCTGGGAGGTATTTTGACTGCTGACAGGATGGGAGAAGAAGCCTGGAAAATCACTGGGCAATTCGCGGCCAGTTATATTGGCGGAGGGATCAATTATGCCGCGGTGGGAAATGCTTTTCAGACATCAGAAACGATGTATGCCACCGGCGCGGCTGCGGACAATATCATGACCAATGTGTGGATGGTTGGCACGGCTGTGCTGCCTGTGCTGCTTCGCCGTTTTTATCCATCCATCCGGGACCGGCACGAGAAACCGGATCAGCCTGCTGGCAACTTTAGAGAACCCAAAATGGTTACAATCCATGATCTGGTGACGTTGCTCGCCGCCTCTTTTACTATTGTAGCGGTAGCAGAATGGATGACTCCCTGGATCAATCAGGCGCTTGGATGGGAAATCCCCAGTGTGATCTGGTATACAACAATAGCCCTTTTGGCTGCCTGGTTTACCCCGCTTTCCCGGTTTCAGGGCAGTGCCGAGATAGGCAATTTCCTGCTTCATCTTTTTTTCGCCACCATGGGAACGGGCACCATTTTGAGCACACTGGTCAACCGTGGTCCCGTTGTTTTTCTTTTCCTGGTTCTGCTTGTGGGAACTCATGCATTAATCGTGTTTGGGGCAGGCAGATGGCTGAAACTGGAAGTGGAGATATTGAGCGTTGCCAGCCAGGCCGCAGTGGGAGGGCCGTCAACTGCGCTGGCCCTGACCACGTCAAAAGGCTGGACATCCCTGATTACTCCAAGTGTGATAATGGGGCTGTCAGGGTATGCAGTTGGCAATTATATCGGCGTTTTTATCGGTTCCTGGATGCAAATGATCCTGTAGGTAACAGGGTACAGTTTCCTGGCGAAAATGGCCCATTGCCGGACGCTTTAGAAAGTGATCCCCCTTTTTCATTCTCCGGAAGCCAGGTCTTCCTGGACCGGCAACGCAGGGTTTTCGATCTGCGGCAGTTTTTCTACTTTGTGCAGTTTCTTTTTCATTGTTTCCGTTTGCCTGGATGCCTGGCCAATCGTTTTCCCGGCTTCTTCTATTTTCTTTTGCGCCTTGGCCAGGTATTCCCCAAACTTGTACAAGTCATTTTTGACGATACTGAGCCATTGCCAGGCTTCATGGGTGTGTTTTTCAATCGCCAGGGTACGAAAGCCCATCTGCAAACTGTTCAAAAAAGCGGAGAGCGTTGTCGGCCCCACAATGGCCACGCGGTATTTGCGCTGGACAAATTCCCACAGTCCCGGGCGTCGCAGGACTTCCGCATAAAGCCCTTCAAGCGGCAAAAACAGGATGGCAAAGTCGGTAGTGACAGGAGGGAGGATGTATTTTTCACAGATCTTTTTGGCTTCCTGCTTGATCCGGTTCTCCAGATTCCTGCCCGCTTCGTTCATTTTGTTCAGGTCGCCGCTGTCTTGCGCTTCCAACAGGCGCTGGTAATCATCAAGCGGAAACTTGGAATCGATCGGAAGCAACACATCATCCCCGTTTTCCTGCTTCGAAGGCAATTTGATGGCAAATTCCACGTTCTCTTTGCTGTTTTTCCTGATATGGACATTTTTTTCATACTGTTCGATCGACATCATTTGTTCCAAGATGTTTTCCAGCTGGATTTCCCCCAGGACACCCCGGTTTTTTACATTGGACAATACTTTTCGCAGATGATCCACCCCGGAAGCCAGGATTTGCATTTTCCCCAAACTTTTATGTACCTGTTCCAGGCGTTTACTGACCAGTTGGAAAGATTCGCCGAGCCGTTTTTCCAGCGTGTCATGCAGCTTTTCGTCAACCGTTTGCCGCATTTCTTCCAGTTTTTTTTCGTTATCGGCCTGAATGACTGTCAGTTTCTCTTCCACGATGGCCCTGAGACTGTCAAATTTCTTTTCGTTCATCTGCGTCAGGTCGTTAAGTTGCTTGGCAAAGCTGTCCAGCAAATATTTCTGCTGGGCGGATGTATCCCTAAGCGTGGATAAGGTGGTCTTGGTCAGGGTGGTAAAAGACTGTTGCAATTCCTTTCTGTTTTCGAGAGCGGAAAGATTCCATTCCTGCCGGTTTTGGCTCATTTCCTCCCGCAGGCTTTTTTCCAGCTTTTCCAGGGACGCATAAATGATTTGAAGGTGCCTGGAAATGTCATACTCCTGGCTGGTTTGCAGTCTGGTAAACAGGATGAAGAGGATTACTCCATTGAGGAGAAGGGATAAAATCGCAATCGTTGTATCCATGTTGGTCACACCTTTGACAGTTGGTTAAAATTCCTGATTTCATTATAATTGTCTTTTCCGGTTTCGTCTTCCCGAACGGACAGAAATGCTTTATTTTTATGAAACAGTATATTAATATATGAAAAGAAGACAAATATCAATACATGTAAAGTAAATTTTGAATAGAAATATGTAAATAATATAATATTTTTAAAAAAACGGATATTGAGGTATTTTTGATCAATGGGAAACCAGGAGTTTTTTTCGTTTGGTGTCATCAAATCAACAGAATCAGGATGGGCGTTATCTTGACCCTCTCCGGATTCCTTTTTAAAATGTAAACACAGGATCAATCGGGGATTGATCGCGACGGCAACACAGCCATTCGAATCCGTCAACAAGCTCCGCTTGTCTGTTTCAGCCAATGTTGGTGAAGATTCCTGCCTGTTTCATGTGTCTTGGTCTGGCGAGGTGAACCTTTCATTTCTATCATTATTTGCATATTTTATTATATGAAAAATGGAATTGGAAGAACTGCCCTATGGAATTTGGATAAGGTGACGATAACTCTTTCCTGGGTGTTAATCTTCGCCTAAAGATTAACACCTTATTTACTTTTGCTTTAATTGGCAAAGGTATCATGAAATTGTGAAACGGTTTTCCTTTATTATGGATATTGGGCGGAGGTGAGGTTTCATGAAAAGCCTGGCGACCTGGTTGACCCGGTCGGATCAGTTTTTGATTCAGCTTGTAAATTGTCATTGGAAATGTCGCGTTTTGGATTGGTTGATGCCTTGGGTGACTCATTTGGGAGGAGCGAGAGCGACGATTGGCTTTTTGTCAGCCTGGCTGATTTTCATGCCCAGGCATGTCAAGTTGTGGGCCGTTGAAGCATTGATTGCCCTTGCCACGAGTCATTTGGCAGTCATGTTTCTAAAAAAATTTTTACCAAGAATCCGTCCTTATCTTAAATTAACGCACTTGCACACGTTTCCAAATCCATTAACCGATTATTCATTTCCTTCCGGACATACAACGGCAGCTTTCTCGATTGCGCTCACGTTTTCTCTTCATTCTTCCTTGCTTATGATTATCCTGATTCCTTATGCCGTGATCATTGGTTTTTCCAGGATGTATCTGGCACTCCATTATCCGACAGATGTTTTGATCGGTGTTTTCCTGGGCAGCAGTTTTGCCCTGGCAACCGTCCGTCTGTTTGACATATGGTATTAGGCCGGACCAAGTCTAGGCGCCCAACCGCAAGAGGAAGACCTTTTGCCGATTAGGCGCTTTTTTGTGTATTATTTGACAAACAAGACGGAATTTGCAAAAATATTTTTTCTTGTTGTTAAAACTGTGATAAAATGATAATACTTTTAACCGCCTCACTTGAAGTCGGTCATTTTTTTGTCTAGACTTACAATAAGATTGGGAATGTTTTGTATAGAAATGCCATTCACCGAAAATTTTATAAAGTTCCACAAATTGTAAAGGGGTTTGGAGCGAGGTGAAAAAAGTGGACTATATTCATCCAATTCAAATTGGAGAATTATTGCGCAAAAGAAGAAAAGAACTGGGATTGAGACTGGAAGACCTGGCAGACGACTTCATTTCCCCTTCTACCATCAGCAACATTGAACGGGGAATCACCTATGTGAATGAAGAAAAAGTCCGATATGTTGCCGATAAATTGGAAGTTAACCTGGAACGGATTCATGACCTGCTGGCCAAGGAAAAACAGGAAGAGGAACAAATCATCCTGAAGCTGTCGGCAATCGAAAATATGGTTGATTTGATGAATCCGGACAAGGGGTTGGAACATCTTCGAAAACTGGAGGTTCCCGGCAATCATAAATTGGCAGGCATGGTTCATTTTTTGCGGGGCAAGGTTTACCTGAAAAAGAAAAATTGGGTCAAAGCGCAGAATCACTTTCTCGAAGCGATCCGCATCATGGAACAGAAGGAAGAACGTTCCCTGACCAATATAAAAGCGGCCAGTTACCACGAATTGAGCCGGATTGCATATATAAACAACGATTTGAACCAGGCACTCAGTTACATTGAAGAAGGAATCGAACATTTCCGGGAAGACGGAGAGCGCCTTTACTATAAATATATGTTACATATTTCACGGATTGTTTATCTGAATAAGGCGGAGCGGCTGGAGGAAGCTTTGCGCAAAATTGAATCCTTATGGCAGGAAATGAAGGAAATTGAAAGTATGGATATGGTTTTGGAGATGTACATGGTCCGCATTTCCATCCTGATCAAACTGAAACTGTATGATGAAGCGACCGGATACGCCAATCAGGGGATCGAAGTGGCCCGGATCAATGGTAAAATCGAACAGGCCTGCAAATTGTGGCTGCAAAACGGAAAGATCTTTTTGGCCATGAAAAAGTGGGAAGAAGCGGAAAACTGTTTTTTGACGGTACTCAATTTGCAGGAAAAATTGAAGGCAGATCCCCTGAAAATGTGTGCGAAGACATATCTTGGCCTTGCCTATCTGGAACAGAAGAAGTGGCCTGAAGCCGAACAGATTTTGCAGGAGGCAATCCATCTGTGCCAGAAATCGGGTCAGCAGTCTGATCCGGAAACATACATGGCGCTGGGAGAATGTTATTTTCGCCAGTCCAAATACAAGGAAGCCATTCCGTATTATGAGCAGGCGCAGGATCTGGCGAAAAAAGGGGCCGATCGTGATGGGGAACACAAAATTATCCTGAAACTGGCACGATGCTATGAACAGGAAGATCCTGAAAAGTTCCATCAGTATGTAACCAAACTTTATCAAATCGAGATTGCGGCTGAAGAAGAGAGGGAATTTTCCGCCCAGATCTAGGTTTCTTGATCAGGAACGGCAAGGCAGAAAAACAAGTCCTCCACCTTCCCGATTCCGGAGGTGGAGGACTTGTTCATTTCCGGTTGTTATAATACATGACCCGGCCATTAAACAAATGAAGTTCTCCTTTCAGATGTTGGGCGATAAATTTGGAGAACTCGTTTCCCTTGGCCCAGTCTCCTTCAGTGGCGTTTTTCGGCAGAACAACCTGGATATAGGGGGTTCCGGACTCTTCTTCCCGGCTTACACCCATAATGATATAATTGTATTGTTCCGGTTTTCTCCCCTTGAGCAGCAGATAGGGAACACCATCCTGTTCCTGTTTTTCCAAGTCATAAGGAAAAGCAGCTTCCTCGTAATCCCAGCCCAGCTGTTTTCCGGTTTTGCTCTTGATGTCACAGTATGAATCAAGCAGTGCTTTTACATCATCCAATGTAACCGTCTCCTGTTTGGAGCCGGGAACCAGTTTTATGAATGCGCTCTTACCCAAGACCATCTCTCCTTAAGGCAGTCAATATGTAGTTTTTTGCAACGGGAAGAAGAGAATAATGATTCAATAATCTTATAATATCATGTATTCAAATGTTTGATCAAATCTTGACAAATTTGATAAATCAGCAGAGTTGGCCGGCAAGGCTGGAGAAAATGGCTTTTGGTGTTGTGAAAAACACGAACGGGTGGACGGATCTGCCTGAAGGTGGGAACAGGGGCCTTGACTGCTTTCATGTTTTAGTCTGTGTCCTGAACGGTCAAATGAAATTGCTGTCATATGAAATTATATTTTTGAAAATTCTAATTAATTCTTGCCTTGAATGGTTGGCTGTGTTAAACTTTTGGTTACCGTGATGAGTTTGGGGGAATTCTGATGCGCAAAGCGGATCTGTTCGATGAACTGCGTGCGGAAATAGGTGCCGTATCAGATCGATGCAGCAACCAGATCGAAACACTGTATCACTTTGTTTGCGAAATCCTGGTGCAAAGAGTGAATGATTACAACTGGTCCGCGATCTACCTGACAGACGAATATTCATTTTATCTTTGCTCTGTTTACAGTAATAACTACTTGCCGGAAGTGATTCCGTTTGGCGAGGATTTTTTAAGTGTGGTGGCCGCACGCGGAGAGGTTGTGATAAAACACAAAAATGAAAAAACCGGAATTTATGTTCCATTTTACCGCGGCCACCATTTAGTGGGTGTGCTGATGGTGGAAGGTTCGAATCTGGATGCTGAAGATGTCGCCTTACTGGAAGAAATTGGATTATTATTTCAAACAAAAGTAACATAATCCAATGCTTTACCAAGTTAACATCTGTTTTGTTATGATAAAATAGAGATAGAGAAAATAACATCAACTCATCTGCGGTATAAGGCAATAATCCCGGTGAGAACTGTTATTCTTCTAAAAAATCAAAACGAGGAGGAGATACAAGTGAGTTTTTATGAACGTTTGTATGACGAGTCGGAAAAGGCCAAAGTCCGTTTCGTTGGGTTTATATCAGAATATGGCCGTTATGATTTCGGCATCGTCTATACCAACATGTTCTTTGGAAAACCGTTAGTTGTTTGTATGCAGACGGGACGCTCCTCGTTGCTTTCTTTAGAAGATGCCGAGAATCTGAAATATCTGCAAAAGATTTTCAACCTTCGCTCAAAGGAGGAAGCTGAGGAAGTTTCGACCTTCTTCAAAAGCTGTCTGCCTGCACTGACCCATGAAGCTGAAGCTGAATATTGATCAAAGAGCAAGTCTTCGGATTTGCTCTTTTTTAATGGGAAAAAACAGCATTGTGTTTTCAACAACCCCTCCTTTGACAAAATTATTATAGCATAATATACTATTAGTGACATATTAATTCGGTGGATTTTTTGAAATGTAAGTGATAATTGCCGACTAAAACGTGGAGGGGATCTTATGGAAGCGATTGTATGCCAATTGTGTGATAAAGTAATCGCTTATGTAGAGTCGGAAAAAGCAGGCACATTGTACGGAACCTGCCCGGGATGCAAGAAAGATGAGTCTGAACCGGCGGAAAAAGCAGAAAGTTTGGCATAAAACAACTATTACTATAAATCATGGCGGTGAAAGAAGCGGTCGTACATCTACGGCTGCTTTTTATTGTTTATCGGGACTGATCCGCCCCCTTTTCATGCGGGGTTTTCCTTTACATTATTTTCGCAAAGGCAATACTGGCTGAAACTGTGCTGACGGAAGCTTCAGGCTGTTTTGCAAGTTAGCGGTTAATCGGAGAAGTGATACAATAAACTATTTATTTAATTTTTAAAATAGTATATTTTATAATAATAAATTGAATTTAACGAAAAATATTGTTATTATTTTTAATAAACATTTTTTTAGGAGGATTCATAATGAATTCCAATCAAACACATAACGTTCAAATAGCCAACAGTGACCCATCGGCCTTGGGATTATTTGGACTAGCTCTGGTAACCCTGGTAGCATCTTCACAAAAGCTCGGAATTACAAGCGATGTTTCATTCGTTATTCCCTGGGCAATATTTTTGGGAGGATTTGCCCAATTATTTGCATGTATCAACGATTCTAAAAGACAGAACACTTTTGGCACAACTGCTTTTGGTGCTTTTGCGCTTTTTTGGTTTGGAGTGGCAACTTCATGGTTAATCAAAGCAGGAGTGTTTGGACAAAGTCTTGCACAAGCGGCGGATCCAAAACAGTTTGGGTTTGTATTTTTGGGATACCTGATATTTACTGTTTTTATGACGATCGGAGCTTTGGAAACACATAAAGTATTATTTTTAATCTTTTTTCTTATAGATTTATTGATGTTAGGATTAACTCTTGATTCTTTTGGAATTGGTGGCCAGGTTGCACATAAAATGGCGGCGATTTCAGAATTTTTAATATCCGTTTTTTCTTTCTACGGTTCTGCTGCAGCTGTATTAAATCAACACTTTGGAAGACCGTTTTTACCTGTAGGAAAGCCTTTTGGGATATTTAAAAAATAATAAGTAAATTAATTTGATTGAAGAATAAAAAGTTTATTCCGGGTGTTTTATTAAAATCAATATTGATATGTGACTATCAGATCAGGATTTTCAGAAGTGCACCGTGAAAGAGAATGGGCGCTTAATAAACATGCTTTTGATTTGAAAAAACACTGGGAACTGATTCGAACGATAAAACTGACGATGCGGAGGGCATGGAACATGCTTTCATGGAGCGTAAGACGTGGATCAGTTAATAAAAGCCAAACTCGTCATTTAATGCCGATACGGTTTGAGAGGGATCTGATGGGAACGATTGTATGCAATTCGCATGATAAAGTAATTGCTTGGTTGGAGTCGGAAAAAGCAGAAAGTATGGCATGAATAGCATGATATAAATTGTAAAAGAAAGCGGCCATGGATTACGGCCGCTTTTCTTGCCGAATAACCCGGATCATTTCAACGTCGGGATCTTCCGTTCCCAATACGGGCAAACCGGCAAGGATATGTTTTTTGATATAATCAATATTTTCCGGTGTAATTCGTTCACCAGGCGCAAGAACGGGGATTCCCGGAGGATAGATCATGATAAATTCCGCACTGATTTCGCCTGTCGCTTCCTGAAGCGGGATTGAAACAGTCCGGCTGTAAAATGCTTCACGGGGGGATAAAACCAGTTCCGGAATTTCCGGTGTCCGGATTTGGACACGAGCCGGTTTTTCAGGCTGGTAAAAACGGTTGGACAAATCCTGAAGCGCTGTTACCAAGGGGAGAATTGTCTTTTCTGTGTCACCGGGGGTGATCAGGCACAAAACGTTATACAAATCACTTAACTCCACTTCAATATTATGCTCTTCGCGCAGCCATTTTTCTGCGTCATACCCGGTAATGCCCATGTTTTCCAGGTGGATCAGCAATTTGGTCTCATCCAGATCATACAAGGCATCACTTCCCAGCCATTCCCTCCCGATACAATGAAGTCCGGGAATCTCGTTGATCCGTTTCCGGGCCATGTCTGCCAGGGCAAGTGTCCGTTCAATGATGCGGTGCCCATTGACAGCCAGATAGCGGCGGGCAGCATCCAGAGAGGCCAGCAAAGGATATGAAGTGGAAGTTGTGGTCAACATGCTGATCATGGCCTGTACCCGATGAGGGTTAACCAGCCCTTCACGAACATTGAGAACGGAGCTTTGTGTCAGGGAACCGCCTAACTTGTGTACGCTGGTTGCCGCCATATCCGCACCGGCATCCATCGCGGATATGGGCAGCCGTTCGTGAAAATGCGTCAACACCCCATGAGCTTCATCCACCAATACGGGAATTTGGTATTGGTGGACGAGTTCCACAATTTCGCGAATGTTGCCGGCTATCCCGTAATAAGTTGGATTGATCACCAGTACTGCTTTGGTGTCAGGGTGTTGCATCAGTGCCTTTTTTACCTGACAGGCGGTAATTCCGTGGGCAATTCCCAGCCGGCTGTCCATTTCAGGATGGACAAAAACAGGACGGGCTCCTGCCAGAATAATGGCGGAGATCACTGATTTATGGACATTGCGCGGGACAATGATTTTTTCGCCGGGATGAACGACAGACATGACCATGGTCATAATGGCTCCACTTGTTCCCTGGATGGAGAAAAAGGTATGGTCCGCGCCAAACGCTTCAGCAGCCAATTCCTGAGCTTCCTTGATTACGCCGTGAGGATGGTGCAAATCGTCCAGGGGTTCTATATTGATCAAGTCGATCGATAAAGCATTTTCCCCGATAAAGTCGCGAAATTCGGGGTCCATTCCCTGCCCTTTTTTATGCCCCGGAATATGGAATTGAAAAGGATTTCTCCGGGCATGTTCTTTTAGTTTTGAGAATAGCGGTGTACGTTGTTGTCTTCCATTCATTGCCGTTTCCTGCCTTTGTGAGTAATCGTGCACGACGGATAGTATAACAAAAATCATTCTTAAACAAAAGAAAAAATTTCTGCCGATCACAGACAGATGAAAAAAGCCTGCAACAGGTTCCATGACCGGATTGCAGGCAGAGCGAAAAACTTGGGTGAAGACAGCCAGCCGGTCAGTGGAAGAAGTGTCTGAAAGGTGGATGCTTCCTGGCGTTCGTACAGTATTATTCCGCCGCCTTTTTCATTTTCAGATGCTTCACTTTCTTTTTCGGGGTCCCGTTTCTGCTTGAGAGTGATTGCCGGGATGGTATGTCTTCAGAAATATGGAAGTGATCCCCTTTTTGTTCTCACAAAAGATTTGTGGAAGCCCCAAAAATAACTCAGCAGCGAAAACACAATCAAGTTGAAGTTTGAGGTTTCCGGGGTGTCAATATAATGTCCCGGAAGTTGCTTTCGGTTTGTTTTCGGTGATTTAACGAATCCCGTTACCCACGGTTCCGGGCAGGGAAAATTTATGGCTAAAAAAATGGCTTGCCAGAACTGGTGCTGTTCCGTTTGTTAGTTTATTAGCATAGATTATAGCAGACTGCAAGAAAAGGATGTTTTTATAACGTTTTACAGGGTTTGTTCCGGGAAGTGAAGCGGCGGACATTGTCTGGATTTGTGAAATTTTTTTAGAAAAGAGTGTATTTGCCATACAGGTTTATTTGAAGAAGTTCAAGGCAATGCTGTATCCAAGCAACCCATTTTTGGCTGGTACCAAAAGCCCGAATTAAATATAAGGGGTGCAGGAACCATGGAGGAGTTAATAAAGACTTACAGTTGTCGGGATGCAGAGAAGAGAATACCGGTTTTAAGGATGGAATTGGACTACGAGTTGGCAAAGCTTTATGATGCCTTGAAGGAAAACCATCCCCACAAGATTGACCAGTGCAAGGCCCGTCTGGAGGAAATCAGAAAAGAGATGATGATGTTGGAAGCTTTATAAACCTGTCAGGAAAAAGACCCGCAAAAATGTGGGTCTATTATTTATGAAGCGATGTTCCCCAATTTAAATAATTATTAATTATCTAATATTGTATAAATAGGCTAAACCCATTGTTATTAAACAATTTCGTCTATTTTAATCAAACAGGAATATAATTTAAATTTGTCGAAAGTGTTACATGGAAAAATTGTTATCGACCGAAGAATTTTTGTTGTTCTCTTACACATTCCTATTTTTCGGAAGGACACACAACCTAATTGGGGAGGCGTAACCATGGAATGGAAATTGACCAGAGAACCGTTAGCTTCATTGGCTACAGACGCAATTGTTGTGTTTCATTATCAGGAACGTGAGTCGGCCCTGGGAGTAGCCCGGGAAATTGATGAGGCTCTCGGTTTCAGGATTTCCAACCTCATTTCGCTGGGAGAAATTACTGGAGAACTGAATGAGGTGACAGCACTTCACAACTGGGGAAAGATTCCATCCGGACGTGTTTTTGTCATTGGATTGGGCAAAGAAAGTCAACTGGATTTGCATAAATTTAAAAATGCTGTAGCATCAGTGGCGCGCGCTGCAAAAAACAAGGGAGTAAAAAGTTTGGGAATTGGTTGTCCTTCTTTTATTATAGAGCGATACAATGCCGTGGATGTGGTTCAATCCATTGTGGAAGGCGTTGAATTCGGATCATATGGACATCATGCGTATAAAAGGGAGCATAAGAAAAAACAAATCGAATCCGTATGGATTTCCAACAATATTTTGAGAGAGACGGCGTTTGAAGCCGGTGCGGAGAGGGGACAAATATTTGCCAGAGCGACAAATTATGCCCGTTATCTGGTAAATGAACCAAGCAATCGGCTGACCCCTGCCAAGTTGGCAGAAGAAGCCAGACAGATTGCGGAAAAACGCAAATTGAAAGCGGATATCCTTGATGTAAACCGGCTCAGGGAATTGGGGATGCATGCTTTGTTAAGCGTGGCACAGGCCGGGGCCCATGATCCCTTCATGATTGTTTTATCCTATCAGGGATCCTCTGACAGCAAGGAAATTCTTGGGCTGATCGGCAAGGGAGTCACTTTTGACGCAGGAGGATTGCAAATTAAACCGTCCCAAGGCATGGATGAGATGAAAGATGACATGGCCGGGGCAGCTGCCGTTCTGGCTGCAATGGATGCGGTTGGTCAACTGCAGCCGCACGCAAATGTGCTTGCCATCGTCCCGACTTGTGAAAACGGAGTGGGCAAACAGGCATACCGGCCTGGTGATGTCATCTCCACCTTTAGCGGGAAAACGATAGAAGTCCACCATACTGATGCGGAAGGACGAATTATTCTCGCTGATGCCATCAGTTATGCCAAACGGCTGGGTGTGACCAAAATGGTGGATGTGGCTACATTGACCGGAGCAATCGGCGTTGCTTTGGGACATGAAGCAACCGGCCTGATGACCAACGATGAAGAATGGGCCAAGGAAGTGAAAGCGGCAGCACGCATTGCCGGTGAACGGGTATGGGAACTTCCGATGTATGAGGAATATGAGGAGTATCTGAAAAGCGACATTGCCGATTTGAAAAACGAAGGAGGCCATCCTGCCGGTGCCATTCAGGGGGGAATGTTTCTGAAGGCCTTTGCGGAAGATACTCCTTTTGTACATCTGGATATTGGCGGAACGGTACAAGTTCCGGGAGAAAAAGGAATTTACGTAAAGGGGGCTACGGGCGTCATGGCCAGAACCCTGATTCAACTTGCCATGAGATGTTAAACAGGTATGTTTGCCAAAGGGTCAATCCGGGGGTGATTGGCTCTTTTTTTGGGGTTATGGATAACATGGTGAATGGGTGAATATAAGAAAAGAAACGCTTGTTTCGCATTACAAATTTGAAATGGAGAGGTCGGGATGAGTCAGACAAAAGTATTTGCCCATCGCGGTTTTTCGGGAATTGCCCCGGAAAATACGATGGCGGCGTTTGAGAAAGCTTTGGAAGCGCAGGCGGACGGAATTGAGCTTGATGTCCATTTAAGCCGTGATGGCGAGCTGATTGTCATGCACGATGAAAAAGTGGACCGTACCACGAATGGAAGCGGATGGATCAAGGATTTGACATTGGCCGAGCTGAAACAGCTGGATAATGGAAGCTGGTTTGGCAAAGATTATGAGAATGAAACCGTCCCGACACTGGCTGAAGTGCTGGAACTGGTGGGTGACAGCGATCTGGCAGTCAATATTGAACTGAAAAACACCATCATTCCGTATCCCGGCCTGGAACAGAAAGTCATCAGGGAAGTGGAACGATTTCAAATGCAGGACCGTGTGATTCTCTCTTCTTTTCGGCACGACTCGCTGCAATTGGTTAAAAAAATCTGCCCCGCCATGCAAGTGGGGGCCCTTTATGCCTGCGGAATGGTTGACCCATGGGTATACGCCGGGTATCTGGGGGTTGATGCCATCCATCCCCACTATTTGGCTGCTACAGAAGAAATTGTTGCCGGGTGCCACCGACATGGCATCAGGGTTCGTCCTTATACAGTGAATGAAGAAGAGGATATGAAATGTCTGATCAGTGCCGGAGCAGATGCGATTATCACCAATTACCCGGATCGCCTGAGACGGTTGCTGCCGGGTGACGGGAAATGATAAAATGAAAACGGAAACGGCGCCTGGCAAAGAGGCGCTTTTTGTCTTTACAGGAGGAGAAGATAATGAAAATTGGTTGTCATATCAGTGTAGCTAAAGGATTTTACAAGGCGGCAAAAAGAGCACATGAATTGGGTGCTGATGCCTTTCAGGTCTTTACCAAAAATCCGCGCGGGTTGCGTCCGAAGAAGTTGAACCGGGCCGATGCGGAAAAAGGAAAACAATATTGTGGGGAGCAAGGGATCACGCTTGTTTGCCATACACCATACATCACCAATTTGTCCACACCCAAACCGGATCTGCACGAAGTAACAATCCGTTCGATCAAGGAAGATCTTGCCATCGCCGACGCGTATGGAGCAGCAGGAGCGGTCGTCCACTGTGGAAAACATGTCGGGGAAGGCGAAGAATACGGGCGTCGCCGAATGGTTGAAACGTTAAATCTGATTTTGGATGAATATGAAGGAAATACGAAGCTGTTGCTGGAAAACACGGCCGGACAGGGCAGCGAACTGGGGCTGTCGATCAGGGAACTGGTTGAAATCCGCGAGGCTGTAAACAAACCGGAAAAAGTCGGTTTCTGTTTTGATACCTGCCATGCTTTTGCAGCCGGAATCTGGACGGAGGAAACATTTACCGATTTGGTGGATGAAATGGAAGAAACCAAATATCTTGAAAATTTGGTGGCAATCCATTTTAATGATAGCAAAGCTCCCTGGGGCAGCCGAAAGGATCGCCATGAGAAGATTGGAAAAGGGGAAATCGGGGCACAAGCTTTGTCACTGTTCCTGAGAGAGCCACGGTTTAAAAGATTGCCGGTGGTGCTGGAAACACCGGTAGAGGATGAACAGGAATACGCGGAGGAAATCAGGTATCTTCATGAACTGAAAGGATAAAGAGGTGGGTCTGTTGCTGGCGTGGTTTAATGAATGGCTGCATTCTCATTCGTTTGCCGGTACGTTCCTGGTTATTTTCGTTTTGACAGCCGTTGTATACAAAGCGGTTTTTGCGGTCCGGCTGCCTGTCTTGAAAACGGTGCTTGTGTACCTGTCACTGGGTGCCGGCTGCCTGCTTCTCACGTTGTTTCATTATATGGAATTGCCAATTATTCCTGTTTTAATGGTTACCGTGCTGCTGCTTGCCCTCGCCCGAATCAGGCTGTACCTGATCGGAAAAAAGGAAAAAAGAAGTATACAGGACGAAGGTTAAAAAACATCACAGAGCAGAATCGAGGCGAGTTTACTTATGCAATTCAAAGATTGTTTGTTTAACTGGCTGCAAATCCAGATCGTGCAGGATGCCAGGCCAAGTGATCGTTCTGCGCGGGAAACCGTACAGTTTTTTGAAGAAATGTTACGTGAAGATCATGGTGTGGAGCAATTGGAAAAACAAAAAGAAGGGGATCAATACGTGGTTCGTTATCAGCAGTCGGGTGAGGAAAAGGAAGAAAAATTTCCGAAAGTGTTCGCAGAGAAATTGCTCCGGGATATTTTGGCCGAACCAAAATATAATCAAACCTCTGAGGATTGACTTTTTCCAGTTCGCGCCAAAACTTGATTTTTTATCCGCTCATGGCATTCAGGGCAGAGCTGGAGCCGATGGGGGTATTTTTTTATTTTTTTCTCTGTTCGCGAATCGGGCTGAAAAACCTTGTCACATAAAATACAGACTACTTTCATCGGGCATCTTCCTTTAATTGATCGATGGTTCATTTGTAGTATACTATATCTCGATCTTAATAGAAACAAACCGGCAAGCGATCGATAAAAAAGTTAAAAGCAGAAAAAGCAAACACGGCAAAATCCGATGTTTGCTTTTTTTCTATTTTAAACGTTCCTGATCTGTCCGGGAAGGTTTTTGTTCCTTTTTTTCGGTTTCCCTGGATGGCTGTGGCACAATGCGGGCAGCGATTTCTGCCAGTTCATCCATGATTCCCTGGACGGGCCTACCGTTCTTGAGATCCTCATTCAATTCACGAATTCGCTGAACAAGATCCGGATCGGCTGTTACAAATGCATGCGCTCCCTGCGGATCTTCATGAAGGGCTTGGGCGACAGTATATTTGATGGTACCGGTTCTTCCGCGGTCCAGCGTCGGATCCAGATTAATGCCAACGATCGTATATGATCCCAGGACAATCGCGGACGCATCTGTTACGTTTGGAACATTTCTGGCGATTTGAACCAGGCGGTTTGCAACAGCCTGGGGTGACCGGTTTTTTCTCTGTTCAGGCGCCGTCTGTTTAACTCTGACTGTTTCCGGAACTTCATTTGGCGAAGCCTCATCAGCGGGGGATTCGTTTTTTTGCGAACAGGCGCCGAGAAACAACATGACAGAGATCAGTCCGCAAATTACTTTGGTCCATGTTGTCATCCGTTCAACTTCCTTTCCATTCATTTGCGCTTATTTTGCCCGCAAAGATGCACTTCCATGTATATTTTGCTGAAATTGATCATTTCAGTGTAGAATAAATTTAATAAGTATGAATCAGATGGGATGTGAAAAGATGATCATCGAATCTTTGGTACTGGGCCCGGTGATGACCAATACATATTTGTTGTACAATCCCGGGGACAAACACGGCGTTGTCATTG
Source organism: Thermoactinomyces mirandus (assembly GCF_013868055.1). Classification (GTDB taxonomy): domain Bacteria; phylum Bacillota; class Bacilli; order Thermoactinomycetales; family Thermoactinomycetaceae; genus Thermoactinomyces; species Thermoactinomyces mirandus. The sequence goes on along the minus strand of NZ_JACEOL010000006.1, from coordinate 79,936 downwards.
ATCCGGGCATGGAGCCCGCTGCTCTGGTCAGGAGGATTCAGGAATTGGGGCTTGAGATTGAGGCGATTTTCATAACGCATGCCCATTTCGACCATATCGGAGGAATCCGGGAGGTTCGGGCTTTGACAAAAGCCCCTGTATATGTGCATGAACTGGAGGCAGACTGGTTGGGCGATCCGCAGAAAAACGGTTCATCCCTTTTCGCTGGAATCCCCCCGATTCAGTGTGGTCCGGCTGACTATTCCCTGAAGGGCGGCGAACAGCTTTTCTTTCTTGGGCAGGACTGGCAAGTGATGCATACGCCGGGACATTCGCCAGGCAGTGTCACTTATGTTTTGGGATCTGTTATTTTCTGCGGCGATGTCCTGTTCAAAGGTTCGATTGGCCGTACCGACTTGCCGGGAGGCGATCATGACACACTGATGCGCACCCTGCATGATCACATCATGGAATTGCCCGAGGAAACCCGTGTTTTGTGCGGACATGGTCCGGAAACAACTATTGGACGGGAACAGGCATATAATCCGTTTGTGACCGGCATGCTGTAAGACTGGAGGCAAATCTGTAAAGGGAAGCGGTTTTGCGGATTGAAAACCGCTTCCCCGACACCAGACTCAATTCCGGCAAAAGAAAACAAGATCGTTTGAAAAGGAGCCGTAAACAGATGCGTAAACGTCAAATTGCCATTGTGGGAGTTTTACTGGCGGCTGTCATCGGAGCCATCTTCATGACGGTTCGTGGCGCAAGGGATAATCCGGCTGCATCCATGGGACGGGTTGAGTGCCAGGGTGAAACCAAGCCGGCGGAAGGATACTGTGCCCCCAATTTCAAGCTGCCAACCCTGTCAAGGGAGGAACTGGAGCTTTATCGGAATCATGGCAAGCCGACCGTTGTCAATTTCTGGGCAACCTGGTGTCCGCCTTGCAAATATGAAATGCCCTATTTTCAAAAACTGTACGAGCAGTATAATAACGAGATTAACGTAATAATGGTGAATCAGACTGCAATGGAAAGCAAAGAAGAGGACGTCGGATCGTATCTGAAAAAGAACAGGTTTACGTTCCCGGTGGTTTTGGACCGCTTGCAGGATGGTTCGGTTGTCGGTATTGACCAATACCGGTTGTTCAGTATCCCGGCCACCTTTATTGTGGATGAGAACGGGAAAATTGTTCATCAGTTTATGGGGACGATTTCAGAAGAACAGCTTTTTTCCGCAGTTAAAGAAGTACTGCATTGACCACAACACGGATAACATTCATGTGAAAAAGAATTTTTGGCTACACGGCAAACCGAAGTCATATCGGCGGGATTCATGCTGTCGGGTAGCCAAAAAGGGTTTAAACACCAAATAAAAAATAAAAAATTTCTGTTCGTTATTCAAATACATAACTGTGATAACAATCACTCAAATTTTGATATAATATTTATCAAATTGTTAATGTGCCAGGAACAGGGATATTTAGCCTAATATCTGAAAACCACTGTTCACCTGTAAAAAAATAAAAACTTCTCAGAGGAGAGTACCTATGCTTTATAATGATCCTTTGGAAATCAGTTTCGAAGAATGGCTCAAATTGCTTGCAGATAGTGAAGTAAGCAAGGAACCTTATACAGAAATTCTGAAAATTGTATACGAGAGCAATTATTCCGGGATCTGTGCTTTTGATATTGCAGCAAAGCTGAAGGTGGCCAGGCCGTTCAATATGTGAACAGTCAGGTCGCCAACTTCGGCAAGCTCGTGATAAAAAAACAGGTGCCCGGGTGCCAGTAAACGAATGTGGCCAAAAGAAATGGTGGCGTGTTCCTTTCCTGGGCTACTACAAGGGAGGAAAATTCTATTGGCTCATGCACCCGGAACTGGCCCTTGCCTTTGAAGAAGTATTCGGTCAAGATCAATGCTGACTATAATATGCCGGAGACTGATGAAAAGCAAAAGTTCGGTAAAAAAACGGAAAGGGGAAAATCATGGTTGAACAGGTTTCCTGGTGGCTGGCTTTCGGGGCGGGGGTTCTTTCGTTTATATCTCCCTGCTGCCTGCCGTTGTATCCCTCTTATCTTTCCTACATTACAGGGGTGTCCGTCAGCCAGCTGAAAGAAAAACGCCGCTCCAAAGAAGTGGTCAAACTGACCGTATTACATACCCTCTTTTTTCTTGCCGGCTTTTCCGCCGTATTTTATGCCATTGGTTTTAGTGCAAGCTGGTTTGGCACGTTTTTTCGGGATTATCAAGATCTGATCCGGATGCTGGGAGCCGTTCTGATTACGGCCATGGGATTGATCATGCTGGGGGTATTCAAGCCTTCTTTTTTGATGCGGGAGTATAAATGGCAGACTTCGAAAAAAGGGGTCAGCTATTTGGGCTCCATGCTGGTCGGGATTGGCTTTTCGGCGGGATGGACTCCCTGTGTCGGTCCCATCTTTGCTGCAATTATCACACTGACGGCCGTTCATCCGGAAATGAGATTTTTTTATGTGACCGCGTACATTCTCGGGTTTGCCATCCCTTTTTTTGTCATGGCCTTTTTTATCGGAAAAACCCGCTTTATTTTGAAGTATTCAGAGAGGTTGATGAAGTGGGGCGGTGCCCTGATGATCTTGCTTGGAATTTTGCTATATACTGACCAAATGACCGCACTTACGGTCTGGTTATCCAAGATTGCCGGTTTTCAAGGATTTTGATCTGGGGTACACTTTGCAAAGGAAAGACAGGTGAGGGAATGAACCGAAATACGAGATATTGGGTGCGGCGCATTTTGTTCCTTGTTCTGCTTGGATTAATCGGTTATGCTTTATATCAGACTGTGGCCCAGGATAAAAAAAACCTGGTGGAAGCAGGAGAAAAGGCACCCAATTTTGAACTTTCAACGTTGGATGGAAAAACTGTAAAATTGAGTGACTTTAAAGGCAGAGTCATCTTGTTAAATTTCTGGGGAACCTGGTGTGAGCCTTGCCGGACGGAAATGCCGGCACTTCAGAAAGCATATGAAAATTACCATAAAGAAGACTTTGTTGTGTTAGCTGTCAATATCGCCGAAACCGATGTGGCGGTTTCTTCATTTGCTGATCAATATGGCCTGACCTTTCCGGTTTTGCTGGACCGGAACCGTGATGTAACAAGGCTTTATCAGGTTGGGCCGATTCCAAGTACATTTTTTATTGACAAAGACGGGAAAATCAGCAATAAAGTGGAAGGACCACTCCATCTCGGCCAGTTGCACCAATACATTCTTCCGATGTTATAAAAATGTAAGTTAAGGAGCAGTCCAAACGGTTCAACGGGAAGCATCGATATTCCGGTCGATGATCTGGAGAGCCGGATTCATGAATTGGATGCGGTTAAAGAGAAGCAGCTCCTGCTCGTGTGCAGAAGTGGTAGCCGCAGCATTTGCCACGATGATCCTTGCAATCATGAATTTGAAAATTGTAATCTTGTGGGTGGCATGATGAACCGGACCGGGCTCATGGACAGATAACAGTTTACTGATACGGCATGAAAGAAAGGATTAACTTCATACAAGTGGACTGCATTACATCAGGGAATGCAGGGAAATCTGGGTCGATATGAAACGGAATCCGGAAAGTTCATGACGGAACTTCCCGGATGAAAAATTGCCTGCTGCAAGTGACTGAAAAAGTTTTAGTTTCGTGAAAAGCTGGAATCTCACTGATATCCGGGAAAATTGGTGTTGTTTTTTCCTTCCTTCTTTTCACATAAATATGAGGGGCGCTGCAGGCAACGAAAAAGGGGCATTTGCAGCTGGAGGAGTTGAAAATGGGCGTTTCTTTGCGCGAAGAGTTGATTTGGAAGATCAAATCAACTCCGAACCGGGCAATCAGTTTTCGACAATATATGGAAATAGCCTTATATCACCCCAGGTGGGGATATTATCAAAAAGAAACAGACAAATTGGGCAAAAGCGGTGATTTTTTCACCAATGCCCATGTTGGCAGGCTGTTTGGACAGGTTTTGAGCCGCTTTTTCGGGAATTGGCTTGACGAATACGGCTCTTTGACAGACTGGACGATTGTGGAAATGGGAGCAGGAGACGGACGGATTGCGGAACAGTTTGGCCAGGGACTGGTCGAGATGGGGATATCGCCGGACAAAGTTTCTTTTTATCTGGTGGAAACCAGCCCTTATCACCAGCGTCTACAAAAAGAAAGGCTGTTTGCGTCTCCCGTCAATTATCAGCTGGTCCATCGCCTGAGTGACGTTCCGGCGAGTCCATTCTCATTTATTTACAGTAATGAACTGGTTGACGCCTTCCCTGTACATCGGATAAAAAAAGAACAAGGCAAATTGTTGGAGGCTTATGTGACGCTTTCAGAGAGCAAACCGTATTTGCGGGAAACATGGCTTCCATTGCCTGAAGACAAATGGAATCGGGGAAAATTGGGCCAGTGGCTGATGCAGCTTAACGAAGGCAGCGAGATGGCCCTTTGTCTGGCAGCGCGTGACTGGCTGCGGGAAATCGCGGACTGGATGGAGCAAGGTGTGCTGCTTACCATTGATTACGGAGGGCTCCAGGAACAGTTGCTGCAGAAACAGAGAACGATTCGCGGTTTTCGCGGGCATCAGGTATGCGATGAATTTTACGATACCCCGGGCGGGATGGATCTTACATATGATGTCAATTTCACCCACCTGATTGAGTGGGGATTGGAAGCGGGGTTGGCGCCCTGTCAGTTCTTGTCCCAGTTTCAGTTCCTGATGAACGCGGGCATTTTGAATTTTTTGCCCGCAGAACCGGTCAGGGATCCGTTTGGCAAGGAGGCGAAACGGATTCGGGCCATTAAACAGTTGATTCATCCTGAAACGATGGGGGAAGTGTTTCGTGTTCTGGTCCAGACAAAAAACTTGCCACTTACAAAAATGAATGAAAGAGGTTGAAAGATGATTATTAAACCGAGGTTTCGCGGCTTTATATGTACAACAGCCCATCCGGTCGGATGTGCCAGACAAGTGGAGAGACAGATTGAGTATGTAAAAAGCCAGCCTAAAGTGGACGGGCCCAGGAAGGTGCTGGTCATTGGCGCATCGACCGGTTACGGTCTGGCGTCAAGGATTGTGGCTGCCTTTGGTGCCGGAGCAGACACACTGGGGGTTTTCTTTGAAAAACCGAGTGTGAAAAACCGGACAGCTACAGCAGGATGGTACAATACGGCCGCTTTTGAAAAAGAAGCCAAAAAAGCGGGATTGGTGGCGGAAAGCATTAATGGCGATGCATTTTCCAATGAAATCAAGGAAGAAACCATTCGTCGCATTAAACAGGATCTGGGCGGAAAGGTGGATCTGGTCATTTACAGTCTGGCCGCTCCAAAGCGTTTACATCCTGTAACGGGTGAACTGTTTTCGTCGGTGATAAAACCGGTCGGTAAAACCTTTACCAATAAAACCGTTGACTTTCATACCGGTGAAGTGTTTGAAACGTCCATTAAACCGGCGACGGAAGAAGAGATCCGCCACACGGTTATGGTAATGGGCGGAGAAGACTGGGCGATGTGGATCGATGCCCTGAAAGAAGCCGGTGTTCTGGCAAAAGGCGTCAAAACAGTCGCTTATTCCTATATCGGTCCGGAACTGACATGGCCTGTCTATCGTGAAGGAACCGTGGGGAAAGCAAAAGACCACCTGGAAAAAACTGCCCATGAGTTGGCTGGAAAATTGAAAGATTTGCATGGACAGGCCTTCGTGTCTGTAAACAAGGCACTTGTAACCCAATCGAGCGCAGCCATTCCCGTAGTTCCCCTGTATATTTCGCTTCTTTACCGGATCATGAAAGAAAAAGGATGGCATGAAGGCTGTATTGGTCAGATGTACCGTTTGTTTGCAGACCGGCTTTATCAATCGGGGGCGGTACCGGTTGACGATCAGGGGCGTATCCGGATCGATGATCTGGAAATGAAGTCGGAGATTCAGGAAGCAGTCATGGAAAACTGGAACCGGGTTGAATCGGATACCCTGAAAGAAATTACCGATATTGAAGGCTACCGGCGCGAGTTTTTCCAACTGTTCGGTTTTGAGACGGATGGAGTCGATTATGAAGCTGACGTTGACCCGAATGTGGAAATTCCGAGCATGAAAAAGGCATGAAAAAGGAGCCGTATCCGGGCTCCTTTTTATGTTATCGTCTAAATATTTCGTAAGTTGGTTTTGCATTTCTGCCTTTTTTAGTGCATCATGAAAGTGGAATATCCAACCATTCCGATGAAAGAGATAAACATATATCCGCCAAACAGATACATGTAGGTTCTTTCGTTGAGTCGCATGTAACCCAATCCGACAAAAAGGATTGTTTGCACTGCAAAAAGGGCTGCTGGAATAATCATATCGCCTGCCAGGAACATGATGGCAATCACAAAAGTCCAGAACCCCAGAACCCGAAACATACGGTCCATTATCTCTCTCCTTTCTGGATGATCCATTTTTTGATGATCGAAATTTATGACAATTTCATTATACCTGCAGAGACTGCAGCTAGCAAGCAACGAAGAAAGGATGACAAAAATGCAGACACTCATAGCCCGCAGGAGCGGGAAGACAGGCTGGATCCGTTTTAACCGGCCAGAAGTCAGAAACGCGGTCAATTCAAGGATGATTGAAGAGTTGGAAGAAGTCTGGACAAAGTGGGAAAAAGATGCGCAATTGCAGGCGGTCGTTTTTTATGGAGATGGCCGGGCCTTTCTTTCCGGGGGAGATATTGCAGAGTTTCATCAAAGGACCCGAAAGGAAGAAATTCAGCCGATTATGGAACGGATGGGAAAACTTTTGGAAAGGATCCATACCTCCCGCCTCGTTACTGTTGCGGCGGTAGAAGGGGCAGCGGTAGGCGGAGGCTGTGAGTTTGTGGCCAGTTGTGATTTCTGTTTTGCCTCGGAATCGGCACGGTTTGGGATGATTCAGGTTAATCTGCACATAACGGCCGGATGGGGAGGAGCAAGCCGTCTGATGCAAAAAATCGGGGCGTCCCGGGCGTTATCCATGCTGTTAAGCGGGAAAATACTGGATGCTCAGGCAGCATATGAGAAAGGTTTGGTAGACGAGCTGTTTAAAAGTAATTCTTTCCGGGAGGAAACGGAAAAATTGGTACAGTCGATTGTCAAGGCTTCCCCGGAAGTTACCCGTTGCTATAAATCGCTGGCAAATGCCGTCAGACAAGGGAAACATTCAGATGAGCTATTGTGGCAGGAGGCCGATTACTGTACCACCCTGTGGGAAGCGGACATACACCGGAAGGCGGTGGAAGCATTTCTGGGGCGTACCCGAAAGAAATAACCGGGCCGGAGAGTTAATAAAAGCGTTTGTCCAGCATCCATGACGATTTTGAAATCGGTGTCCGAACAAAAGGTATACTTCTACATTCACCTGGTAATAAAAATTAGTAGATCCATATACTATGATTTATACCAATTGCATACAGTAAAGTGAAGGAAGTTTTACCAGCGAGGGTTTTATAGGATAGGAGGTACATTTTATGGCTGTAAAACGCCAGGATGCCTGGACTCCCGATGATGATATGATTTTGGCTGAAGTAACTCTGAGGCATATTCGCGAAGGGGGAACACAATTATCCGCCTTTGAGGAAGTGGCCGAAAAGTTGGGGAGAACGCCGGCCGCCTGCGGATTCCGCTGGAACAGTACGGTGCGCAAAAAGTATGAACCGGCCATTCAGATTGCCAAGCAGCAGCGGCAAAAGAAATTGCAGGAACGGGGCAAAATGACCGCACACCACTCAGGGCGGGATTCCTTTTCTTCTGACGATATGGTTCATTCCATTGAAAATATGATTCGCTTTTTACGGCAATATAAAAATGAAATCAATGATTTGAGAAGGCAGCAAAAAGAGCTGGAAAAGGAACTGCAGGAACGTGAGCAGGAGTTGAAAAAACTGGAGCAGGAAAATCAGGAGATGAAGGAGCAGTTAAGCCATGTCAAAAGTGACTATCGTCTTGTGAACGATGATTACCGCACTCTGGTACAAATCATGGAAAGGGCACGGAAACTGGCTGTATTGCAGGAGGAAACACCGGACAGCCAGGTAAAAATGAAAAAAGATTAGGAACGAGTTGACAGATTGACAAATAAAAAAAGACCCGCATTTCCATGTGGGTCTTTCAACTTGAAAATGGCGTTGTCCTACTCCTGCAGGGAAACACCTTTTGGCAACCAAACATAGGGGCTTTCTCCACGATCCCGTTCAGGATTGTATTGGACAGGAACAAAGCCCATTTTTTCCCAAAAGGGATCGGAACGATGACGGGCATTTGTCTTTACGGGCAAACCCAGGCTTTTGGCGTAAGAGACCAGGGCGGTGCCCATTCCCTGATGGCGAAAGGGTTCAAGAACTTCCAGTTTCCAGATTTCGTAATAATCCTGGGGCGGTAAAAAATAACGGTCATACTTGGCATCCACCCGATACAAGCTGATTCGCGCAGCCAACTGTCCATCCTGGTATATGCCATAAAAAGGGGAATGACTATCGTTCTCCACCATATTCATTTTTAAATCCTCTAGCATGGACAATTCCGGAAGTCCGACCTCGTGGAATTGTTGGAATTCCTCAAGTGTTTTGTAATTAATCTTTAACCTTTCGACTTTTAAGGCCTTCATCCAGAGAACCCCCTATATTTTTGATTCAATATGCAATCCTGCAATCTTATTTTACCATAAAACATTATCCTGTTTTGAGAAGGACAAAATTTAGCCTTTGTAGAACTCTTTAAAATAGATCCATATTTTATTCTTATTAAACTTTTCAGAATCGAGGTGGACTATGCGGATCCAAAAAGTATTGATTGCAAATCGAGGAGAAATTGCTTGCCGTATTATTCGCACATGCCGGGAAAAAGGTTTGCAAACGGTTGCCGTCTACTCAGAAGCCGATCAGGAAATGCCATTTGTAAAGATGGCTGACGAAGCGGTATGCATTGGTCCCCCGCCAGTAGCAAAAAGTTATTTGAATATGGAACAAATTTTGCAGGCAGCAAAAAAGACGAAAGCCGATGCCGTTCATCCCGGTTACGGCTTCCTGTCGGAAAACAGCACTTTTGCCGGGAAAGTGCTGCAAAGCGGCTTGCTGTGGATTGGTCCCCGGCCGGAAGTAATTGCCCGAATGGGTGACAAAGTTGCAGCAAGACAAACCATGGAAAAAGCCGGCGTTCCCGTTGTTCCCGGTTCCGTCCGGATTGACCGGGTGGAGGACGCATTGGAACAGGCTGCTGTCCTGGGCTATCCGGTTATGGTAAAAGCCATTGCCGGCGGCGGAGGCATTGGCATGCATGTTTGTGATGATGAACAGGATTTGCAAAGACAATTTTCCTCTTTGCGGCAGCGGGCAAAAGCCTATTTTGGCAATGATAGCCTGTTTATGGAAAAGGTGATTACCGATGCGCGGCATGTGGAAGTCCAGATTGCTGCCGATGAAAGGGGAAATGTGATCCATTTGTTTGAACGGGAATGCTCGATTCAGAGGAGAAATCAGAAAGTGATCGAGGAAAGTCCGTCTCCTTCCATTCATGAAACAACACGGAAGAAATTATGTGAGGCTGCGGTTCGGGCTGCGAGGGCAGTGCAATACACCGGAGTAGGAACCGTAGAATTCCTGGTTGATAAATCAGAACAATTTTATTTTTTGGAAATGAATACCCGATTGCAAGTGGAACATCCCGTAACCGAGGAAATTGCCGGAGTGGATCTGGTAGATTGGCAGATCGCTTTGGCCGAAGGAAACCCGCTTCCTTTAAGGCAGGAAGAAGTGATCTGTCGCGGTCATGCGATGGAATTTCGCATCTATGCCGAAGATCCGGAACGTTTCTTGCCTTCTCCGGGAAAGGTGACACAGTGTCTTTTTCCGGATGGGGAAGGAATTCGTGTAGATTCCGGCATTGAGGAGGAAAATACAGTATCGCCGTTTTATGATTCAATGATTGCCAAGCTGATTGTAAGCGGTTGCGACCGGAAAGAAGTATTGGAGCGGGCGGAAAAAGCGCTCAGGTCTTGTCGTGTATCAGGTATCAGGACCAATCTCCCTCTTCTGGTCAAGGTGCTTGAGACAGACGCATTTAAGAGCGGTCAGTATCATACAAAATTAATCAGCGAAATTTGAAAATGGAGTGATGGAAAATGGCAAAAGTAGAAGCAAGCATGGCCGGGACTGTAATGCAGATATTGGTCTCAGTGGGAGACAGGGTGGAAGCCGGTCAGGATGTGGTCATCCTGGAATCGATGAAAATGGAAGTACCGTTACAGGCGGAACAGTCAGGAACCATAAAGGAAATCAAAGTGGAAGTTGGATCATTTGTCAGCGACGGAGATGTTTTGCTGGAGCTTGAATAAAAAATGAGGCAGAGGTGGGACAAAAGTGGCAGAGGTAAAAATTGTGGAAGTCGGTCTGAGGGATGGCTTGCAGAATGAACCGGCAATGCTTTCTGCCGAATTGAAGCGGGAACTGATCAGTCGTTTGGCTGAAGCCGGTGTGAAACATCTGGAGGTTACTTCATTTGTTCATCCCAAATGGATTCCGCAGTTGTCCGATGCAGATCTTGTGGCTTCCAATCTTCCGGATTTGCCTGTAACCTATCGAGCGCTCGTTCCGAATCGCCAGGGACTGGAACGGGCGTTAAAAACCGGAGTCGATGAATATGCCGTCTTCATGTCGGCCAGTGATACGCACAATCGCAAGAATATTAACAAGAGTATGAAGGAAACACTTCCTGTCCTGAAAGAAGTGGTTGACCTGGCGCATCAGGAAGGAAAACGGATTCGTGGCTATGTTTCAACGGTGTTTGGTTGTCCTTATGAAGGAGAGGTGCCTGTAAAAACAGTGGCCTGGTTGTGTGAACATTTGCTTCAGATGGGAGTTTATGAAATTTCACTCGGAGATACGATCGGGGTGGCGGCGCCACAAGAGGTAAAACAGAAACTGAATGAATTGCTGACAGTTTTGCCCGCGTCCAGACTGGCCGGCCATTTCCACGATACGCGGGGGACGGGACTGGCCAATGCCTATGTTTGCCTGGAAGCCGGAGTCCATACGTTGGATACGTCATTTGGCGGTTTGGGAGGCTGCCCCTATGCTCCGGGAGCTGCAGGCAATCTCGCCACCGAAGATCTGGTTTATATGCTGGAGCGATCCGGGGTAAAAACGGGAATCGATTTGAACCGTTTATGTGAAACCAGTTTGTATGTGCAAAAACATTTGAATAAGCCCCTGCCTTCCAAATTCCTGAAAAGTTACGCAGCTGAAAGGAAAAAACAAAAGGAGGGTCAATAAATGGAGCCTGTTTTGACAGAATGGAAAGGAAATGTTGCAATTGTAACCATCAATCGTCCTGAAGTATATAACGCGTTAAACAAGGCGGCTTTGGAAGCACTGTCTGCTCTGGTGGGAGAGCTGGGAAACCAGCCCCGGGTTCGGGCGCTGGTTATAACAGGTGCAGGTGAAAAAGCGTTTTGCGCCGGCGCTGACCTGAAAGAGCGACGCGCGATGAGTCAGCAGGAGGTTCGCCGTTATCTTCGTTTGATTCGCGACACATTTACGCGCATTGAGCAAATGCCAAAGCCTGTGATTGCGGCTGTAAACGGTGTTGCTTTAGGTGGCGGAACAGAACTTGCCCTTGCCTGTGATTTGCGCGTGGCAGAGGAAACGGCGACGCTGGGCCTTACCGAAACCTCGCTTGGAATCATTCCCGGAGCCGGGGGAACCCAGCGCCTGCCGCGATTGATCGGGAAGGCGAAGGCCAAGGAATTGATTTTTACTGCACAGAAGATTACGGCGACCGACGCGGAAAGATGGGGACTGGTCAATAAAGTTGTCTCCAAAGGAAAAGGGCTGGAAGCCGCCCTGGCGTGGGCCGGACAGATTGCGGAAAACGCACCGCTTGCTTTGGAACAGGCCAAGTTTGCCATCAATCAGGGGGTGGAGACCGAATTGGCTACGGGGCTTGCCCTGGAAACCAAAGCCTATGAAACATTGATTCCTACGAAAGACCGGTTGGAAGGGCTGGCTGCGTTTAAAGAAAGAAGAAAACCCCGTTATACGGGAGAATAACGATTTGGGGAGGGGACCTTGATGAAGGAATCATTGACGGAACAGTTGCGTGAACATATAGAAAAAACGCTTGCCGGGGGCGCTCCGAAGTACCATGAGAAATTGAAGCAGCAAAAGAAACTGTTTGTGCGGGATCGTTTAAAATTGTTGTTCGATGATGATTTTCAACTGGAAGACGGGTTGTTCGCCAATTTCCAGGCAGGCAATCTGCCGGCAGACGGGGTTGTTACGGCGATCGGGAAAGTGGGCGGCCGAACCGTTTGCGTGATGGCCAATGATTCAACGGTAAAGGCCGGTTCTTGGGGAGCGCGGACGGTAGAAAAGATAATTCGCATCCAGGAAACAGCAATGAAACTGAAAGTGCCGATGATTTATCTGGTTGACTCTGCCGGAGCACGAATTACGGATCAAATTGAAATGTTTCCCGGCAGACGGGGAGCCGGACGCATTTTTTACAATCAGGTGAAGATGTCTGGAATGGTTCCGCAGGTCTGTCTGCTGTTTGGACCTTCTGCCGCCGGAGGGGCGTATATTCCCGCTTTTTGCGACATTGTGATTATGGTTGACAAAAATGCCAGCATGTATCTTGGTTCTCCGCGGATGGCCGAAATGGTGATCGGGGAGAAAGTATCACTGGAGGAAATGGGAGGAGCGCGGATGCATTGCACCATCAGTGGATGCGGAGACGTGCTCGCTGATTCAGAGGAGGAAACGATTCAATCGGCGCGCCGGTATCTAAACTACTTTCCGGCCAATTACCAGGCAAGCCCGGCCAAAACTGAAGCCAGGCCTCCATCGGAAAAGGCGCGCCCCATCTCACAGATTGTGCCGGATCATCAAAATACCCCGTTTGATATGATGGAACTGATCGAAAGCCTGGTGGATGAAGGTTCTTTCTATGAGATAAAAAAACTGTTTGCCAGGGAAATCATTACGGGACTGGCAAGGATAGACGGACGTGTCGTTGGAATTCTGGCCAACCAGCCAAAAGTGAAAGGCGGCGTCCTGTTTGTTGATTCCGCCGACAAAGCCGCCCGTTTCATTACCTTATGCGATGCTTATCATATTCCGTTGCTGTTTTTGGCCGATGTACCCGGGTTTATGATCGGCACCAAAGTAGAGCGGGCCGGAATCATTCGCCATGGGGCCAAAATGATTTCCGCCGTGTCTGAAGCAAGTGTTCCCAAACTTTCTGTCATTGTTCGAAAAGCGTATGGAGCCGGATTGTATGCGATGGCCGGCCCCGCGTTTGAGCCGGATTGCTGTCTGGCGCTTCCTACTGCGCAAATTGCCGTGATGGGGCCTGAAGCGGCAGTAAATGCGGTGTACAGCAACAAAATTCAGGAACTGGAAGAACCGGAACGCACCCGTTTCGTTATGGAGAAGCGGGAAGAATACAAACGGGATATTGACATTTACCGTTTGGCAAGCGAACTGGTGATAGATGGCGTTGTTTCTCCCGATGATTTGCGGAACGAACTGAGCCGGCGGTTGTCCGCTTATGAAAGCAAGCAACTTCATTTCAGCGAACGGAAACATCCCGTTTATCCCGTATAACAACAAACCGGAAACAAAACGATGAAAATCAGACAGGAAAACGTTATGATATAAGAAGATAGAGCCATTTAAATGATAATGGCTCTATTTTTGTGACACAGGTTATGTCCAAAACGGTATGTACGATCATATATGAAAACGGGAATTTGCCTTTTTCCTGCCACGTGAGGTGAAAAACATGAGAATTGCCGTTTGGGGAGGAGGATCTCTGGGACTGTTGTGGTCTGCACGCCTTGCAAGCAAATTTGACCATCTGCTTCTGGTCACTCATTCAGAAAGACAGGCAGACGCAATCAATCGGGCCGGAATCGATCTTACGAACCAGGCTGGAGAACAAAAGAACTTGAAGGTTCGTGCAAAGCAGGCAGATCTGGTCATGGAAGATGCCCCGTTTGACATGATTTTGGTGATGGTAAAACAGTACCATTTGCCAGTAGTGTTTGCCCTTTTGCAAAAGGCGGTGCATCCCGGTACCCAGGTACTGTTTTTCCAAAATGGCTGGGGCCACCAGACCCTGCTGCAAGAATTGTCATCCAGTTGCCGGACGTACCTTGTTGTTACAACGGAAGGTGCGTTAAAATGCGGGGATCAACAGGTGATTCATACGGGAAAAGGGATCAGCCGGGTCGGGGCTTTCCCGGGAAAACAGGCTGAACCATCGCCCGCTTTGCAGGAACTGTTTGTAAAAACAGGCCCCGGCCTTTTCCAATATGACGAAAATGTCCTGCAAAGAGTATGGGAAAAATTAACGATCAATTGTGTAATAAACCCGATGACAGCCTGGTATGAAATCCGTAATGGCGAATTGCTGAACCCGGAATATGAAGAGGAAAAGAAAGCAATTCTGGCAGAAGTGATTCACGTTGCTTCCCTGGAAGGAATACAGTTATCCGAACAGCATATGTGGAAACAAATACAACAGGTATGTCTGCAAACGGCCATGAATCTTTCTTCCATGCTGCAGGATCTGAACAATAAACGGGTCACTGAGATTGACTTCATGAATGGCGCCATTGTCCGGTTAGGCAAGAAGCACCGGGTTGAAACTCCGGCAAACTGGCTCTGGGTATCCAGGATTCAGGAAAAAGAAAAGTTCATGCTATAATGTGTAGGGTAATCAATCAGGCTCTACATGGTGGAGGGAGAATGTTGTCCCGTTCCAGGCGATTCTCAGTTGAAACGTATATCATTGGACTTATTTTAAGCACACTCGATCTGTTAATGGTTGTGCCGATTTTGTCTTTTGTTACGCAAGAATATTATTTGTCCATGCATTGGACAGTTTGGGTTGTTTCACTACACCTCGCTTTTTTCTCTTTTTCTTTGCCAGTCATGGATAACTGGGCGGCATCAAGAGGAAAAATGGAAGTATTATGGACGGCTCTGTCCCTGTTTGTTTTGGGGACGGTCGTAGCCGGGCTGGCCAACGAATGGGTATGGTTTATGTCCGGAAGAGTGTTTCAGGCGATCGGAATGGGCGGAATGGTTCCCTTTTTGGCCACACATACACGCCGGAAACTGTGCAAACTGGGAAAGATCAACCGGCGTTTGCTATTGCTTGCGTTTGCATTGCTGCTGTGCGTCATTCCGCTTTGGTCATCATGGCTTGCCCACATGCTGGGCTTCAGAGCGGTTTTTGTCTTGCATATCCTTTATGCCCTGGCGGTGTCGCTGATGGCAAAAAAATGGAAGGTGGTTGATCAGCCCAGCCGTTCCGGTGTAGGGGTAGAATCAATCATTTTCTTTGGCTTGATCATTTTGTTTCTGATGTTGGCCATTACGAGCACCGATTTTGCCAAAGGCTGGTCCGCTTTGCTGTTCAGGGAAGTATTGCCGTTATGGATCGTGGCGGTCGGGATGGTCGTTCCCTTGCTGATGGTAGAAAGGCAGGGACGTTATCCGTTTTTTGAACCGCATCTGTTTGCCAACTGGCGACTGTGGATTTTGTATCTGCATGTGACACTGCAGGGATTTTTATGGACAACATTAACCCTTCTTCCCTACTGGTTTACCCAAGCCTATCATCTGGGAGAATATGGAACGGGAATTCTGCTGAGCCTGATTGCTACCAGTGCAGTCCTGGCGTTGCCATTTATTGCCGCCTTGTCACAAAGTGTATACTTGCACCGCTTTTCGTGTTTCGCTTTTTTACTGACGTCGTCTGTTTACCTGTTGATGATCTGGCTGAACGATTTCAATTATATTCTGCTCACCGTTTCGCTTCTGGGGTTTATACTCAGTTTTGCGCTTGCGGATCCTGTCCATCATTACATGTTTCAATGGGTTTCGCCGCGAAGAATCCGATCGGGACTGATGGCGGCGGGAATGTTCCGTGCGGCGGGCGGAGCGATTGGCCTGGTGGCGGCCGCCCGTCTGTTCAGTTTCATCGATCCGCTTCTGCCATTTGGTTTCATGCACAGGGAAATGGGACATCTGGTCACAGCCATCGAGATACGTGTTTTTACATTGTTTGCGGGAGTATCCCTGCTCAGTTTTCTGCTCAGTATCCTGCTTGAAATAAAAAAGGTTAGTCACTTCAGTAAATAAAGTGTATACTTTACAATGATTTGGAAGAATTGCCGAATCGTGACAGGCAAAACTTTTCTTCAGGAATGAAGATGGCTGTAAAGAGGAGTTATCTATGAGGTTACAGGAAATCGCACTTTCACGGAAATCCAACTTGTTTGATATGTATCTTCATCAGCCGGATTTTGTGCATTCTTTTTATGCGTACAATCCCTGGCAGGAAGAAAGTGTACAAAAACGGGCCCGGTATCTGAGCCAGACGGGACAGGCCATCAAACGGACATTCTTGGTCGAAGCGTTGCGGTCCTTTCACCGGCCTGAGTTGATGCATCCTGAAGTGGAACGCAATCTGGGCCGCCTGGAAGAAGACGGGAGTATGGTTGTGATCGGGGGTCAGCAGGCAGGATTGCTGGGCGGACCGTTATATACCTTTTATAAAGCAATCACGATTATTCGTTTGGCCAGACAGGCGGAAGAGCAACTGGGTCGGCCGGTGATTCCCGTTTTCTGGATTGCCGGGGAGGATCACGATGTTGAAGAGGTTGACCATGTCTGGGTGCAAACCGGAGGCGGTGAACCGTTCAAACATCGGCTTGTGGTCGAGGAGCAGCGAAAAATTCCCGTTTCGGGACGTATTATTGACAGGGATGTTTACGGGCGCTGGCTGGATGAACTGGCACAGATCATGCCGGACAGAGAGAATAAGCAAACATGGCTGATCCAATGTAAAAAATGGGGGGAATCCTCCCTTTCCTGGACGCGTTTATTTGCCAGAGTTCTGCATCATTTTTTCGGGAAATACGGTTTGTTGCTCGTTGATTCAAATGATGAGAACCTGCGCCGGATTGAGATCCCCTTTTTCAACGAACTGATCTGTAAGAGTGAATCGATTGCGCAAAAAACAGAGCTGGCTGCCCGGCAGTTACGGGAGTGGGGACTGGATGTACCTGTGGACCTGAAAAAGAATCAGGGAAATTTGTTTATTCAGGCTGATGGCGAACGCCAGCATTTGTTCCGGGAAAATGATGACTGGGTTACAAAAGACCGCAAGAACCGTTGGTCTGAAAACGGGCTTCTGAAACTGGTACAGGAAGACCCGGCCCGGTTCAGCAATAATGTCTTGACGCGTCCGCTAATGCAAGAAGCCCTGTTTCCCGTTCTATTCTTTGTGGGTGGTTCTGGCGAGATTGCCTATTGGTCTCTTTTAAAAGAAGCGTTTCTTGAAATGAACCTGCAAATGCCGATTATTATTCCACGTATGAGGGTAACAGTCATTGACAGCAGACAGGAAAAGCGGATCAATGAATTTTTCTTGAATTGGAGGGAACTGGATTCTCCCCTGAGAAAGAAAAAAGAGATGTGGCTGGATTTGCAAATGCCCCCGGATCTGACCCGCGTATTTGATGAAGCGGGGAAACAGATGGCAAGGGCCCATCGGCAGCTGGTCAACTATCTGGATCAGGAAATTGGCATGAATATGAAGGAAATTGGGGAAAAAAACCGGACAAAAATAATGGCTCAAATCAATTACTACCACCATTTTGCAAGGAGAAGTCTGGAGGAAAAGCACCGTGCTTCGCTGCAAAAATGGGATCAACTGATCAACTTTGTCCAACCGAATGACAAACCGCAGGAAAGAGTTTACAATATGGTCTGGTTGTGGAATGAACATGGTATGGAATGGATCGATTTTCTGATAAACCAGCCAAATCTGCCAATCAAAGGATATGGTTTGCCATATATCCTTTCCATTTAGTTTCTTGGCAATGGTTTAGTTATTATAACCATGAGTCTTTTGAAGCACTAACAGGATAGGAGGATTAGGATGAACTCAGCAGAAAGAAGTATTGTTCGTGACATGAGCCTTGCTCCGCAGGGACGTTTGAAAATGGATTGGGCCCGCGATCACATGCCTGTGTTGGCACGTTTGCGGGAACGTCTTTCGGTAGAAAAACCGCTGGCCGGGGAAAAAGTGGCGATTTCCCTGCACCTTGAAGCCAAAACAGCTTGTCTGGCAGAACTGATCCGTGACGCCGGTGCCCAAGTGACGATCACCGGGAGCAATCCGCTTTCCACCCAGGATGATATTGCCGCTGCGCTTGCCCAATCCGGAATCACGGTATTTGCCAGATATAATCCGTCGCCCGAAGAATATAAGGATCACCTGATCAAAACTCTCGAATCAAGGCCTGGTCTGATTATTGACGACGGCGGGGATCTGGTCAGCACCCTGCATGCAGAGTGCCCGGATCTGCTGGAAAATGTCAAAGGTGGCTGCGAAGAAACCACTACCGGAATTTTGCGCTTGCGTTCGCTGGAGAAAGAAGGCAAATTAAGATTCCCCATGGTGGCAGTCAATGATGCTTATTCCAAATTCCTGTTTGATAACCGCTATGGAACAGGCCAATCGGTATGGGATGGAATTAATCGGACTACCAACCTGGTTGTAGCCGGAAAAACGGTTGTTGTGGCTGGTTATGGCTGGTGTGGCCGCGGGGTTGCCATGCGTGCCAAAGGATTGGGTGCCAAAGTGATTGTGACGGAAGTGGATGCCATCAAGGCTACCGAAGCATATATGGACGGCTTTACCGTCATGCCGATGATGGAGGCAGCCAAACATGGCGATCTGTTTGTCACATTGACCGGAAATAAGGGAGTCATTGCGGCGAAACATTTTCAGGTGATGAAACATGGAGCCATTCTGGCCAATGCCGGCCACTTCAATGTGGAAATCGATGTTGATGCACTGGAACAGATCGCGGTCAACCGTCGGATTGTGCGGAAAGACATTACCG
Organism: Thermoactinomyces mirandus; assembly: GCF_013868055.1. Classification (GTDB taxonomy): domain Bacteria; phylum Bacillota; class Bacilli; order Thermoactinomycetales; family Thermoactinomycetaceae; genus Thermoactinomyces; species Thermoactinomyces mirandus. The sequence continues at coordinate 61,008 of NZ_JACEOL010000006.1, read as the reverse complement.
AATACACGATGCCGAACGGACGTAAACTCAATTTGCTGGCAGAGGGAAGGCTGGTAAACCTGGCGGCTGGAGACGGCCATCCCGCGGAAATCATGGATATGACATTTGCGCTTCAGGCGCTTTGCCTCCTGTATGTGCATGAAAATCATAAAAAGCTTGGCGAAAATGTCCTTGATGTTCCTTACCAGATTGATGAACAGGTCTCCCGCTACTTTCTGGAAGCAAACGGCATGCAAATCGATGACCTCACCGAAGAACAGCAAAGATATCTGGCAAGTTGGCAATTGGACTGATTTTCGGCAAAAGGAAATATACGGTTAAATCCTGCACGCGATGTGCAGGATTTTTTAATGGACGTGTGGTATAATTACCAGTGTGGTAGAAAGTGGGGGAAAGTGGGAAGGAAGGGAGGACGAGGGGAGGCGAAGTGGCATGTTTATGGGTGAGTACCGGCATAACATCGATGACAAGGGAAGGTTGATCATCCCGGCAAAGTTCAGGGAGCAGCTGGGAGAATCCTTTGTGGTCACCCGTGGACTGGATCGCTGTCTGTTTGCATACCCTCGTTCGGAATGGACAAGCCTGGAGCAGAAATTAAAAACTCTTCCTTTTACCAAAGCAGATGCACGTAAATTTACGCGCTTCTTTTTTTCTGGAGCCTGTGAGGCGGAACTGGACAAACAGGGTAGAATCCACATTGCCTCAAACTTGCGGGAATATGCCTGTCTGAAAAAGGAGTGCGTAATCATAGGTGTCTCCACCCGGGTTGAGATTTGGTGCAAAGAACACTGGGAAGAGTATTACAGTAACTCTGAAGAATCATTCAACGAAATCGCAGAAAGTATTGTAGACCTGGATTTATGAGCAAAGGATGAATCAATGTGTTTGTACATGAAACGGTTTTAAGGGAAGAGGCAGTCAACGGGCTTTGTGTCAAATCTGACGGGATTTACGTTGATTGTACTTTGGGTGGAGGAGGGCACAGCCGGTTAATTGCGGAAAAACTGTCTCCGGCCGGAACCCTGATCGGATTTGATCAGGATCAAAAAGCACTTGATCATGCCCGGGACACGTTAAAAAACATTGCCTGCACCCTCCATTTGGTAAAATCTAACTTTCGGCATGTCCGGCAAGTTGTAAACAGGCTGGGTTACAGCTTCGTTGACGGCTTGTTGTTCGATTTGGGTGTGTCATCCCCCCAGTTAGACCAAGGAAACCGGGGCTTCAGTTATCACCAGGAAGCTCCGCTGGATATGAGGATGGACCAGTCACAGGAATTAAGCGCGTATCATGTGGTGAATGAGTGGCCTGAGGAAGAATTGGTCCGCATTTTGTTTGAATACGGAGAGGAAAAATTTTCCCGGAGAATTGCCAGAGAGATTGTAAAAGCAAGGAAAAAAGCACCAATTCATACAACCCTGGAGTTGGTCGATCTGATTAAACAGGCGATTCCGGCTCCTGCACGCAGAAAGGGACCCCATCCGGCACGCCGTTCATTCCAGGCGATCCGGATTGCTGTGAACGATGAACTGAATGCTTTGCAGGAAGCCCTTGAAGAAGGAGTTAAGTTGCTGCAGCCCAAAGGTCGCATCAGTGTCATCACGTTTCATTCATTGGAAGACCGGATTTGCAAACGGTTTTTTCAGGAGCGGGCGCTGGGGTGTATTTGTCCACCTGATTTTCCTGTATGTACATGTGGAAAAAAACCGGAATTGCGGGTGGTTACCAGAAAGCCGGTTTTGCCTGCTGAAAAAGAAATAGAGAAAAACCAGCGGGCACGTTCCGCCAAATTGAGGGTTGCAGAAAAAATATAGATAGAAAGAAGCCGGTAGTGTAAGGAGGATTTATATAATGAGAGAGGATCGTTTTAATACTGCTGTAGCGAGGCCGCTCGACAAGCCTTACACCAAGAAGCGGAAGAAAAGGTTGGCCCCTTTGAAAGCACTTCCGACAGGAGAAAAGTTGCTGTACCTGTTTACCGTAATTGTCTGTGTCGCTTTGGCAGTTCTTGTCCTGTCACGGTTTGCAAAAGTTTCGGAGTTGAATGTAGCGATTCAAAATACAGAATTGGAAATACAAAAAGTGGAAAAACAGAACCACCAGCTGGAAACGGAATCGAACAGGCTAAAAAGCGTGGAGCGTATTCGAAAGTTTGCAGAACAGAAAGGACTGGAACTGACGACACCAAAATATCTGCCTTCTATTCGCCCCTGAGAGCCAATTCTTTAGAGGACAAACGATACAGAAAAACGTACAGAAAAAGATGGGAGAGGCTGAATCATGGGTTCGATGTTTAAGAAGAGCAAGCAGCGTTCTCTTCTGATCGGGCTCGTTTGGACGGGTTGTTTCATCATGGTTATCGGAAGATTGTTTTGGCTGCAAGCCGTGGATTATAACGAACTGTTGGCGGCAGCCAAAGAAACATGGATCAAGGAAGATGTTCTTCGCCCCAAACGAGGTACTATCTATGACCGTACAAAACAACAGCAGCTGGCATGGGAAGTGGACGCTTATTATTTTGTTGCAGATACCCGCCAGGTGAAAAATCCGCAAAAGACCGCAAATCTGTTGGCGCCGATATTGAAAATTGATGCAGATGTGTTGGCAGAAAAACTATCAAAAAAGTCGGATTCCGTAGAATTAAGATATAAAGGTAAATACAAGTATCCGGAAGAGGTATTGAAAAAGGTCACGGCATTGGATGAAAAAGGGTTGATTGACGGGATATATGCCTTTCCCACTTTTATGAGGCAATATAATGGAACACTGGCCGCCCATGTTTTGGGATTCTTACAATATGATGATACAGCGGTTGGCGGCATTGAGCAGGTTTATGACAAATGGCTGAGGGGAAAGGAAGGTTATGTGAAATATCTGAAAGCCAGAAACGGGATGATGGTGACGGATCAACCCGAAAAGAATCGCCCGCCGGAACCCAGCAAGGATCTGGTGTTAACGATTGATTCGCGCATCCAGCATCAATTGGAACTTGAATTGGAAGAAGCGATTGACAATTACCAGGCAAAAGGAGGAACAGCCATTGTCGCTGATCCCAAGACAGGGGAAATTCTGGCGATGGCCAGTCGTCCCACTTTTGATCCCGGAAACTATTCGGAAACCCTGACAGAAGACAATGCCAAGAACCTGGCTGTACAAAGCCAGTTTGAACCAGGGTCCACCTTCAAGATTGTGACGTTGGCAGCAGCGATTGAAGAGGGGATATTCCATCCCGATGCAACATTCCAATCGGGATCGGTCAAGGTGGGCGATCGGGTAATTCATGACTGGAACGGTTCGGGCTGGGGGCAAATTACGTTTCGGGATGGAATCAAGTTATCAAGCAATGTCGCCTTCGTTTTACTGGGTCAAAAATTGGGGGAACAGAAACTGGTCGACTATATCAACCGGTTCGGGTTTGGGGATATTACCGAACAACTGGGCAAAAAAACGGGAATTGACCTTCCGGCTGAAGGAAGGGGATACTTTTTCGGACGCAATCTTTATTCTTCGGAACTGGCCACCGTCTCTTTCGGACAGGGGATTTCGGTAACACCCATTCAGCAGGTGGCGTCCTTGTGTGCCATTGCCAACGGGGGTACATGGCATAAGCCGCACATCCTCGATTCGGTATGGGAAACCGGTCTGGAAAAGAAAGTCCAGTCTTTTAAACCGGAGAGCCGTCGCATTATCAAGGAATCCACCGCCATGCAAGTGCGGGAACTGTTGCGTGAGGTGGTCAGGAACGGGACCGGTGTGGAAGCGGAGCTCCCCGGGTATGGTGTGGCCGGGAAAACGGGAACGGCCCAAAAACCGGATCCCGATGGCAGCGGATATCTGGAAAACAAGTATATTGTTTCTTTTATTGGATTTGCGCCATACAACAATCCGGAAGTTGTAGTTTATGTTGCCATTGACGAACCTTCTTCGGCTTCGGGAAACGCAACAGGCGGGACCGTGGCAGCACCTGTGGCAAGGGAGATTATGAAAAAGTCATTGCAAATAAGGCAGATTGAGCCCAATGATGAGTTTGCCCAGTCCATAAAATAAAGCGAGAGCGCCTGACCTGGAACAAAACGGGTCAGTTTTTTTATATGGACCCGGGTTATGGTTACCGGACGGGCCGTGTCATTTTTTGAATCTCTCAATCATAATTTCTAAAGTAAGAGACCTGATGGGAGGAAATGGAAAATGCGCGGCCAACAGATCCAAGTCAGGAAAAGACTGTTTTCACTGTTTCTGATTGCATTGTTTGTACTGATCGCTCTCATGGGACGCCTGGCCTATGTTCAGTTGATCGCAGGCGGCGATTTGGCTGAAAAAGCGAAAGAATTGTGGAACCGGAATATTCCGTTTGAAGCCAAAAGGGGAAAAATTCTGGATCGCAACCACAAAAATCTGGCTTACAATATCAGTTCTCCTTCCGTAATGGCGATTCCCGCCCAAATCAAGGACCCGGCCGGAACGGCAAAGAAACTGGCCCGCATTCTCCAGGCTCCGGAACAGAAAATCTATGAAAAAATAACCGAGCGGCAATTGATTGTACGCCTTCATCCATGGGGGAGGAAAATTTCAGAAGAGAAAGCCAGGCAGATTCAGGGATTGCGATTGCCGGGAATCGCAGTCACTGAGGACAGCAAGCGAAATTATCCCAACGGCAGTCTGGCTGCGCATGTGCTGGGATTTACAGGAATTGACAACCAGGGTCTGGCCGGTTTGGAACTCATCTATGATGAGAAGTTAAAGGGAGAAAAGGGGTATGTTTCCTTCAGCGCCACCGCCAGCGGAGAAAAATTGCCGGGCGGCGTGGACCGGTTTGTTCCCCCGAAAGATGGGCTGGATCTGATGTTGACCCTCGATTACCACATCCAATCCGTGCTGGAGCGGGAATTGGACCAGGCCACGGCCCGGTACCAGCCGGAAAACGCTTTGGCGATTGCCATGGATCCAGGTACTGGAGAAATATTGGGAATGAGCACCCGCCCGACGTTTCGACCGGATCAATACCGCATGACCGATCCCTTGATTTATAACCGAAATTTGCCTATTTGGAAAACGTATGAACCTGGCTCAACCTTCAAAATTATTACGCTGGCCGCTGCCCTGGAAGAAAACAAGGTGAATTTGAACGACTATTTTCATGATCCGGGGTACATCATGGTGAGCGGAGCCAGGCTGCGCTGTTGGAAAGCCGGAGGACATGGACACCAGAGTTTCCTGGAGGTTGTGGAAAACTCGTGCAACCCGGGATTTGTCACATTAGGCCAGCGGCTGGGAAAAGAAACGCTGTTCTCCTATATTAAAAAGTTTGGTTTTGGACAAAAAACAGGGATTGATTTAAATGGTGAAGCGAGAGGGATTTTATTCAAGGAAAGCCGGGTAGGGCCGGTGGAACTGGCTACGACAGCATTTGGACAGGGGGTTTCGGTCACGCCCATTCAGCAGATTGCGGCGGTATCTGCGGCGATTAACGGCGGCAAACTGATGACACCACATCTGGCAAAAGCGTGGATTGATCCGGAAAGCGGAGAAACGGTACAAAAGATCGAACCCCGGATGAAAAGGCGCGTCATCTCCGAAGAAACCTCGCAAAAAGTTCGCCATGCCCTGGAAAGTGTCGTTGCGAAAGGAACAGGAAGAAAAGCGTTTATTGATGGCTACCGCGTGGGGGGAAAAACGGGAACAGCGCAAAAGGTGGGGCCGGACGGCAGATATATGAAAAACAATCACATTGTCTCTTTTGTAGGGTTTGCTCCTGCCGATGATCCGCAGCTGGTAGTATATGTAGCACTCGATAATCCTAAAGGGATTCAATTCGGAGGTGTTGTCGCCGCCCCGATTGTGGGAAATATCCTGGATGACAGCTTGCGCTATCTGAAAGTGCCCAAGCGCCAGAAACAGATTCCTCCGGAAAACAATCCGACGGTTACCCCGATTGTTGCCACGCCCAACCTGATCAATCAGGATATTGACCAGATCCGCTCCAGCCTGTACTCTTTTCCTCTGAAAGTTTACGGCAAAGGGGAAAAAGTGATTGACCAGATGCCAAAGCCGGGGCAACGGGTCAAAAAGGGGACGATGATCAAAATTTATCTGGGGAACTGAAACGTTCCTGAAACCTTTGAGGAAGCATCTTCCTTTTGGACCAGACATTTTCATGATTTTAATTGCAAACAATTTGCAAACAAAATGCAAACAGGTAAATGGATATTCAGCCGTTCATACCTCTCTCCTTATACTTGCGAAATCCTGCCCGTTGGCGGCATGAAAAGTGCATGCTTTTTCTGACAAGTGACAAATGATAGAAAGGAGATTAAAATAGGGTATGTGAATAAACTATGCCAGGAATATCCCCTGGCTTTTTCTGTTGTCTTTCCGTCTAAAAAAGGAGGAAGAACATGCAAGTACGCGAGTTAATCCAGCCACTATTGTTGCACAAGGCAACAGGGGATTTGACAACTGAAATAAAAGGGATTCAACTGGATTCCCGTCAGGTTCAGCGAGGAGACCTGTTTATTGCACTCAGAGGGACAAAGGTGGATGCCCACCGTTTTGTTGAACAGGCCGTGGCGGGTGGTGCCGCTGCGGTAATGGTGGAAGAATCGGTGGCTTTGCCGGAAGTTCCCGTAATTCAGGTTCCCGATACGCGCAGAGCCATGGCAGTGGTAGCGGCAAAATTTTACGGATATCCGACGAAAGAGTTAAAATTGATTGGTGTAACAGGAACAAATGGAAAGACAACCACTACTTATCTGATTGAACAACTTCTCCGGCACAAAGGTGTATCAACCGGTGTCATCGGCACGATCCAGACAAAGATCAGAGGGAAAACACTCCCGGCCAAAAATACGACACCCGAAGCGGTTGAATTGCAAAAAACATTTCGTATGATGCGGGATGAGGGTTGTGAGTATTCAGTCATTGAGGTTTCTTCCCATGCCCTGGACATGGGCAGGACCAGAGGCTGTCAATTTCATATTGGTGTTTTTACCAATTTGACACAGGATCATCTGGATTATCATGGTACGATGGAAAAATACAGGGAGGCAAAAAGCCTGCTTTTCAGCCAGTTGGGAAACGCCTATTCCGGGCAGTTGGAAAACAATCCGGTTGCCATTTTTAATGCTGATGATGAAGCATCCCGCTATTTCATGAACCGGACTGCTGCCCAGGTTTTAACATATGGGATCGATCAACCCGCAGATGTGAGGGCTGAAAATATCCGATTTTTCTCCTCCGGGACTTCCTTTACGCTGAAGACGTATCGGGGAGAAGTGCCGGTCCGGTTAAAGCTGGTTGGAAAGTTCAATGTATATAACGTCCTGGCTGCTGTTTCTGTAGCTCTTGTGGAAGGAATGGATCTTCAGCAGATTCGGTCCGGACTTTCCGGAATCAAGGGGGTTACCGGACGATTTGAACCGGTGGATCTGGGACAGTCCTTCTCTGTTCTTGTCGACTATGCGCACACCCCGGACAGTTTGGAAAACGTTCTTGCAACGATTCGTGAATTTGCCAGGGGACGCGTTCTTTGCCTGGTCGGATGCGGGGGTGATCGGGATCGGAGCAAACGGCCGATTATGGCAGATATTGCGGTAAAATACAGTGATTATGCCATATTTACATCAGATAACCCGCGTACCGAAGATCCAATAGCGATTCTGGATGATATGCTGACTGGAGTTCAGTCCTGTCCCAAGGAACGTTATGCCGTCATCAGCGACCGCCGCCAGGCAATTCATGAGGCAGTCAGAAAAGCAGAACCGGAAGACGTGATCCTGATTGCAGGCAAGGGTCATGAAACCTACCAGGAGATCAATGGAGTCCGACATCATTTTGATGACCGTGAGGTGGCCCGGGATGCTATTGTATCACGCCTGGCAAAGTGAGGGTTAATGAGATGGAACGCACATGTAACTGGATTTTGAAAACAACCGATGGAGAATGGTTTGGAAGCCCTGTTGATATTTTCCGTCTGGTGAAGGGAGTATCGACCGATACCCGGACACTTTGTCCCAACCAGCTGTATATTCCCTTGACCGGCGAACATTTTGACGGGCATCAGTTTATCGGCCAGGCGGTGGAGCGGGGAGCAGCGGCTGCCTTGTGGAAAAAAGGCCGGCCTTTACCGGAATCACCCGACATTCCGTTTATTGTTGTGAACGATCCTCTCAAGGCATTGCAGCAACTGGCTGCAGGCTATCGTGCCGAGAGCAGGGTGAAAGTGATTGCTGTGACTGGAAGTAACGGGAAAACCACGACCAAAGATCTGGTCGCCTCGGTGCTGTCCGAAAGGTACTCCGTGCATAAAACGAAGGGAAACCTGAACAACCACATCGGTGTCCCGTTAACCTTGCTGTCGATGCCGGAGCAAACGGATCTGGCTGTCGTGGAAATGGGCATGAACCATTCAGGCGAAATTGCCGTCCTTTCCAAAATTGCCCGTCCTGACGTAGCCGTGATCACCAATATTGGCGAATCGCATATTGAACATTTGGGCAGCCGGGAAGGAATTGCGCGCGCCAAATTGGAAATAAGAGAAGGGCTTTCTTCTGACGGCACCATCATCTTTGACGGAGATGAACCATTGCTTCGACTATATTTAAGGGATGAAACCAGGTCGCAAATCAGGGTGGGCTGGCTGGAAGACGCAGATGATGCCCCTGAACAGGCTGAAGTAATGGGAACCAGGGGAATCGTTTTTCGGTCCCGCAAAAAAGGAACCTGGTTTACCCTGCCGTTATTGGGCAGGCACAATATAAAAAATGCGTTATATGCCGTGGAAGTTGCCCGCCATTTTTCATTAACCGAACAGGAAATCGCTTCTGGCCTGGCCAACGCGAACCTGACAGGTATGCGGCTCGAGTTGAAAAAGGCCAAAAATGGCATGCTGATCATTAATGATGCTTATAATGCAAGCCCCACATCCATGAGAGCTGCCCTGGACCTGCTTGCAGAGATCGAACCGGAGCGTGAGAAATGGGCCCTGTTGGGTGACATTCTCGAAATTGGCGAACAAGAGGAAAGTTATCATAGAGAAATAGGGGTTTATGCGATGAAAAAAGGCATAAACCGTTTATATACGATTGGCGAACGAGGTCGTTGGATTTATGAAGGTGCTGTGGAAGCGAAAAATTCTGCCCAGACCCTCGTTCATTTCCATACGCTGGACGATGCCGTAAATAGTTTGACCAAGGAAGGCAATCAAAAGTCTGTCCTCTTAGTCAAAGCTTCACGCGCAGCTCAACTGGACCAAATCGTAAATAAAATGACCGAAGGAGCGTAAGGGAAGAACTATGGGGAATCTAGAACTTCGATTCATATTAATTCCACTTGCTGTAGCTTTTGGTATAGCCGTAATACTCGGACCGATGGTGATTCCGGTTCTGAGGCGCCTGAAATTTGGCCAGAGCATTCGTCAGGAAGGACCGCAGGCCCATCTGAAAAAAGCGGGAACTCCGACGATGGGCGGAGTCATCATACTTACGGCGATTGTCTTGACTGCTGTTCCGCTTAGCAGCCTGACATTGCTCAATAATAATGACCGGATCATAAACGCCGACCTGTTCTTTTTGGTCTTTGCAACACTGGGATACGGGATTCTCGGCTTTTTGGATGACTATATCAAAGTGGTAATGAAACGCAACCTCGGACTGACGGCAAATCAAAAGCTGTTGGGGCAGCTGTTTATCGGTCTGGTCCTTTTCTGGGTTCTGCTCGTTGTACGGACCGGAAAACCAAACAACTATATTTTCAGCCTGGATATACCGTTTACCGATTTGACGATTCAACTCAACTGGCTGTACCTTCCGCTTCTTCTCCTGATGATGATCGGCGCTTCCAACGCCGTCAACCTGACGGACGGTCTGGACGGATTGTTGTCCGGAACAGCGGTTAGCGCATATGGCGCCTATGCCATTATCGGGATTTTGCAAAGCAACCCGACTGTTACTATTTTTTCGGTTGCCGTTGTAGGAGCCCTGTTGGGATTTCTGGTCTTTAACGCCAATCCGGCCAAAGTATTTATGGGTGACACAGGATCACTTGCCTTGGGCGGAGGAATTGCCGCCTTGGCAGTCATTACAAAAACGGAATTATTATTACCGATTATTGGTGGTATTTTTGTCATTGAAACATTGTCTGTCATGATTCAGGTAACTTCCTTTAAAATCCGTGGCAAGCGGGTATTCCGGATGAGTCCCTTGCACCATCACTTTGAATTGTGCGGCTGGTCCGAATGGCGTGTTGTCACGACTTTCTGGTTTTTTGGATTCCTGTTTGCAATTATCGGTGTATTAATGGAGATGTGGCTTAGATGAAAAAGACAAGCGAATGGGCAGGCCGTTACGTGATCGTATTGGGACTGGCCCGCAGCGGAGTGGCCGTAGCCAAACTGTTAAACGAATTAGAGGCCAAAGTGCTGGTCAATGATTGTAAGCCAAGGGAACAGTGCCCGGAAGCAGATGAACTGGAGATGCTGGGAATTCCGGTTCTTTGCGGGGGCCATCCTGACGATCTGGTCAGTGATGAGGTGGATCTGCTCGTTAAAAATCCGGGAATTCCTTATCATGCGAAGCCGATTGTTCAGGCAATCAAAAAAGGAATTCCTGTCATCACCGAAGTGGAAATTGCCGGGGCCCTGTCAGAAGCGCCGATCATCGGCATCACCGGGTCAAACGGCAAGACGACTACCACGACGCTGGTGGGGGAAATGCTGAGCAAAAGCGGTGTAAAAAACAAGGTCGCCGGAAATATCGGACAGGCACTGGCAGACGTGGTAAAGGACAGTACGGAAGATGAGTGGCTGGTGGCCGAATTGAGCAGTTTCCAGTTAAAAGGAACCCGCTGCTTCAAACCGAAGGCAGCGTCGTTATTGAATATTTACCCGGCACACCTGGATTATCATCAGGATATGGAGGATTATTTTTCCTCAAAACTGAAGCTGTTTCAAAACCAGACCGCCGAAGAAGTGGCCGTGCTGAATCTGGATCATCCTTATTGCCGCCAGGCTGCGGAACAGATTCAAAGCGATATCTGGTGGTTCAGCCGGTTACAGGAAGTCCCGAAAGGGGTTTTCGTTCGTGAGGAAACGGTGATCGCAAAATATTCCGATTCCAGGGAAGAACCTGTTATTCCAGTCAGTGAAATCGCGTTGCGCGGTGATTTCAACCTGGAAAACGTACTGGCTGCAATCGCGTTAAGCCTGGTGGCTGGCGCAAATGTTGCCGGTATTTGTGAAGTGCTGAAAAATTTTCCCGGAGTGGAACATCGCCTGGAATATGTGGCTGCCGTAAACGATGTCCGTTATTACAATGATTCCAAAGCGACCAATCCGCAGGCCGCCACCAAAGCCCTGGAGTCGTTTGCTGAGCCAGTGATCTGGATCGGCGGCGGACTTGACCGGGGAATTGATTTTAAAGAGATGGTCCCTGTTTTCAGAAAGAGAGTCAAGGCCATGATTGCCTATGGACAAACGAGGGACATTTTGATTGAGCGGGGCCGGGAAGCGGAACTGAAGGAAGTCCATGCGGCGGATGATTTGAAAAGCGCCGTAGAAATTGCCTCCCGTCTGGCCGGGCCGGGAGATGTGGTGCTATTGTCCCCGGCATGTGCAAGTTGGGATCAGTACACCTCTTTTGAAGAGCGGGGAAGCATATTTAAGCAGACGGTGCATAATCTTCAAATATAGGAAGCTTGCCCATATTTTCAAGAGGTGAAAGCGCCCATGAAAACAAGGAATAACACGCCTGATTTTGTGATTGTCGTCGCGATCATGCTGCTGTTGTCAATAGGTGTATTAATGGTATACAGTGCAAGTGCCTCTTTTGCATATCACAAATATGGTGATGCCTTCTTTTTTGCCAAGCGGCAGTTATTGTTTGCAGCTTTGGGTGTTTTCCTGATGTTTTGGATCATGCGGTTAGATCCTGACCAATTTCATAAATGGGCAAAACCGGGCCTTATTTTATGCTTTATTTTATTATTGATCGTCCTGATCCCGGGAGTCGGGATTTTGCGCAACGGTGCGAGGAGCTGGCTGGGAATCGGGGCTTTCAGCATCCAGCCTTCGGAATTCATGAAACTGGCGATGATCACTTTTTTGGCACGCATGTTTTCCAATCCCGGTTTCCAGATCCAGCGCTTTACCCGGGGATTTTTGCCGGGACTGGTTTTATTGGGAGCTGCTTTTGGGCTCATTATGCTGCAACCGGATTTGGGGACAGGAACTGTCCTGATGGGAACGGGGATCGTGCTGATTTTTGCCGCCGGAGCAAGAATGAAACATCTTACCTTTTTCCTTTTCCTCGGCATGGCCGGTTTTGCCGGACTGGTTCTGGCGGCTCCCTACCGGATCCAGCGTATTGTTGCTTTCTTTAATCCCTGGCAGGACCCGCTTGGTGCGGGATATCATCTGATTCAGTCATTATACGCGATTGGTCCGGGAGGTCTGATGGGACTCGGGCTGGGAATGAGCAAACAAAAGCATCTCTATCTGCCCGAGCCCCACACAGACTTTGTTTTTTCGATCCTGGCCGAAGAGTTGGGCTTTTTGGGAGCGGCAGCCGTTATTATCCTGTTTGTCGTGCTCGTGTGGCGCGGGATTCGTGTGGCAATCGGGGTGCCGGACATGTTTTGCAGCCTGGTGGCAGCAGGAATTACAGCGATGATCATGATTCAGGCCGCAATCAATATCGGGGTTGTTTCAGGGGCGTTTCCGGTAACGGGAATCACCTTGCCTTTTTTGAGTTATGGAGGTTCTTCCCTGACTTTGACGTTGGTGGCAGTAGGAATTTTGTTGAATTTGTCGAGATTTGTCCGTAAAACTGTTTAACCGGGGAGGAAACAGCATGAAACGAATTTTGTTGTCTGGTGGCGGTACCGGGGGCCATATCTATCCGGCTTTGGCAATTGCACGGGCGGTACGGAAAAGATTTCCCGATGTGGAAATTGCCTATATCGGCACGGAAAATGGCCTGGAATCGCGCATTGTTCCAAAAGAAGGAAACATTCGGTTTTATACGGTGGAAATTCAAGGGTTTAAACGCAGTGTATCCTGGGAAAATGTAAGGACCATCCGCAAATTTTTACAAGCAGTCCGCAAATCAAAACAGTATTTGCGGGAATTTAAACCGAATGTGGTTGTAGGCACAGGGGGCTATGTAAGCGGCCCTGCCGTATATGCCGCACACCAGATGGGCATTCCCACGCTGATTCATGAACAAAATGTTGTGCTCGGCTTGACCACCAAATTCCTGTCTCGTTTTGTCGATGTGATTGCAATTAGTCTGGAAGAGTCGCAGAAATATCTGAGCCGTGCCAATCGCATCGTGTTTACGGGAAACCCCAGAGCGACCGAAGTGGTTCAGGCAAACGCGGTCTTGGGGAGAAAATCGTTGGGGATCAAGGATTCACATAAACCGATTATTCTGTTTTGTGGCGGAAGCCGCGGCGCGAGGGTGATCAACGAAGCCGTGTTGCAAATGATCCCGGAAATGAAAAAAATGCCGGAAGTGCATTTTGTTTATGTTACCGGCGAAGTGCATTACGAAAAAATCCGTTCACAAATTCAAGCTGATGAGATTCCCAATTTGGAAGTAAAACCGTTTATCTATAATATGCCGGATGTGCTGTCCGCCACTTACCTGCTTGTAGGACGTGCCGGAGCATCCACACTGGCAGAGTTGACAGCATTGGGTTTACCTTCTATTCTTATTCCATCCCCGTATGTGACAAATAACCATCAGGAAGCAAACGCGCGATGGTTAGAAGAACAAGGGGCTTCCAAAATGCTTCTTGAAAGTGAATGTAACGCAGAAAACCTGTGGCGTGAAGTGAAGCGCCTGATTGAAAACAAAGAGGAGCACCACGCGATGAGTGAGGCGGCCAGCCGGTTGGGGCGCCCGCACGCGGCGGAGGTGCTGGTAGACGAACTGGAAAAGATTGCTTTTATCCAGGTTTAGCAATGGAGGGTGCCAGGTGGGCATTTGTCACATTCTCTGTTTAGCAGCATAAACTGTGTTAAACCAGGTTGGGATGGACTTTACCGGTGTTTTTTGGCTAGGAGGAGCGACAAAGTGAAACAGATCATAGAAGAACTGAAAAATATTGGGATTGAAGATGTGCGAGTCAATGAACCATTATCCCGTCATACAACATGGAAAGTGGGAGGTCCAGCCGACCTTTTGATATATCCGCGCAACAGACATGAGCTTGAGCGGGCGATGCGGTGGGTTTATCAGCACAAGCTGTCCTGGCGGGTCATTGGCAGAGGGTCCAATTTGCTGGTGCGTGACGGAGGAATACGTGGCGTTGTTTTCAAGTTGGATGAAGGCTTTAATCATTTGAATATTGATGGAAACCGGGTCACTGCAGGAGGAGGGGCTTCGACCATTCTGCTGGCAACAGTGACGGCAAAACAGGGTTTGACCGGTTTGGAATTTGCTGGAGGGATTCCCGGAAACGTGGGTGGTGCCATCTATATGAATGCAGGTGCTCACGGGTCAGATATTTCTAAAGTTCTTCATTCGGCCACCATACTTTTGGAAACAGGAGAATGGGTGACATTATCCAATAAGGAAATGGAATTTCGCTACCGTACTTCGGTCCTTCAAACCAAGCTGAAGGGAATAATCACAGAAGCTACATTTTTCCTGGAGTATGGCGAGCGGGAAGAGATCATGTCACGACTGACATCCTACAAGGAACATCGGAGAAAGACACAGCCATTACAATACCCTTGCGCTGGCAGTGTCTTCAGGAATCCGCCGGGGGATTTCGCTGGCCGCTTAATCCAGGAAGCCGGGTTAAAAGGCTATCGAATTGGCGGAGCTGAAGTTTCTTCCATGCATGCAAACTTTATCATTAACCGCGAACACGCAACGGCACAAAATGTAATCCAGCTCATTCAGCACATCAGGGATACCGTTGAGGAAAAGTTCGGTGTGCGTCTGGAACCGGAAGTGCAGGTGGTGGGTGAAGAATAGACGGAGGTGACACATTGGAACAGTTTGTGATTGAAGGTGGAAAGCCTTTGTCAGGATCTGTTCGTGTCCAGGGTGCCAAAAATGCAACTTTACCCATCGCAGCTGCCGTATTGGCAGAAGGAATCTACAAAATCGAGAATGTCCCGACCTGACGGATATACGGGCCATGTGTGAGATTTTGCAAGCACTGGGGGCAAACATTACTTATCGGCCATCTGCCTTATGGATCGATACAACCAGAATCAGTGGATATGGTATACCTGAACATCTGATGAGGCAGATTCGCTCTTCCGTTTTTCTGATGGGGCCTTTGCTGGGACGCCTGCAAAAGGTGAGTGTAACCAGACCGGGAGGCTGTAACATTGGCAAGCGCCCCATTGATCTGCACCTGAGGGGATTAGCCCAGTTGGGTACGGAAATCAGGGAAACGGAGGAGAAAATTACCTGTGAAGCACCCCAATTGACGGGAAGCAACATTTGTCTCGACTTTCCAAGTGTGGGTGCAACCGAGAATATCCTGATGGCTGCTGTACTGGCAAAGGGAACAACCGTGATCCGGAATGCTGCACGTGAACCGGAGATTGTGGATTTGGCAAGGTTTCTGTCCAAGATGGGAGCAAACATTGAGGGGGCGGGAACGCCAACTATACGCATGACGGGGGTTAAGCGGTTACAAGCTGCTTCTCACCGGGTAATGTCAGACCGGATTGTTGCCGGTTCGTTGGCAATTGCGGCAGCAGTAACACACGGAGAGATTGTGCTTAGAAAGGTAAATGATCATGAGATTGACACAGTGGCCCGGCATCTGGAGCCGATGGGCCTGCAGTTTGGCAAAGCTCCGGAAGGGATCAAGATGCGGTGCAGTTCAGTGATCCGGCCGGTCCGTCATCTGGTGACAGAGCCGTTTCCCGGGTTTCCGACAGATCTGCAGCCGCAAACAACCGTTTTGCTCGCCCTGGCAGACGGGAAAAGCAGGCTGACAGAAAATATTTTCGAATCGCGTCTGAAGCACGTGGATCAGTTGAAGAAAATGGGGGCAGTCATGGATTTGGCCGGGAACACGGTTGAGATCCGAGGGGTGAACCGGTTGAGAGGGGACCAGGTCCGTGCCTCGGATTTGCGTGCCGGGGCTGCCCTGATTATTGCCGGGCTTGCGGCAGACGGCCAGACGGTGATTTATGGTGTGAACCATATTGATCGGGGATATGAGTCGCTGGAAAAGGTGTTTCAGCAATTGAACGGAAATATAAAACGGATCAATATGGAAAAACAGTAGCACAGGCCGGTGCCGCTGTTTTTTGTGTAAAAACCTTTAAACATCGTATATTTGTGGTAATATATAGGGAAGATTAAGTATTTTTACACCTTGGTACAGTCAGGCGAAGAGAGAAGAAAGGAGTAAACACTGGCATGGTGGATGAGCATGTTCCTCCCTTTCGCAACCGGGTTGGTAAGAAACGGTCCCCATCACCATGGATTTTCGCTTTTATTTTTTTGTTTTTTACGGGAGCGTTGTTTGCCATATTCTTGCGATCGCCATTAAGCAAAATTAAAAAGATTGAAGTGACTGGAAATCAACTGGTGCCGGCAGAAGAAATCCTGGCCAGGACACAGTTAAAAAAAGGTGTTTCTTTTTTTGGCGTTCAATCCGAAGAAGTAATTGAGCGGCTTTCTGCCCTTCCGGAAATTGAACAGGTGAGGGTGAAAAAAACGTTTCCTGACAAGATTTCGATTTCCATCAGGGAAAAAGAGCACGCCGCATGGTTTGAAACCAAAGAACAGAAACGCTTTCCCATTCTCTCGGACGGTACCATTCTATCTCACCGTTTGTTATCTTCCCAACAGAACCAGATTGCTTTTACAGACTGGAAATGTTCAGATCCCCTTTTGAAATCAGCCGTACGGGAAATTGCAAAATTGCCAGACTCTATCAAACGTACGATCAGAAAAGTGAAACCTGTTTCCGATCACAGGGATCAGGTGGAGATATGGACTGACCGTTATCATCGTATTTTTGTGAGAGTTGAAGATCTTTCACAAAAAATGAGTTATTATCCCTCGTTTTTTAATCATCCACGAGGTACACTATTTTTGTTGGAAAGTATTTGGTTTATTCCAGAAACGTCAAAGAGAGCATCCTGATTTATGGTGGAAGGTTATTAAAAAAGAAAAATATGGAAAAGGAAATCATTAAAAATGGTTGACTTTAAAAAGGGGAAAGCTCAGCGATTGTTGAATATGGTTTGTGAGTGGTTTTTTCCTCCCTTTTCCTTAATATAATTCAAATGTCTGTCTTAAGTTTGACTCTCGGGCAAGGAGGTGCCCAGGATTTGAGCAATCAGGATTTCGTTATAACTTTGGATATCGGATCGTCACAGGTTCGGGTCATTGTCGCTGAAGTGAATGCAGATGGAACACCGCATATTGTGGGAGTAGGAACAGCAAAATCACAAGGGATGAAAAAGGGAGCTATTATTAATATTGACCAAGCTGTACAATCAATACGTGAAGCGGTAGATCATGCCGAGCGCATGGTTGGCATAGAGATTTCAGAGGTTTTTGTCGGAATATCGGGACATCATATCTCTCTGCAACCGAGTCATGGAGTTGTAGCTGTTTCCAGTGAGGACAGAGAGATCGGATATCATGATATTGACCGTGTCTTGCAAGCATCGAGAGTGATTGCTTTGCCGCCGGAACGGGCCATTATTGAAGTGGTTCCCAAACAGTTTATCGTGGATGGTCTAGATGATATCAAGGATCCCAGCGGAATGGTCGGAGTCAGGTTGGAAGTGGATGCGATCATTGTCACCGGGACAAAAACTATCATGACAAACCTGCTCCGCTGTGTAGAGCGGGCTAACCTGAATATAGGCGGCATGGTCTTTTTACCCCTGGCAGTAAGTGAACTTTGCCTGTCCAATGATGAAAAAAAACTGGGAGTGGTCATGGTCGATATTGGCGGTGGTACCACCACGCTAACGGTCTACCAGCAAGGTCATCTGGCAGGGACTTCTGTTATCCCGATTGGCGGAGAATATATAACCAACGATATTGCGATTGGACTTCGAACACAGACCAGCAGAGCCGAAGAGGTAAAATGCCAGTATGGAGTGGCGAGCAAGGAATTTGCAAAAACCGATGAAACTTTTAAAGTGCAGACAATTGGGACAAGCAGGGAACGGATTGTTACACAACTGGAACTTGCACAAATCATTGAGCCGCGTCTGGAAGAAATGTTTCAGTTAATTCGCCAACAAGTGAAAGTCATGGGTTTTTCCGATGAACCGGCAGGCGGTTATGTATTGACAGGAGGGGTCATGGCCACCCGGCATATTCTGGATGTGGCGCAAAGCCAGCTGGGTGCTGCCGTACGAATCGCCATTCCTCAAAATATCGGTGTCAAGGAGCCTTCATATACGGGTGGGGTTGGCATGATTCACTACTTGCATCAACGCGGGGTATTTCAAATTGAATCGGGTCGGTCGACTCATCACCCTCCTCGACAAAAAAAGCAGCGCGGGCCATCTGCTTTTGAAAAAATGAAAAACTGGTTAAGCGAATTTATCTGATCAAGATTTGATGAGATTATTGGAGGGACAAGACTATGTTGGATTTTGATCTGGAAATGGAGCAAATTGCCCAGATAAAGGTCATCGGTGTCGGTGGTGGCGGAAGCAATGCAGTAAACCGGATGATCGAAGCGGGGGTACAGGGAGTTGAATTTATTGCGGTCAATACCGATTCCCAGGCCTTGAACCGTTCAAAAGCACCCTATCGCCTGCAAATTGGTGAAAAGCTTACCAGGGGGTTGGGCGCCGGAGCCAAACCGGAAATTGGCAAAAAGGCGGCTGAAGAGAGCCACGAGCAAATCGAAAATGTGCTGAAAGGCGCAGATATGGTGTTTGTTACAGCGGGTATGGGCGGTGGTACGGGAACAGGAGCGGCACCGGAAATTGCAGCCATTGCCCGTGATTTGGGAGCCCTTACCGTAGGTGTGGTTACCAAGCCATTTACCTTTGAGGGCAGGAGAAGGACCAGCCAGGCCGAACAGGGTGTGGCAGCGCTTAAAGAGAACGTGGACACATTGATTGTGATTCCCAATGACCGCCTGCTGGAAATCGTTGACAAAAACACGCCGATGCTGGAGGCATTCAAGGAAGCAGACAATGTGTTGCGCCAAGGAGTTCAGGGGATTTCGGACCTGATTGCCGTCCCGGGGCTGATCAACCTTGATTTTGCCGATGTACGCACCATTATGACAGAGCGGGGATCGGCATTGATGGGAATTGGTCAGGCTAACGGGGAAAACCGGGCGGCAGATGCTGCGAAAAAAGCGATTTGCAGTCCGCTTCTGGAAACATCGATCGAAGGCGCCCGCGGTGTGCTGATGAATATTACCGGCGGTTCCAACCTGAGCCTGTATGAAGTCTATGAAGCGGCAGATATTGTGACACAGGCTTCACACTCGGAAGTAAACATGATTTTCGGAGCGGTAATCAATGAAGAGCTGAAGGACGAAATTTATGTAACCGTGATTGCAACCGGCTTTGATCATGAAGAACAACAGAAAAAGGGTTTCAAAATGCATCCGCATCAACAAACAGGACAAGGCAAACCTTCGTTCGTCAATACAAATTCGGATTTGAACCCATATGGCCAGACCAGGGAATTAAAACCGCGGTCTGATGATATTGATCTCGAAGTGCCTACATTTTTACGGACCCGCAAAAATAACAAACTCAATAAATAAATCCAGGTACAGATTTGGCGATCGTTTCCCAGATTCTGAGGGAAGCGGTCGCCGTGCTGTTTTGTGGAATTTTTGCGTGCAATATCCTGATAAATTGAACCGGATTTTCAAGGTAAAGGTGACAAGCAGGTTTCTTTTTGATTTGTTTTTCTGTCACACAATGAAATCCCATGAATCTCCGGAAAGAAATCGGAGAAGGGGTTCCTCCGTTGACCCTTTTTTAACGATGATTCAATATTCAATGTATTGCAGTTAAAGTGATGGCAGGATAGAATCGAAATATACCGATAATTTCGACAATAACGCGGTGTATTTTTTTATCACCGATTTCACCACCAATAAGGCGGAGTGGCACCTTGGCTCACCGAGGGGTCTGGAACGGATTTAAAAGGGGGTCTGGAATGTGAAAAAGGATTTTTTCATCATCGCTTCCCTTCTTTTTCTCAGTTCATGTACGGTGGGAGAAATGGAGATACAACAGGCACACATGGGAGTCATCTATACCGATTCCCTGAGAGAGGACAGCCAGTTTGTCCTGCTGGACAATCATGGCCGCATCATGGATTCGCATAAAATAAAAGAAAAAGGAATATTTCAGATTGCGGAAAAGGGAGATGGAAATTTGCTCCTGCCGGTCACCTTTGGCGAAAGGCTTGTCCATATTTCTTCCGACGGGGATATCACCATGGAAAAGACGCCGATTTATCCGCTGTATACGAGGGAAAAAGGCAAGATCCGGATGACGACATATAACACGCATCTGAATTATGGAACATTGGAAATCAGACAGGGAAACAAAAAGAAATCGGTCAGGTTGGATGGCTTCCTGCGCATAGTCGATTTTGATTCCAGGCATGTGTATGTCTTTGCCACCGTGATTCAGGAGAAGCGGCCTGTTCTGTATGTAATCGATCGGGAAACCGGGACCCGGATCAGGGATCTGAATCTGGAAATTGATCTGGCCAATGATCTGGAAATTACAGAGAAATATATTCTTGTCTCTTCCGTCGCCGAAGGAAATAACAAAATTGCGGTCATCAGCAAGAAGGATTGGCAGCAGCGGTACATATCCTTGCCCTGTTCCCAACCGGAATTCATCTATCGAAATGGCGGAAAAATTTATATTACCCACCGGACACAGGGAGAAATTACAGTGCTCGACGAGAACACTTTCAAGGTTTTGCAGGTTTCCCGCTTGCCCCAGTCCATATTTAAGGCAAGGCTGTTAAAGGACAAACTTTATGTACTGTCCCAGGCGGATGGCAAAAAAACGGCCGGAATAATCGGAATTTATGATATCCATACCTGGAAACAGGAAAAAAGGATTTTGCTGCCGAAGATCCGGAATACACTGGTTCAGGATTTAACGGTCATTCAATAACCCATACGGTTGCAGCCGGTTTCTGTCAGGAAGCAGGCTGTTTTTAACTTCAATTCCATAAACCGGGCTCCTTTGGGTGAGCAAAAAGAAGCGGGAAAGCTTATTGATAAGATCCAGTTACCCTTTAAAGTTTTATGCGAGCTTATTAATAGAGATAAAGAAGAGAAAAACCGGATTCAAGAAAAAACGAAGCGGCAAAGCGCTCACAGTGAAAGAGATTTTGCCTTTATCTTTTACGGTGCCAATGGACAGGAAGCAATTCACAAGAGGATCAAGTGAATGAGAAAAAAGGTTTCCCGGTCAGGGCAGCCTTTTTTGGTGCGAATGTAGAGAGATTGGAGAATCTTCAAATTTTTGCGGGCACAATAAATTTCATCAACACACCTGAATATGAATCTGGTTTAAGACCAACGGGTGAAATCAGGATGTTTCCAATTCTTGGGTACGATCAAAGTTCCAAAAGTGAAGCAATCAAGCCGTTCAGCAAATTCTTTTCCTTGCTGGATTTTTGGCGAAAAAAACCGGAAACCCGTCCTTAATATTGCTATTGAAAATTTTTATCAGAATATTTCCGGTCGTAGTATGAGGTTTCGACGAAAAAAGTCAAACAGGATTGGCAAGTTTAGACAGACTTTGAAATATAGATTAAGATATACTATTCTCACTTCGGTTTGGAGAGGGAGTTTTATGACCGTTTATGCTGATGTGATTTTCTTCCTCAACAGTGCCATTGATTTCCTGCTTTTATGGCTGACGTCAGGAATTCGCAAACAGCGGACAACCTGGTGGCGCCTGCTGCTTTCAAGTATGGTGGGCGGTCTGTATTCGATGTTGCACTTATGGTCCCGGTTTTCGATTGCTTATTTTTTTCCGGTGAAGATCATTGTTTCGATCTTCATGGTACTGATCGTGTTCGGCTGGAAGCATCCGTTCGCTTTTATGCGGAATTTGGGGATGTTTTACCTGATCTGTTTCATTACGGGAGGGGCCATGATTGCCTTTCATTATGTGATGACAGGAGACAGCCAGGCAGCCGGCGGCATTTTCTATTCCCAATCTGCTCACGGCTGGGGTTCACCTGTTTCATGGGCGCTCATCATTTTCGGGTTTCCCCTGGTATGGATGTACACGCGTTTTTCCCTGCGGTCCCTGGATGAATGGCAAATGTTCGGCCAATTCATCGCCGATGTGTCGATCCGGCTGCAGGGTAGGGAATTGACCTGCGCCGGCCTTGTTGATACAGGAAATCAGTTGCGTGATCCCATTACCCGGTCGCCGGTGATCCTGGTTGAGCTGGAATCGCTCAAACCGATGCTTCCTGAACCGCTGTGGCAAATGGCGCAAATCCGGGAACTGGAAAAAGGCTGGGACCTGTTGCCGGCCGAATGGCTGAACCGGGTTCGCCTGATTCCTTACCGGGCGGCAGGAAAAGAGAACGATCTGCTTTTGGCGGTCAAACCGGATCACGTAATTGTTTCGCAAGGAGAAAAAAAGAATAAGATTACAAAAATTCTCATAGGTATAGATGTCGGACGTCTATCATCCGATGGGGCTTACCAGGCGATTATCCATCCATCTTGTCTTTCTGCAGCTGTTTCCTGAATCCAAGCAAGAAAGGGAGGTATGGGCATGTTTGCCAAATGGAAAATTGTTTTTCAGATTTTTTGGTATCGTCTTTTATTTCATCTTGGAGTAAAAGGAGAAGAAATTTATTACATTGGAGGAAGCGAAGCCTTGCCACCGCCACTTTCCCGGGAAGAAGAAGCGCACTTGCTGAAGCGTCTCCCGAGCGGAGAATCGGCGGTCAGAGCCATCCTGATCGAGCGGAATCTGCGGCTGGTGGTTTATATTGCCAGAAAGTTTGAAAATACCGGTATCCATATCGAAGACCTGGTATCGATCGGGACAATCGGTCTGATTAAAGCAGTAAACACCTTTGATCCGACGAAAAAGATCAAACTGGCTACTTATGCGTCCCGGTGCATTGAAAACGAGATTTTGATGTTTTTGCGCCGCAACAACAAAATCCGGTCTGAAGTTTCGTTTGATGAACCGCTTAATACAGACTGGGATGGAAATGAACTGTTGTTGTCCGATGTACTGGGTACCGAAAATGATACCATTTACCGGGATATCGAGGATGAGGTGGATAAAAAAATCCTGCGTACCGCCTTGTCAAATCTATCAGATCGGGAACGGAAAATCATGGTTCTGCGGTTCGGACTGGATGGGGGAGAAGAAAAAACACAGAAGGATGTAGCCGATTTGTTGGGAATCTCCCAATCTTATATTTCTCGTCTTGAAAAAAGAATTATTAAGAGATTGCGTAAAGAATTCAATAAAATGGTTTAATTTCATTCTAATTATAAATTCTCCTTCTCAGGACATACTGTAATTTAGTTCCATCCTGAGGAGGAGAATTTGTCATGGCACGAAACAAAGTGGAAATTTGCGGTGTGGATACATCAAAACTTCCAGTACTAAAAAACAAGGAAATGCGTGTCCTGTTCCAGAAGTTTCAGGCTGGAGATCAAAAGGTGCGTCAGAAACTGGTAAACGGGAATCTGCGCCTGGTTTTAAGCGTGATCCAACGGTTCAACAACCGTGGGGAATGTGTGGACGATTTGTTTCAGGTTGGCTGCATTGGCCTGATGAAAGCCATTGATAACTTTGACCTCAGTCAGAACGTAAAATTTTCCACCTATGCAGTGCCAATGATTATCGGTGAGATCAGGCGGTATCTGCGGGATAACAATCCGATTCGCGTTTCGCGGTCCTTGAGGGACATTGCCTACAAAGCACTCCAGGTTCGCGACCAGCTGACAAACCGGTATTCGCGCGAGCCAACCATTTATGAGATATCCGAAGCGATGAATGTTCCGAAAGAAGACGTCGTTTTTGCGCTGGATGCCATTCAGGATCCCGTTTCATTGTTTGAACCCGTGTATCAGGATGGCGGTGATCCCATTTTTGTCATGGATCAGCTGAGTGACGAGAAAACGAAAGATATGCAGTGGATCGAGGAAATCGCCTTGAAAGAAGCGATGAACAAGTTGAATGACAGGGAAAAAATGATCTTATCGATGCGCTTTTTCGAAGGGAAAACACAAATGGAAGTCGCCGAGGAAATCGGTATTTCCCAGGCACAGGTTTCGCGGTTGGAAAAAGCGGCAATTCAACAAATGAATAAATTCATTAATTGAAATAAATGCGAAGCTTGCCCGTTCCGATCAGATGGCAAGCTTTTTTTAATAATAAAAGAACGAATTTCGTACTAAAGGTTTATTTTTCAAGATTTATTATAAATAAATATTTAATCCATAGATCTTAATTATAACAATGATTTGAAAAGTAGAGATATCGGCTTACCAAGCAGGCAGCGGATGGACCTGGTTAACGATCAGTACAAGAACAAAACTGCTTGATCAGTTTCCTGGGAGAACTGAAACTATATCGCCAGCAACAGAAAGAGATTGAAACAAACCTGTACAAACGGTGGGGAAAAATGACGGAAATCCAAAATACTGCGATTGTTGATGCAGTTAAAAGGGCTGCCGAATGAAACAGTCACTTTCCCAAAAATGGGGAAGTGATTATTTCTTATACATTTTCGACCCGTCAGACATATATATAAAATAAATTGAAATGGACGGAGGCATCCTTCATATGAAAATTTCGGAGTTACAGGCGAAAGATGTCGTAAATATCGCAGATGGCCGCAAACTGGGGCAGATATATGATCTGGAACTGGATTTGCGCCGGGGAGCGATTCGCGCCATCGTAGTTCCGGGAGAAAGCAAGTGGTTCGGGCTTGTTTCCGGAGGGCATGAATGGGTAATTCCATGGCGCCAAATCGTCAAGATTGGGTCCGATGTTATCCTTGTCAGGCTGGATGCCCGCGAACAGATTCCGTTTTCAGAATCCCATCCGGCATATATGTTTTCCGATGAACAGGACCAGCGTTAACCTATTTGTTCAGTTAGGAAATTGTGGTAATATGGTACGAAGGGAGGGAGTGTATGGAACCATTTAAATTTCAGGCTGAAAAGGATGTTCCTTATTTTGTGATTGAAGAATGGGAAAATGCGTTTCCCCATCTGACAGTGGGTTTTAGTGCTCGAAATAAAAGGGAAGATATGAATTGCAGGAATTATGCCTTTCATGTGGGCGACCAGCCTGAACGGGTGCTCTCCAACCGGAAGAAACTGGCGTCTCTGCTGAAAATGCCTTTTTCTGCCTGGACAAGTGGTGAACAGGTGCATGGAGTTCATGTCCAGGCCGTTGATGGCGGGCAGAAGGGAGCTGGAAAAGATATGCGCGAAACGGCCGTTCAGGATACGGACGGAATGATTACAGGCGAAACGGATCTTTTACTGGCTGCCTACTTTGCCGACTGTACCCCTCTTTATTTCTATGCCCCCGATATCGACTGGATTGGAGTTGCCCATGCTGGCTGGAAAGGAACCGTGGGGGGAATCGGCCAAAACGTAGTTTCCTGTTTGCAGGAAATGGGAGCCGATGTTGGGGAAATCCGTGCCGCAATCGGGCCTTCCATCGGCCCTTGCTGTTACGAGGTGGATGAACGCGTCATACGGCCGCTGGAAAAGATCCTGGCTGATCAAAAAGCTTTGCATGAGGTTGCGAAAAGTTATATTCCAGGCCGCTGGCAGCTGGATCTGAAAAAAGCAAACGCCAAAATATTGGAAAAATCAGGTATGAAATCACAGCATATCCTTGTATCCAAATGGTGTACAAGCTGTGATGAGGACTACTTTTATTCCCATCGCCGGGATCACGGGGAAACAGGAAGGATGGTTGCATGGATCGGAAAGAAGGAATAAAGGCAGGAATGAACGAATTTGCTTATCGATGGGAAAATGTAAAACAGCGGATTGAACAGGCATGCTTCCGGTCCGGCCGGAATCCGGGAGAGGTAAATGTACTTGCCGTTACGAAGTATCTGGATATTGAAGGTACCAGGAACATTCTCGATTTGGGTTTGCAACACATTGGTGAAAACAGGGTGCAAAATGCTCTCCCAAAATGGGAAGAACTGGGCGACCGCGGAACCTGGCATTTTATCGGACACTTGCAGCGAAGAAAGGTAAAGGATGTTGTTGGCCGTTTTGCCTATATTCATTCGCTGGACCGTTTTTCGCTGGCTGAAGAGATCGACCGCCGTGTAGCGGCAGGAGGATATCCGCCGCAGCGCTGTTTTTTGCAAGTAAATGTTTCCGGAGAAGAATCAAAATATGGAATTTCTCCGCAGGAATTAGAAGAGTTTGCCTGTGAAGTGGCGAATTTATCTACTATTGAGATAGTAGGCCTGATGACTATGGCACCTATTGCGAACGACCCGGAAGAAGTGAGGCCTGTCTTTCGAGAATTGAAACGATTGCAAGGAAAATTACAACGGTTAAGACCCCGTTTACGAGTTCCTCATTTGTCAATGGGCATGTCCCAAGATTTTGAAATTGCTATTGAAGAAGGGGCGACATGGGTTCGCTTGGGTTCCGTATTGGTAGGAGGTGGCAAACGGGGTAGGTAGCCTTGGTTCAGGAGGCGATTTCCTATGACATTGATGGACCGAATCATGGGCTTTTTTGGTGTGAACGATGATGAGTTATATGATGAGGAAGTGGAGGAAGAACGTGAATCCGCTTCATCAAACAAGGGGCGCAGCAACATCGTTTCATTGCATACGCAGAAAAATATCCGCATGGTGCTGTTTGAACCGCGCACTTATGAAGAGTCACCAGAAATTGCGGATCACCTCAAAAGCCATCGTCCTGTTGTTGTCAATCTCCAGTTAGTCCGTCGCGACCAGGGATTAAGAATTATCGACTTTTTGAGCGGGACAGTATATGCTTTAGGAGGAAACATTCAAAAGCTGGGTAACAACATTTTTATCTGTACACCGGCCAACGTGGATATTCAGGGAACGATCACAGACATTTTGAGTGAAGAAGAGGCTAGAGATTTGAGGTGAAGTGACACGAATGATTATTTACAGCATCGTCGACAAATTGTTCATGATTTATTATATTGTGCTCATTATATACATTTTGTCATCGTGGTTTCCCAATTTCAGGGGTACACCGGTTGGCACGCTGCTGGAGAAGTTGTCCGAACCTTATCTGAGTGTGTTTCGGCGTTTCATTCCCCCGATTGTCGGATTGGATTTATCTCCGATCCTGGCGCTGTTTGTCCTTCATTATGTGGAAATGGGATTATTTACTGTAATCAGTTGGGTCTTGTAGACGGATCATGAGCAAACAAAACATATTCATGCACTTTCGTTCGGAAGAATATCCTTTTGTGGAGCGTTCACTGGACTATGTTGAGCGCGCATCCGCAAAAAAAACAGCTGATACTGACGTCTTTTCTTGATCCTGGAAAAGTTGCAATTCTTGCCTCCATTGTACAGCGGGATCCCAATCTGGTTTTTCTGACGGATGGGGGTTATGAGGAAGCCGAGTGAAAACGGGCCATAATCGCACCTGACTACTGTTATGCTGTAAGTCCAGATTCATTTAACATAAGCTGTTTACGCCTGGAAGCCATCGGAATGAAACGCCTGGAACACCGGGACGTTCTGGGTGCCGTGCTGGGATTGGGAATCAAAAGGAATATATTGGGAGATATCATTCCGCACAATAAGGGTAGTGACATCATTGTCGCCAGTGAGATGGAGGATTACCTGTCTGCCAACATTGGACAAGTCGGACGCCATCGTGTTAGTATAAGAAAGATTACTCGCCCTGAACTGGCTCTTCCCGAACAGAACATAAGGATCCGAACAGTTTCTGTGGCCTCGTTGCGTGTGGATGCGGTTTTGTCGGAAGGTTATCGGATCTCTAGAACAAAGGCATCGTCCTTGGTAAAAAGCGGCAAATGCAAAGTGAACTGGAAATTAGTGGATAAACCGGATTGCCCGATTGCACCTGGTGACTTGATCTCCCTGAGAGGATTTGGACGCACGGTTGTAGAAGCTGTTGAAGGACATGGCAAAAAAGGGAGAATATGGATTAAGCTAATTACTTAGATTTGAGGGAAAGTTCTATTTATATAGTGCTTATAGTAATCCGGAAGGATATCTGGTAATATTGTCGAATAGAAAAGAATGCAATTTTTCTAGGAGGTGCGAATGATGCCGTTAACACCTTTAGATATACACAATAAAGAGTTCAAAAGATCTTTCCGGGGATATGATGTTGATGAAGTAAACGATTTTCTTGACCAGATCATCAAGGATTTCGAACTGCTTACCCGGGAAAAGCTGGAACTTGAACAACAGGTGGAAGAGCTTCAGGCGGAAGTAGAACGTTTGATGGAAAGCGAAACGATGTTCCAAAGCGGTCCACAGGAAATTCAGCAGCCGCCGGCTCCCGCTCCGCAAACGATGCAACGCTATCCGGAACCGATGCAGGTGCAACCTTCTCCGCAGGCGTTGTCATCCATGGAGCAAAGCATTCACAAGTCGATTCGGGTCGCCCAGGAAGTGGCGGAAGAAGTTCGCCTGAATGCAAAAAAGGAAGCCGAGTTGATTGTTCAGGAAGCCGAGAAAAATGCCGACCGCATTATCAACGATGCCTTGCAAAAAGCACGTGCCGTACACAGCGAGCTGCTTGATCTGAAACAGAAAGCAACCGTATATCGTGCGCGTTTCCGCACATTGGTACAATCCCATCTTGATATCCTGGAAAACTCCGATTGGGAATCTCTGGAAGAGTTGGAGGCTGGCCTGGAGGAACAGGGGAAAAAGCTGGAGAAACATGCCGAACATAACCAGTCCGACTTGTTGATGGATCAGGCCACACAAGAGTATCAGGATTTTGCCACCCAGGGGTATCAGGACTTCAGTACCCAGGAATATCAGGATTTCAGCAGCATGAATAAGATGGATGATACTACAGTCATGGATGAAGTAGCCGCATCTTCCTATTATGAAGAAGATGAACCGCGCCGCGAGTTGCGCAGGACTTCAAGAAAACTGAAGAAAAAAGCGATGTTTTAATGGACATGTCTATGTTCTGGATGATCAGCAGAAGAAAATTATGGCTAAAGGTTAGGAAAGGGAAGAGTAGATAGATAAACTCGTGTTCAGCGAATTAGGGATGGTGTAAGCCTAATCCGAGTTTCTGTCGAATATCACCCTGGAACCGTCACCTGAAACAGAGTAAGGTCGACCGCGTCATCCACGTTAAGGATGGTAGAGAGGCTTTGTTTCCAATCAAGCAAAGGATTCGAAGCCAGTAGGGTGGTACCGCGGGATACCTTCTCGTCCCTAGAGGATGAAGAAGGTTTTTTTATGTTTAAAACAAAGTCTTGGTTCATGTTTTACATAAAGGAGTGATTCAAAATGTCTGATTACGGGAAAACATTGAATCTCCCGAAAACCGCTTTCCCCATGCGCGGAAATTTGCCAAACCGCGAACCGGAAATGCAAAAATGGTGGGAGGAAATCGATATTTACGGGCAGGTACTGAAAAAACGGAATGGAGCCCCGTCTTTTGTCCTGCATGACGGGCCTCCTTACGCCAATGGCGATCTGCATATCGGCCATGCCTTGAATAAATCACTGAAAGATTTCATTGTCAGATATAAATCGATGAAAGGTTACCATGCTCCCTATGTCCCTGGATGGGATACCCATGGTTTGCCGATTGAGCATGCCGTTGTCAGCAAAAAGAAAGTGGACCGCAAAAAAGTGGATCCTGTCAAATTCCGCGAAATGTGCAAAGACTATGCATTATCGTTTGTCAACAAGCAAAAGGAACAGTTTAAACGGCTTGGCGTTCGTGGTGACTGGAACAATCCCTATCTCACCCTGAAACCGGAATATGAAGCAGAGCAGATTCGTGTGTTTGGTGAAATGGTGAAAAAAGGGCATATTTACCGGGGCATGAAATCCATTTACTGGTCTCCTTCTTCGGAAACGGCACTGGCGGAGGCGGAAATTGAATACCGTGACAAGCGTTCCGCATCGATTTACGTTTCCTTTCCGGTAAAAAACGGAAACGGGGTGATTCCGGAAGAAAATACGTATCTGGTCATTTGGACAACCACTCCCTGGACCATTCCGGCCAACCTGGGCATTGCCCTGAATGAAGACTTTGAATACTGTCTGGTGGAAACAGACGGGCGCAAATTCCTGTTGGCAAAAGAACTGCTGTCTCAAGTGATGGAAACGATCGGAATTTCTGATTACCAAGTCCTTTCCGTCATGAAAGGAACCGATTTGGCCGGAGTTGTCTGCCGTCATCCATTCTATGACCGGGAAAGCCCGATTGTTTTTGGTGACCATGTTACGCTGGATGCCGGAACGGGTTGTGTTCATACCGCACCGGGACATGGGGAAGAAGACTTTTACATTGGCCAAAAGTATAATCTGGGTGTGCTTTGTCCGGTGGATGAAAAAGGACGGATGACTGAACAGGCGCCTGGGTTTGAAGGATTGTTTTATGAGGATGCCAACAAAAAAGTGACAGAAAAGCTGGAGGAAGCCGGTTGTTTGTTAAAATTGACTTTCATTACCCACCAGTATCCTCATGACTGGCGCACGAAAAAACCGGTAATCTTCCGCGCCACGGAACAATGGTTTGCTTCCGTTGACGGTTTTCGCCAGGAAATGCTGGAAGAAATCAAACGCGTCAAATGGACTCCATCCTGGGGAGAAACAAGGATTCACAACATGATTGCCGACCGTGGAGACTGGTGTATTTCCCGGCAACGGATCTGGGGTGTTCCCCTGCCAATCTTTTACTGCAAAAAATGCGGTCATCCGCATATTACGGAAGAGACGATTGAGTATATTGCCAATCTGTTTGCCAAACATGGCTCTTCGGTATGGTACGCCAAACCGGTTGAAGAGCTGCTGCCTCCAAACCAGTCC
Source organism: Thermoactinomyces mirandus (assembly GCF_013868055.1). Taxonomy (GTDB): domain Bacteria; phylum Bacillota; class Bacilli; order Thermoactinomycetales; family Thermoactinomycetaceae; genus Thermoactinomyces; species Thermoactinomyces mirandus. The sequence continues at coordinate 30,001 of NZ_JACEOL010000006.1, read as the reverse complement.
TGCTCGGAGTGCGGACACCAGGCGTTCCGGAAAGAAACCGATACGATGGATGTCTGGTTTGATTCCGGAAGCAGCCACCGGGCCGTGCTGACCCAGCGGGAAGAATTAACCTGGCCGGCAAGCATGTATCTGGAGGGTTCGGACCAGTATCGCGGATGGTTCAACTCTTCTCTGTCAACAGCTGTGGCGACAAAAGGAAAGGCTCCTTATAAAGAGGTGCTGAGCCACGGCTTTACCCTGGATGGGGAAGGACGGAAAATGTCGAAGTCGTTGGGAAATGTTATCGCTCCTGCCAAAGTGATCAAACAGTACGGAGCCGATATTTTGCGCCTGTGGGTTGCTTCGTCCGACTATCAGGCCGATGTGCGCATTTCCGATGACATTCTGAAACAGACCGCTGAAGCATATCGGAAAATCAGAAATACATTCCGCTTCCTGCTGGGAAACCTGAAGGATTTTCAACCGGAGTCAGATCGGATCAGCGTCAGCGAATTGACGGAACTGGACCGTTTTGCGCTGATCAAATTGCAGCATTTGGTGAAACGTGTAACCAAGGCTTATGACGAATATGATTTCCATCATGTTTATTATCATGTCCATCATTTTTGCACCGTGTTTTTAAGCCAATTCTATTTGGATGTCTTAAAAGACCGGTTGTATGTACTGCCGACGAATGCCAAAGTTCGCCGTTCTGCGCAAACGGTTTTGTATGAAACATTGCTGTCACTGGTAAAAATCATCAGTCCGATTTTGCCGCATACCGCAGATGAAGTGTGGAAATATGTTCCGGCTGTGGAAGAGATCAGTGTCCAGCTTTGCGACTTCCCTGTCGTTTATGAGGAATGGCTGGATGACAGTCTGGAGCAAAAATGGAATCAGCTGCTTTCCATTCGTGATATCGTATTAAAAAATCTGGAAGAAGCCCGGGCAGCAAAATTGATCGGAAATTCGCTTGGCGCTGCGGTTGAATTGACGCCAAGCCCTGAGGCCGGACCCTTGCTTGAATCTGTCAGTGATTTGGATCAACTCTTTATTGTGTCAGGTGTAACCCTGAATAAACCTTCTTCCGGTGTATCGGATGAGGAAAAAGTGAAAGTAGCCGTCCATGTGGCTGAAGGCGAAAAATGCGAACGTTGCTGGATGATTTCGCCATCGGTAGGCAAACACGCAAAACATCCCACGCTCTGTGACCGCTGTGCAACCATTGTCGAAGAAAACTTTGCCGATGCCCTGAATGTGGAAGGTTAAGGGATCATACAAGGAAAAGGCTGATGCCTTGAAGGCATCAGCCTTTGCTATGTCCGCAGGTTATCCGTTCCGTCCGGGTTAAAAGCATTCCCGGCCCCGGGAAGTCCAAACGAATCGGTCAGAGGAAAGGAAATTTTTAAAATGGGAAAGGGAAATTGCTGTATACCGACAGATCGATACCGCAAAGGATGCTTATTTTGGGTTTGTAACACCTCTTTTTGTTTGCTGTCTGGTTCCTGTTTTTTCAAGGGAATGAAAGATTCGGTTTTTCCTATGTATGAATTACATGATATTCTTTATATTGAAAAGGGGGGTCCGTGGTCAGAGACAGTTAGCGTGAATAAGAAAAAAGTGTTTCTGAAAACCGAAGTGACAAGCAGAATACAGCTGATCCGGGGCAATCGGTGTGCAGGTGATTTTTGGACCAGTAACGATCATCAATAGTGAAATCGAAGAGCAGTCAGGAGAATCGTAACAATGACGAATCACAAAATTTTGTTGAGCTTATCCAAGAAATTGATTGTGTCATGTCAGGCACTAGAGCATGAACCGTTATATGGATCGGACATAATGGGCAGGATGGCGCTGGCGGCACAGCAGGGAGGCGCCTCCGGAATTCGGGCTAACACCCGGGAAGATATTGTGACAATCAAGGAGAACGTCCAATTGCCGGTGATTGGAATTATAAAACGAAATTATCCTGATTCATCGGTTTATATTACCCCAACGATAGCAGAAATTGAAGAATTGGTATCCGCAGGTCCTGAAATAATTGCAATGGATGCAACAAACCGGTTGCGTCCCGGTTCACTTACGCTGGAAAAATTGATCGGGCAAATCAAAGATCGATATCCCGGACAAATGCTGATGGCAGATGTTTCGACGACAGAAGAAGCGATTGAGGCAGAGAAATTAGGTTTTGATGTGGTTTCTTCTACCCTGGTGGGATATACGAAGGAGACAGGGGGGAAAAAGATTTATGATGATGACTATGCAATTCTGAAGCAAATGTTGCAACATGTTCATATTCCGGTGTTTGCGGAAGGAAATATCTATACACCGGAAGCGGCCAAACGCTGTTTGGAACTGGGATGTTACGCGGTTGTCGTTGGAGGAGCCATTACTCGCCCGCAACAGATTACCCGGCGTTTTGTTGAAGGGATTTCTTTTTGACGAGGTAATAAGCGGGAAAGGGGTCGGTTGTACTCCTTGCCCCGCTCGTAAACAGGTGAAAGGATTATACTTGGCGGGTCAGCCAAGGTAATCGTTCTGTTCGGAAGGGAATTTCATCCCTTTATTTCTTTTGATTAAATTTGTATGCAAACAGAAATCTTCCTCATTTCAATCGCCCCGGGCGGACTCTTCAAACAGTATTTTCTGGTATAAATCTGGTTATGGAGTGCGAAAAAAATGAAACTGCGGGTGAATTGCGATTCCCGGGAAAATCCGGTGTTAATCGGTTTCATGGTAAGGGAAAATTACCGATTCCCTGGAAAGGCAGTTTACGAAGAATAACTCCTCAACGGGTGGTCACTCTGCAAACCACCTGTTTTCTTTAATTTCTTTTTGATTAATGGAAAGGTGTGTTCATTGTGGGCATAAAAAACAGCATGAAAAAGGAATTCAGGCTTATTTCATTGGATATTGATGGAACAATTTTAAATGAGAAAGGAGAAATTTCCGGCGCGAATCGCCAGGCGATTGCAGAAGCTCGTAAAAAAGGAATTGATGTCGTTCTAAGTACGGGACGATCCATCTTTACTTGTTCACCAATTACTGAGTCTCTACAACTTGATTCGTATCTTGTCACTTTAAATGGAGGTGAGGTATGGGATGGTTCGGGAAACCTGGTGGAAAGATACGGACTTGAAGTTACCTGTATTCAGAACCTGTGGGAGTTGGCAAAAAAATACAGGGCCCAGTTCTGGGGTGTTACCACTGAAAAGGTGTGGAGTAATGAATTTCCCGCAGACATTTTCGCACACCAGTGGCTGAAATTTGGATTTGATATTGAGGATGATTTGATAAGAAAAAAAGTTATAGAGGAACTCTCTCAAGATCCCCGGCTTGAGATAAGCAATTCCAGCCTGACCAACATTGAAGTAAATGCGGCAGGAGTTAACAAGGCGAAAGGGGTGGCCAATGTTTGCCGCAGACTCGGCATATCGATGGATGAAGTTATGGCAATCGGAGACAGCCTTAATGATGTTGCCATGATTCAGCAAGCAGGCTGTGGTGTCGCAATGGGAAATGCTCAAGATATGGTAAAAGAGGTTGCTGACTGGGTAACGGGCACAAACAGGGAGGATGGCGTTGCCCGTGCAATTCGGCATTGGGTGTTGCAGGGATAAGGTTGGCTCCGGTTAGTTGAGTCGAGTCAAACAGCAGCCCACTAGTGGCGGGAGTCATGAAAATTATACTTTTCGTAATGAAGGGCAAATTCATGTGAAAAAGTTAAGCGGCTGTAGTTCAGGGGAATACTACAACCGCTTAATCCCATTTTATCTTGTTTGCTTCACGGGAGTCAGATAAATCTTTTTATTACGAAGTGGAGGTTGGCGTATCCGGCAAAGGATCTCCGGTGAGCTGAGAAGATTTCAATTTGGCTGTAATGATTAATACTGTCATCAGTGATGCATAAACAATGCTGTTAACCATGTTGTCCGGATTAAACAGCAAAGCGACGAAAATTGTTGCCAAAATTCCAAAGGTTAACATGGTCAGATACGGATAAAGAGCCACTTTGAAAAAAGGCATCTGCTGATATTGTTTCCGCAACTTCAATTGTGCCAGGCAGATCATCATCCAGAGCAGGATGGTTGAGTATCCGGGAATGCCCATTAAATACTGGAAAACTTTTTCCTGGGCAAACAGGGCAACAATTGATCCCAGAAACAGGCTGGCCCCGGAAACAATCAGGCTGTTTACCGGTACTCCATTTCTGTTCAGGCGTGAAAAGATAGCCGGGGCTTCCTTTTGCCTGGCCAGCGAATAAAGAACCCGGGAACTCGAATAAATGCCTGTGTTGGCAGCTGATGTAACAGCAATCAACAGGATAAAGTTCATCATATGGGCTACCCCTTTGAAACCGACGGCCGAGAACACCTGGACAAATGGACTGCCCGCTCTTCCAACCTCATTCCACGGAATCAATCCCATAATGATAAACAAGGGAAATACGTAAAACAGGAAAATGCGCAGAATAACACTTTTGATGACCTTAGGCAGAGACTGTTCGGGATTTTTCATTTCGGTGATCGTTAGCCCGACCATTTCAGTTCCTCCATAAGAAAAGATGACGATCAAAAGAGAAGATACAAGCCCCGTCCACCCAAGCGGCAAAAAGCCACCGTGTGCGGTCAGGTTGGACAGCATTGGAGGATGATCCGTGGGGATCAGTCCAAACATCAATCCCGCTCCCAGAACCACAAAAGCAAGCAGGGTAAAAATCTTTATCCCCGTAAGCCAAAATTCCACTTCACCAAACAAGCCGACACTCAACAGGTTAAGCCCAATCAGAATCAAAGCGATCAAAAAGCTGAGCAGCCAGAGCGGCTGGTCTGGAAACCAGAATTTTAAAAAACTTCCTGCAGCCGTAATTTCAACAGCCATGACAAGAATCCAGGTAATAAAGTAAAACCATCCGATCACAAACGAAACCTGATAACCCAACGCTTTAAAAAGCAGGCCCCGCAAATCCAAACCTTTATTGGCAAGAGCCATTTCAGCCAGTGCACTCATCACGACAAACAGCAACAGCCCTGCAAAGAAATAAGAGATTAATACACCAGGACCAGCAGCGTGAATCGTTTCGGCGCTTCCCTGAAATATGCCCGCGCCGATTGCACCGCCTAAGGCAATCATTTGAACGTGCCGGGGGCGCAGTTTCTGTTGCAATTGTCCCATTCGATTCACCTCTCACTTTATTACAAAAAAGCATAACAGTACAAAAGAAAAGAAGGAAGGGGTTTAATGAATTTATATTAATTCAAAATAGTTCGGCGATAATCTGTTCCAATTTATTGGCAGGAAGGATAGGTACATGAAAAGTCTTTGAAACGGAGAAGATAGGAAAGTGACAGGTATGCAGACAAAGTTTGAGGATAAGAAGCTGCTTCCTGACAGAGGTGCTGCTGAGGGAAAAGCGACAAAATATCTTGAACAAAAGCATTTTTTGGGTCCGCCAGAAAGCGCCGGCCGCTTATTCAACAGACAGGAGGAGGAGTTTATGAACGAAATTGAGAAACGACAATTACGGCAACAACTGGAACAGGAAAAGGCCGAGATCGAGCAACGGTTGCGGCAAACGGACAATTATGGACTGGAAGCAAGCATGAATGTGTCCACAGGCGAATTGTTGGGGTATGACAATCATCCGGCAGACCTGGGTACCGAACTTTTTGAACGGGGCAAGGATTTGGCGCTCAACGAAAATGACGAACGCCATCTGGCGGAAATTGAATCAGCTTTACGGAGAATGGACGAGGGAACCTATGGCTGTTGCAAGGTTTGCGGCGAGGAAATTGCCTTTGAACGGTTGGAAGCCGTTCCGGCGACAGAATATTGCATTGCCCATCAGCCGGACCGGCATTCATCCATTCGGCGACCGGTTGAAGAGGAAGTACTAAAGCCCGGTTATACCGATATTGATGGAAAGGACAAAACCTTTTACGACGGGGAAGATGCATGGCGGGAAGTGGAGCAGTACGGAACTTCCAATCCTCCGGATTTTTTTGTGGAAGGGCGCAATTATAACGAATTGACAGTTGACCACGATGAAAACCGGGGTTACGCAGATCTGACGGAAGGATTTTCAATCACCGATCTGTCCGGGCATACGGACGAGATTTCCGAGATTACGCATAATGATGCCTACCGTCAGAAAGAGTGGGAAGAAATTGCGGAAGAACAGGGCCGCGACGAGCTTGTTTGAACTTGTGGGAAAGAACGGGCCTGTGCTACAATCGGATAGATAAAAGGATATTCGACTGTGGGAGACAGGAGGAAGACTTTTGAGATACTTTTTTATTGCGCTTTTGGTGCTGATTTTTGATCAATCGACCAAATGGCTGGTTGTGCACAAAATGAACCTGTATGAATCGATTCCGGTCATACATGGTTTTTTTTACCTGACCTCACACCGGAATCGCGGTGCGGCATTTGGCATCCTGCAAGATAAAGTCTGGCTGTTCATATTGATTACCTTGATTGTGGTGGTGTTCATCATTTATTATTTGTGGCAATTGAAAAATGAAAGTACGGGAATGTCAATTGCCTTTTCCTTGATTCTGGGAGGTGCAGTCGGCAACCTGGTTGACCGGGTCCAGATGGGGGAAGTAGTTGATTTCCTTCATTTTCAATTTGGTTCTTACCAATTCCCGATCTTCAATATTGCCGATTCATCGATTGTCATCGGTGTCGCTCTTCTGTTGATCCTGACTTTCTTTACAGCGGAGCAAAAGGAATCATTTTCTGAAATGAGGGACACACATTGAGTGGGCAATCGGAAGAAATGGAATATTGTGAATGGACAGTGAACCCATCTTTTGAAGGTGAACGTTTAGATAAATATATCGTGCAAATGAATGATGAATGGTCACGCGCACGGGTTCAGGAGTGGATTCGTGCGCAATTGGCATCGGTAAACGGGCAAGCCAGGAAAGGAAACCATCGTCTGAAAGCGGGAGATATTGTTTCGTTAAAGGTGCCACCGGCTGTTGAACCGGAGATTCACCCGGAACCGATTCCTCTGGACATCCGGTATGAAGACCAGGACGTGCTGGTGGTGAACAAGCCGCGCGGCATGGTGATCCATCCGGGTGCGGGAAATTACTCGGGGACGCTGGTTCATGCCCTCCTTGCCCATTGCAGGGGAGAACTGTCAGGTATTGGAGGCGTGGCACGTCCGGGAATTGTGCATCGGATCGACAAGGATACCTCTGGTCTGCTGATGGTGGCCAAGAATGATCTCGCGCACCAGTCACTGGCTGAACAATTGAAGGATCATACGATTGAGCGCATGTATTCCGCTTTTGTCCACGGCGTGATTCCCCATGACCATGGAACAGTGGATGCCCCCATTGGCCGGGACAAAAAAAACCGCCAGCGCATGGCGGTCATCCATCAAAACAGCAAACCGGCGGTTACCCATTTTTCCGTGCGTGAACGGTTCCGGAGCGCAACGCTTGTCGAGTGCCGGCTGGAAACCGGGCGGACGCATCAAATCCGGGTCCATATGAAATATATCGGGCATCCGTTGATTGGCGATCCGGTTTATGGTCCCCAAAAAAACCCGTATGCCATCGAGGGCCAGGCACTCCATGCACAGGTTCTCGGTTTTACTCATCCGAGAACCGGAAAGCGGATCGTACTGGAAGCAGAGTGGCCGGAAGATATGGAAAAACTGTACCGGACATTGAAAAGCAAAAGTTTTGTTTGACAAACAGAAGAATTTTCGGCATAATTTTCTTTAGAAGGAATAGAACCTTTAAATCCAGTCCCGTGAGGCTGGCAAGGGCACGGAAAAATTACAGGCAATATCTTCCTGTTTTTCAAAAAGCCTTTTGTCTGCCAGCGAACTGGACAAAAGGCTTTTTTTGTGCCGACAGAAAAAGGAGGAACCTCTCGTCATCATGGAAAAAGAAAAAGTTATCCTCGACGAGCCAAGCATTCGGCGGGCATTGACAAGAATTGCGCATGAAATATTGGAGCGAAACAAAGGTGTTGATGATTGCGTCATTGTTGGTATCAAGACAAGGGGAATTTATCTGGCCAATCGCCTCAGGGAACGGATTTTCCAGATTGAAGGGAAATTTCTTCCGGGCGGGGAACTGGACATTACGCTTTACCGGGATGATTTGACGGAAAAAAGCAACCAGCCCAAGGTACGTGACACCGATCTTCCCGATGTTACCGGTAAAAAAGTGATCCTGGTTGATGATGTCCTGTTTACGGGAAGAACGGTGCGGGCTGCGATGGATGCGCTCATTGATCTGGGACGGCCGCAGATGATCCAGCTGGCAGTCCTGATCGATCGGGGACATCGGGAATTGCCTATTCGTCCCGACTATGTCGGCAAAAATGTTCCTACATCCAGATCGGAAGTGGTTTCCGTACATTTGAAGGAAGTCGATCCAGGTGAGGACCGGGTAAGTATTCAACAAAATCTGATATAAGGAATAAAAGGTTGTCCCTTTTAAATCGGTCCAGAGAGGCCGGCAAAGGGAACGCGGATGACTAGCGCTGTACAAGGTTTACTGCGTCTCTTTGCATGCGGGCAAAGAGACTTTTTTTATCTCAATTAAAGGAGCCGAAAAAGATGAATCAGCAAAAAATTATCATGGATGTGCACGACAGGCCAAAGGCGGTGAAATGGATGCTTCTCAGCTTCCAGCATTTGTTCGCCATGTTTGGTGCAACGATTCTCGTGCCGCTTTTGACCGGGCTGAGTCCGGCGATTGCACTGATGTCAAGCGGAGTGGGAACATTGGCCTATCTGATCGTGACACGGGGAAAAATTCCGGCATACCTGGGTTCTTCCTTTGCGTTCATTGTTCCAATCGTTTCGGTATCCCAAGGTGGAAAACATGTAGGTGAAGCACTGTTTGGCTGTTTGCTGGTAGGGATCACCTACGGTGTGGTTGCCCTGGTCGTGTACCGTCACGGAATCAGATGGCTTGACAAACTGCTCCCGCCGGTTGTCATCGGTTCGGTGGTAATCGTGATCGGACTGGCCCTGGCCGGAACCGCCGTGGATATGGCAAGCAAAACGGATATTACGGTACAGATGCCGCAAACGGCCGAAGAATGGGCAGCGGTCAATGGGACGATCAAAGAGGTTAATCCGGAAAACAGCACTGTTACGGTACATGTCTATTCCCTGAAAAATTTCATTGTTGCCCTTGTAACCCTGGGAATCGCCATTGTCGCAAACCTGTTTTGCCGCGGATTCCTGCGGAACATTCCCATCCTGGTTGGAATGATTGGCGGATATCTGGTGTCTTTGATGATGGGAATGGTTGACTTCACTGCCGTTTACAACGCAGAGTGGTTATCGGTTCCGGATATGACAATGCCGGTTGTTTCCTGGAATGCGGCCATGGTCATGCTGCCTGTTACTCTGGTTGTACTGGCTGAACACATTGGCCATCTGCTCGTTCAGGGAGATATCATGGGAAGAAATCTGGCGGAAGATCCAGGATTGCACCGCTCTTTGCTGGGAGACGGGATTGCGACAAGTATCGCTTCCATGATCGGCGGTCCTCCCACCACCACGTATGGGGAAAATATCGGGGTAATGGCCATGACCCGCATCTTCAGCGTCTGGGTGATTGGCGGAACAGCGGTTTTGGCTGTCCTGTTCAGCTTTGTCGGTAAAATTTCCGCGCTTATTCAAACGATTCCAACTCCTGTTATGGGGGGAGTATCGATTCTCCTGTTTGGAATCATCGCTTCAGCAGGCTTAAGAATGCTGATTGAAAACCGGATTGACTTTAACGACCGGCGCAATCTGGTCATCGCTGCTGTCATTCTGGTGATCGGAGTTGGCGGAGCGTTGCTTCGGCTGGCCAATATTCATCTGGAACTGGAAGGAATGGCTTTATCCACCGTTATCGGTGTTTTGCTGAACCTGGTTCTGCCCAAACAAGATCAAGAAAACCAGGAAGCAGTGAAAGCTGCGTAATGGACAAAGGGGGAGATTTCATGGTGATGCGGCTGTCGCAACCTGCAATGAAAAATCTGGTAGATACGAAACAGCTGTCCAAACCGGAATTGGTGACTCTTTTGGAAAGGGCCCGTTATTGGGAAGAACACTGGCGTCCCGGCTGCAAAAGATTTCAGGGACAGTTTGCGGCCAATCTGTTTTTTGAACCTAGCACTCGAACCCGCTTTTCTTTTGAAGTAGCAGAAAAACGTTTGGGGATGGAAGTGATCAATTTTACCCCGGAAGTATCCAGCACAGCTAAGGGGGAAACCCTGTATGACACGGTGAAAACTCTTGCTTCGGTGGGAGTGGAAGTGGCAGTGATCCGGCATTCCGATCCCGAGGCATTTCTGAACCTGACCGTTCAGGAACCCGGATGTGCGTTGATCAATGCGGGAGCCGGATGCTATGCCCATCCCACGCAGGCGTTGCTTGACCTGTATACGATGGTAAAACAGTTTGGAGATTTAACGGGGAAAAAAGTGGCAGTTGTCGGAGATATCAGACACAGCCGGGTAGTCCGGTCCAATATTTGGACATTGAAACAGTTTGGTGCAGAGATGATGGTGAGCGGTCCGGCTTCCATGCGCGATGATGAAGTAGAAAAAATGGTCCCTTATGTCCCCTTTGCCGAAGCACTCCAGACGGCAGATGTCGTCATGATGCTGCGTGTCCAGCTGGAACGACACCATCAGAAGCTGTTTTCCTCTGCGACCGAATACCATCAGCAGTATGGATTAACGCGGGAAAAGGCCGCCATGCTCAAGCCAGGTGCGATTATCATGCATCCTGGCCCCGTGAACCGCGGGGTTGAAATCGCAGATGAAGTGGTGGAACATCCCAGTTCCAGAATATTTGACCAGATGACAAACGGTGTGTGGGTGCGCATGGCTGTCATCGAAAGAGCGTTGGGGGGAGTAAATTGAAAATACTCATAAAAAATGGGATGCTCATTCATCCTGTTACCAAAAAACTTGAAAAAAGAGATATTATGATAGAAGAGCAAAAAATCAGGCAGATCCTTCCCGAAATCGATGCCGGGGAAAATGTCGCAGTGATCAATGCGGCAGACAAATTTGTTGCTCCCGGACTGATTGACATGCATGTACATTTACGGGAACCAGGATTTGTGCACAAAGAAACAATTGAATCCGGATGCCGGGCTGCAGCGCGCGGCGGGTTTACAACGATTGCCCCCATGCCCAATACGCGTCCGGTAACGGACTCTTCGGAAATTGTGAAAGAAGTTATTAGCCGGGCGGACAAACTGGGTATCGCCCGGGTGGTTCCTTTTGGTGCGATCACCCTTCGTGAAGAAGGCCAGGTACTGGCAGATATCGCCGGAATGAAAGAAGCCGGGATTATTGGCGTATCTGATGATGGTGTTGGGGTACAAAGCAGCAAAATGATGAAACAGGCGATGGAATTGGCCCGGTCTCTGGCTCTGCCGGTGGTTGCCCACTGTGAAGACAATACGCTGGCCAAGGGTGGATGCGTCCATGAAGGAGTTTTTGCAGAAAAATTCGGATTACGGGGAATCCCTTCATCTGCGGAATCGGTTCAGATAGCCCGCGATATTTTGCTGGCCGAAGAAACCGGCGCTCACTATCATGTCTGTCATATCAGTACGGAACAATCTGTCCGTCTTGTTCGTGAAGCGAAATCACGGGGACAGAAAGTGACAGCGGAAGTGACGCCTCACCATCTGCTTTTATGCGATGAAGATATCCCCGGGCCGGACGCGAATTGGAAAATGAATCCGCCTCTACGCTCCAGACGGGATCGGGCTGCCTTGCTGGAAGGTTTGAAAGACGGAACGATCGATATCATTGTCACTGATCACGCTCCCCACACCGAAGGGGAGAAGAAAAAGGGGATGTCATTGGCTCCGTTTGGAATTGTGGGTTTGGAGACCGCATTTCCGCTGCTTTATACACACCTTGTGTTAAAAGGAGTGCTTACGTTAGCTGAGTTGATCGAAAAGATGACGGAAAGACCGGCCCGACTTTTTCAATTGCCTTATGGTTCTATTGTGGAAGATGGGACGGCCGATTTGACAATCATCGACCTGAAACGGGAAAAAGAGATCAATCCGGAGGACTTTGCCTCCAAGGGACGCAACACACCATTTACCGGCTGGAAAGTAAAAGGCTGGCCCGTCATGACGATCAAAAATGGCCAAATTACATGGAAGGAACCAGGCTTTTATATGCAGTAAAAAAGGAGGATGGCTCATGAAAGCCAGAGTGTTACTGGAAGATAATTCGTTATTTTATGGGGAATCGTTTGGAGCAGAAGGAGCTTGGGTAGGAGAGGTTGTGTTTAACACAAGTATGACAGGATATCAGGAGATTTTGACTGATCCGTCGTATTGCGGACAGATTATTACGATGACTTATCCCCTGATCGGGAATTACGGAATTGCCCGGGATGATTTCGAATCCATGCGGCCGCACGCACAGGGATTTCTGGTCAGGGAATTTGCGGAATATGCCAGCAATTGGCGAAATGAAATGCCGTTGGCCCAATTTTTGAAAGAATACGGGATCATTGGAATCTCGGGAATTGATACCCGCATGCTGACCAGAAAAATCCGTTTGCATGGAACGATGAAAGCTGTGCTGACAACGGGGGACGAAAGCTTGCAGGAATTAAAAGAACGGTTGAACACGCCCCTGATGAGGGATCAGGTAGCACGGGTCAGCACGAAAAGTATTCACGTATACCCCAATACCGGTAAACGGGTAGTGCTGATGGACTTTGGTGTAAAACACAGCATTGTTCGAGGACTGGCAGGAAGAAATTGTGAAGTGGTTACCGTTCCGTATAATACCTCTGCCAAAGAAATTCTGCGTTTTCGGCCTGACGGGGTCGTGCTTTCAAATGGCCCTGGAAATCCCAAAGACGTTCCCGAGGCAATCTATACAATCAGGCAATTGTTGGGGAAAGTCCCCATTTTCGGCGTATGCATGGGACATCAATTGCTGGCGCTGGCTTGCGGGGCGGATACGGAAAAAATGAAATTCGGACATCGCGGAGGAAATCAGCCGGTGAAAGCGTTAAAGACGGGAAATACGGTCATTACTTCACAAAACCATGGCTATGCCGTAGTTAAGGAATCGCTTCAGGGTACGGGCCTCGAGGTAACCCATATCGCCTTGAACGACGGATCGGTCGAAGGACTTGCCCATCAGAGTTTGCCCTGTTTTTCGGTGCAGTACCACCCTGAGTCGGCACCTGGTCCCCGTGATTCTGAAAGTTTGTTTGACCATTTTGAAAAACTGATGGAATCATTTGCACAAAAAGGAGAGTCGATCCATGCCTAAAGATCCAACACTGAAAAAAATACTGGTGATCGGGTCTGGCCCGATTGTGATTGGTCAGGCTGCCGAGTTTGATTATGCGGGTACACAGGCTTGTGAAGCCCTGAAAGAGGAAGGGCTGGAAGTGGTATTGGTCAACAGCAATCCGGCTACGATCATGACAGATACCCATATTGCCGACAAAGTATACATTGAGCCCTTGTCTGCTGAATTTATCACCCAGGTGATCCGTAAAGAACGCCCGGACGGACTGCTTCCGACATTGGGCGGACAAACCGGATTGAACCTGGCTGTCGAACTGGCCAGACAGGGTGTGCTGGAACGGGAAGGGGTCCGGTTGTTGGGAACCGATTTGCGGGCAATTACCAATGCGGAGGATCGCGACCTGTTTCGGGAATTGATGAATGAATTGAATGAGCCGGTTCCCGAAAGCACGATTGTGCAGGATGTGGAGCAGGCCGTCCGGTTTGCGGAAGAAAACGGCTATCCGGTCATTGTGCGGCCGGCATATACCCTGGGAGGGACCGGAGGCGGCATTGCAGGCAGTGAACAGGAATTAAGGGAGATCGTGGAAAACGGACTGCGCTACAGCCCCATCAACCAGTGCCTGATTGAAAAAAGCATTGCCGGATATAAAGAGATTGAATATGAAGTAATGCGTGATGCCGCCGACAGCTGCATCGTGGTCTGCAACATGGAAAACTTTGATCCGGTCGGAGTACATACCGGGGACAGTATCGTGTTCGCACCCAGCCAAACCTTGTCAGACCGGGAATACCACATGCTCAGAAACTCAGCCTTGAAAATCATACGCGCTTTGGATATCCGTGGAGGATGCAATATCCAGTTTGCGCTGGACCCGGACAGTTTCCGCTATTATGTGATCGAGGTGAATCCGCGGGTCAGCCGTTCGAGCGCACTTGCTTCCAAAGCCACCGGCTATCCGATTGCCCGCATTGCCGCCAAAATTGCTCTGGGGTATACCCTGGATGAGTTGAAAAACCCCGTTACCCGGCAAACCTATGCCTGCTTTGAACCCACCACCGATTATGTTGTCAGCAAGATTCCGCGCTGGCCATTTGACAAATTTGTTTCGGCCAACCGGAAATTGGGCACCCAGATGAAAGCCACCGGAGAAGTGATGGCCATTGGCCGCACCTTGGAAGAATCCCTTTTAAAAGCAGTACGTTCTCTGGAAATTGGTCTCGATTATCTGCAATTGCCTGAAGCCGGGAAAATTTCAGATGAAGTGCTGGCAGAACGGATTGAAAAAGCGGATGACGAAAGGCTGTTTTTACTCGCGGAATGGTTCCGGCGCGGGCATAGCCTGGAAAAAGCCCACAGCCTGACGAAAATAGACCGGCTGTTCCTGTACAAAATTGAGCGCCTGGTGAAATTCGAGCAGGAACTGAAAGCTGCCCCGGAACTTTCCAAAGATCTGCTGCTAAAGGCTAAACGGTTTGGACTGACTGACCGCACCATCGGGTCGCTGGTCAACCAAACCGAAGTGGAGATTCGCGCTTTGCGCAAGGAATCAGGTATCCTGCCTGTTTACAAAATGGTCGATACCTGCGCGGCTGAGTTTGCTGCCGAAACTCCTTACTATTACTCTACTTATGAAACTGAAGATGAGGTTGTCAAAGGGAACAGGCAAAGCATCATTGTGCTTGGATCGGGGCCGATCCGGATCGGGCAGGGGGTCGAGTTTGACTACGCCACTGTCCACGCGATCTGGGCCATCCGGGAAGCCGGTTATGAAGCCGTGATTATCAATAACAATCCGGAGACCGTGTCGACCGACTTTAACACTTCCGACCGGCTGTATTTTGAACCGCTGTGTAAAGAAGATGTCCTGAATATCATCGAAAAGGAAAATCCGCTTGGAGTGATTGTGCAATTCGGTGGCCAAACGGCATTGAACCTGGCGCGGGATTTGAGCGAAGAAGGCATCCGGATTCTGGGAACATCCCTGGAGGAAATCGACCGTGCCGAAGACCGGAAGAAATTTGAGCAGCTGTTAAGAGATTATCACATTGCCCAGCCTCCGGGGACCGCGGTCACATCTGCGGATGAAGCTGTTGAAGCAGCCAAAAAGCTGGCTTATCCGGTCCTTGTGCGTCCTTCCTATGTGCTGGGGGGACGAGCGATGGAAATTGTTTATAACGAAACCGAATTGCGTTCCTATATGGATCAGGCTGTCAAAATAAATCCCAAACATCCGGTTTTGATCGATCGTTATCTGCTCGGGAAAGAACTGGAGGTCGACGCGATCTGCGATGGCGAGGATGTATTGATTCCGGGAATTATGGAACATATTGAACGGGCCGGTGTCCACTCGGGGGACTCCATTGCTGTTTATCCGCCGCAATCCCTGGCGCCGGAGCATAAAAAAAGGATCATTGGGATTACGGAAAATATTGCCAGGGCGCTGAAAACAAAAGGCTTGATCAATATCCAGTTTGTTCTGTACCAAAACCGGATGTATGTACTTGAAGTAAACCCCCGTGCGTCACGGACGGTTCCATTTTTAAGCAAGATAACCGGAATTCAGATGGCGCGGGTGGCTACAAAAATCATGTTGGGGCACAGTCTGAAAGAGCAGGGATATACCGGCGGATTGTGGCAGGAAAGCGAAATGGTGGCTGTCAAAGTACCGGTGTTCTCATTTGCCAAGTTGCGCCAGGTTGATGTCACTCTGGGGCCTGAAATGAAATCAACCGGAGAAGTGATGGGACGTGACCGGGATTATGCAAGAGCTTTGTACAAAGGCATGGTGGCCGCCGGAATTGAAATGCCCCGTTTCGGAACAGTGATTGCAACGGTGGGTGACAAGGAGAAAGAGGAAGCGATTCCGCTTATGCAACGTTTCCATCAATTAGGTTATAAAATTGTGGCTACCAACGGCACGGCCAAGGTTCTTGAACAAGCCGGCCTGCCGGTAGAACGGGTGAAAAAGCTGAAGGAAGGCTCTCCCCATATCCTTGATCTGATCCGGCAGGGAAAAGCCGATTTTGTGGTAAATACCTGGACCCGCGGCCGTACCCCCGAACGGGATGGTTTCCGGATTCGCCGGGAAGCGGTCGAGCATGGAGTAGCCTGTTTAACCTCTCTGGATACCGTAAACGCCTTGCTGGAAACACTGGAGTCCATTTATCTGAATGCTGAACCGTTCCAAGAGCCGGCTTGTGCCGCTGAAAATCGGGGCATGTAAGGAGGGTAGAAACTTGCAGAATCCGGCACATCGTATCATTCTTGCCCTGGATGTTCCGGACGGAAAGCAGGCAGAGCGCTTGCTTTCTGTTTGGGATGATGGTTTTCGCCCGTTTATCAAGGTGGGTTACCAGCTGTTTTTCAGAGTGGGGCCCGAGTGGGTTGCAAGGAGAAAAGAAGAAGGATATCCGGTTTTTCTCGATTTGAAACTGCACGACATTCCCAATACCGTAGCCAGGGGAATCGAGTCGCTTTGCCGCCTGGGAGTGGATTTTGTTACGCTTCATGCCAGCGGCGGCAGAAGGATGATGGAGAAAGCGCGGGAAACGGTGGAAAAGGAAGCAACCGGTTCCCGCCGCATGAAACTGTTGGCTGTCACTCAACTGACAAGTACGGATCAGCAGATGTTGCACGAAGAACTCGGGATTGGCGAACCGTTGGGCCAGTCTGTGCAAAGATTGGCGGTATTGGCACATCGCTCCGGCATGGATGGTGTCATTTGTTCAGGACTGGAAGTGCAAACAGTGAAAAAAGCTACCTCTCCGGAATTTTTGGCGGTAACACCCGGTATTCGGCCCGCCGGTGCTTCCGCCCATGACCAGAAACGGGTGATCACCCCTGACGAGGCGCTAAAAAACGGAGCGGATTATCTGGTGATCGGGCGGCCAATCACACAAGTTCCTGATCCGAAAAAAGCTTTTCAGGAACTGATTGAAAGTATTCAATAAAAAGGAGTGATCATACCTTGGCATGGTCATTGGAAGAAGCGATCAGGCGGACGGGTGTATTGAAGGAAGGGCATTTCCTGTTATCCTCCGGCCGACACAGTGACCGGTACATGCAATGCGCCCAGCTTTTGATGCATCCGGAGGAAGCGGAAAAAACGGGACAGGCACTGGCGGAGTTGTTTGCAACAGAACCGGTTGATCTGGTGGTCGGACCGGCACTGGGCGGAGTGATTATTGCCCATGAAGTTGCCCGTTCTTTGGGTGTGCCCTGTATTTTTACCGAACGGAAAGAGGGCGAGATGCAACTTCGGCGCGGGTTTACGGTTTCTCCCGGACAACGGGTTCTGGTGATTGAGGATGTGGTTACGACCGGAGGATCTGTAAAGGAAGTCATCCGGCTGCTCGAGGAGCGGGAAGCCAACATTGTTGCGGTCGGTTCGATTGTGGACCGGAGTGGGGGGATCAATCCTTTTAGCTATCCTTACCGGGCACTGATGAAGATCGATATTCAGAGTTATGCACCAGCAGAATGCCCTTTGTGCAAACGGGGAATTCCGGCAGTGAAACCGGGTAGCCGTACGCAAAAGCAAATATGAAAATAAGCAAAAATCCCTCAGGTAAATAGCTCACCTGAGGGATTTTATTTGTAGAAAGGTTGCGATTTGGGGACTCGTTCTACGCTCCTGTGTTCACCTGCAGAAGGTCTGTAAAACTTGCTTTCGCTCAAACCGTTTCACCCGTTTTCCCTTTCAGCAAATGCCTATATAGCGGTTTAAAATCACTTCATTTCTGAGAATCGCTTTCTCAAACTTGGTCGACAAGCTGATATTCCCCGGACGTACCGGGGATTTTTATCATCCATCAAAATCAGGTTATGAAGACGGGTTTAACAAACGCATGATCACTTCTTCCCGGGGAGTCACATAAATGGTTTGCTGATGGTCATAGGTGACAAAACCGGGTCTGGCTCCTGACGGTTTTTTTACATGCCTGACCTGTGTGTAATCGACGGGGACCTGGGAAGACTTGCGTGCTTTGCTGAAATAGGCTGCCAGCATCGCCGCTTCCATCAGAGTTTGTTCGCTTACCGTTTGTGAACGGATGACGACATGGGAACCGGGAATTTCTTTGGTATGAAGCCATATGTTTGAAGCGGACGCCAGTTTGTGGGTCAAATAATCGTTTTGTTTGTTGTTTTTCCCGATCAGGATGGTTGTTCCGTCTGTCGCAGTTGCTTTATAAGGGACGGGCTCTTCTTTTTTGCGCGGTTTCCTTTTCCTGTCAGGGTTTTTAAGCCAGCCTTCTTCAATCAGTTCCTCGCGAATCTGTTCAATGTCCCCCAGGCTTGCGTTTTCCATCTGCACCATGACGGATTCAAGATACCGGTTTTCTTCGCGGGCTTTTTCGATCTGTTCCCGGTTCCACTTCCGGGAAGCTTTCAATTTGTTGTATTTCTTGAAGTATCGCTGGGCATTTTGAGCCGGGCTTAGGGCGGGGTCCAGTTCAATGGTTATGTGCGGGGCATCCGATTCATAAAAATTGACCAGTTCTGCCTTATGGTCCCCGCGCTTTATTCCATGAAGATTGGCTGTGATCAGTTCCCCGAAAATCCGGTATCTGTCAGCTTTTTCCGCCTGTTTCAATTCTTTCTCCAAAATCCGGATCTTCTTCTTGTTCTTCTCCATTTCATTTTTCAGTTTACGCATCAGATCATGTGTCTGCTGCTGGATACGGTTGCGTTCGGCCTTGCCGTAATAAAAATGCTCCAGACATTCACTGATTGAGGCAAAGAACGTAACTTTTCCTGAAACATGGGCAAGCGGCCAGACAGAAAACACCATTTTCCTGTCTGTTTGCATGATGGCGGGATGGTATTCGTGTTTTGTAGCTTTTTCCATCAATTGCCGGAAGGAATCCCATAATTGATTGCGATCACCCAGCCCTGCCTGGTGGACAATTTCTTTGGCCAAGAGGGGACTGATGCCGGTAAAGCGCTCCACAATCTGTTTGTCCAGCCGGCCGCGGTTGTAATCAAATCCGGCGATAAAACGCTCCTTGTCGGTTTTAAGAGGATTGGCCTTGTTTTGTGCCGGCGGTGAAATATACTGAACACCGGGATAAATCTGCCGGTACTGGCTCATCCCATGGCTGACGCGGCGGATTCCGTCATATACCGTGTTTGTTACGGGATCAATGAAGATAATATTGCTGTGCCTGCCCATAATTTCCACAATCAGCCGGCGTGGCACTTCGTCTCCCAAATCATTGCGGGTTCGGAATTTGATGTGAACAATGCGTTCCAGACCGACCTGTTCAATCGAATCGATGATTGCTCCATCCAGATGTTTCCGCAGTACGCGGCAAAACATGGGCGGTTCCTTGGGATTATCCGGAGAGGAGGTAGTCAGTTGCAAGCGTGGGTAAGCCGGGTGTGCGCAAAGCAGCAGTTTATGATTTTTTCCTTGGGACCGGATCTGCAGGAGCAATTCAAATTCCCCCGGCTGATAGATTCTGGTGACTCTGCCTCCAGGCAAAGTCCGGTTTAATTCCCTGCAGACGGCCCGAGTCACAATTCCATCAAATGACATACGATTCATCCTTTGCATCTCATCATCGTCATACTTTTTTATTTTACAATAATCGCCGAATAAAAGACCACGTTTCAATCGTGGACTCTTTTATCATTTTGTATTCTTCATCGCCACTGTCGCCCCGTCGAGGGAAACAATGGAAAATCCTGTTTAAAGGAGCGTTGTAGTTGAATCATCCTGTTTGCCCTGTTCAGGTAACGGGATATTTGCTAATCCATTCCCGTTGCAGCTCTGTATCCCCGCAATAAGCAGGCTTACCTGACACGCACTTGATGTTTCTTCAAGATAAAGGAAAACCCGGGATTTCTCTTCTCCTGGCATGTTTGCAAGCTTGTCTGAATACATTGAAAGTGACAGTTGAGACAAAGGAGGTAGGATTTTGACAGAGCAAGTACGTTGGGTTGACTGGGAGAAAGAAGAAGTAGCCGAATATTTCCAGGTAAATCCGTCTGTTGGCCTCAGCGAAAAAGAAGCAAAAAAACGGCTGGACCAGGTCGGGCCAAACCAGTTGTCGGAAGGGGGGGAAATTTCCCTTTTGGCCCTGTTTATCGACCAGTTCAAGGATTTTATGGTCCTTGTCCTGTTGGCGGCTACCCTGATTTCGGGATTGCTCGGAGAATATACGGATGCGATTGCCATCATTGCGATCGTTTTTTTAAATGCCGGTTTGGGTTTTTTCCAGGAAGTGCGGGCGGAAAAATCGCTTCAGGCCCTGAAGAAATTGTCGGCTCCAACAGCGAAGGTGAAACGGGATAGAAAGTGGATAAAAATTGAGGCGCAACAACTGGTTCCCGGAGATATCGTGGCTTTGGAAAGCGGTGATCGCATCCCGGCTGATGTCCGGCTGATTGACACAGAAAATTTGTATGTTGAGGAATCGGCGTTAACGGGAGAATCGGTTCCGGTATCCAAAAACAGTGCCGCATTGCCCCGCGCCGATGTTTCACTTGGGGACCGGAGAAATATGGGTTATATGGGAACGATGATTGTTCGGGGAAACGGAACCGGTATTGTGGTTCATACCGGGATGGGAACCGAAATGGGAAGAATTGCCCACCTGATCGAAAACACCGAAGCGATGGACACTCCCCTCAAACGCCGGCTGGAACAGCTGGGCAAGGTATTGATTGTTGTCGCTTTCTTTTTGACGGCTCTTGTGGTTGTCACAGGAATCTATCACGGTCATGATGCTTATAAAATGTTTTTGGCCGGGGTGTCTTTGGCAGTTGCCGCCATTCCTGAAGGACTGCCGGCGATTGTCACGATTGCCCTGGCTTTGGGAGTACAGCGGATGATCAAACGGCGCGCCATCGTCCGCAAGCTTCCTTCCGTCGAAACATTGGGCTGTGCCACTGTGATCTGTTCCGACAAGACCGGAACCCTGACCCAGAATAAAATGACGGTAACCCACATCTGGGCCGATCAGGCACTTTTTCAGGTGACAGGAGACGGCTATGATCCAAAAGGAGATATTCTTTTGGAGAGAAAGAAGGTGAACGTTCGAAAGTGGGCTTCCCTGGAGCGTCTGATGGAAATTGCGGCCCTGTGCAACAATGCCAGTTTCCTCCCGAAAGAGAAAAAAGGGATGTTCCACAAAAACGGCGGCTGGGAAATAGACGGTGACCCGACTGAAGGGGCTCTGATGGTAGTTGCACATAAAGCCGGTTTTGACCGCAGGCGCCTGGATGCAGAGTGGAAACGGCTGAAAGAGTATCCGTTTGATTCGGAAAGAAAAATGATGTCCGTGCTGGTTCAGCATTCATCGGGAAAACAGTTCCTTTATGCCAAGGGGGCGCCTGATGTCCTGTTAAATAAATGTACCCATCTGTTTGTCGACGGGAAACTGATGCCGCTTACGGAAGCAGGGCGCAAGAAAATCATGCAAACGAATGAACAGCTGGCCGCCAGGGCGCTGAGAAATCTGGCCTTTGCCTACCGGGACATCAAACCGTCGGCAAAAACAATGCAGGATTGGCAGGCTGAACAGCAGTTGGTCTTTGTCGGTTTGGCCGGCATGATCGACCCGCCCCGCCAGGAAGTAAAAAAAGCCATCAGGCAAAGCAAAAAAGCAGGCATCAAAACGGTTATGATTACCGGAGACCACCAGAATACGGCTGTTGCCATCGCGACCGAACTGGGGATCAAGCGGGCAAACGGTTTGACATTGACCGGACAGGATCTTTACAATATGAGAGATGAAGAATTTTTGAAAATCGTGAATGATGTGGATGTTTATGCCCGTGTGTCTCCCGAACACAAGCTGCGCATTGTCAAGGCATTGCAGAAAAAGGGGCATGTCGTGGCCATGACAGGAGACGGTGTCAATGACGCTCCGGCAATCAAGGCTGCTGATATCGGCATTGCCATGGGAATA
The DNA here is from genome assembly GCF_013868055.1 of Thermoactinomyces mirandus. GTDB lineage: Bacteria > Bacillota > Bacilli > Thermoactinomycetales > Thermoactinomycetaceae > Thermoactinomyces > Thermoactinomyces mirandus. Next base: position 7,823 of record NZ_JACEOL010000006.1, on the reverse strand, counting down.
GCCGGCACCGATGTTTCAAAGGAAGCCTCGTCACTCATATTGGCTGACGACAATTTTGCCACGATCGTGTCAGCGGTTGAAGAAGGTCGGAATATTTATGAAAATATCCGTAAATTTATCAGTTATTTGCTGGCAAGCAATGTAGGGGAAATCCTGATCATGTTTCTGGCCATGCTGGCCAGTTTGCCCCTGCCGCTTGTCCCGATTCAGATCCTGTGGGTCAATCTGGTGACTGATGGCTTGCCGGCGATGGCTTTGGGAGTAGATCCGGCTGAGGAAAACACCATGGCCCGCCCGCCGCGCAACAGCCGGGAAAGCATCTTTGTGCGGGGGGTTGGCTGGAAAATTGTAACGCGCGGCCTGTTGATCGGGCTTTGTTCTTTGGCCGCTTTTTGGATCGCCTACATGGAAACCCCGGAAAATCTGGTGCGTGCCCAGACGGTGGCTTTTGCCACACTGGTATTGTCACAATTGGTGTATGTGTATGACTGTCGCTCACAAGGGACTATTTTTCAGCGCACTCCCCTTGACAATCCGATGCTGGCGATGGCCGTGTTGTCTTCCGTTATTTTGCTGGCAGTTGTTATATACTATCCGCCACTTGGGCCTGTTTTCCATACCGTTTCGCTGGGATTCAGGGAATGGGTGTTGGTGATCGTCACCTCCACATTACCCGTGCTTGTTGCAGGCTTGATCGATCTCCTGCGTCCGTCCGCATTCCATAAAAAGCCGGCAAGGACCGCTGTTGAAGGATAATTGGAAGGAGATAAGGAAAACATCATGAACTTCACCAAAATGCACGGACTTGGAAATGATTTTGTTCTCGTCTGTCAGGTGCAGGCACCGTCACAAACGGAAATGTCAACATTGGCGCGAAAGATGTGTGATCGCCATCTGGGAGTGGGTGCTGATGGTCTGGTGGCCGTTTATCCATCCGCCAGCGCCGATGTGGCCATGCGAATTTTCAATAGTGACGGAACATTGGCAGAGCAATGCGGAAATGCCATGCGCTGTGTGGCCAGATACTACTATGAAAGAATTTCAAGTGAGAAAACAGAATTTGCGATCGAGACGAAAGTGGGGGTCCAGCCGGTTTGGATCATTGAGGAAAGAGGAAAGGTGAAGCAGGTTCGGGTGGATATGGGAAAACCTGTACTGGTGCCGAAGCAGATTCCTGTTTTGGCAGCCGGCGAATTAGCGGTTAACAAAGTGATCAGGGCAAATGACAAAACCTTCCGGTTTTCAGCGGTATCCATGGGAAACCCGCATGCCGTCATTGAGGTAAACGAGGCGGAGAAATTCCCGGTTGATGTGTGGGGGCCTCTGCTTGAAAGCCATGAAATATTTCCGCAGAAAGCCAACATTGAATTTGTTACGTATCACTCACCCCAGGAAGTAACCATGCGCGTATGGGAACGGGGGGTCGGCCAGACCATGGCGTGTGGCTCCGGAGCCTGTGCGACCGTGGTTGCAGGCTTCCTTTCCGGCCGGTGTGGGCGGAAAGTGCTGGTTCATCTGCCTGGCGGAGATTTGATGGTGGAATGGGATGAACAGGACCAGCATGTGTACATGACCGGCCCGGCCGAATTTGTTTTTGACGGGGCATGGCTGTCTTGAGGCCATGCCCGCAAATGGCTATTTTTCGTCATCCCGGCGAAACGGGACAGGAGGTTCACCCGGTGAATCTCCTGTCCTTTTTTTTCGTTTGTGCCGGTGAAACCGAAAAATGGCCATTATCAGACACCCTGCAGCAATCAGGAGAATGATGCTCCATGTAACCGGGTTGGGAACGTGATACATGACATAAATCGGATTAGGCTCTACCGGGTCAATCTTCCATGTCAAGGTTTTGCCATCATCCTGAACGGTCGTGGCATTATGTTCCCTGGCCCTGATCGGGGTCGTCAGATGAAATCGCAAGTCAACCTGTTTCAAAAGCCATTGCTCCACCCGCTGCCTGCTGAGCCGGTCTCCCAGATCAATCACATTTCGGTAAGCGATCGTTGTTGTAAAGAAATGGTTTCGAACCTCAAGCCCGTCTATAGCAGCTTTTTTCATTGCCGGTGAAAAAGCGGTTGTCTGATTGATCGTCGTGAGGGATGTTGCGGGAGGTTCATCCAAAATGCTGGGCACCCGTTTTGTGGCAATCCATCCTCGCTCATCTGGATTTTCAATTTCCCTGATTTGAAAACCTTGCTGCCGCAATTGGTCTTTTGTCCCGGTCAGCCGGGACAGCACCCATTCGTTGGACAATACTTTGATTTGATAAGTTCCGGAACCATCTTTCTGAATGCGGATATGCAAGTCGGCATTGACACAGCCGGTTAAAAGAAAGAAAAAAGCCAGGCAAAAAAACCGCATGAACCTTGATTTGCCAATTTTCATAACCTTCTCCTTATAGCTTGATTAAATTGGAAAGCATATGTTAGCAAAGGATTATACACCGAATCAGAAACCGGATCAATTTGTTTCCCTGAAGGCGATTGCAGAATAAATGTAATAGAAATACGACTATTTCATATTTATTGTTTTTTGAAATGTGTATTTGGGTACATTAGAATGAAAGAAAGCTTAAATGTAAGTATTTTACTATTCAAGGAATTAACGAGTGAGGGAAAACAGATGAAAAATACTATCTCTTTTGACTACACAAATGCGAATGCTTTTTTGAAAGAACATGAAGTAAGGCAAATGGCTCCGGCCATTCACATGGCCCACGATCTGTTGGTCAACCGGACAGGTGCCGGTTCCGATTTTCTCGGCTGGGTGGAGCTGCCGCAAAAATACGATCAGGAAGAATATAAACGGATCAAACAGGCAGCCCGGAAAATTGGGTCGGATTCTGACGCCCTGGTTGTAATCGGGATTGGGGGCTCTTATCTGGGAGCGCGTGCAGCGATTGAAATGCTGACTCATACCTTCTACAATCAATTGCCCAAATCATCCCGCAAAACACCGGAAATTTATTTTGTAGGGAATCATATTGCTTCTACATATGTGGTCGATCTGTTGGAACTGCTGGAAGGGAAAAAAATCAGCGTCAATGTGATTTCAAAATCGGGAACGACCACAGAACCGGCCATTGCATTCCGGATTTTCCGTGAATATATGGAAAAACGGTATGGAAAGGAAGAAGCCCGGAAAAGAATCTACGCCACGACAGACCGGGCAAAAGGTGCCTTGAAAAAGCTTGCTGATGAGGAAGGTTATGAAACCTTTGTCATTCCCGATGAGGTCGGCGGACGCTATTCGGTTCTGACTGCTGTCGGATTGCTTCCGATCGCCGCAGCGGGCATCGATATTGATGAAATGATGGCCGGGGCACAGGCAGGAATGGCCATGTACGGATTTTCCCGGCTGGAGGAAAACGAGAGTTACCAGTATGCGGCGGTTAGAAACGTCTTTTACCGCAAAGGAAAAACGACTGAGATTCTTGTCAACTATGATCCTTCCCTGCAATATTTCAGCGAGTGGTGGAAACAGCTGTACGGAGAAAGCGAAGGAAAGGACCAGAAAGGGATTTTTCCGGCATCTGTCAATTTTACAACCGACCTGCATTCGATGGGACAGTATATTCAGGAAGGATTGCGCAACATTTTTGAAACCGTGGTATTCATCGACAGGTCTCCCAAATCCATTAGCCTGCCCGGTGATGAAAACAATCTGGATGGTCTCAATTATCTGGCTGGCAAAGACCTTGACTTTGTCAACCGCAAAGCGTTTGAAGGAACGATGCTGGCCCATACGGATGGCGGCGTGCCCAATCTGGTCGTCAAGGTAAGTGAGAACAGCCCGTATGCGTTTGGCCAACTGGTTTACTTCTTTGAAAGAGCCTGCGGCATCAGCGGATATTTGCTGGGAGTCAATCCTTTTGACCAACCGGGCGTAGAAGCTTATAAAAAGAACATGTTTGCTTTGCTGGGAAAACCAGGTTTTGAAAAGAAAAGGGAACAATTGTTAAAGCGGCTGGAGTCATAAGTTGAGCCAGTTTCATGGCGGTGAATGAAAGATTTTCATTCACCGCTTTTCTCTATTTATCTGACTTGATTTACCTGTATTAAACGGATTTTGGAAAGACAGCCCGATGAGCCGCCAGTTGTTTTGCAAAGTTTTTCACATGCAAAGGACTCCGGCATGTTTATGGGTCCGACCGGCCATGAATTGTTTTGTATAAAGTTGTATCCCAGAGAATAAATATTGAATGTTGGATCTGTTTGAAATTTCATGTGATAATAAAAAGACAGGTTATTTCATGGCAATATATTTAAGGAGCAAGCAAGTATTCTTGGGGGAGTTTTGAGAAACAGGAGGATTAGCTATGGATTATTTGCAAAGTCTGATGGAAGAACTGGTAAATGCAAACGGCATACCTGGGTATGAGCTAGGAGTCAAACAAATTGTCAAAAAGCATTTGCACCATTTGTCCGAAGAAATCCTGGCCGATCGTCTGGGCGGGCTGGTTGGCAAAAAAACGGGTGACGCGAACGGTCCCAGGATTTTGCTGGCCGGACACCTGGATGAGATCGGATTTATGGTTACGCAGATTACCGACAGCGGCTTTTTGCGGTTTCAACCGCTGGGTGGCTGGTGGTCCCATAATATATTGGCACACCGCGTTGTGGTACAGTCCCGCAAGGGGGAATACCTTGGCATAATTGGTTCGAAACCGCCTCATGCACTGAAGCTGGAGGAACGAAGAAAAGTGATGGATTTCAAGGACATTTTTATTGATATCGGGGCAAAAAGCCGTTCCGAAGCGGAAGAGATGGGAATTCGCCCAGGGGATGGCATCGTGCCTGTGTCTGATTTCTTTACCATGCGCCATGGCGAGATCTGGGGTGGCAAAGCCCTGGACAACCGCGCCGGTTGCGCGCTGGCAGTGGAAGTGCTCCGGCAATTGCAGGATGGAAAACACCCCAATGTGGTATACGCTGGAGCGACTGTTCAGGAAGAGGTTGGCGTACGGGGAGCCGGCACGCTTTCCGAACTGGTACAGCCGGATGTGGCCTTTGCCTTGGATGTAGGTGTTTCCTATGATATTCCGGGGTTTGATGGTCAACAGGGGGAAGCCGCCATGGGTGAGGGGCCGCTGATGTTTATCCTGGATCATACGATGATTCCTCATACGGGATTGCGCAATCTGGTGATGGATACCGCTGAAGAGCTGGGTATCCCTTTGCAGTATGATTCCCTGATGGGCGGAGGCACAGACGGGGCAAAATTCCATTTGCACGGGATCGGATGTCCTACCGTCGTGATCGGGTTTCCGATCCGGTATGTGCACAGCCACAATTCACTGATGGCCAGAAGCGATTTTGAACAGGCGGCCCGATTGTTGGTGGCGGTAATCAGGAAAATCGACAATGCCACATTGGACCACTGGTTTAAGTAGGTTTCACGGCGAAACAGGACCTACTGTCCAGTGTGGTGATCTCATCCGGATGATGGCTTGTCTGCGGATCAAACCTGAGAGCGGTGAGGTTTAACAGATGGATACCGTTTGTACGGCAGGCAGCAGAGGCCATCAGGATCTTGCGGCAAAATCCGGGAACTTATCGAAGTCACAAAAAAGCGCTCCGCGTAAAAGCATGCGGAGCCAATTTATTTTCCCGTAGATTGCATCAGGACGAAAGTCTGGCCGTTAAGTGGAACAACTCCGCCTTTAGCCAGGTAATCACAACCGGCCTTTTTTCGCCAATTCCAAAAATTTTTGATCAGGATCATGTTCTTCCTTTTTGATCATGGACGAGACTTCCGGTACTGGTTGGTCAATGGATCGATCAACCCGGATATAAATCATTTCTGCATTTCTGGAGAAAGCTTTGAAGCTTCGGTTTGACTTCTAATCCCTGACGGAAACAACTTAAATGCATTCTTACTGATAAAACCGGTTTCCGGTGAAAATGATTTGCTCCGGTCTTTTTTAAAGAAGTTAGACGGTTACAGGTTGTTTTAACATAAAATATATTACTTCAGCGTGTTTTTAACCTGTTATCCTAAAAAAATTCCTGCCACAAAAGTCTGAAAACCGGGAATAACGTGAAATTATTGGACCGAAAATAAACTAATTATTATTTTTTTATACTAGTTGAAAAAAACATTTAAATTCATTAATATATATATAACTTATTTAAAGTGTATTATACTTTTTATGTATTTTATGAATTATTTTGAAAAGCAAAATCTATATTACAGTATGATTGGGGGATAGTTCTTGTAAACTGAACAAGCAAGAAAACTGAAGGTTTATTTTATTTTTGCAAATTGTCGGAATAGATAAACAATATTTATTTGCGTGATTTTCCCTTGTTTTAGAAAAATCTTGCTGCCGGTTTTATTGAAGCATTCACTACAGGAGGAGAGGTAAAAGTGAGTTTGTTTCGAAAAAAGGATTTGTCCGCTGCTGTGGCGGAGACGCGGGAAAAAGGGCAATTAAAAAGGGCTTTGGGTCCGTTTGATTTAACCATGTTGGGAATTGGCGCGGTCATTGGAACCGGAATTTTTGTGCTGACGGGAACGGGTGCACTCAAAGCCGGACCAGCGCTTTCTGTTTCGTTTGTCATCGCTGCCATTGCCTGTGCATTTTCGGCGCTGGCATATGCTGAATTCGCTTCGATGGCTCCGGTTTCCGGTTCAGCTTACACATACAGCTATGCCACTTTGGGAGAGCTGATTGCCTGGATTATCGGCTGGGATCTTGTTCTGGAATATCTGTTTGCGGTAAGCTCCGTTTCGGCAGGATGGTCGGGATATTTCCAATCGCTCCTGAGCGGATTTGGAATTGATTTGCCCTTGGCATTAACGGCGGCTCCCGGGGCGTTGGGTGAGAATGTAATCACCTATTTTAACCTGCCTGCGTTTGTCATTGTGATGCTTCTTACTTTTTTGCTTTCACGTGGAATTACGGAATCGAAAAAAGCAAACAACATCATGGTGATTATCAAATTAGTCGTTATTCTGCTCTTTATTTTCGTCGGTGTGAAGTATGTCAAACCGGAAAACTGGGTTCCGTTTACCCCGTTTGGCCTTGAAGGAGTCTTTTCCGCTGCGGCACTGGTCTTTTTCGCATTTGTCGGTTTTGATGCCGTCGCGGCTGCAGCTGAAGAAACACGCAATCCCAAACGCGATTTGCCGATTGGTTTGCTGGCGTCACTCGCAATTTGTGCCCTTCTCTACGTCATCGTTTCTCTGGTCATGACAGGAATTGTTCCCTATATGGATTTTGAAAACAATATTTCCCATCCGATTTCTCTGGCTTTGCAAGTGGCAGGGGCAAATTGGTTTGCCGGAGTCGTTGACCTGGGAGCGATCATGGGGATGACAACCGTCATGCTGGTCATGCTGTATGGACAAACCCGGATTTTCTTCTCCATGTCCCGTGACGGTTTGTTGCCCAAGGTATTTTCCAGAGTACACAGACAATACAGAACTCCTTATGGAAGTACGTGGATTCTCGGTACGATTGCCGCTTTTGCCGGAGGACTGATTCCTCTTGACCGGTTGGCGGAATTGGTAAACATCGGCACATTGTTTGCCTTTGCCATCGTGTCCGTTGGCGTCATCGTACTGCGCAAGACCCGGCCTGATCTGCCACGGGCATTTCGTTGCCCCGGGGTACCTGTCGTGCCTTTGATCGCTGTGGGTGCCTGCCTGTTCCTGATTTCCAAACTTGAGGTTATCACCTGGGCCGCATTTGGGATCTGGTTCTTGATCGGATTGGGAGTTTACTTCTCGTATTCCCAAAAGCATTCCATGCTGAATGAACTATCCCAATGAAAAAAGGCATCCTCCTTTTGGAGATGCCTGAGCTTGATGACAAACCC
>NZ_JACEOL010000071.1 GCF_013868055.1 Thermoactinomyces mirandus | reverse complement strand
CGTAAACGGCTTCTCCGGAACTGTGGAACATGTAGGACTGCGGGTACTTAAAATACGGGATCAGGGAGGAGATTTGCATTTTATTCTCAACCGGGAAGTCAAATCCCTGACCAACCATTCCCGCGGCCCCAGGCTGGCAAAAGTCGATCTGCCACTGGCATCCGGTGCGGATCTGGATAAAGCCATATCCTGTCTGGAAAATGAATGCCGGCGCATTACAGGGAATTTGCCAGAGGTGATCGAAGCGCCGCAAGTACTTGGTGTCATTGATGTCACACCACAAACCTCAACCGTTCGGATTCAGGTTCACACCGAAAACGGACAACAGTTTAAAGTGGAACGGATTCTACGGAAAGAACTGATAAAAATTGTCGACCAATCCGGCTATCTTTTAACAGAATCGACATAACTTTATGAAGTGTTATAATGAAGGTATATCCCCATTTTTCGAGGTGATTTAACTCGTGTACCATATGACGGTATATAACGTCGATGGTGATTTGTTGTATGATGGTCCAATCAACGCAACAAATGATGATGAAGCCAAAACACTCGGTTACGCCTGGATCTCGGAAAACGGTCATCAAGACAAGCCACATCGCATTTTTCACGTGACTGGTCGCCTCATCTCTTTTAAACCGCATCCTTTCCACATGAAGAAGGGTGCAAATAAAGCCTGAAAGCTCACACCTTTCAGGCTTTTCCCTTAAAACCGGGGACAGGTCAGTCAAGCAAACACTCAAATCATAAATTTTATCAAATCGATTATATCTTTCATGAAATATCCTTTTATCCGGAAATGAGAGGGAAAACATCTCCAATCGTCTTCCAAGTTTCATTTTCCTTGCTTCTTTCCCGATTGTCACGATTCTTTGGTTTATTTATAATATTCCCGTAACAATTACCTGCACCACCTAAGGAGGATGAAAGTGAAAAACTCCCTTTTCTTTCGCTCATTCGCCTTCATTTTGGCGGGACTTGTCACGTTTCTGCCAGTTACCTCCGTCCTTGCCGGGCCTGTTCCCACTTCCTCAGACAACCCACATACACCCGTAGCCAGTGACGGAAGTCAAATCGACCCGCATGCGCCTGGATCGGATGACATTGTTCAGACAGATAATGGTGCATACAGCAAAGGTGCCAAAGGCAACAATGTGCGTCAGTGGGAAAGGTTTGTTACGGACGGCAGGAAATCCCCGTCCGCAACAGCTGACAAACCTTCTACCGAGTCGATTATCGGTTCCGACAGCAGGACCCGCGTAAAAGACCCTTCTGTTTATCCCTATCGGGCCATCGTACATATCGAAAGCAATATCGGCAATTGCACCGGCTGGATGATCGGATCCGACACAGTCGCTACTGCCGGCCATTGTGTCTATGATCCGGACAGCAAAAAATGGGCGTCATGGGCAAAAGTCTATCCCGGGCGAAACGGCGATGAGGCACCTTTCGGGTCGGCCAATGCCAAACGGTTTTATTCCGTAACAGGTTGGACCGTCCAAGGCAATCACAACCATGATTACGGAGCCATCAAACTGGATAAAAGCGTGGGAAACCAAACAGGATGGTTTGGCTATCGCTGGCAATCCGGTTCCCTTAACGGAGTCAACGAAAACATCAGCGGCTACCCCGGTGACAAAGATTACGGTACACAATGGGAACACCGGGATCAAATCCGGGAAACCACTACCTATAAGCTTATCTACAATAACGATACCTACGCCGGACAGAGCGGGGCACCCGTTTACCAGGACAGTTATCAAAACTGCGGCGTTTGCAGCCTTGCCATCCATGCCAACGGAGTTTACGGGGGAAAAAACAGCAACCGTGGAACCCGTATCACCAAAGAGGTATTTCATAATCTGAACATATGGAAAAACCAGTGAAATGGAACTTTTTACCTGCCACAACCGTCATAAATATACCCGTAGTTTTTGAGAGAGCAGCTTTCCTCTCTTGAAGGAGGATATCTCCGTTGTTGAAGTTGAAAACAGGTTTTGCGCTGCTGTTTTTCAGCCTGTGCTTTTCTTTGCTGGTCGGTTGCGAAGGGTCTTCCAGCCCCGACCTGACAGATAAAACAAAAGTAACCGGAAACGTTACCGACACAACTGGCGCCCCGATTGCCCAGGCGTTGGTTTTCCCGGAACCGGCAGGGGAAACAGGCGGCCCAATCCCGGAAATTGCCAAATTTACAGACGAACAGGGTCATTTCACCTGGTACGTTCCTGTCGGCACCTACAATTTCATCATTCAAAAACAGGGATTTCTGTTAAAGCGGGTTCCGGTCACCGCGACAGAATCCAAAAAAACTGTTCACCTCAGGATCATTCTTTACAGAGAATAAACACAAACGAGCTCCACGACCGTCATGCCCGGAGCTCGTTTAAATTATCGCAGCTTTTTTTTCAGAATATCCACGTCGGAAATCGGTGCCTGGCAGGCATAGTTTTCACAGATATATACCCTCGGCTCACCGGATTGCCCGGGTTTTTCCTCTGTCTGGGGAACAAAAAACTTCACCGTCGCAGCATCTTCCTGGTTATGAAAGGCAATCACCGCTTCCGGCAAGTAAGCGGTCTGCACCAGCCTGATCATCTCCTTCGTTTTCTCATCGTTAAGAGGTCCGGAAATAACGATTTCCTTGCCCGGCCCCTGAGCAAACAGCAGGGCCATCAGATAGAAGGAATAGGAAATGGGCGAAGCTTCAACAGTCCTGGCAAACGCCCGGATCTGCCGGTTAGCTTCTTTGATCAGGGTCTGATCGGAAGTCAGCCGGGCCAACCGGATCAGGTTCAACGCAGCGACCGAATTACCGGACGGCATCGCTCCGTCATAGATCTCTTTCGGACGGGCAAACAGGGATTCCGCATCTTTCCCGTAAAAATAAAGCCCGCCATGGTCCTTGTCCCTAAACAAGTCCAACATTTCACGGGTTAAAGAGACAGCACGCTCCAGATCATCCGGCTGGAACGTTGCTTCATACAACTCCATCAAGCCCCAGGCCAAAAACGCATAATCGTCCAGATAGCCGGGATAGGCAGCTTCCCCGTCACGGTATCGGGCAAGGAGACGCCCGTCTTCCCGGACCAGCTTGTCCGAAATGAACCGGGCCGCCCTTGACGCCGCATCGGCATACTCCATCTCCCCCATCACTCTTGCTCCCCGTGCCAGGGCCGCGATCATCAATCCATTCCAGGAAGTGAGAATTTTGTCATCCTTTCCCGGATGCACACGCTTTTCTCTGGCTGCAAACAATTGCCGGCGCCACCCGGACAATTTCTGCTGCAGTTCTTCCAGCGTCAACCCGTATGTTTCTGCCACTTCATCAAGCCGGACGCCAATCTGGTTCAGGATACTCGTCTGATGCTCAAAATTTCCTTCTTCCGTCACTCCGTAAGCCTGGCAGAAAATCCCGCCATCATTCTCTCCCAGCACATTCGCAATTTCCCGGGGAGTCCAGACATAAAACTTGCCTTCCACTCCTTCCGAATCGGCATCCTCCGCCGAAAAAAAGGCACCTTCCGGTGACTTCATGTCCCTGAGGACGTATTGGAAGATTTCCCTGGCCACATCCGCATAACGTTTCTCCTTTGTTACCTGAAACGTTTCCAGGTAAGCAATTGCCAGCAAGGCATTGTCGTAGAGCATTTTTTCAAAATGGGGAACCAGCCACTCCCGGTCAACCGAATAGCGGGCAAATCCATATCCCAAATGGTCAAAGATTCCGCCGCGGCGCATCGCGTCAAGCGTGGTTGTCACCATCTGCAAGGCTTCCGGCTCTCCCGTCCGCCGGTAGTAACGAAGCAGAAACAGCAGGTCGTGGGGGCGGGGAAACTTGGGGGCACTGCCAAAACCACCATAAACCTCGTCAAACTGGCTGGCAAACTGTTCATAGGCATGATCGGCGATCTCCACCTGCACTTCCCCGGCTTCCATAGAATTCAGATAATCTTTAACCGCTTCTACAATCTGGTCCCCCACATCGTAAGCCCGATTTCGTTCCTCTTTCCATAACTTCGAGATCTTCCCGAGAAGGTCCATTAAACCCATCCGCCCGTACATCGCCTGCTTCGGCAAATAGGTGCCGGCAAAAAAAGGCTTTTGCTCCGGCGTCATAATGATCGTCAGCGGCCAGCCCCCCTGCCCCGTCATCGCCTGGCAAACCGTCATATATACCTGATCCACATCAGGCCGCTCTTCCCGATCCACCTTGATGGATATAAACCCTTCGTTTAAAACCTTCGCTACCTCTTCGTCCTCAAACGATTCCCTTGCCATCACGTGGCACCAGTGGCAAGTACTGTAACCAATGCTTAAAAAAATAGGTTTATCTTCCTGTTTTGCCTTTTCCAGCGCCTCTTCTCCCCACGGATACCAATCGACAGGATTGTGAGCATGCTGGAGAAGATATGGTGATTTTTCATGGCTTAAGCGGTTTGGCTTTCTATGTTTAGCTGGTTCATCATACATGATCATTCCTCCTGAAACAGGTGATATGGATGACGTGATTTCCAAAATATTCTTCTGTAGTTTGGCACAAAAAAGACGGCGACATACAGAAACTGCCTTTAATCCTTTTTATTAAACCTTGTTTAAACTAACCCCAAAGGTGTTAGAGACATAAACAGAACGATCGACGGGAACGTCCTCTGGTAAAATGAAATCAGACTTATGTCAACTACAATAAAAAACTGTTGGAGTGTCCTTTCCTAAATCCTTTCGGCAATCTGTAACCAGGTTTTCTTGGTCAAAAAGCTTTCTGCAACTTGTTCCTCCAACTCTAAAAAACGTTGATACGGGATACTGAATGAAAGTATATCTTTATCGATAAATTTACGGGCCGATGGGTCAGTAAGCCCGATAACGCATTTGGGATTCTGCGATTTCGTTTGTTCCATGGTATAGAGTATTGCCTGGCAACAGCCGGAAGCAAAATCAACTTTGACATTATCCTGGGTTGGCTTATCGTAATTGGCCAAAAAAACCAGAGCGGAAAGTTGGTCAGCATTAACCAGGAAAATAATGATCTCCGGTACTTCTTCCTCGGTCAATTGGGCCAGGGGCTTAAAAACGATATAGTTTTCTGTATGAAATTCGGGTAATTCCGTAACAAATTTTCTAGCCAGCTCAGGATTCTTTTTATAAAATTCTCCCTCCTTCTCTACCACACCACCGGTTGACAGGAAATATTCAATAAAACCTGACTCAAACCGTTTGAAACCCAGACCAACTTTACCGCCTGGACAGGAAGTTGTATCCGCATCAAATACAGCGACACGACCTTTGGACGCTGCATTCAGCATAGAGACGACACATCCCCATTTCCCTTTCTTGAACTGTAATGCGTTCTCAGGCTTAACATCAGTCCGAAATACTGCAACTGGATGATTTTTAAGTTTTATTGCCTCTCCAATCATGCTATTCATGTTAACACTTCCTTGAAATTATTTACTAATTAACGTTTTCCATAGCTGCTGGAACAAATGAAGCTTTGATCACCAGGTTCCAGGAAGAGATTTTCAGCAGAGCGAAGTGATTTCAGTCTGAAAATGATTGTATCATATAAGATAATAACCTTGCGGGAGGGCAGATCTTATGACAAATGTAAAAAAACAAGCAATTAAGGCTGTAATCTTTGATTTGGATGGAACCTTGGTTGACAGTGAACCAAACTATTTCGAAGCAGAAAAAAAGCTGTTTGCAGAATATGGTATAAACAATTTTGATTTTGAAATGAAAAAGAAGTATGTTGGAAAAAGCACAAAAGATACACTCACAGATTATAAAAAGAACTATTCAATTGAGGAATCTGTTGAAACATTGACAAAGAAAATGAACAAGTATTATTTGGACATTGCTAAGAACAATACGGTGATTTTTCCGGAAATGCGCAAGTTTTTGGAACTGCTAAAGGCAAATAACTATCGAATGGCACTGGCTTCCGGTTCATCATCGGAAATAATTGATGAGATTCTTTTTATCACCGGATTAAAAGATTTTTTTGATGTAACTCTCTCTTCCGAATCTGTAAGAAAAGGCAAACCGGCACCCGACGTATTTCTTGAAGCAGCGAAATTGCTCGGGATTCCTCCAGAGAATTGTCTGGTACTGGAAGATTCCAATTATGGGGTTGAAGCAGCCAAAAATGCCTCTATGTATTGTATTGCGATCCCATATTTTACAGAAAAACCTTTGGCACAAAGTTTTTTGATGTCTGATTTGTTACTCAAGGACGGGATAAAAAGTTTTAGCGCAGAAAAAGCATTCAAATGGATGCGAAATATCCATAAAGAATAACAAAGCCAGGAAATTCTCCCTGGCTTTATCGAAATCAAACAACTCAATTATTGTCTTTTCCCCTTTCCCCCGGGACAAGATAACGCAAGCGTGTGAATCAGGTACCTGAAATAAAAGAAGTAACTGCATTAAATCCGCTGTCCAGGTGCATGCAGTAAACTTTTCCCCTTACTTTCCGGTCAATCAATTGATCCAGCTTTTTTAACGATAAATGCACATTGCCTTCATAATCTGCTTTGCACGTATCCTGATAAAACAAATCAATGGTTCCATTGTGCAGTTTTTCGAGTATTCTTTGTGGGATCTCATAACAGTCGCCGCTATAATAAATGGTTTTGTTTTCATAATAAATGATATAGCCATAGCAATTAAGTTGTTTTACATGTTTTACCGGAACAGCCTCCAAATCGATATGAAAATGATTCATATGAAATTCTGTTGTCTCGTTGAATTGGCTTAATTTATAAGTATTCTCGTTCACTCCCATTAACTTTAATAATTGGCCAATCCTTAAATCATACGGGGCAATAACATATACATTGGGTTCTCCGGTTTTGCCCATTGCATAATAACCATATGCGATCAAATCTCCTAATGAACCAACATGGTCGGCATGCGTATGGGTCAGAATGACACAAATATATTCCACTCTATCGAATATATTGCTGTTTTTCAATCTGCCAAAAATACTGCTTCCACAATCGATCAGAAACAACACATTATCTTTTTTAATGAATGCTGCGTTATTTCCCGATCCGGTGTTAAACGCACTTCCACAGCCAATAAAATTCAACAACTTTACTCCTCCTCCCTCAAAGATCAATTATAATTTCCAAAATATCACTCCGAAGTTTAGCACAAAAAAGACGGGCACATACAGTGTCCCTTGGCCTCTGGATCAACCAAACCGGGTGAAATCACATTCATTTGGCCCCAACTCCCTGGCAAACTGAAAATTTATAGGAACAAAACGTGCATATTAGATCCATCTTTCCCACTTTTAGTTCGACTGGTCAGGCATTTCTTCTCAACAATGGGCTGTGTTCGAAGCAAAAGGAAAAATGCCAAAAGAGATGAAAACTACGTGAAATAAAATATATACAAAATGGCTTCCAACCTCTGTTAATGAAATGGCAGAGGCACCGGAATTCTTCAGAATGAACGCAGCGGAATCAAAAAAGGAAATTTGGACTCCTGTAAAAAGAAAATCTCTTTAGGAAATTGGGGATTAACAGCAAAAAATTTGGAACAAGACTTCGTGAACCCGGATTATTTTGCAACATCAAGGGAACACATATATTTTTCGTATCATAAAGGAGTTTTAAAAGTGAATGATCCAGAGCAGTCGAAATCAAATAAAAGCTGGAGGACAGGTTTTCTGCCAGTCATTGCACTATTCTTCCTGGCTCCATTATCTGCAGAATACATTATCTATTTAAATGCCATGGGTAACCTGGTATTAATTCTTACCGGTCTGATTATTATGGCACCGTTGTATGGGGGGACCGGCAGTAATTATTCGGGAAGTAACAAGGCAGACAGGCCAAGGGGGGGCCAACAGTCATTATCCTTGCCTTTGCTTTTGGTCTTTTACAAGCAGGATTACAAGCAGGATTACAAGCAGGATTAATTGACCATTCTTTGTTTGATACATCCTACGAGGGAATTGTGGATTGGGAAGAGACAATGAATCCAACGCTTATAACTTTCTTAGGGATTAGTGCGAGCCATGCGCAGAATTTTATTGTTGAACATGTCATTTGGAGTATCACTGTACCAATCGCGATCATAGAGGGGTGTTTTCCAAGACGGAGAGTACACCTTGGCTAAACTATTCATCACATTCATATTATGGGGACTCGCAGCAGTATTCATTTTTACTGATACTGGAACTTTTCCTCTAACTATACAACAGTTTACAGGTACGGGAGCGATTATCGTCGTTTTACTGTATACGGCATTTATCGTTAGGAAGAAGAAAACAAGACCGATGATTCACCATAAAGTTCCTAGTTCGCAGTGTGTAGGGGTGGTTCTGATTTTTTTCTTAAACAAATGATGTGAGGTGTCAGCCCACCCATCTCAACTGGCTGATCCAACTCAACAACCACTTTTCTCTTAAAAGGTTTTATTGTATCAAGCAAAAGTTTAACTTCCTGAGTCAGCAATACCACTCTTCCATTCCCACGCAATACCCGCATGATTTCTTTGAGAAGAGATGGATATAAATCCACATTCCCTTCATGACTACCAACCCTGCGTCCAAACGGAAGATTGGCTGCAATAACGGTAACTGACTCATTTTCAAGTTTCATCGAAGCGGCATCCCATTGATACAATTGAACGTTATTAACACCCTGTAGATTTCTTTTGGCAGTTTCAATAGCTTCTGAATCACGGTCACCACCAACCAACTTCTCATAAGGTCCAATCATCATTCTATCTAACAACAATGTTCCGGAACCACATGTCGGGTCAACAAATACATCGTCTGTTTTGGGATTTGAACATAATACCATTGCTCTGGCAACACGCCAGTCCAGGGAAGTGGCCCTTAATTTCCTTGACGGTCGAACCATTTCCCGTTCCGCAATGGTGGTCATTAATTCAAAAGTGTTGTTGTCAATTTTCGCTTGTTCGAATGAAAACGTTTCTGCCCGAACATCAGAAATTATTTCCTCTATAAAAGGATTAATCTTTGTACCTGCTACGTCATTTGTAATAGAAACAACACCACAAATTCTCGCCACCGTATGCAACTTTTTTAAATCTTCCAAACTTGAATCATTTTCCCCCAGCTTGATTTTCATCCACCCATTACCCGTTTTTCCTTTTTCAAATTCAATCCCCAGTATATCCGTTTCCATACCAACGAATCGTTCCAATCCAGGTAAAGTTTCCAATAAGAAATGACCCCATTTTGGAACAAGCCGCCCAACTTGTTGATATTTCTCATGTTGTTCCAAGAGTCCATTAGCTAAATCACGCACTTTTGGAGACGGATGATGATTAGCAACTGACTCAATATTCCTTTTCACAACAACCGACTCGTCAACATATGGTAAGAGATTTTCCAAAGCCGCCATTACGATTTTGTTACTCTCATCTGACAGTGCCTTCTTGACCAGATATGACTGTTTAATTGCTTTGGGCAACGCTGAATTTGAAATGGATTGATATACAGCAATCCGTACAACTTCCCGTTTATCATCCAATAACCGTTTATAATCCGCATCATGAAGAGTGACATATGGTAAAGCATTGAGCAAGGATTTCAGCACATTGGTATCCTTCGTTTTTGTAACCGCCCGGATGAATGCCCCTCGTATCTGACCGCTCGCAAAAGATGCGTCACGAAGCGCTGATTGCACTGACGGAAGATCACAATTCAAAGACTGAATCAATTCTACAAAGGCATCATGTCCCAACTTAATTCCACAAACCAATATCCCTTCACTGAGACGTGCACTCGCATCTTCCAACATTTCCCGTAAAATCGGGATAACAGACTTATCTCCTATCTCGCCAAAAGCCCAAACAACTGTCTTGATTACTTTAAAGCCATAACCTTTTTTGACCAGGTGAATCAAATCAGGCAGGGCCTTTTTCCATTTCAGCCGTCCAATTGACCATACTGCCATTTGAATAACGTCAGTATACCTATCCTTCAGCCCTTTTGTGACTTCATCAATAAATTGTGAGTCCTGCATTTCACCAATTAGGGCTAGTGTAGTACGCCTGACTTTGTGATCTTTTGATTTTAACCCTCTTAAAATCACCTCACGTTTTGCTTTAGTCGATGCAGATGAAAATTTTTTAGCCACTTTCATCCGCGACTTTTCCTTACCTTTTGTTAAATCCATTAAAGCTGAAGACAATACTTCACGATCTGCCAACAAACTCACCACCCGAAATAATATAATCCATCCCAAAATATCATAAAAGGCAAATTCCATCTAATGAACAGTGTAACACTTTATAAGTATTTTTCTTAAAAGTTCACCCGATTTATTCCTCAATAAAGACTGGGTATTGTTCGCCTTTTTATACTCCGTCCACAACAATGATTCCCAATGGAATTTGCATTTCCGACCTATTTTATGGTTACATCTGTTTATCCCCTGTGACCTGTTTCCCGCAAATCCACAAAAGCTACACCCTTCTCCGTTGCAATCTGCATATTTTAAACCCTCTTTACCTTGTCTCATTTGTTTCATCTTTTTCTTTGGATATATCCTAGCGCCTCTTTATAACAAAAAGATATGATAAAATAATGTTAACGATTTTTATCCCTTCTGAAGTCCCTTTCCAGGGATTCTTTTTTTGCAAAAGCTCCGTTCTCAAAACTTCCGACAGCAACGTCTATCAAAAACTGTATATTTATCTTCAACAGTTAATCGTTGGCAATAAATGTTTCCGGTCTATTCCCACTGTTGCCAGATTAGCATTAAAGATAAAACTTCTACATTTCATATTGAAAGAATTTCTCAACTCTCTCACTACCTGCTCGACCTT
The DNA here is from genome assembly GCF_013868055.1 of Thermoactinomyces mirandus. Classification (GTDB taxonomy): domain Bacteria; phylum Bacillota; class Bacilli; order Thermoactinomycetales; family Thermoactinomycetaceae; genus Thermoactinomyces; species Thermoactinomyces mirandus. Next base: position 17,871 of record NZ_JACEOL010000071.1, on the reverse strand, counting down.
CTTCCGTAACTCGTCCAATTAACCTATAAAGCGATCACTGATCATGAAAAAAGTTGTTGTCAACATTGAAAGCAAGCATTTTCTGTTTTGATGAAATCCCTTGGACAGCTGGCTCTTTCACACGTCAGGCTGCATACTGCTCGCTTGTTCCTTTCGCGGAGGTTTAACGATTTAGACAGGAGAACCAAAGGAAACCAGCGAAAAGCGATGCCGCAATTGCCCGGGAAATATTCCCGGCGTATCCCACCAATGGTTCTCCATTTCCTGCACAACTACAAGAATTCCTCCCCTGCCGCGACTACCCTGCTTTTTAAATATTGGATCGCATTCCTGATTTCTGAAGGAATCTCTTCCGCCTTCATCTCTTCGGCAACTTTTTTTCCAATAGTTGCTTGTGATATGTTGTTGCCTAGAATTTCCTTTAACTGAGTTTTCACATCCTCATGATCCCCAAATGTTATGGAACAAAGATCTGCTTCAGGAAAAGCCTTTTGAATCGCTTCTTTCGGATAATAATTCTCTATCTCCCGTTTCTTCAAGATATAGCAGGCGTCTTCCTGGATCTTTGTATTCTTGACCAGATATTGGCAATATTCTTCCGGATTTTTGTTATCGGAATCGAGAATTACCGCATAGGGGATGCCAAGATCGTCAAGGATGCTGGCATTGGCATAATAGAGCGCTTTGTCCTTGCCACCCATCTTCAGAATCTTGATGCCGATACTGTCCAGATTCTCCCCCCATGTCCTGGCCCAAATATCGATGACTTTTCTTTCTGTATCTCCTTCAACCATCAAGACGGCATCCCATAACAGCCAATCACTGTTTCTGATTTCCAGTTCTTCCTGAATGGCACTGGTATCGCGATCCTTTTTAATTCTTTTTGCCACAACTTCTCTGTTTTCATCCCTTTTAAGAAGAGTTATTCCCTTAAGATTCCCTCGGTCGATAAACACCGTTGAATGGGTTGTCAAAATAACCTGTCCATGATCTTGTGTAATCAATTGCAGGGAATGGACGATTTTCCTTTGTGCCCCAACGTGAAGGAATGCATCCGGTTCTTCAATGCCAAAAACTATATTTTTTTGAAAGTGACGCCTGGCGTATACCCGAAACAGTGAGACGATCAGGGAACTTTGAATTCCGGAACCTTTTTTCTCAATATGCGTTGTAGTATATCCGTCATCAACGGAAATGTTTAGATTAATTCCCCGCTCAATCCTGATCTCCAGTTCTGCTTCCAATTTGCGCACATCCGGAGATTGTTCCCTGAGGATATTCTGAACATCCTGAAAAACATCCTCGATCTGTGAAGAAATCGATGCTTCAAGCTTTTCTTTTTTATCAGAAATGGTTTTCTCATTCTCAATAAGGGGAAGCATTAGCTTTCCCAAGATAGATTGTGAGTTCACTCTTGACGCCTTATCAATATCTCTGATGGACCGAATATATATAAACTGGGGCAAAAATTCCTTGAGATCCTTCCACTCTTTAGGCTTGATAAGTTTTTCCCCTGGTTCGACATAAATGTCCGGCGTTTTTACTTTGTCTTCTTCTGAAACAAATATTTTTCGGACCGTTAACTTTTTATTGTCCAGATAGGACCCCAGTTTAGCAATAATCTCCTGATCTTCCAATTCCTCATTGGTTAACAAAAAGGTTACCGCTATTTCCATTTGCTTTTGTCCTTTTGTAAACTCATCGAACTCTGGTTTTGCATCATTCAAAAAAATGTCCAATGCCCTGAGTGAAGTTGATTTTCCAATATCATTTTTGCCGATAATGATACTAAACTTGTCAAATCTGAATCTTACATGCTTTAAACATTTCAATCCCTTCACAACAAGTTTATCAATGAACAACCCATTCCCCTCCCAATTGGCATAATCATCAAGATAAATTTAATTTACACATAATTATAGGTTTAAAAGTACAAGATAAATTTAAACAATTTGGGAATTATCATCACATCTCAACATATTTTCACAGGATCTGGTTCAAACACCGGCCGATTTTCTTCCTATCAGTATTTCCGCTTTTAATCGTTTGTAAAATTCTTTACTTTGATTGCATAAAAAAAGCCAGGAACATTCCCTGGCTTTACAAGACTTTAAGATTTAACACCAATGACACAACTTGATCCAGGATGGATGGATTTTTGTCATTTGTATCTTCTTCATTTTGTTTTCCATCATCTTCAGCAGGTTTCTCTTCTGAACCGGTATTTCCATCCTGGTCAGAATCTGCCGGTTGCTTGTCAGTTGGAGGTTTTACCTCGCCTGCCGGTTGCTTGTCAGTTGGAGGTTTTACCTCACCTGCCGGTTGCTTGTCAGTTGGAGGTTTTACCTCACCTGCCGGTTGTTTGTCTGATGGGGATGTTACCTCGCCTGCCGGTTTTTGTTCATCTGAATCTTTTGCTGACTCGGAAGGCATTTCATTGCCTTTGGTTGGCGGTGTCTGTTCCGGCTTGGAATTGCCGGTTGTACTGGACACGCCTTTTGTGGATTTCCTGTTTTCGACCGGTTTGGGCTTTTCGGAACTTGCCGTGCTGCCTTGAATTGCCAGTTCATTCTTTGGTTCGGAAGTATTTTGAACGGTTGTTTCTTTAACAGTTTGCTCAGCTGCCGGTGAAGTCATTGCAGTGACAGGCTGTTTCTCTTCCGTTTCAACCGGGACATCGGTTCCAAGCTGTTCTGTCAGTTCCACCAGTTCCACTTCTGGAGTGCCCGACAAAATTCTGGTTGCCTCCGGATTGGCATCGACCAGTTCCGTTACAGTCATTACTTTCAGGATGCCGAGCGGGACGGTATTTCCTGCCCCAACGGAATCGGCAATCATGGCAAGGGAGAATTTTCCCGGTGTCACTCCCAGCTGGTCTGCTTTTACAGCAGTCTGATAGGGGATGGAAACGGTTAACACTTCAATTTCGTTTGATTTGATAAAGTTGCTTTGGTTTATGGCTTCTTTTACATTCCTGAGAATCTCATCCCTTATTTTGATATGATCATCAGAAACAACGGAAATGATGGCTTTGTCCTCTGGACCGATGTAGCCTTGCTTTTTCATTTCTTCAAAGTAGTCATCGATAAAATCACCGACCGGTTCACCTTCAGGATGATCCAGGTTATCGATCACTCTGGCCCCAGGCTTGTTCAAAGGATTCGCTTCAACAACTTCCTGTTCTTTATTCAATTTTACCTGCGCATCGGATTTTGACTCGATAAATATCTCCGCATACACATCCTTGGGATGATCCGAATTCCATATAGAAAAAAGGCTGTTTGCAAATACCAATATAAGCACAAGGCTTAACGCAGACGCATAACGGATCACTCTGCCCCAATTCAGGACTTTTCTGATTACAATCTCCTGTTTGAATGAGATCTCTTCCCCAATTTCATAGCGCCGATTTGGCTTTACTTTTTGTATGTCCCCGTCAGGCATGAGGACAATGACTTTCCGTTCCTTTGCCAGGACATCAACAACAAGGCCTTTTTGGATCTTTTTGTTTTCACTCATACAGTTTCACCTCCTTTCTGAAAAAATCGAGATAATCTCTCAGCAATGGAAAATCATAAATCGAAACAATGATCAAAGCACATAAATAGGGTCGGTATCTTGTCAAAGTCCTTCGCTGCACCTCTTTTCCGATCATTCTTTTTAATTTTCTCGAACACGGGTTTTCCTTCAGGAAACATTCTCCAAGGCCGAGATTCACAATGTAAAGTGCAATCTTTTGAAGGGATTTTATACTGTCCCTGTGTTGCGGCCTGTTTTCCATAATGTCAACCCATGTATATCCAAGTCTGCCAATCATCTCAATAAACCTTAACAATTCCTCCCGCCTTTTTTCAGCCAAATCATTCCAGATTTGCTGGTTTTGAAATTCTGCAGCCAATCTGTAATCAGAAATAAACGTGATTTTCTCGTTGTCAATCGAAACGCAATTTCTGCTTTCCTTTTCTTCCCTGAAGTAGTCGATTAATCTGAACGTAATTACTTTTTTGGCGAAAGCTTCAAAATTGGAACTTTTTTCTATATTGAAGTGATCGATTGCTTCATTCAATCCATCCAAAGCAACGGCATATTCTTCTTTGGTAGGGTTACGACCATACCTCAAACAATGTTTTTTAGTAATCTCGTAAGCTTTTCCTCTCAATTCATAGAGAAGATTGTTTCTTGTTTTGTTTGAATGGTTTTTTTGGACGTCCAGAATTTTCGGGGTGATCTCAGCCTCATCCACCCTTTTCCCCACCCTTCTTGAACATTTTCCTCCTCTATATATATTCGAGAAGAAATATATTTTCATGTCGATTTTCAATAAAAAACCAGTTTTATATTGGTAACAATAAAAAAACTCTCTTTTCACAAGAGAGTCACAGACCACAGAAAAACATATAAAACCGGACTTTTTATTATAATGGGAGAAATTTCCTTTTCCTTTTCCTGAAAATGGCCCACTCTTTATAACCGACATTCTTTAAAAATTGCCTTACTTTTTCCCAGTCATCCGCCACACGTTCCGGTTCATGCGCATCGGAGCCAAAGGTTACCTTTACGCCATAAAAACAGGCCCTTTCCAGAATTTCACCTGCCGGATACCACCCGCCGCAATCTTTTGTCTTTCCGGAAGTGTTTACTTCGATCACTGTATCGCAATCTGCAATCATCTTTAAGGTCTGATCCACGATGTCCGTTTTGACTTGTGAGAAATGAGGGCATCGTGCCTTGATTGCGTCGATATGGCCGAGAATGTCAAACGCTTTGCTTTTGGCTGCTTCCTGTACCAAAGAATAATAGGCCTCCTTTTCCCGCAAATAATCCGTTTCGCTCAGGCCTTCCCAGTTCTCCTTCAGAAATATACTTCTCATGCCGCCGGTATAATGAACCGACCCGATGATATAGTCAAAAGGGTATTTTTCAAATTGCCTTTGATAGAGACCGATCTGTCCGGGGAAAAAATCCGACTCCACACCCAATAATACCTCTATTTGATCCTGATAGATCTCTTTCAGCTTCAAAACTTCCTGCACATAGTTGGAGAACTCGCTTTTTGCCATGGCAATCCGGGGCTTTGCCCGGTCTTCCTGACTTGCAAAAAACGGGGAATGATCTGAAACGCCGATTGCTTGAAGACCATAACTGACAGCCGCTTTAATATAATCTTCCATGGATCCGATTGCGTGGCCACACCGATCGTGATGCGTATGTAAATCAAACTTCATGGTTTTCTCTCCCTCTATATGATTGAGCCGTAGATTCTGTACACCATTGGTGTCATAATACCGGCACATCTGATTCTATGGGGCATTTCTCCTGAGCCAATGTAATATCAAGTAATGTCAGGAACCACCAACCATTTCATTTACTTTAAAATAATTTTATATCATTGCTTCCAACATTGGCGCCGATCATATCAGTTGCCATCACATCAACAACAAATTCAAATAGCCCACCCTGTTTTCTGTGTACCATCAGTGGTAATAAGACAGGAAAAAGGAAGAGGCATATGTGTCAACCTTTTTTGTAAACTACATTAAAAGCAATGCTTGCAATCCAATCATATTTTCATATTGAAAACCGCAACGAACACAACCCCCCATAAACAGGGGGGTTACCTTCATCCCTGTTCCAATCAAATGGCCGGCTTGTTACCTTTAGTCCCGGCTAGATAATTCACTTCTTTCCAATTATCATCTTCTCTTTTATAAACGATAACGTCAATGATGGTTTGATATAACTTGATTCATTGGTTATCAATAGGTACCAAAAATCTCGACAAAGCTGTATAATTCCCAGGTCTTTTAATAAAAACAGCGCTTGATTATTACCGGTTACTTGAACTTCCAGCAATATACAATTGCTAACAGTATACTGCTCAGATTGATGTGGCAATGTGAAGTAAAACACGCCTGTGATCCTGATTAATCCAAGGTGTATTTTTTTGATGAAGAGATGAATTTTTGCTTGATTATCTGACACTTTTCATCATTGAAAAAAGCATTTTCAAGATTTGGGAAAAGGGGAACACTCCGGTGGTTTAATGGCAGAACACTGGGTCAGTTTATGAAGATAATAGCACTCTTCGCGATACATATGGTCAGGCATTAACGGCATGAGTGTCCCCAACAGTTCCCGGGTAAAGCCCATTTGCTCCAATTCTTTCAAAAAGCCTTGAAACAGGATGATTTCCAGTTCCACTTCTTTGTTGAAACGGGCAAGAGCGGGAAAACTTTGCAATCGGGTACGCAAATATCCAGTCAATTCAACCGCTTTTATATAGAAATCTTCAAACGTTTTCATGAAATAAAGCAATTTTTTCTTTGCTTTCTTCTCTACACCATCTGTATTAATTTGCAACCCTTCCGCATGGCCGGCGGCATCAGGCAGCCATAACAGGTGATGATGCAGGGGATGGAGAGGCGGGGGTGTTTCACCTCCCTGAAGATATTTTAAAATCCGCAAATATTCATCCAGTTCATTAACCATGTGATTAACAAATGTTGGAGGAAGATGAAAAGCAAACGGACCGGTCAGGAGTCGCCGTAACAGGTGCAATTTGAACTCTCTCAATTGACCGGCTGCTTTCCTGCACTCCTCCATGTCGGCGGTTTCCGGTCCTTCCGCAAGCTGTGAAAAAATCCGGTAAAGAGAAGAGGCCGTTTTAATTTCCCGCGTTTCGCCCGGAGAAAGAGAATCATAAATAAACTGGCAGTGATCCTTTAAAACCGACAGCCAAAAACGCTGCTCAAATGAACGGGCATCTGCCTGGTTATACACATCCGATCACTCCTTTGGCAAAGAGATGCTAAATTTTATGAATGGAAACGGTTCTTTAGAATCCTGTCTCCGGGACTGCCACATAAATGATACCAGGTGTCAGCAGCTTCCAGCCTGAATCACTTGATTCATTACAGGATAAAATACTTGTGAAAATAACAGAGAAAGGATTAATGCGGATGAATGGCAAAAGACACTGGCATTTGATTTTTCTGGTTTTCCTGTTGGCGGCTGTTGCGTGTTCCGGGAAAAGCGGTTCCCAACAATTCGGCACTGAAAAGATGCAAAACATGACCCGGAAATTGGCGATGAATTCACAGGTGCAACGCGCGTTCCTGAAGGGCAGGGAATTGACCATGCAACAGGACAGCAACTTGCGCAAAGAAATGTTGACCCAGAATCTGAGGGAACAAAAGGGAATGTTCAGTGATCCGGGCCTGTTTTCGCAAATGGCCGACATGAATATCCATTTGACCCGCAAAACACTGAATACTCCAGGGGATATGCAGGATCGCCTGCTTGAGACCAATCTGGAAACTTTCCGAAAAATCAAGGAATCCCCGGAAAAAAGAAACCAGCTGATCCGGACATTGCAACAGGCAAGAGATGAGGCCATGAAAGAGAAACAGACAAGAAGCCTGTTGCTCAAAAAAGGAATGGATGAGCATTACCTGGCGCTGAATGACCCGGCTGTTACTTCGATGGTGCTTGATTACACCCTGGATGTACAGGACCGGATGATGAAAAGCCCGTCTTCCAAAAAGCGAATGTTGAAAAACCAGTTAAAAAGCCTGAAAGCAGTAGCCGGCGATCCCGAAATGCGCCCTCAGCTGGTAGCCTTTATGATGGAGCTGATGAAAGACCCCGCCATGCAGGCCGAAATGGAAAAAATGATGAAGCAGATGATGAATTCACAGATAAAAAAATCAGCGGAGCAATCGACACCCCCTGCAAAACAGCGTTCCTCCCCGCAACAAGGCAATCCGGAAAACAAAGCGGAACCACTACCACAAACGAATCAGGACAAATCGGGAATCACACAAGAAAATTGAACCAGACCGGGTAAATACTCACCAATCAAAATACAGGTGAGTATCTTGTTGTTGATGCCACTTTTGTGAAGCGGAGGAATCGTTATGGGGTATTTTGTCAGTATAGAGTCACGGGAACTGAATCAAAAAATAGCAAATTCACAGCTTGTCCCGTTTAAAACCAGCGGTCATGGTCCTTTCTGGGAAGAGCGGCACAAGTTTAACCGTTTATTGCGACAATTTGTTGGTTAAATCCTTCAACTGGCGAATTTCCGGTGAACAGGAATCAGGGACGGGTCCCGACGACTGAAATTACCGACTGTCAATAAAAAAAGCCCGAAAAAAGGGCTTTTTCGTCTTACAGTGAAAACTGGTGATATTGCTGTATAATCAGCTTCATCAGGTCACTGTCGGACGGGATTTGTGTATAATGTTGAATCGTTGACTCCAGTCCGTCTTGCCGAATGTTCTTCTGAATAGTAACGGCATCCGGGTCCTGTTCAAAATCGTACAGAAGCGCGGCGGCAATGGCCTTGGCCAGATAAACCGGCTGTTTTCCGACATATTTCATATATTGCCGGGCGGGGCTGACCAGCCGGTCATTGGGGCCCAGTTTTCGGATCGGGGAACGGCCCACTCTTGTCACTTCATCAGAAATATGAGGATTGGAGAAACGCTGGATGATTTTTTCGATATATTTTTGATGCTCCTGATCCTGAAAATCATGCTTGTTGATCAATAACTGCCCCGTTTCCTCAAGGGTGTTTCTGACATGGTCCCTGATTGTCGGATTGGCCATTACCTCATTGATCGTTTTAAAGCCAGCCTGATAACCCAGATATGCCGCCACGACGTGTCCGGTATTTACGGTATACAGCTTTCTTTCAATATAGGGCTTTAAATCATCCACCAATGTCATGCCCTGAACGCGGACTTTCCCGACCATGCCGGTACGGTCAACCACCCATTCATAAAATGGTTCGACAACGACCATTAACCGATCCTGATGGGACTGGTTGGGGACAATGCGATCAACAGCCGCGTCAGGAAAGCCGATCATATTCTCACATGCTTCTTTTTCACTTTCATTCAATTGTTCATAAACCTTTTCTTTCAACAAGGAACTTCCACCGATCATGTTTTCGCAAGCAATGATGTTTAAAGGCTTGTCCGAGATTTGCACCCGTTTGGCAAGCCCTTTGGCGATGAGTCCGGCAATAAGCGGCAACACATTGGGTCCGACCGCGGTCGTGACCATATCTGCTTCTGCAATCGCCGATACCACCTGTTCCGGATGGGTCTGGCTGGATATGGCGCGTATATTTGTAACGGTCATTTCTTTTTTGGAATCATCGGCATACCCGATTTTATATGCTTGTTTCTGATTCAACAGATCCACGATCTCCTGGTTTACGTCCACAAAACAGACTTCATAACCGGATTGATGCAACAGGCTTCCAATAAACCCCCTGCCTATATTTCCTGCTCCGAAATGAACAGCCAGCATATTAGTCAACCCCTTCAAATATGGACATGATTTCTTCTGCAGAGGAAGATTGGACGATTTTCAGCACATTGGCTTCATCAGAGATAATGATGGCGATTTTGGACAAAACCTCCAAATGATCATTGCCTTTTCCGGCAATTCCAATCAACAGTTTCACCATATTTCCATTCCCGAAATCGACTCCGTCAGGAACCTGGATAATGACAATCCCGGATTCCTTGACGTTTTGTTTGGCCTCTTCGGTACCATGGGGAATCGCAACATAATTTCCCATGTAGGTTGAAGTCAATTGTTCCCTTTCCAACATCTTGTCGACATACTCCGGTTCAACGCAGCCCCGTTCAACAAGCAATTTTCCGGTTAACCGGATTGCTTCTTCCTTGTTGGCCACTTTTGCGTCAAAAAGGATATTTTCCGGGGCTAAAACTGGTAACGCCATACTAGACACTCCTCAACTCACTGATTTTTTCATGAAAAAATGATTCAAACCGTGCCGAAAGGTAAGCGTAAATAGACCTGGCATTTCCTGACTCAAACAGGGAGATGCTTTCTTCATTTTCAATCAGGATGGAACTGATATAACTCAGGACCTCCAATCCCTGCCTGGAATAATCAAGGGGAGCCAGTAATAACATCAGGCTGGCCGCCTTTATTTCCGACTGATCCATTGCTTTGACGGGTAAAGGTTTTTTCAGGCGGTAAACAGTAAAGGACGGACGGATCACCTGATCGCTCCGGGTATGAAACAGGGCCAGACGGGTATCGGGAATTCCCAGCCCGCCATGATGCTCCCGTTCCAGCAAAGCATGGAGCACCTTCTCTTGCTCCCGGATCACCCCCCGGTTCCATAAATGGAAACAGGCTTCTTCCAATCCCTCACGGATCGTCTCCACATCTTTTGACAAAGAAACATGAAACCCTTCAAGCACCTGAATCATCGCTTCTGTATATCGCTGTATTTTTTGCAGGTTTTCCAGCGTTTGACCCGTCTTGCGGGAGGGAACCCTTTTTTGACCCTTGAATGGTTTATGCGGGGAGTAATCCTTGATCTTTTCCTGGATATAGGTTCGAATCTTTTCTGCTTCTTCTTTGCTCAGCATCGGACTGGCCACCAGATAATCTGCCTGCAAATTGGGCAGCGGGATCGTCGAAATAATCAGGTCGAATTCATCAGGATTGACCTGATGAAGTTGAAAAGCCGATAATATGGTCAGTTTTTTTATTTCCGGAATTTCCTGCCTGATCCGGGTAGCCAGCATTTTCGAGGTTCCAATCCCGCTGGAACATATAATCAATGCCTTCAGGCCCTTGCTGTACTGATCCCTTAACAAGGCTGACCCAAAATGCATGACCAGATAGCCGATTTCTTCATCAGGAACAGACACATTCTTAAAGATAGCTTCTGTGCCTTTTTTCACCACATCAAACAACTGGCCGTAATCTTCCTTGATCTTTGCCAGCATTGGATTACTGATCCCCATATTCCGCTGTATGCGGTAAAGGGCCGGTTTTAAATGGGTAAGCAGTCCCTGAAACAGGGATGCCTGATTTAACAATTTGCAATTCAATTCTTTTTCCACATAATGAATCAGTTTTTTGGCCTTGATCGCTAATGGATATCGTTCCTCTTCAATGGGATATTCCCGATCCTGCCTCAGTTTTGCACCTTGCAAATGCATGGTGATATATCCGATTTCCGCTTTAGGAATATCAACATGAAACACAGTGGCCAATTGATCGGCCACCTTTTTTGCCATTTCATATTCGTAGGAGTTTTGCAATCCACGCAAATAAGTCGGGTCGATTTCGATATTTTCTCCCTGCATGATCCGCTCAATAGCCAATGTCAGGTGAACCACCAGACCGATGTAGGCACTGTCCGCCAGAGAATAAGGCAACTTCCGGTTCATCTCGTCCACAACTTTTTCTACCAGCAGCAGCTTTTTCTTTTCAATCAGGCCCAGCAACCTTTCTGAGACCAGTTCCGTTGCCCGTCTCGTCTTGTTCTGGATGTTTTCCCTGATCAGGGACAGAAATTGAACCTCGTCAACGTTCTCTGCGATCCTCATTGCTTTCCGTTTTGCCGATTCACTGCCGATAATTTCCACACCATAACCGCGTTTCCGAACAAGCGACAAGTCAAATTTTTTCAGCTCATCCTCAAGTTTTGTCAGATCATTGCTGATGGTCGCCATCGTTACATGCAAATCATTGGCGAGAGCAACAAGTTTTACCGGATCTTTGGCTTCCAGAAGTGAACAAAGAATCATGGTTTGCCGTTCACCTGGCGTAAAATCCTGATGTGACTGTTGAAAAAGAACCGATATCAGTTCCTCAATCCGCTCCTGCTCCCCTGCCAGACGGATTCCGACTCCCGGTTTCTTGAGCAAGCGCAATCGAAAATCCTTGAGGAGCCGTTCGATTTCTTTCAGGTCTCTGTGAATCGTACGTACACTGACATCCAACTCTTTGGCCAGATTTTGCACGGTTACCTTTTCTGTTGCGGATAACAGCGTTTCCAGAATAAGCCTTTCTCTGGCAGTAATATACATAGTGCCCACTCCATTTTAAAAACGATGTTTCCGATCAGATCATTGTTATCTTTTGGCCAAACTTCCTGCTTCATTCCCTGTTTTTCAATTTTTCCACCAGCTCATCGTATTTCGGGCTGCTTAAAAAGTTATCAACCGAAATATGATAAGCATCCGGCAGCTTGGCTTTTGCCCGGTCTGTCAAATCCTTGTGTGTAACGACAATATCCGCATCCGCCGGCAAGTCATTAATCGATGTGTTGGCCACAACAAGATCAAGTCCGGCTTTTTGCACTTTGTTCCGCAAGATGGAAGCACCCATGGCACTGGATCCCATCCCTGCATCACAGGCGAAAATGATTTTTTTCACATCCTTGAGCGATTTTTCCGGATCTGCTTTTTGTTCCTGTCCGGATTCGGTTTGGATCAACCGGGCTGCTTTCCCTTCTTTTCCTTTCAACGCAGATGTTTTTTCAACTGCTTTGATCAAATCTGCTTCTTCAGAGGACTTCGATGATTTCAGAATGAGGGACGCAATGATAAAGGATACCGCCGTTGCGACAATTACTCCGGACAGAACCCCAAGATAATGCCCCTTTGGTGTCATGGCAATCAGTGAGAAAATGCTGCCCGGAGACGGTACTGCAATCAGTCCGGCATCGAACAATAACAGGGTAAAGACTCCGCAAGCACCTCCAGCCATGGCAGCCAAAACTAAAAACGGTTTCATCAGGATATAAGGGAAATAAATTTCATGAATTCCTCCCAGGAAATGGATAATGGCCGCACCCGAAGCAGATTGTTTGGCCGTTCCTTTCCCGAACAGCATGTAAGCCAGCAAAATCCCAAGCCCCGGTCCCGGGTTGGTCTCCAACAGAAAAAGGATTGATTTTCCCTGTTCGGAAACCTGTTCAATTCCGATCGGGCTTAAGATGCCGTGGTTAATGGCGTTATTCAAAAACAGGACTTTGGCCGGTTCAATAAACAGGCTGGCAAGCGGTAACAAATGAGCATCAATGATGGCTTGTACTCCCGCTGCAAGAACGTTGTTCAACGTTAAAACAACCGGGCCAATCGCTTTGAAAGCCAATATTGTCAGCAAACCTGCGATAATACCGGCAGAAAAATTGTTTACCAGCATTTCGAAGCCTTGCCTGATTTTTCCCTGGACTGCCTGATCCCATTTCTTGATACACCAGCCGCCCAGGGGTCCCATCACCATGGCTCCCAGGAACATGGGGGCGTCTGAACCAACAATGACCCCCATGGTGGCTGTCGCTCCGACAATTCCACCCCTTAAATCATATACAAGCCGACCGCCTGAAAATCCAATTAAAATCGGCAGCAAAAATTTGATCATCGGATCGACCAGTTCGGCCAAATCTTCATTGGGATACCATCCTGTGGGGATAAAAAGGGCCGTAATCAACCCCCATGCAATAAAGGTCCCGATATTCGGCATGATCATTCCGCTTAAATAGCCGCCAAAGCGTTGAACCTTTACTTTCAGTCCGGAACCTGCCAGATTTTGTTCCATACTCTTTACTCCTCTCTAATTCAGAGTCTGCCTGATATATTTTGTTGCTCCTTTTCTATTTTTATTGTAATGTGCTTACACAAAGTGGTTCAATTTGAAGAAAAAGCTATTTTGTCCATTGAGTTGTTGCCATGATTAAATAAGTCACCCAAAAAAACACTCTCCATCATAACTGGAGAGTGTTTGAGCTAATGCAAAGGAGTAAGGAAGCAATTTTCAGAGCGGAGTGGCTTCAAAAACGCCACAAAACGAAATTGAGTGCAGCAAACATCCCGCTGCTTCTTTGCAGGCGGAGGCAAAACGAAGTTTTTGAAAATCGCCTTTCATTTTAATTTTTTTATCGTCCAAATCCCTCTTTTGTATAAGCAGAGGGCCCTTCCCTGAATGATTACTGCTGGCTTTTTTTCAATGCCTGATCAAGATCCTGGATAATATCCTCAATCGCTTCAATTCCGACAGACAAACGGACAAGTTCCGGACGTACTCCTGCACGGATCTGTTCCTCCTCCGACAACTGCTGATGTGTGGTGCTGGCCGGATGGATTACCAGTGATTTGGCGTCCCCGACGTTTGCCAGATGGGAGAATAGTTGCAGGCTTTCAATAAATTTCTTGCCGGCTTCCAGACCGCCCTTGATTCCAAAGGTGAAAATCGCCCCCTGGCCTTTAGGCAAATATTTCTGAGCCAGATCATAGGTACGGGCATTTGGCAAACCAGGATGATTTACCCATTCCACCAGTTCATGTTCATCCAGGTATTTGGCCGCTTGAAGCGCATTTTCGCTATGCCGTTCCATACGGAGATGCAATGTTTCCAAGCCCTGCAGGAACAAAAAGGCGTTAAATGGCGAGATGGCCGCTCCCGTGTCCCGAAGCAGCTGAACGCGGACTTTTGTAATATAGGCTAACGGACCCAAATCTTCTGTATAACATACACCATGATAACTGGGATCCGGTTCGGTAAATTCCGGGAACTTTCCGTTGGCCCAGTCAAATTTTCCGGAGTCGACAATGACTCCGCCAATGCTGTTTCCATGGCCGCCAATAAATTTGGTGGCGGAGTGAACGACAATATCTGCCCCAAATTCAAAAGGCCGGCACAAATATGGAGAAGCAAAGGTATTGTCGATAATCAGCGGAATGCCATGCTCATGGGCAACTCCGGCAACCGCTTCGATATCCAGAACATCAATCTGGGGATTTCCGATAGTCTCCGCATAAACGGCTTTGGTTTTGTCAGTGATTGCTTTACGGAAATTATCCGGATCGGACTGGTCGACAAATTTCACTTTAATGCCCAATTTCGGAAGAGTATGATTAAAAAGATTAAATGTACCACCATATAATGCGCTGGAAGAAACGATTTCATCGCCCGTTTTTGCAATATTGAGAATTGCATAGGTAATCGCTGCCGAACCGGAACTGGTTGCCAGTGCTCCCACTCCACCTTCCAGTTCGGCTACTCTTTTTTCAAACACATCCTGGGTCGGGTTCATAATCCGGGTATAAATGTTGCCAGGCTCTTTTAATCCAAACAAATTGGCAGCATGTTCGGTACTGTTAAACACATAAGATGTCGTCTGGTAAATGGGGACAGCACGCGAATTCGTGGCAGGATCAGGTACTTGTCCTCCATGTACGGCTATTGTTTCACTCCGATAGTTCCTGGATTCACTCATGGCTTTTCCTCCTTGTAATGAAGAAAACCTCTTCCCCGATCCAGAGAAGAGGTCTTTGATCGAATTCCTCTCCTATCTCTTAGAAACCCAGTCAGGTTTCTACAGGAATTGGCACCTTCCGGTATCTCACCGGGGTTGCCGGGCTTCATAGGGCCAGTCCCTCAGCCACTCTGGATAAGAGTAAAATCGGATAAGAAAAGTTGATTTTGATTGAATTGACTCTATTATAAATACGGAAAACCATTTTCGTCAATCTTTTTCTAAGAAATTCTTTAAGCTTTTCCATTAACAAGAAATGATTTTCATTTCAGAGTATCAATTCATTTTTCAGAGTTTAATCACGTTTTCTGCTTGCGGACCACGATTGCCTTCCACGATGGTAAACTCCACGCGTTGTCCTTCTTCCAGTGTTTTGAATCCTTCGCCCTGAATGGCACTAAAGTGAACGAATACATCGTTTCCTTCGGCAACCTGGATAAATCCAAAACCTTTCTCAGCATTGAACCATTTTACGGTACCCTTTGTTTTCATTGGGCAAACCTCCATAATAAATAAATTTATATGCTTCTCCTATTTACATGAGTAAATAAAAATTCACATATTTTCAGGATTTACCGCAATAAATGAAGAAGACGATAATTCCTGAAAATATGTGAATTATGAACTTCCCATATATTTTCTTAAACTCCTGAAGACTTATAAAGTCTACCATAACACAAACAAAAAAGCAAATCTGTTTCCAAAGACAAAAAAACCAGGGCAAACTGCCCCGGCAAACTTGTTGCTCCCTTTCAATCGGGAAGTAAAGAGATTTAATAGGAGTCACACTTATCTATTCATTCGAAGCTGCACTGAAAATTATGTCCTTTTCCCTCAAAAATATTTCCTACGGTGGGTACAGACCCTTCCTCTTTTCCCTTGCTCGCATAATCTGTATCGAATGAACACAAAAGGAGGGGGTTTCTTTGTCTGCCGCTCTGGAAAGATTATGTCGCCAGTTCGGAAGGATTGTGGGAGGACAGCCCAGTGTCGTGAATGGCGTATGCCTGATCCAAAAGTTCAGAAATATCAATGTAACCATATTGGGACGACGTTCGCGGTCTCCTTTGGTACTGCCCACCTTCTTCACCTTTGAAAACATCGATCGGCGGGGACGGGCACTCAATCTAGGAGAAACGGTTATTTTGCAAAGAGAAATTAACCCGTTTATATCCGAATTGCGCAAACGGGGGATTATCGTAACGGCACTTCACAACCACTGGTTATTTGAACACCCCCGGTTATTTTACATTCATTTTGAATCGGTTGAAAATCCGATCACTTTTGCCCGAAAATCGGCCGCTGCCCTCAGAGTGCTGCGAAATTGACGGAAGCCGCCCGGCACACGGGTGGCTTCAGATTTTTGCGACAATATAGAAATATGCAGAGCGGAGACAAAACGAAGTCCTGAAAATCCGCCGGCAATCACAAGTTTCTGACGGGCAGTTGCTGATTTTGAGAGAGAGCTTACGGACCGTTATAATGTACATATCTATGTTTATGGAGGCCTTAAATGGAAGAAACCTGGGTTAAAATCATGCTGGAACTTGGAATATGGGCCATCCCGCTTAATTTACTGGTGAATACGATCGTAAACCTGATCGGCTTTATCCCGTCTGTCTTTATCACCACAACCAATGTGTTGATCTGGGGGCCTTTATGGGGCGGGATCTTATCCTGGCTGGGCGAAATCCTGGGTGCAGTGGCCGCATATATTCTCTATCGCAAGGGACTTCGCGCCATCCATATCAACGATCCGGATCGCTGGCAATGGCTGAAATCCCTTCATCATCAGCCGCTTTGCCGGCAATGGCTGCTTTTGGTTATAGCCAGACTGATTCCATGGATCCCGACAGGTGCCATAAATCTCCTTGCAGCGCTGGCATCCGTACCGTTTCTCCTTTTTCTCAGTTCAACCGCCCTGGGGAAAATCCCGTCCATTGCGTTAGAGGCCGGTACGGGCTATGGCGTGCTGCAACTGGGAAAATTTTTTTGGCAGACAGGATAACCGGCAGAAAAGAGGGAAAATGAATATTAAACAGCTTCAATATCAAAGGATGGAGGGATTTGACATGGCGAAGGTTTTGATTTTGACCGGGGATGCCGTCGAAGCTCTGGAAGTTTTTTATCCCTATTATCGCTTGCTGGAAGAAGAACATGAGGTCACGATTGCTTCTCCTACCCGGAAAAAAATCCAGACAGTGATCCATGATTTTGTCCCTAAAATGGAAACATTTACTGAGAAATTGGGTTACGGTCTGGAAGCGCATGCCGCCTTTTCGGAAATCAATCCCGCCGAATATGACGGCATGATTATTCCCGGAGGACGGGCTCCTGAATATATTCGCATGGAAAAAGAAGTTCCTGCCATTGTCAGCCACTTCTTTGAACATAACAAACCGGTGGGAGCCATCTGCCATGCAGCCCTTGTGTTCAGTGTCATTCCCGATTCCGTAAAAAATCTGTCCATGACCGCCTTTACAACCTGCAAACCGGAAGTAGAAAGCACAGGCGCACAATATGTAAGTAATCCCCTTCATGTAGATGGCAATCTGGTTTCCGCTCATGCGTGGCCGGATCTGCCCGGGTTTATGAAAGAATTCCTAAGTAAATTGAAATAACCAATCAAAAAGGAGTCGGGTCATCCCGACTCCTGAGGCTGTTGACAAAAGAAGGTCAACAGCCTTTTTTTGTTGAATTGAAACAAAAAAGCATTCCGAAGGAAGGTTTCACTATGTTCAGAACCAACACATCCAGAGAATTTCAAC